>CAWEVG010000034.1:0-27946 GCA_963812395.1 uncultured Actinomycetes bacterium
CAGCACCGACCATCCGGACCGGATACGGGCTTTGTTCGTGACCGCGGGCAACCCGGTGCACTCGGTGCCCGGCGGGAGCCAGCAGCTCGCGGACGCGATGCGCCAGCTCGACCTCGTTGTCAGCATCGACATCTACCGCAACGAGACCGCGGCCCTCGCCCACTACGTGCTGCCCGCCACCGACATGCTCGAGCGCAGCGACTTCACCATCACCCACCAGGTGCTCCAGGTCGTGCCGCACGCGCAATGGACGCCACCCGTGGTACCTCCTGCACACGAGCGCCGCGAGGAGTGGCGCATCTTCTCCGACCTCGCCGAGGCCAGTGGCGCGCCGTTGCTGGGACCGACGGCGGCGAACGTGCTCCCGCGGGTGAACCGCCTCCTGCGCCGGCTGCCCGGCCGGCCCGAGCTCACGCCGGATCGCATCCTCGCGCTGCTGCTGCGCTGGGGACGCCGCACCACCCTGCGCGAGCTGCGCCAGCACCCGCAGGGCGTGCTCCTGCCGCCGTCGGAACCGGGGACCTTCCTCGGCCGACGGGTGCGCACGCCCGACGGGCTCGTGCACCTCGCTCCGCCCGAGCTCGTCGCCGACGCCGCCCGGCTCGAGCACCTCGAGGCGGATCTGTCGCGCACCGACGTACTTCGCCTCATCGGACGCCGCGACCGCCGCTCGCACAACAGCTGGATGCACGGCAACCCCCGCATCAGCCAACCGCCCGGCGGAAACGTGGTGCTGCTGCACCCGCAGGACGCCGCGGAGCGCGGGATCGCCGACGGCGACCAGGTCGAGGTCTCCTCCCACGCTGGCACCGTTCGACTGCCGTGCTCCCTGACAGACGACGTGGCCCGCGGCGTCGTCGTCGTGCCGCACGGGTGGGGGCACGCGACGTCCGGGCACCCGCGGGCGCGCTCGCTGCCCGGCGCCAACGTCAACGACGTGATCCCCGGCGGTGCCGCGCATATGGACCCGGTCAGTGGTCAGGCCGTGATGCTCGCGCACGTCGTCCAGGTGCGCCCCGTCACGGCCGACCACGACGCCCCGACACCCGACGACGTGGCCGGCGCGTCCAGAGTCCGCTGACCATTGGGTCAGCGTGTGGTCGAGCGTGCGAACTCGCGGATCGGGGTGGGGGTCAGGACCCGCTGCGCGAGTGCGAGCAGGGCTTCGACGGCCAGGCACACCAGGGCGACGAGGATCGCCCCGGCCAGGGCCTTGCCGTAGCGCTGGGTCGCGATACCGGTCACGATGATCACGCCGAGCCCCCCACCGCCGACGAGTGCCGCCAGGGGGATGGTGGCCACGACCTGGACGGCCGCGGTGCGTACGCCAGCGGCGATCACGGGGATCGCCAGGGGGATGCTGACCCCGAGCAGGACGCCTCGCCCTCGCATGCCCATGCCCAGGGCGGCGTCGCGGACGTCGCGATCGACTCCACGGATCCCCTCGAAGGAGTTGGTGAGGATCGGCGGGATGGCGAAGATGGTGACCGCTAGCACGGTGGCCCGGTTGCCGAACCCGATCGCCGAGGCGGCGAACAGGGTGAGCAGGGCCAGGGTGGGCAGCGCCCGGGAGGTGTTGGCGGCCACGACCGTCAACGTGGCACCACGGCCGGTGTGCCCGAGCCACACACCGAACGGAAGGGCGATCGCTGCGGCGGTCAGAACCGCGATGACGGACATGACCAGGTGCTCGGTGGTCAACGCGACGATTCCGTTGGGACCGGCCCAGTTCAGTGGGTCGTTGAGCCAGGTCATCGCATCGGCGAGCACCGAGGACCGGACGCCAGGGGCGCTCACGAGGTTCCCCCGGTCCGGTTCCATGGGGTGAGCACTCGACCGACCGCCCAGAGCATCAGGTCGGCGAGGAATGCAAGCGCCAGGCACAGGACGGTCGCGGTGAACACCTCTGCCCGGTAGTTGCTGTACAGGCCGCGGAACATCAGCTGGCCCAATCCGCCGTAGCCGACGACAACGCCCACGGTGACCAGGGCGACGGTCGTCACTGTCGCCAGCCGGATCCCGGCGATGATCGTGGGCAGAGCAACGGGCAGCTCCACGCCGAGCAGTTGGCGGACGGGACCGTAGCCCTGGCCCCGTGCCGCGTCGCGCACCTCTGGCGGCACCTGGGACAGCCCGACGAGGATGTTGCGGATCAGGATCAGCAGCGCGTAGGCGACCAGCGCGATGAGCACGGTGGCGCGCCCGATCCCCGTCACCGGCGCCAACAGGCCGAACAGTGCAAGCGACGGGATCGTGTAGAGGACTCCGGCTGTTCCCACCACGGTGGCCGCGATTCCCCGGTGGGATCGGGCCAGGACTCCCAGCGGCAGGGCGAGGACCACCGCGATCGCCACCGCCTGCACGGTAAGGCTGGCATGTTGGATCAGGGCCGCGCTGATGTCGCCCCAGTTGTCGCGCACGTAGTCGATCGACACCCACGGGTTCGCCTGGTCCGAGGCCGCGATCACGGCGGTGAGGCCCGCTGAGGCAGGCGCTGCGGAGCGCTCGGGGACGGGCTGGGTCCCTCGGGGCACGTCGTTGTGCGGTGGGCGCGGCGCAGAGCCCGGTGGATGACATCCGGGGTCACCTGACCCACCGGTCGGCCTGAGTCGTCGAGGGCCAGGATCCGGCCGGAGGGGCACGCCGCCAGGGCCGCGAACGCCTCGGCGAGCGTGGAGCCGACCCGGATGGTGGGTTCCGGTCCATGAGCTGGCGGTCCTGCGCCCACAGGCGCAAGGTCGGTGGCCTGCACGCTGGTCAGGCCGAGCAGGCGCACCGCGCTGCCCTGGCCGATGAAGTCGCGCACAGCCTGGGTTTCGGGGCGGGTGAGCAGCGACACTGGGTCGGCGACCTGCTCCAGGCGCCCCCCCTGGCTGAAGACCGCAACCCGGTCACCGAGCAGGACGGCCTCGTCGATGTCGTGGGTGACGAACATGACCGTGGGGCGCAACCGTTGCTGCAGGCGGCGGAACTCGTCCTGCAGGTGCCGGCGGCCGACCGGGTCGACGGCGCCGAAGGGCTCGTCCATGAGCATGACCCGCGGCTCGGCGGCCAGTGCCCGGGCTACGCCCACGCGCTGGCGCTGCCCACCGGAGAGCTGGTGCGGGTACCGCCGTGCGTGCACGGCCGGGTCGAGCCCGACGAGGGCGAGCAGTTCGTCGACGCGTGCCTCGATACGGTTGGCCGGCCAGCCCAGCAGGCGGGGCACCGTCGCCACGTTCCGGGCGACCGTGCGGTGCGGGAAGAGCCCGACGTGCTGGATGACGTAACCGATCTCGCGGCGCAACCTCGAGGGATCGAGGCCGGCGATGTCGACCCCGTCGAGAAGGATCCGACCTTCGGTCGGCTCGACGAGCCGGTTGACCATCCGCATCGTCGTCGACTTGCCGCATCCTGAGGGCCCGACCAGGACGAGGAGCTCGTGGGCGCGCACCTCCAGGTCGAGCAGGGTCACCGCTCGGGTGCCGTCCGGGTAGGTCTTGCCCACAGCCTGGAAGGAGATCTGCCCACCCGCCGGCTCAGCGGGCATCGGCCCCTGCGCGTCGGGCATCGGGTGACTCGGCGGATCTGCGACCACCCGGCGGGAGCCGCTCACCCGGCGGGCGCGAAGGCGGCGTCCGAGGAGAACACCAGGCCCAGGCTGACCTCGCCCTTCTGCAGCGCGGCCTTGGTCAGGGGGCCGCCGGCGTCCAGCGAGGTGAACTCGGACACGTCCAGGCCATAGGTCTCGACCAGACCCGGCTGGCAGAAGGGGCGCTCGGGGCACTCCGGCGGTCCGCCGAGGATGATCCCGCCGCACGTGGCGGCCAGCTCGGACAGCGTCGTCACCCCGTTCTGCTCGGCGAAGGCGGTTGTCACGGCGAACGCGTTCTGGTCGGCGGCGGCCGCAGGTGCCCCGAACACGAGACCACCTTCCTTGCCCAGGTCAGTGAGCGCGGTGGTCGTGGCGGCCAGGTCGCCGCTGGCCAGCGCCGCGGCGTCGGGCCCGTTGACCTTCTTGTTGAGGAACTCCGTGAGGGTGCCGACGTACTCGGGCACCAGGGTCAGCTCGCCGGACTGCAGGGCAGGCAGGTAGGTCTCGCGGTTGCCGATCGTTCTCACGGAGGCGTCGTATCCGGCCGCACGCAGGACCTCGGCGTAGATCTCGGCCAGCGTCGCGTTCTCGGAGAAGTTGGCCGCGCCCACGACGACCTCTCCGGAGCCAGAGGTGTCCGTGATCGACAGGTCCGCACCCTCGACGAACGTCGCTGCGACCTCACTGGACGTGCTGCGATCGACGTCCACCTGCTTGTTGAGGTCGACCAGGGTAGGGGTGTCCAGCACCGCGGAGACAGCATCGAGGGCGGCGATCATCGCCGGCTGGGCGGCCTCGGCGTTGATCGCCGGGATGATGTTGTCCACAGTCTGGAGGTTCTTGTCGTCGGCCAGCACCATCAGGGAGTCCCCCGCGACGGGGGCGCACGCCGCCAGGGCTGCCGATCCGCTGGCCGCTGGAGCGCGTGGTGGTGCCGGAGGAGCCGGACTCACCACAGGCGGTAAGGGTGAGCACCACCAGGGCGCCGAGGGCTATGACCTGTCGGGACATGAGCATTGGTGTGCCTTTCGTCAACAGGGATCCGCCAAGGAACGGGAGGCTGGCAGAATGGTGTCATGGGCGTGCGGCCTGATCGGCGCGGGCGCCATGTCGAGGGCCAGTAGCCCGCTGACCACCTCCGACAGCGTTGCGCCAGAGACATCCGCCGGGCGGAACACCGGTGAGGGGTGTGCCTCGATCCGGGTCAGGAAGCCGGTCCAACGTGGCGGACGCGGACGCCGTCTGCGCCTGCTCAGGCGTCGCGGCGGATGAACAGCACGCAGGCCAGTCCCACGACGCCCACCGCCCAGATGGCCGCCACCGTGGCTGCTCGCCCGTCGCCCTCGGCCGCCCACTGCAGGGCATTGGTGAAGGGGAGGTTCTCAGTCAGCCACCCGGCACGGCTGGACGCCTCGCCGGTGTCTGGGTCGGTTGTGCTGAGCAGGCCGATGGCCAGGTTCTCCAGGACCAGGGCGAACACCAGCGAGACGATGATCCCCGCCGCGAGGTTGCGGATCAGGGCGGTGACACCGGCCACGATGAGACCCCACCAGAGCCCCAGGGCGACCTGACGCAGCCCGATGGCGGCCACGCGCCCCACCCCTCCTGCGCGCCCACATCGAACAGCAGCGCCGCGCCGGCCACCGCGATCCCCAGGGCCAGCAGGATCGAGGCGATCACGAACGCCGCGGGGACCGCAACCTTGGCCAGGAACACCTCGGCCCGCTTCGGGAACTGTGACAGGACCAGGCGCATGGTGCCGTCGCGGTACTCATGGCCGAACGCCTGGGCGCAGACCGTCGTGATCAGGATGATGCCCAGCGGGCCACCGCCGTCGAAGGTGGCCACGCCCTCCATCGAGGGTCGACTGCCCGGCGCCGCGCCCTCCTGCGTGCCGTTGAAGATCATCGCCGCCCAGGCGATGAACACCATCAGCGCCATCCCGATGCCGAGGAACCCCCAGGTCGACCGCAGCGACACCGCCCGGCGCCATTCGAACGCCAGGATCCGGCTCATGCCGCACCCCCGATCGAACCGGTCCGGAACTGCTCCTGGCCCTCGGTCAGCTCCAGGAACGCCTGCTCCAGCGACGCCCGCCGGGCCATCAGCTCCAGCACCGGAACCCCTACTGCGAAGGCGATCAGGCCGACCGCGTCCGGCTCGGCACCCACCACCGACACCGCATCGGAGCCCTCGGGACTGACCGTCAACCCCGCCGCGGTCAGACCGCCGAGCACCGCCTGCAGGTCCTCGGGCCTGCGTGCGCAGCAGGACGTCGTTACGGGTGCTCGAGGCCACCAGGTCGGCCATCGTCCCATCGGCCACCAGCTCGCCCTTGGCGATCACCACCACGTGGTCGGCCATCAGCTGCATCTCCGAGAGCAGATGGCTGCTGACAAGCACCGCGTTCCCGCGCCCGGCGTAGGCCGTGAGGAAGTCGCGCATCCAGTGGATCGACTGGGGATCCAGCCCGTTCGCCGGCTCGTCGAGCATCAGCGCGCGGGGTTCGGCCAGCACCGCACCTGCCAGCCCGAGGCGCTGGCCCATGCCCAGGGAGAACCCCTTCGGGCGCTTGCCCGCCACGGCGGTCAGGCCGAACACCTCGAGCACCTCGTCCACCCGGGAATCGGGCACCCGGGCCTCGGTGGCCAGCATCCTCAGGTGCGCCCGGGCCGTCCGCTTGGGATGGAAGTACTTGGCGTCCAGGTGCGCGCCGACCGTGCGGGTGACCGACGCGACCTCGGTCAGCCGCCGACCGTCGAAGGTCGTCGCCCCACCCCCGTGGTCCAGCCCCAGCATGAGACGCATCGTGGTCGACTTGCCCGAGCCGTTGGGCCCGAGGAACCCGGTCACCACGCCGTCGGGGACGACGAAGGAGACGCCGCCCACCGCTCGGACGTCGCCGAACGACTTCGCCAACCCACTGACCTCGATCACCCGTCACACCCTAGCCAGCCGCGCGTCGCTGTCGGCCGTCACGACCGGACGCCGCAGATCCGGCACGGCGTCAGCTCACAGCCCGCCGGGGGGCAGGGCCGTATCGAACCGGAGGCCACTGGCACCCTCGCCCTGACCTGTGCGGACCCGGCGGCCGATCCACAGGACGCTCCCCCCGCCGACAGTGCGCGCCGACTGGAAGGTGCGGGTGACCACGACGCCGTCGCGGGGGACCTCCTCCTCGGCGATCCGCAACCGGTCCGTGGCCGGGTCCGCATCGTCGGCGCTGAGCAGGATCGTGCCCATCGGGTTGACCAGCTCGGTCTGCCCGCCCTCCGGGAAGCGCAGCATCGGCCGACGCTCCAGCACATGATGGGCCCGCACGGCAGTCGGATCCTCGCGGAAGGCGACGAACGGGATCCAGTTCTCCGGGACTGGGGTCATGAGCCGGTAGACCAGCTGCGCATCACCGAGCAGGTCGGGATCGGGGGCCGGCTGGCGCAGTGACACCCGGGCCGCCGAGCGGGCCCGGTCGACCGGCTCGCCGGTGCTGGCGTCGGGCACGATCCGTTCGACACCCCAGACAAGGTTGGCCATCTCGTCGCGGAACAGCGCGACCTCCTCCAGCGGCTCGCCCTCCAGCACCGTGGGAACGGTCGGGGACAGCACGAACACGTCACCGAGCCGGCCGGTGTCGGTGACCGGCGTGGACTGGAAGGCCGTCCATCCCGGCGAGGTCGACTCCTTCGATGGCGCGACCTGCACGGGCACCCCGAACGTGTCGACCACGGTCACGTGGTCGAAGCGTGTGGCCGACCCGTAGGGAAGCACGATGGGCAGCAGGAACCAGTCCACGCCGTAGGCCAGTGCGAACTCGGCCACTGCCAGGCGGGCCAGGTCAGTGCGCCCGGCCTCGACCCCCCCGAGGTAGACCGCGGCATCCTCGAACGCGAACAGCCGATCGCTGGGCATCCCGGCGAACCGCACAGGGGTGGGCATCGTGGTGTCCGACAGCGGCGTGGGATCAGGGCCCGTTCGCCGAGCCGGACCCAGCCTCGGGGACTCGGCGAGGTCGCCGTGGAACCAGTCGAGGGTCCCCCCGGTGTACTCGGCCACGTCCAGGACGACTGGTCCGTCGGAGAGCTCGGCCTGGACCTCGAAGGAGTACTCGAGGCGGCTCGGGTCCCAGCTGCGGCCCACCGGCTCCGCCAGGAGATCCCGTGACCACCGCAGCCACGCATCGACGACCTTCACCGCCTTGGCCGTCCTGCCCCCTGGGACGCGGTCCAGCGGATCGGGCAGTGCGCTCAGGGCACCGTCCCCGTCGATCAGGTCGGCGCACGCCTGCGCCACGGCGAACCCGTCGGGCAGCCGGCCCGAGACCAGCCGGAGCCGGGCCGCCCCAACTCCCTCTGCCTGGCCGGCTGCATCGGGGAACGCGAACGCCCCGGGCAGCGCGTCAGCCAGCGGTGTCAACCCGGCGCCTCGCAGCATCCTGACGAGATGCTGCCCGGCCTGGGCGCGCAGCCGCACCGGGGCCACCGCGGGGACCTCGGCCTCGACCTGCACCTCCAGGGGCACCGCCCCCAGCGCACCTGGCGCAGGCAGCGCGACCGAGTCGGTCCTGGCCGAAGCCTCCGTCCGCGCCCCGGCTGAGCCGGAGGCGTGGAACCGGGTGAACGGCGCGGACTCCCCCACCACGGTCGCCTGGATCGGCGATCCACCGTCCTCACCGCGCAGCTCGTCGAACTGCCATTGCCGCCCGAGCATCCACAGGGGATCGGCGACCAGTGCCTGCACCCCCGGGGTGAGGTCTCCCGTGGTCAGGCTCATCGGCTCCAGGCGGGACCACGTGGGGATCGCGGGCTTGGCCTGCATGGACAGCAGCTGCGTGGAGAGCTGCACCGTCAGTGCGGTCCAGTCAGGCATCTGAGGATCCCTTCCCGAGGACGTGGTCGACGACGAGCCCGCCCTCGCGCATGCGGTGCACGTTGTCGACCAGCTCGAGCAGGTGCAGGCCGGGCATGTCCCTGGTGTACCCGTCGGGCAGGTACAGCGCCGGGAGGAACGTGCTGAACGCTGCGAGCTCCTTGGGACCGAGGGTTCGCAGCCGGGCCAGGTCCACAGCCTCGTGGACCGAGCCCACGAGAGCGTCCAGGTCCCAGGTCTTCGGATCGGGGTCGGGGTGGACGGCCAGCAGCATGGTCTGCGGCGCCCGCGCCCCGGGAGCGTCGTAGTGGAACGCCACGGCCGTGGTCTCCTGGGCCTCGGGCACCGTCTCGGACCAGGCATCGATCATCAACCCGGATCCGCCGTTCACCGGGTTGATGCCGTCGGGGGCGTGCAGCACGACCCCCACGGTGCCCGGCACGGGCGCCCCGTTCTCCCCGAAGGGCAGGGCCACCCACGTCCGGCCCGGCTGGTGGGGCAGCTGCACGACCTGAAGCTGCGCCGGGACGTCGGCACCAGCGACCTCGGCGCCCATGAGCAGAGCCGCCAACGGGTCGAGCAGGGGTCGCACGAGGGCGACCCGGTGCAACCAGGCAGCGACGGCACCCGGGTCCGCGGCGGCGCCGCCGAGCAGCTCCTCACGGGCCGCGAGCGGGGCCGCCACGCGCGCCGGGTCCGTCGGGCGCAGGACGGGCAGGAACGGCTGGCCGTTGCCGAGCAGGATGCGCACGACGGTGCGGGCCCGGACCAGGTCCGCATCCTCGGCCGGGCGGTTCAGGACCGAATCCGCCTGCGCGCCGGCGACCGGCACCGCCGGCAGCGACTCGACGACGGCGATGCGGGCGGCCAGGTGCGCGGAGAGGGCGTCGGCCTGCGCGGCCAGTGCCTCGACGCGCGAGCCGGTATCCCCCAGCCCCGGGGCCGGGATCGCGTCGAGACCTGCCACCGAGCCCAGGGCCAGCATCGCGCGAGCCAGCGCATCCGCCCGGGTAGCCTCGCCGGGCTTGGCGGACAGGGAGGCGCGCGCACGGTCGAGCGCATCGAGCAACGACCTCACCTCGTCGAGGACGGACGTCGCGCGCCCGCGGGCCTCGGCAACCTGCGGCACCGCCGCCGACTGCGGGGACCGGCCCAGGTTCGCTGCATCCGCGAGGTCGGCGGCACCCAGGGGCGCCGCCCCGACCACCTCCGCTGCCCACGCCGCGAGGTCACGCAGCGCGGCGAGGTCGTCGTCAGCCAGCTCCACCCGGTCGTGCGGGCCTTCACCCAGTCCGGCCGAGCGGGCCGCCGAGGCGAACATGACGGCGAGGCGGGCCTCCAGCTCGCTGGCCTGTCCGGTGCCCGGTCGGCGGGCGGCCAGGACGAGGCTGAGCGCCGACATCCCGCCCGCGCCACCGGCCACCTGGTCCAGCGGGATCGGGTCGAGGTCCGCCAGCACGGACCTCGCGGCGGGGACCGCAGGGACGGCCGCCGGGTCTCCGGGATCGGCGCGAACCAGGCGCGCGTGGACGCTCCACTGGCCCGGATCCCCGAGCGCGGAGCCCAGCCAGCGGTCGAGCCGGGGCTCCGCGGTGCTGCGGACGTCGCCGGCCCACCCGGGTGCGGGATCGGTCTCGTCGCCGGCCAGCCAGATTCCCACGCGGTGGGCCACGGTCTGCCCGGCGCGCGGGGTGCGCACGAACTGTGGATCCGGCGGTGGACCCTGGCGGTCATGGGCCGCCAGCGCGGCACCGGCCCGCTCGAGGTTGCCGGAGGTGGCCTGGTGGACGGCCTCGGAGACCAGCACGTCGCTGACCGCATCGGCGATGGAGGCCACGGCGTCGATCACCTCGCCCACTGCCTTGCGGTCACCTGAGACGACGCCCGCTGCCGCGAGCAGGCCGGGGCCGTCCGCGGCCCAGCGGGCGAGCAGCGCGATCCCGTCGACCACGTCGCGGGCGGCGACGGACTCGATCGGCTCCTCCGGGCCGCCCCCTGCCCACGGCTGAGTCTTGGGCACACCGTCGGGATCCTCGGGCCGGTCGCTGCGCAGCGGGCATTGCAGGCGCAGGGGCAGGATCCATCGGGCCAGGGTCAGGTCGCGGTCCTGGAGCATCCGCTCGAACCGGTAGCCCAACAGGGCCGCGAGCCGCTGGCCGGCTGCCACGCCCTCCAGGATCCGCAACGCGTGGCGGACCCGCTGCGAGGTCAGGTCCATGTCGAAGATCTCCCCGTCGGACCCCACGTGGCTCAGGCGGGCACTGCGCAGGACAGCCATGCTCGCGGCCTGTGCCAGCGACGGGGCGTGAACGAAGCCGAGGCTCTCGGCGGCCGGGCCCGAGTCGGGGCGCAGGTCCTCGACGACTGCCCAGCCACCGACGTGGATGCCCCGGGGCGCCTGGCCACGCAGCTGCCCGAGGCGGGCGGTCGCCAAAGAGGTGATCCAGGCATCCAGCCGGGTGGAGTACAGGTCCAGCGTGCCGCGCAGGGCCCATTCGAGCTGGTCGGCAGGGGCCTCGGCCAGGTCCCCGACCGCCCGGCGTGAAGGCGCCGAGCTGGGCCAGCGGATCATCAGGTGAGTCAGCCAGCACGGCGAGGTCGGCGGTGGCGCGCAGCCGCTGGGCGACAGCCTGGGCAAGCGTTCCCGACCCAGTGAGCGCGGGCAGGATCGTCCGGGACAGCTGGGCGGGCGTCTGCGGGACGGGCACGCCCCCGCCGCCGGCACTGGCGGCAGCCGTCGGCGCGGCTTCCACCCGCAGCGAGTACGGAACGCGGTCCGAGGAGCTCTTCAGCACGGCAGCGAACTCCGGTGATATCGCCAGGGTGGGCGCGACCGACCAGGCGGTCCCCTTGCCCGCCGCGTCGAGCTCCCGCACTGCGGCGCATGCCAGCAGGGCCTCGAGCAGCGCGGTGGCATCCTGTCGGCCGTCGAGGATCACCCGGCCGTCGTCACGTGCGACCAGCTCCCCGATCTCCTTGAGGTACCCCGTGCCGTGACCGGATCCCTCCGCGCGCAGGACGAGGGGCACGTCGAGCGGGTGGTCGTGCGCGTCATGGGTGAGCTCGGACAGCAGCGTCAGGGTGTAGCAGCCCAGCTCGGCGAGCAGGGTCGCGGTGACATCGCGCTGGAACGCGGCGAGGGCGTCCCAGTGGACGCTCATGGCGCGCCGCTGCACCGGGCCGACGAGCTGGCGGAACGTCAGCGACCAGGCGACCGGCGTGCGCGCCAGCAGGGCCAGCAGCACGTCGTCCACGTCGGCGCGCTGTCGCACCGAGCCAAGCCGGGGCACCTGTGCGACGAGGGGCTCGGCCAGTCCGCGCACGGCATCGGCGACCCGGTGGACGTCTGCCTCGGCCCTCGTCCTGGCCGACGGCCGGTACCGGCCCCGGTGGGTGACCGGAAGGACGCCGTAGGGCTGGGCGCCGACCCGCAGGGTGGGCACGGGACCTGACGCGCGCAGGTGGGCCACGACGTGGCGCCGCAGGGCGGCGTTGATCGTGGGGTCGTCGGCGACCGGGTCGAGCATCTCGGTCAGGTAGTAGCCGCCGGTCGCCGGCCACAGGGCCTGGAGCAGCGCGGCCTGCCAGCGCTGCTCGCGCAGGTCCGCGCCCGGCACGTGGTCGAGCGCGCCGGCGCCCAGTCCGAGGAACCGGGTCAGCACCGATGCTGCGCTGCTCGCCGTCCGCGGATGCCGTGCGGTGCGGTGCCAGGGCCTCGCGGGCAGCCGCGGGATCGGTGGAGAACCCGCTTCGGGTCGTTCCGGTCGAGTTCGTCGGCACCCCCTGGGGCACGAACGCCAGCCTCCCCTCGTCGGAGTGGGACAGCAGGTGCGCCTCGACGGCGTCGGCGGCCTGCTGCGGGGTCAGGGTCCAGTCGACCCCGAGGGCGATGAGCCGATCGACCCCGTCCGCGAGGCGGAAGCCGGCGACGCAGTCAGCCTGCCCGACGCGGATGAGCATCCCGACGTCCTGCGCCGCAGCGGGGTCGCGCAGCCACCGCAACGACGGGTCGTCGGGCATCCCGCCGGCGGTCGCCGGGGCGGCCAGCGAGTTGCCGGGGCCTGCGGCCAGGGTGTCGGGGACGGCCCGGCCCCACACCCTGAACACCTCGGTGTGCCGGCCCTCGTCCTCGCGGCGGAAGCCCAGGACGCACCAGCGGTCCGGGAGGAGGCCCGCGGTCGCGGCCGCACTCCACTGGCTGGCCCGCATCGGCGGGTCGGCGAACCGTCGGCGACGCGCCCGATCGCAGGTTGGTGGGTGGGTGGGCACGCACGAGGAATGCGGCCCGTCCGGGCCGGAACCGGGCGACCAGGCCCGACCACGCCTCGTCGGCGCGAACCTGGTCGTCGGGATCCGGCCACCGGTGCTCCCAGTACCAGTTCAACCCGGCGAGCTCGTCCTCGGTGAGGGCGGGGTCATGGGCGGTCACGTGCACCTGGTCGGGGAAGACACGCACGTCCAGCTGCTGCCCGCCGGAGGAGAACCGGGTCTCCAACCGTGCCGGGAGCATGAGCACGGGGACATCGCCGACCAGGCTGGCCACGGCCTGCTCGGGGGTTCGCTGGTCCAGCAGCTTGTCGGACAGCCCGATGAGTCGCTCCCGAGCGGCCTGTTCGGCCCTGATCACCTTGTCCCGCTCGCGGGCCAGCCGGGTCAGCTCGGCCGCTGCTCCGGCCGCTGCCGACTCGTCCCCGCGCGCGAGTGCGAGGTCACGACGGCCCTGGGCGTCTGCGGCGTCGAAGCCGATCGCACGCAGCCGATCCTGCCCATCTGCCACCCGAGCGCGCGCCCGGGTGATGGCGGTGAGGTTGAGGTCGGGCATCGCAGAGCCTCCAGGGCTACTTCTGGACCGGCAGGGGGATGAGCAGGTGCCGGGCGTGGACGTACAGGGCGAAGGGCTTCTGGAACAGGGCCTCGGCCACCGCGTCGGCGGCTGTCGGTGCCGGTGGCACGGACAGGGCCGCCATCGCCGAAGCCGTCAGGTGCCCGCCGGGGGCGATCGACGTGTCGCCCCAGCCGACGGCCGACCAGGTCGACGGCGCCGAGCTCGACCTCTCGGCCGTCTCGTCGAGGCCGAAGCGCGGCTCGGTCACGGGCTCCATGAGGGCGAAGAAGTACCCATGGTCGCGGCTCAGGTCGGTGTCCTGGAGGGGGAAGCCGAAGAAGCTCACGTCGGGGTCGAACCGGCCGGCGAAGATGGGGCGCACCAGGTCGGCCGTGTCCCTGCTGGGCTTCCCGTCGGGGGTTGCGCGCATCGCCAGGACGATGGTGTTGGGGTAGCGGCGCAGCAGGTCCCCGCGCAGCAGGAGGACGAGGTTGCCCTTGGGATCGGTGGTCTGGTGGGCCAGGTCCCCGGTCCGCCAGCCGTGGATCGGGTCGATGTCGGTGTTCCCGTCCAAGCGGGCCCAGAAGTGCCGGAAGGGCGTGCCCCGGCTGTCGGTGGGGTAGCCCCGCCACAACAGCTCCCGGTTGGTCTCGTGGTTCAGCCCCACCATGAACGAGGCGATGAAACGCGGGTTGGTCTCCAGCAGGGTGACCGAGTCCGGCGGGATCTCATCGACGCCCGGGCAGAACCGGGTGCGGTCGTAGCGGGCGAGGTACTCATAGGCAGCCACCGGGAACGTCGGGTAGGCCATGATCCGGTCCACCTGGTGGGTGGCCCACCACCCGTCCACCGCATGCGCCTCGGGCGCCGCCCACTGCCCCACCACCCGGCCGCCCAGGGCGACGAGCGCGTCGCGGCGCAGTGCCTGCGCGGTTGACGGGAGGGTGCGCGTGCGCACGACGGCCATCGACCCGGAGAGGTCGAAGGGGACGAGCGTGGCGACGGGCGTGGCCAGCGCCAGCACCGTCGAGGTGCGCTGGTCTGCAAGCGCGCCCTGCAGCCGGGCGATCGTGCCCGGGTCCCGGATCAGCGGGGGGACCACCAACGTCGGGGCGAGGGGACCGACCGGCCGGGCAGGGGCGACCATCGGCGGGACGACGGCGGGCGTCGGGGTGACCACCGGACCAATGCCCGGTCCGACCACCAGTCCACCGGGGGCCAGCGGCCGGCCCGGCAGGCCCCCCAGCCGCGCGGCCGCGCCGAACCCGCCGCCGACCCCGCGGACGACGGGCCCCATCGCGATCGGGCCTCCGGAGATCGGGCCTCCGGATGGTCGACCGGGCGTGACCCGGATCGGATCGATCCGGACGGCAACCGCCGGGTTGGCGGCCGGGGGTGCGGGCGCGGCTGGGGCGGCCGGCGTGGCCACGCCGGTCAGGGCGATCCTCGGCAGGCCGGCCATGACGCCACCGGCAGCGGGCGCCGGTCCCGGTCCGCCCTCCGGGCGTCGTAACGCTCCCTGCGGGAGCCTGGTGAGCGTCGCGGTCAGGTCACTGGCCGACAGGCTCGCGTCGATCGTCGCGACGGGGACGTTCGCCACACCCGGGCCCGTCCGCAGGACCAGCGCACCACCGCGGTCGACGTCCAGGACGTCGACATGCAGCGGCTCTCCGGCGCCCAGCGAGCCGCGGACGGGGTCCACGAGCGCCCCCTCGACCAGGAGGGCCACGCCCGGGCCTCCGACACCGCTCGCGGCCGACTGGGAGACGATCGCGTCGAGCACCTCCGCGGTGCTCGTGGCCGACACGGTGCGCACCTCGACCTCGGCCCCGCCCGCGACCGCCGAGCGCACGGAACCAGCCGCCAGCGACGACAGGAGGCGTGCGGCCTCCACGTGCGCCTGGCTCACGACGCCGAGGGTGCCCAGGTCGGCGCGCGCCGCCACCCTCTCGGACAGCGCCGGCTCGGGCACCCCTGCCAGGGCGGCCGCGCGATCGGCGAGGCGATCAACGGACTCCTTCGCGATCCGCATCGGGAGGCCCAGCGCCCCGAGGTCGCGCTGGCCACGCAGGTCCGCCTCGGCCACGCCGGCCAGCGCGGGACGGGCGAAGCGCGTCGCATCCACGGCCTCGGTCCCGGCCGCGAGCGTCGCGACGAGCCCGGCACGCAGCTGCGGCGTGGCCACCCCCACCCGACGAGCAGCGCGCTGAACCGCCCGACCTGCGGGGGCGAGCGCCCGCCGCATCCCCGCGTCGATCACCGAGTCCGGCATCGAGGACTGGTGCACGGCGGCGGACATGCTGCGTGCCCCGACCGGGGTCCGGGCTGCCATCGGCGCCACGAGTCCCAGGAGGCGTGCGTCGGGCATCGGGGCCACATGCCGACGGTGGAAGGCCTGCGAGGCCAACGTGGTCAGGGCTGCACGCTGCAGGGCGGCCTCGGCGGCAAGGACGTCGCCGACCTGCTGCCAGGCGGCGTTGACGATGTCCTCCTGGTTCTCCTGGACCACCGCCGTGCCCAGCCCCCCGGCCACGCGCGCCCGGGGGTCGAGGTTGACCTCACGGAACCAGTCGGCGTCGTCGGCCTTGACCTGCCAGCGCCGGACGTGCGCCGAGGCCAGCACCGGCGGCCCGACCGGTTGGCGGTCCGAGTCCACCAGGGCCTGCCCGTCGATGACCCCGTCGGCGGCGTCGGCCAGGGTCCGGGTGATCGTCTGGAGACCATCGACCAGGGTGGCCGGAACGTCGGCGAGGCGCCCGTCCGAGTTGGCCGGGGCCCGAAGGGCGCCGTCCATGTCCAGCACCGGATCCTCGCCGACCGCCAGGCGCAGAGGTGGGGCCGCGTCACCGACGGACATCGGGACCAGTCCTACCTGCAGGGAGGCTTTGTGCGGGCGGATGCGCCGAGCCAGCGACTCGAAGTCGCCCTCGACCCCGGTCTGGAACTCCCAGTGGTGGAAGACCGGCAGGGTGATCGAGTCAGGGGCGCCCCACGCCGGACCGACGACGACATCCTCCGGCGGCTCCACGCCCAGGCCCCGCATGACCCCGACATTGAAGGCGGGGACGACGGCGGCGATCCACCGGCGCCCGGGGGCCAGCCGCCGGGGGCACACGAGTCGGGCGACGTTGCGGTCGGGGGCGCCCGCCAGGGCCGCGGCGATGGCGGCCGGGTCACCGCCACCCGCATCGCTGGCCAGCAGCTGCGCGTGCGCCCATGCCCACGAGTCAGTGAGGTCGGGCAGCTCGGCCGCAGCGCCGTTGGGGATGTGGAGCTGGGGGAGGGGCCCGGCCTGTGGTGGGGTCAGCTCCACACCGGGCCGCATCTCGACCACCACCAGGACGAGCCACGGTGGGAGTCGCTGGTTGCCGGGCACGCCCAGCGGCGTGAACAGCCAGGGCAGTTCCGGGGCGTCGAGATCCACGCATGCCAGGTAGTTGGGCTCGGCATTGCTGGCGCCGGGCTGGGGGTACATCCGGATCACCTGCGCCGGATCCAGGCCGATCACGTCACCCGGGCCGTGCAGCAGGGCCCGGGTGGTCACCTCGCCGGCCCCACCGCTGACGACGACCCGCACCGCGACCTCGGCCCGGGTGGGCATGGCCGGCGCCGCACCCGGGGGCGAGGCCGGTGCCGGCGCCGGAAGTGCGGCAGCCAGCCCGCGGCGGGCCCACGGGAGGAAGCGGTACGTCGTGGCCATCAGGGGAGCTCCATCTCGAAGGCCTCCAGGACGATCGCCCCGGACCTTGCGGCCTGCTGCTCGGCGACGGCGGCCGACGAGCGTGACGGGCCCACGAGGTTGGCCGCGGTGGCCAGGGACCTCGGGTCGACGAGCGCGAGCTCGGGATCGTGGCGGACCTGCACGGCACCCGGTCCACCGGAGCGCAGCGTCCCCGCGGCGGCGCGTCCGGATCGCGCGGAGGCGCCGAGCGCCACATGGGTCTCCACCATGTCATCGGCGAGCACACGGGCCGCCATGGACGCCATCTTCCAGGGGAACCGGGCGATCGCCGGTTCGGGCTCGAGGAGCTTCTCCTCATAGACCGCCTCGACCGAGCGCGACTGGCTCACGACGTACGCATCGGTGCCCACCGTGACCCCCGCCGGGAACCTGTCGAACGACTTGCCCGCGAGCCGGTCGGCCTCGGTCAGCTCCATGAACTGCCCGCGAGCGAAGTGGTCCATCACCGGTGCGGTGGCCAGCGCTGGCTTCCCCCCGACCTCCACGGCGGTGATGGCGAACTCGGCAGTCCCCTCGGTCAGGGCCTTCGTGCCCAAGCGATCGATGCGCACGCCGAGCGGCACCGCCTTCTGCCGCACGGACAGGCGCCCGAGCGGGTGGGCCAGGGGAAGGACGGCGCCCTTGACCTCGGCGATCGTGACCAGCGCGTCGCCCCCGACCGGGGCCTCCGGCAGCAGCCGCGCCGGATCTCCGAGCTCGGCCATGAGTGCCGCACCCGCGCTGGTCGTCTCACCGCCGACCGCCGGCGCACTACCCCAGGACTCGTCGAAGCCGACCTCGACGTCCCAGAAGAGGATCTCGAACTTGAATGATCCGATGGCGTGCCACTCCCCCGGGCCCTGGAGGGACATCGACACGGAGACGGCGCACAGGGTGGTATCGAAGGCCTTCAGCGACACCGAGAACCCGATGCTCACCAGGAAGTGCAGGTGCGGGGCCAGATAGAGCAGCGCGTCGAAGCTGAGCCACCCCTCGATGCTGGCTGGGCCGAGCTTGGCCGTCAGCGAGACCTTGAAGCCGCCCTGGACCGAGTTGGAGGTGATCGCGAAGTACTGCTCCGCCCGCAGCTGGATGGGCCCGATCCCGAACGAGACCGCCAGCCGCTCCAGGGTGTTGGGCACCCCCTTGGGGAAGTCCTTGAACGCGGGATGGAACCCACCGGCCGAGAGCACGAACGAGGGGTCGTCACCGAAGCGCATCGCCAGGAGCAGCTCGCCGGAGAGGTTCAGCTGGGCGAAGCCCTCGATCCCCACGAAGGAGTCGCGCAGCCGGGCGCGGATCAGCAGGAACTTCTCCTGGGCGTCGTAGAAGCCGACGACATCGATCAGCAGCTTCACGATCGCCGGCAGGCCCAAG
Organism: uncultured Actinomycetes bacterium; assembly: GCA_963812395.1. Taxonomy (GTDB): domain Bacteria; phylum Actinomycetota; class Actinomycetes; order S36-B12; family CAIYMF01; genus Prado023. The sequence goes on from CAWEVG010000034.1 coordinate 18,364, forward strand.
TCGCGCTGGGGGAGCTGGGCGAGCAACTGGCCGAGAAGGACGACCTTGGTCAGGGCGACCGGCCGATCGCCGCCGAGGGCGTTGCGGACCTCGAAGATCAGCCCGAGGCGCACGTAGACGATCGGCGGCTTGCTGAACGACAGCTCCAGCATGGGCCCGAGGACCAGGCCGTCGGGCTCGATGGGGAACAACTGCTTGTAGCGGTTGATCAGCCGCGGGGCGTCCGCGACCGGGTTCGCAGGGAACAGGATGTCGTCGAGGGCGCCGGTCCTCATCCCGGCGATCAGCGCGTCGGTGTCCACCCGGTGGTGCAGCCCGATCAGCCCGCCGACACCGGTCAGGAAGATCCCGAACGCGATGTGCAGCGAGAACTGCCCGAAGATCAGCAGCATCAGCGACCAGCCCTCGGACCCGTCGGGCCGTTTGGTCGTGATCAGCGCGATCGCCTTGACGGTGAAGAGCCCGGCGATGGACAGCTCGAGGGCACCGGCGTACTCGCCGCGCTCGGCGTCGATGAACAGGTACCCGCCGCCCTTGACCACGCCGGCGTCGAGCCGCAGGCCGATCCCCTTGGGGGGCAGGAACCGGATGACCTCGGAGAGCTCCCCCCCGGAGAACATCGAGGTCAGGTCGGTGCCGACGCCGAGCTGGTCGACCGAGGCCTGGAACGGACCCAGCTTGACGGAGAACCCACCGCGCAGGTCGATCTCGACCCGCTCGCCGATCTCGAGCTCGAGCATCAGGTACTGGACCGTGAAGACCCCGCCGACCGTGGCCGCCACCGGCAGGTTGACGCGCAGTCCGGTGCCGCCGTCGAAGCGCACCCCGTTCTTGGTGTCGGCCAGGAGGCCGAGGTCGAACGGCACCTCGATGGTGCCGCCGGGCAGGTTCCTCAGGAACCCGTCGCCCTGTCCCAGCCCGATGACGACCTTCGCCGCGCTTGGCCGTGATCCGCACCCCGGCGTGGTCGGCGCCCACCTCGACGCCGAACCCGAACGCCCCTACCTCCAGGCGCGAGGAGTCCGAGAACCCCACGCACGATGGCCGGCCGCGGCCCGGCCGCCGGGGCACCACCCCCGGCACCGCCGCCGCCCTCCGCGGGCGCCGCCGGCTCCAGTCGGACTGCCAGCGACGGGGTGCCGCCGAACAACGCTGCCGCACCACCCTCCCCGAAGTAGGTGGTGAACGCCCCGTTCGCCCCGAGCACGAGCTGGAGCGTGGCGCGGCCGAGGGGCACCTCCACGTCCAGCGTGCCGCCGACCGAGATCACGATCCCGGGTCCGCCGTGCGCGGCCGGGACGGCGATCAGGGTCACCATCGGGTCGAGGGAGACGCCGCCCTCGACGGGGATGTTCACCTTGATCGACAGCGCGCGCCCCGCCACGGAGACCGCATCCGGGGAGTCCCCGGGCGAGGGGTCCCAGCCGTACCCGGCATCGATGGCGCCGCCGACGGCCCTGACCCCGGCATCGAGCCCGACGATCGTGCGTCGCCCACCACGAAGCTGAGCCGGTCGAGGAAGGGCTCGGCGTCCCAGCCCCCGGAGAACACGTCAGCCAGAGGTCCGAGGTCGAGCTGCTTGAGGGTGTCCTCGTCCTCCAGGATGAGGCCGAGCGAGCGACATGAGGCCGTACGCCGACGGGTTGCGCACCCGGAGGTAGTCGTTGACCCAGAGCGTGAAGAGCAGCCAGAACACGTCCCCGGCGTCCACCCCCGGGACTTGACGGCCTCGGCGAAGGTCATCCCCGTGTCTCGACCAGGGCCTTGATCTCGGCCACCGTCGCGGCGAACGCGAGCGCGTCGACCTCTTTGCCCTGCTTGGCGACGAACGCTGCGATGCTGTTCTTGGTGGCCTGCGAGACCTCGCCGACCGGGTGCTCGCGTGGTGGCGTCCAGGCCCAGGTCGGCGCGGATGAGCAGGCCCATCTCGGGGTCGCCGAAGGTCTGCTCGCATCCACTCGACGAGCTCCTTCCATCCAGTCCCGAACTTCTGGAACAGGTTCGGGGACTCCGTGGCGCTCGGCCATCGCGATCAGCCTCCCGCGACCAGGGTCGGCGGGACGCCCGCGGCGGACCTGGTCAGGTCCAGGGAATGGTGGGTGAAGTCGGCCCCGGTGGTGCCGTCACCGACGGGCGAGAGCAGGGCGTGGCGTTGCCGTGACCTCTCCGGCGCTGCTCGGTGCGAACGACACGATCCCGACGTTGCTGCCGAACACCAGGAGGCGCACCGGATCGGACGGGGAGGCCAGCAGCTGCTGGTGGGCGGCGGCCACCGCGGCGTAGCTGGCCAGGATCTGGTCGCGGCTGCCACCGTTCCAGGTCGTCAGCGCGGGGACGACCGGCGCGCCGACCCCCAGGGTCGTCCGATCGTCGCGCAGGGTGGCGATCCGCAGGACGACATCGACTGGCTTGGTGGCGTCGAGGGTGGTTCCCGTCGGCCATCCACCGGCAGCCACGAACGTCGGCTTGTGTGCCAGGCGGGCACGTCGGCCGGGAGCGATGTGCGCGCCCGCCGGGAGGACGACCCCGTGGTCACCGTCCCAGCCGAGGCGCTCCAGCGACTCGCCCTTGAGCAGTCGCTGGGCGCTGCGCTGGCCGCGGATGACAGCGCGCAGGGTCGCCGACCACTGGTTCTTCGCGGCGCTGGCCGTGCACTGCAGGATCCGGCTGGTGGCGGTCGCGCCCCCCGGCCTTGGTCCAGACGTCACACGACCATGCTCGAGGCGAAGTGCACGTCACCGCCGATGGCCGACCACGCGGCGTGTAGGTGGCCAGGTGGCGGACGAACTCGTTGAACGCCGGTTCATTGGCCGCCCCAGCCCTCGAGGTCGTACTGCTCGCTGCCGATCAGGGTCGGCGGCGTCGGGTCGCCCGGGTCGTAGCTTCTCGGTCCCCAGGATGTGGGACTTCACGTCGAAGATCGACGCCAGCGACCGGCTGCATGAACGATGTCGAAGATGCGCGGGATCAGCAGCGGGGCCGGCGAGACCAGCGATCAGCAGCTCACGGCCGTCGGCCAGCGGGCCCTCGGGCAGCATGCTGCTTCATCGAGTCGCCGAGCAGCTTCGGGGGCGCGTGGCGGGTGGCTGAGCTGTAGGTGCGCCGCGTTCGGGTGTCCAGGACCACGACGCGGTGGCGGACGCCATCGAGGCTGTAGTGGAAGGACACCTTCGGCGTGGCGGTCGGGCTGGTGAGGCCGAGCAGCCGATCGAGCTCGTCGCTGTGCGCCTGGGTCGGAGTGGCGCCGTCGGCGATCAGCGCACGGATCGCTGAGATCAGCGAGGGCCCGTGCGATCAGGCGCCAGGAGGCACCCTCGACGCCGGGCTCCTTGCCGGCTGCCGGGATCGACGTGGGCGCGAAGTACGTGCTGCCCGCGTGCTTCACGACGTCGCCGAGCGCGTAGGCGGTACCGGCCCGGTAGTCGGCGGGTGCGGTGGTGGGCTCCCGCCACTGGACGGGATCGTTGCCGGTGGCCTGGAAGACGGTGTACGCCATGAGCCCGTTGCGGATGATCGCCCGGCCCAGCGGCGCCACGAGCGACACGTGTGCGCCAGGGCGCAGAGATGTACCAGTCGTCGGTGATCTCGTGGTCGTCGAAGATCATCATCGTTGAGGTGTTCGCCAGCACCCGGGCGACCCTCGGGACCCCGGCCATGAACTCGGCCACCGCCGCCCGCTGCTCGTCGGTGCCACCGTCGGAGTTCCGGGTCCGCTCCTCGTCGGCCTTGCTCCACTTCCTGACCGCGTCCGCGTCGTCGGACGCGTGCTCGTGGGTGCGGTAGTACCCCTCGGAGTCCGTGAGCAGGAGCCTGCCCCGATCAGCCTCGGACGCGGTCACGAACAACGATGCGCGCGTCGCCAGCGGACGCCAGACACGTGGGCTCCATGCGGCGAGGTACATCGCGGCGAACTCCCCGAAGCCCAACAGGTGGCTGCCGCCGTCGGTCGTGCTGAGCTTCCCGCCCTCGATCACGACCCGAGCGCGTCGCATCGCGGGCAGGTCCTTGACCGGCGCCCGTTCGTCGACTGGCGGCGCTGGGGGGCCCGGCGGCGCAGGCGGCCCGCCGGGCGGCGGGCGGACCGGGACGGTCTCATCGAACCCGAGGAGGTCATGGGCCAGGCCGGTGATCATCGGCAGGAGGCACGCCGCAACGTCGTCGGCGTAGATCTGGTCGCCGGTGAGGAACAGGTGCTGGGGCCGGTTGACCGGGTCCAGCCGCTCGTCGGAGATGACCTCGTCGAGCCACGCCAGGGCATCGGGCCCGCTGCCATGCGGCTTGCGGCAGGAGGTGTGCGCGAAGCGCAGGTCGTCGAGCCGGGCGGCGGCCGTGACGAACGTGGGAAGCCGGTCGGGGAGGTACCCGAGGGCCAGTCGCCCTGGCGCGGACGCGTCGATGCCGTTCCCGGGAGCCGACGAGTCCTGCAGGAGCCCGAGGGCCTTGAGCCCACCCGTGCCCTCGACCACGAGGTCGTAGGCGTGGATGGACCCCGGCACGAGGAGCGAACCCGGCCCGGGGGTCGCGGTGACGGTCACGACGTGCAGCTTGCTGCCGAACGACGCGGACGACGTGGGCGTGCTCTCCGCGACGGTGAAGGCCCCTGACTGCACCTGACCGGGGCCGGTGCTGACCTGGTCCCCCTGCCACACCCTGGCGGTCACAGTGACCCGATCGGAGAAAGCGAGCCAGAAGGTCGCCCCGGACGAGTCCACCCGCCGGACGATCGGGCCCGCGAGCAGGAGGGGAAGGTCCATGCGGTCCTATCACCTCCCCAACGCTGCCCGGTCGCAGACTGGGACCGTTGCGAGTCGGTTCGTCGGCTTGCTGACGAGCCCGGCTGTGAACTCGGATCCTGTATCGGCACACTCCACTAAGGGTTGCCTTGCTGTCAACACCCCCCCGGGCGTGGCGGATCGGCCACTTCACCGGCTGATCGGGATGCGGGCTCACCGCCACTCCCGACGGCTTCCACCCCCCGAGTCACATGGTGGCGAAGAACTCCACCACGATCCGCTGGAAGGTCTCCCGCCACACGGGGTCGGTCAGGGCGTGGCGTGCGTCCGGCTGGATCACGTGTGCCGCGGTGGGAAGCGCTGCGAGGTAGGCCGCGATCGTGTCACGGCTGATCACCTCGTCATGCTCGGACTCGACGACGGTGACCGCACCTGGGAACAGCGCGAGGTGGGCCAGCGGGGTCGGCGCAGTGGCGGGGTCGCCGGCCCTGCGCTCGCTGAGCACCCGGTCGAAGCAGTCGTCGGCGTAGAGCGCCGGGGCGCGCATCAGGATCCGGTTGACCGGCCGGAAGGCCGTCAGCAGGACCGACAGGTACGCGCCGTAGCTGGCCGCGCACACCCCGATCCGGCCCGGTTCGACGCCCGGGACGGACGCGAGCCAGTCGTAGGCGGACACGACGTCGGCGAGGTTCATGCGGGGCGTCATCTGCGTGAGCCGGCCGGTGCTGTCCCCGTGGCCGCCGAGATCGATGGCCAGGCAGGTCGCCGAATGTCGCCGGCACACAGCCTCGGCCCGCTCCACATTCGTCGCCCGGCCGCTGCCCAACCCATGGAGGAACAGCACGGCCGCCCCGCTGGGCGCATCGGCCGAGACCACAGTCCCCGCAAGGACGCGGTCGTCGCTGGTGAGGGACACCCTCCGGTGGGTGGTCATGGGACAGACAGTCTCCCCTCTGCGCACTCCGGGGCAGGCAGCGGCCCCGTCTGAGCGACCCCACCCCCGCGCTATGCCCCGCCCGGACCCCACGGGATGCCGAGCAGGTACCACGCCACGAAGAACAGCGTCCACACGACGGTCAGCGCGACGAAGTAGGGCATCATCAGGGCGATCACCGTGCCGATCCCGGAGCGCTTGTCGTAGCGGGCGCGAACACCACGATCAGCGGGAAGTACGCCATGATCGGCGTCACGATGTTGATCGGCGAGTCGGCCACGCGGTAGGCGGCGAGCACCGCCTCGGGCTCGACGCCGAGGCGCAGGAACAGCGGGATGAAGATCGGGGCGAGCAGGGCCCACTTGGCGATCGCCTGCGGCATGATGATCCCGACCACCAGCGTGATCAGCATCGCGATCAGCAGCAGCCACCCGGCGCCGATGTCGACCCGTCTCGATGAGGTCACCCAGCTTCACCGCCGCGATCTGCGGGATGTTGCGAGTAGTTGAAGTAGGCGATGAACTGGGCGATGAGCAGGAAGAGGAACAGCAGCCCGGCCATGCCGGCCCACGACTTGGTGATCGCGTCGATCACCTGGCTGTTGCGCGGACGGTGCCGGCGCCCCGGCCGTAGCCGAGGCCGGCGGCCAGGAACAGCAGCGCGATGATCACGATCAGGCTGTCCATGAACGGCGAGGTGCCGATGATGCTGCCCGTCTCCGGATCCCGCAGCGGCGCGCCCGGCGGCAGGGTCAGCAGCAGGATGACCGCCGAGCGCGCCGAGGAAGTCGAGCCCGGCCAGCCGCAGGCCGCGCCTGCTCGGCCGGGTGTCGACCTCGGGGGTGTCCCGGCTGGTCCTGCGCCGCTCGCCCGAGTCGGCGCGACGGACCGGGTCGTAGGTGCCGAGCCGCGGCTCGACGACGCGGGTCGCTCACGAGCGCCGAGCAGGACCGTGAGCACGATCGTCGACCCGATGCCGAAGTACAGGTTGGCGGTGATGTCGATCGATCCGGCCGGGTTCGACGAGCTGGATCGCCTCGTTGGTGATCTCGGTGAGCACGGCGTCGGTGGGCGTGATGAGCAGGTTGACGCCGAAGCCGCCGGCGACACCGGCGAAGGCCGCCGCCATGCCGGCCAGCGGGTGGCGGCCGACGCTCTTGAACGCCGCCGCGCCGAGCGGGATGAGCACCAGGTAGCCGGCGTCGGAGGCGATGCTCGAGATGACGCCGAGGAACACGATGATGTAGGTCAGCGCCTGCCGGCGACGAGACGCGACGAGCTTGCGGATCAGCGACGCGATGAGCCCCGACATCTCGGCGACGCCCACGCCGATCATCACGATGAGGATGATCCCCATCGCGGTGAAGCCCATGAAGTTGGGCACGAACGACGTGAACAGGAACCGGATGCCGTCGGCCGAGAGCAGGCTCTCGACCTCGACGGTCTCGGTGACGACCTCGTAGTCGACGGCGTCCGGCTGCTCGCCGGGCATCACCTCGCCGGGCAGGATCGAGCCGCCGATGTCGATCTCCTCCACGACCTGGGCCGGTGGCTTGACCACCTCGTAGGTCGCGCTCCAGCCCGCCCAGGCCAGCAGCTGCGACAGCACGATCAGGCCGACGCACAGGGCGAGGAACAGGATCGCCGGGTGCGGCACCTTGTTGCCGACCCGCTCGATGACGCCGAGGACGCGGTCCATCATCCCCGGGCGCTCGGCGACGTCCGTGAGCGTCGACTGGGTTTCCCTGACGTCGTTCATGGGCTGATCGCCTCCGACAGCTCGGGCGTGAGGGGTCCGTGATCCCGGATCCCGGCCACATGCTGGCACGCAAGCCGGCCGCCAGCGCGCTCTCACACGCGAACGACGGTCGAACGCCCGGTGGACATGAACACTCGGAGTCCCCGCCGTGAACGTATGGGGGCGTCAGGTCACACGCGCTGCGCGCGGGAGAATGGCACATCACGATGAGACCGTCGCTCGGCGTCGGGTTGCCGAGCATGGTCTGGGCGGAGGTGTGACATGGTCGATCAGAGCCGGTCGAGCCTGCTTCATTCCGGGCTCCTGCATCGCCCGGGACGCAGCGGTCACGCCGCCCAGAAGCCGCCCGCCCAACCTGCCCGGGCCGAGGGCCGCCCCAGCGCCCGTTCCGACTCCGTGGTCAACCTGGCGCTCTACCGCGGGGGCCGGCGGCTGGTGTCACCGCCCACCTTGGCCGAGTTCTTCACGGCGCGGCGCGAGCACCCGGGATGCGTGGCATGGGTTGGGCTGTACCGGCCCTCGCACGACGACGTGGCGCTGCTGGCCCGGGAGTTCGGCCTGCACGAACTGGCGGTCGAGGACGCGATCACCGCGCACCAGCGCCCCAAGCTGGAGCGGTACGGCGACACGCTGTTCGTGGTGCTGCACGCGGCCCGCTACCTCGACGACGTCGAGGAGGTCGAGTTCGGTGAGCTGCACGTGTTCGTGGGGCCGGACTTCGTGATCAGCATGCGCCACAGCAAGTCCCCGGACCTCACCGGTGTCCGGGCGCGGATGGAGAGCGAGCCGGACCTCCTGGCCCTGGGACCCGAGGCGATCCTGTACTCGATCCTGGACCGAGTCGTCGACGGGTACGGCCCGGTCGTGGCCGGGCTGGAGAACGACATCGACGAGATCGAGACCGAGATCTTCTCCGGCGACGTGGAGGTCTCGCGGCGCATCTACGAGCTGTCCCGCGAGGTGATCGACTTCCGGCGCGCGACCCACCCACTGAACACGATGCTCCAGGGGCTGCAGGACGGCTTCGACAAGTACGAGGTGCACGAGGAGATGCGCCGCTACCTGCGCGACGTCGCCGACCACAACCTGCAGGCCTCCGACCGGGTCGACGGGTTCAGCCAGATCCTTCGCGACATGCTCACCGTGAACGCGACCCTGGTCGCGCAGAAGCAGAACGAGGAGATGCGGGCCCTGACCGAGGCCAGCCATGCCCAGGGCATCGAGGTGAAGAAGATCTCGGCGTGGGCCGCGATCCTGTTCGCACCCACGCTTATCGGGACCGCCTATGGGATGAACTTCGCCAGCATGCCCGGGCTCGACTCCCCGCACGGGTTCACCATGGCAATGGCGCTCATGATCGCGACCTGCGTCGGCCTCTATGTCGTGTTCAAGCGGCGCGACTGGCTGTAGGCCAGAGGCCCTCAGGCTACTTCAGGGCCCGCTTGAAGAACTTGTCCCGCGCCTGGTCAGCCTTGTTCCGCGCCTTGGAGAGCACCAGGGCCGACTCCTTCTTGACCTTGGTGGGCGGACGGTCGCCACCGAACGCAGCCAGGACCTCGGCATACCGAGCCTCGGCCTCGCGCCAGTCGGTGTAGAGCTTGCGCGCACTCTTGCCTGCTTGCTCAGCCATGAGGCCCACACTAGGGGGCGAAGATGAACATCCGATGACGGCGGGCAGGCAGATCGGGGTCGGCTGTGGCCGCCGTGGGTCAGCCGGTTATCACTTGGTCGGCGCCGATGTTGACCATCCAGTTGACGCCGAAGCGGTCGGTGCACTGCCCGAACAGGTCGCCCCACATCTGGCGCTCCAGCGGCAGGGACACGGTGCCACCGTCGGAGAGCCCGTCCCAGTACGCGCGCAGCTCGGCCTCGTCGTCTCCGCTGAGGCTGATCGTGATGGCGCCACCGGGCTGGTGGTCCATCCCCGGCGGCGTGTCAGCACCCATGAGTGTGAAGCCGCTCGGGGTGTGCAGCATCCCGTGCATGATCAGGTGCTCGATCGGGGTCCCTGCCTGGCCGAAGTCCCCGAACGTGCTCAGCGTGAGATCGCCGCCGAACACCTCCTGGTAGTGCTCCATGGCCGCGCGCGCGTCGCCGGCGAAGCTGACGTAGGGGTTCAACGTGGATGCCATGGGCGCTCCTCAGTCGGTTCGATCGG
>CAWEVG010000035.1:0-93528 GCA_963812395.1 uncultured Actinomycetes bacterium
TCGCGGCGCTGGTCGCGACCCTCCCGATCGAGCTGGGCGTGAGCTCCTGGGCCTGCCCAGGCATCGACGTGCTCCCGGCACGGCCAGCCCGGGTGACCCCGTGATCGCAGCGGCCGGCGACATCACCTCGACCCCACCAACTCCAGCTTCGAACGGAGGCGCAGGCAGGAGCGACGGCTGTCGGCAGAGGTACACCTCGGATCTCCTGGTCGGCAGGGGTACTCGGCGGTCCTACCCTCGGCGACAACCAGTACTACTGCGGCGGCTACCATGCCTTCCTGCAGTCCTACGGACGAGACCTGGGGACGGCTGAAGTCCATCACCCATCCCGCCGTCGGCAACCACGAGTACCTGACCTCCGGCGGTACCGACTGCGACTCGACCAACGCCGGGGCGCCGGGCATTTCAAGTACTTCGGAGCGGCGGCGGGCAAGCCCGGCCAGGGCTACTACAGCTACGATATCGGCACCTGGCGCCTGATCGCGCTCAACACCAGCTGCTCCTCGGCGGGCGGCTGCGGCTCGACCAGCCCGCAGGGCAAGTGGCTGAGGCGACCTGCGCTGCCCACACCAACGTGTGCACTCTGGCCTACTGGCACATTCCTCTCTTCAGCTCGGGTGGCCGCGTCGAACTCCAAGTCCTTCTGGGACGCCCTCTACGACGACAACGCCGACCTCATGCTCTCGGGTCACGACCACATCTACGAGCGCTTCGCCCCCAGAACCTCGGGCGGCCCGACCGTTCGCGGCATCCAGCCAGTTGCCGGTTGCGTGCACGGAGGCGCCAACTCGACGAGCATCGTCGGGCCAACAGCGAGGTGCGCAACACCGCTCCTTCGGCGTCCTCCAGCTGACCCTCCACTCCACGAGCTACGATTGGCAGTTCGTCCCCGAGGCGGGCAAGACCTTCACCGACTCGGGAACGACCCATTGCCACGGCGCGTCCTCGGACGCCCCGACCAGCACGCCGACGACCTGGCAGGCCAACGCAACCGGCTCGACGTCGGTTGCGCTCTCGTGGACGGCCAGCACGGACGACGTGGGGGTCACTCGCTACGGATCCAGAGGGACGGCGCGCAGGTCGGGTCCTCGACGAGCACCTCGACGCCGACACCACGGTGGCCCCGGGCACATACGTCGACTACACGGTCACGGCGTACGACAGCGGCGGCAACGTCTCGGCAGCCTCTGGACCGGCGCCAGTGACCACCCCGCTCGATGTCACGGCTCAGTCAGTTGCCGGTGTCGATGCGCACGACGGACGTGGGCACCGGTTGCCCTGGCCTGGGACCCCTCCATTGACGACGTCGGGGTGGCCTCGTACACCGTGCTCCGTGACGGTGCAACCATCGGGACGCCGACGACCACGAGCTTCGTCGACATCACGGCACAACCGACCACCACCTACGCCTCTCGGTGGCGCCAACGGACGCCTGGGCCGCACCTGGCTGCCTCCGCGCCGCTGGAGGTCCAGACGCCGGCGATGCCCACGACAATCACTGTCGCACCGTCCGATGACGCCTACGTCCACTCCGACGCCGCCACGACCAACTACGGCACCGCGACCACAATCCAGGTCGACCAGTCACCCGACAAGCGCACGTACCTGCGGTTCCGGTGGGTGCTCAACGGTCGCGAGGTGCTGTCCGCACAGCTCCTGCTCAACACCGTGGACGGGGGCGGCGGCGGTGAGTTCCACGTCGTGGCGACGAACAGGCCTCGAACCCCGGGGACACCACCTGGAACAACAAGCCGGCGTACGCGACTGGGGTGGCAGCATCGCGGGGTACGGTGACGACCGGCCAGCAGGTGACGGTCGACCTGACATCGACGGTGACCGGCGACGGAACTTACTCGTTCGCGGGTCTTCGGCACCTCCTCGACGAGCGGCTACCGTGAAAGGAGGGCAGGTCGCTCGGCCCGGACTACATCCTCACGGTCGCTGGGGCCTGACTCGCGGGCCGACTTCCCGAGCCTGTTCCACGGGCATCGGCGAGCCTGCGCAGGAACCGCAGGCGGAGCACCTCGCGGGGACCGCGAACCTTCCGGGAGATGCGCAGGTTGTGCTCGGCTCGCTCCAGGTGACGGTGCGGGTGCTCACCTGGAACGGCCACGGCGATGCCGGCGCTGAGGGAGACGCTCACCCATTGGCGTCCACCGCGATGGGCTCAAGCTGTGCCAGCCTGATCCGGTCGGACGCTCCCCCTGCGCCTCTGGGGCCGGCGACCCTTCCCAGGACGATCACGAAGGTGTCGCCCCGAAGCGGCGACCAGGTCCCCCGGGCGTGACCGGATCCGCATGCGATGGGCGATGGTGGCCAGGACCTCATCGGCCACCGCGCCGTACTGCTCATTGACGTAGCGGAACCTGTCGATGTCGAAGAAGAGGACAGCAAGGGGCGTTGCCCGCCGCGTGCCCCAGGGCAGCCAGAGGTTGTCCAGGCGACGAAGGAGCTCTGGCCGATTGGCCAGCCCGGTCAGCGGGTCGTAGTCCGATTCAGTCGACTGCGTGCTGTGGGACTTGGGTGGCTTTGTGTGGGTCCGCGGGGGCCTCCGATGTCCTGTCCCCTCCTCTGCCCCTCCTCCTCGTGCCCATACCCGACGCCCGGCGGCTTCCAGCGAGTGCCGGTACCGGAACGGGACAGGGTCCGCGGCTGGTGTCAGCCGCGGACCCTGCACGAGACGGTGTTCTTCAGCGACCTCGGTGAAGGACTGGGGGTAAATCGTCGCTGAAGGTCCAGGTGAACGTCTTGCCCTGCTCCGTCGAACTTCCAGTCGTAGCTGGTCGGGTGCAGGGTGAGCTTTCAGACGCATAGTGTCGACGTTCTGCACCTCCGTGTTTCAGCCTTGAGGGTCGTCAGCGCGTAGTGGTTCTTCCCACCGGTGCCCACGACGGACACTGCCTGATCCCCTTGGCTGGGTCAGCCACGCCGGCGAGGTTTGCGGGGCGAACCATTACGTAGTCGTGGTCATGCCCGGAGAGGACCAGCTACTCAGCACCCGCTGGCCGCGAGGGCATCCCAGAGAGGGGCGGTCGAGGGGTTGTTGCCGTGCTCCCCGACGAGACAGCGGGTGGTGCCAGTATGCGAGCGTGCACTTGGTGGGATGTGCGGCGAGGTCCGCCTTCCAGCCAGGTCAGCTGCGGTGAGCCTGCCACGCCCCCCGACCGGCGAGCAGTTCGTGTTCAGCGCGACAAGGTGCCCAGCACCAGGTAGTAGCTGTAGTAGCCCTCGGAAGGATCGCCAGCAAGGGCTCGAAGTAGGAGTAGTAGCCGACAGCGTTGGCCGTGTTGTACTCATGGTTGCCGGGCACCGGCTTGGTGATCGACTTCAGCCCGGCTCGAGGGCATCGAGGAACAGCCGTCGAACTTGGTCAGGGTGCCGTCCTCGTACTGGTCGTCACCGAGCGGCAGCACCGCAGCCAGACCCGGAATCCCGAGCATGAGGTCCGAAGTCGCCATCTGCCGGCAGTAGGTCGCGGTACCCGCACCATTGTTGAAGTTGCCCGAGGTCGGGTCGCAGGCGATGTCACCGGCTGCAGCGATAACCGGGTCTTCTGCCGCTGGTCGGTGTCCCGTGGGCGTCACAGTCGCCGTGGGCGTCACAGTCGCCGTGGGCGTCACAGTCAGCCGTGGGCGTCACAGTCAGCCGTGGGCGTCACAGTCGCCGTGGGCGTCGCGGATGCGCCGGACGCCAGGTACTTGTGAAGCACGTCGGAGTAGGCGCGCCGGCCGCTGGCAGTTGCCCCACTGGGTCGCCGACTGGATCGACGTGCCCTCGCCGCTAGTTTGAAGGTCGTCACGGGCTGCGAGGACTCGGCGTTCGGCGGCCATCGCGGCCACGTTGGTGTCGATCCGGGTGAGGTCCGTTCCTGGGGGTCGAGGTCTCGGTGCGCAGCCAGAACCCGGGGGACACCGCGAAGGAGTCCGGCGCGTGGCTCTGGGTCGCAACGGCCGGGGCGTACTGGTGCCACCCCTGCGGGCTGGGTTCCGCACGTCTTGTATCCGGAGAAGACCTTGAGGACCACGTAGACACCCGAGGTGTTCCCGTTCGCCGCAGCGGTCAGCCATCCCACAGCCGTCGGTGCCGTCGGCGTAGACGAAGACGACGGGCTTGCCGTTGACCCGAAGGTAGCTGGGATTGCGAGCCGAACTTGGAGGCGATATGCGCCAGATCCGAGCTGATCTGCGCCGCTGTCGGGTTCCCCAGGGATTCGGGTTCGTAGTACAGCGACCAGCGGAACTCCGTCCCAGCTGCGGCCTTGAGGAGCACCGGGATCCGGAGGTCCTCCTTGCTCTTCTGACCCCACCAGCTGGCGATGCCTGCGTCCATGCCGGCGTAGAGCATGTCAGCGATCTGGTCGGCGACCACCGCACTGGAAGCACCGTCGTAGTACCCACGCGTCGGCTGGTACTTCGTGAAGGGGTAGATGCCCGACTGGGTCCAGGCCTCCGGGAACCATGGGTAGTCGAACGCCGCCCGGATGGGGAAGGCCGGCTGCGGATCGGGGTTGGCATCGGGGTCGGGGGGGTCGGGTGGGGTTGGCGTCGGGGTCGGCGTCGGGGTCGGCGTCGGGGTCGGCGTGGGGCGTCTCGATGAGCAGCTGCGGCGCGGTCGCCGCACCCTTCTCTCGGGAGGCCACAGCCACCTGACGGGTGCCCGAGGTGGTGACCCGCAGCGTCACGGTGGTCCCGGACTTGACGACCGACGTCACGTCGATGGTGGCCCACGTACCTGCGGTGACCGACGCGATCTGACCCGCCTGGGTCGTTGCTCCGGGTGCCGTTGCCCAGGTGACCGTGGACTCCTTCCAACCCGCGTCGGGGGTCGCTGCGGTGGTCAGCCCCTGCGTGCTGCTGCTCGTCGTGTACAGGCGCAACGTCGCCCGGCTGATCGCCTGGCTCGTGGCCGGGATGGCGAACCTCACGAGCAGGGCGCGGGCGGGGCCAGCGTCGGCATAGATCGTGGTGCGCGACCCGTAGTTGGTCGTGGGGTGGCCGCTGTCCACATAGGTGTCGGCCACGGCCGTGACCGTCTCGCTCGTCACCGCGGCCACGACGGGAGCTGCGCCTCGGGCTGAGAGGCCCGTCAGCGCAACGACCAGCTGCGGCGGTGAAGGCTGCCACTGTGGCTGCGCGGGTGCGGCGTGGCGGTGTTGGGCGCGTTCGTTGTGTCATCACTCTGTGTCCGTCCTTCGCGGCGGTGCGTGGCCCCCGAACCTCCACATCTTCGGACGCGCAAAACGGGGTCTATACCACTTGCGCCGAAAGACGCGGGTTGCTTCAGGCGTCGTTAATGCAGCGATAAGCGTCTTAGTGCAGCCATAAACGCCGCCGTGCTGACAACGTCAAGGACGGGTTGGCCGGCCCTCAGCCAGCACGGATCCACACCGACATGGAATCCGGGCCGTGGGACAGCTCCCGTCTCCGAACCACCTCGCCACGTGGTCGGGCCACCCGGTTCAGAGCCCTACCGCGCCCCACAACCTCTCGAGGAGCTCCACACGCGCCGCCTCGGTGCCACCGGCCCGATCACGGACCCGCCATGCAGGCGTCATCCGCAGGGTGGGGTCCCACTCGACCCGCTCGAGCCCGGCCATACGGTCGGCGCGCCGTGGTCCGGCGAAGGCGCCGGAGAGTCGTTCGAGGTGCGCCGCCAGGGTCCGCATGTCCTTGATGGTCGGCGGTCCGCTTCCCGCGAACTTGGAGGCCAGGGGGGAACCACGACCGCGGTATGTTGCGGCCAGCCGGACGACGGTGTCCTGCCACGGGTCGGTCCGCCCCGTGGGGTCGGGCGTCAGCACGGGCACCGGTCCGGTGCCCCCATCCGGGCTGCGCAGCCACCGACCAGGGGGGATCGACCCCCAGCTTCCCTGCACCCCGCTGCACGTGCACCTGACCACGTCGCTGCGCCCCAGGCAGGAGCCCCGGTGGGCCAGCATCGTGACGTCCTCGAGGAGGTGCGCGGTGAGCCTGGCCCGGCGCCACTCGAACCATTCCCCCATCGTGACGCCCCGCTCGACGGCCGCCCGCTGGTAGAGCTGCTCCACAGCGTCGCGCGGCAGGAGACCACCGACGGGCCCGACGATCGTGCCGACCAGCGGGCCGACGATGTGCTCGGGGCAGGCCGCCGCGCGCGGGGGTCGACCGCACTCCACGCCTCGGGCGAGGAAGGCCAGGCTCTCCAGGACCGAGGAGACCTTGAGCGCGGTCCACGCCCGCGAGGCCCGAACAAGCGGAATGGGAGGCGGTTCCAGATCCGTGCCAGCCGTCCCCGGGCCGCGAACGTCCCGGGTACCGAGCTCCAGAGGTTGCATCCCCACGTGGGGCCACTACCCGTCAGCGGTCGGTCCATGCGCCGGGCGAGCCGGCCGGCGCAGGGCGGCGCGACCGTGGCTCCTCTGACCTCAGGCGCCCGGGTCGCGCTCGGGAGGCGGCAGGGTGTGCGCCCCGGCTCGGCACCGCGCGCACAGCGGGCCCACCACGAGGATCGGACCGTAGGCGATGAACAGGTCCTGGCCAGCGAACTGGTCCAGGCGGCGCCCGCAGTCGAAGCAGGTCGGGTCGAGCGGTCCACCGCTCCCCCCGGAGTTCAGCCGGCGCCAGTAGCAGTCCTCCCAGCAGGCGAGGATCCCGCGCGCTGCGTCCAGCACCAGCGGCCGGGGTGCGCGATCGAACGCGCCCTTGCGCGCGTGCGTACACACCCGCGCATCATCGGCCGCGTGCTCGAGCAACCGCTCGAGCAGGGCCTCGATCCTGGCATGCATGCCCTCGTCGATCCTGCTCCACCGCTCACGATCCCGCCCGATCGCACCCAGGATGGCGACCACGTCCGCCTGGGCGGCCTTCGCCTGGTCGTGGCTCGCGCCTCGAGCAGCCTCGCTGAACTCCATCCTCCACCGTCCCCTGCCCTTGGGTCGCTCCGCCGATCCCCCTGATCCGGAACTCGACAGGCAGGTACCCGTCGCAAGCCAGTCGATGCGCCGTCGGCTGCTAAGAGGCGGTGAAGGCATGGGGCGCTCCCAGCCCCGTGCCGGACGCGGACTCCCTCATCGACCAGGGAACTGGGCCCGCCACGGCAATGTCACGCGTCGGACCGGGGGGCTCCCGTGACGTCGACGTGGGTGACCATGGCTCCGTCCTCGCCCGTGGGAGCCACGAGCATCACGAACCAGCGCTCCTGCTCGGGGGAGTGACACGGGTACTCCAGGGAGTAGGCGGGGATCTCCCGGCGCAGGACGCGGGTGATCCCCTCGACCGCGCGGCGGGCGAAGTCCCCATCGGCGAGCTCGTCGAGCGCGCAGGAGTCGAAGTAGTTGGTGCCGGGCCCCGTCTGCTCCCCACCCGGGTCGCCGTTCTCAGCCGCGAACCGCACCCAGCCCGTGTTCACCAGCAGGATGGTGCCCTCCCTGTCCAGGACGGCCACGTTGGCGTTCAGCTCGTCGATGACCGACTGGACGCCGGCTGGCGCCCTGCGCATCCGTCGAGTGGCTCTCCATGGCCTCCACCACCGGCCGGGCGGTCGCTGCGGACCGCGACGTGCGACATCGCCTTCTCGCACGTCGAGTCTAGCTCGGGCGCCAACCCTGAGGCTCAGCCACCGGCCCATGGGATCGGGACCACCCGGGTCGGCACCGCCTCGGGCGCCAGTGCCCCCACGAGGGCCGAGGACCAGGCCAGCACGAGGGCTGCGGAGAGGTATGCAGAGGGCCCGAGCGCGCGCATGAGGGCAGCAGTCATACTGTGCTCTACCCGTGCGCGCCCGTTCCATACCCCCACGTCCCGAACTCGATTCCCGGCCCTCAGGTGGTCGGGCGACCCGACAGTGCATCGCGCACCCTGTCGACCATTCCCACCCCCCTTCCGACCCATCCTGCGAAGCACCTCACCCGCCGGGGAATCGGGGCGGGCACCGGTCGCGGCGAGGCGCTCGGAACGCTCGAGCCCCTCCCGGAGGCGCACGAGCTCGTCGCGCGGGGACCGCGAAGCGCAGTTGCGCGAACTGCTGGGCCTCCTCGTCCGCGAAGTGCTGCGCCAAGCTGGTCTGCAGGTCGAGGACGACGCCCAGGAAGCGCTCGTCACCGGCGTCGAGGCCCTCGAGCTCCCGGAGCATCCCTTCGAGCTGCTCATGCTCGGCGAGGTCGTGGGCCACGAGCTCGTCGCCGTCGACGAGGTAGTTCACGGCCGCGGGGTACACGAACATCTCCTCGACCACCGAATGACGCACCAGGTGGGCTATCAACCGGTCGGCGAGGTCGCGGCGACTCCGCCACGTCAGCCAGTCGAAGGCGATTGAGCAGGTGCTCCACGTCCAGGTGCTCCTGGACGAGCACGTCCAGGACATCGTGGGTGCGGACCAGCGGGAGCGGCCATCCATCCCTCCAGATCGTGTCGGCGACTCGTCGTCCTCTGCCCGGTGCCGGCTGATCCATACCCCTCGCCGTGGCCCTCGAAGGAGCCCCAGCGAGTCCGGGGGCTCTGCGGCTCAGAGCGTGCCGGGTCGCCAGACGAGCACGACGCGTCGACCCAGGCGCACCGCGCGCACACGGCTTCCCGGGGATCCCCACGGGCCCTCCGAGGGGAAGCCCACGGTCAGCGTCCAGGACCCGCCCGTGCGGGCCAGCTCGGACAACGCCTGCCCCATTCCATCGGCAGCGGCAGACGGCCAGAGCTCCAGGAGTCGGCGCCCGGTCCACCCGTCGGCGCGAACCACCTGCGTGGAGACGTCCTGGACGACGAAGTCCCGGACCACCCCGTCGGAGCTGGGCAGCGACTCCAGCAGCAGCCAGGGATCCAGGTGCAGGCTCAACAGGATGTGGAGCCACTCCAGCTCGGGATCCGTCTGGGCGGCGTTGCGCAGCAGGAGGTGTGCGACCTGCTGCACCAGCGCGACGATCGCCGTCGTCCGCCCCTCGTCGAACGACTGGCGCGTGGTCCACATCAGGCCCGCTACCCCCACCACCGAGCCCGCGTCGTGGATCGGGATCGTGGCGGCGGCCTCGAAGCCCGATGTCGACGAGGCCACCGCGGGGAACTGGGCCACGCGAGCGGCTCGGTCCTCCCAGAAGAACGCCTGGTCCTCCTCCATCGAGCGCACGTACGGGATGTCGCGCGACGGCGGGATGCTCTGCCACGAGCTGATGAGGTCCCCGGGAACACCGGACTGCCCCACCAGCCGCAACGAGCCGTCGGCGACCGATCGGTACAGGGTCACGGCGCGGAC
Source organism: uncultured Actinomycetes bacterium (assembly GCA_963812395.1). Lineage (GTDB taxonomy): Bacteria > Actinomycetota > Actinomycetes > S36-B12 > CAIYMF01 > Prado023. The sequence continues at coordinate 9,220 of CAWEVG010000035.1, forward strand.
CTCCTGCGCTGCCAGGACATCGGTGAGGAGCTGGGCCGCCTCATCGCCCTGGCTCATGGCCCCAGCGACGGAATCGATCAGGGCCAGTCACCACACCGGCGCGGACGTCGGGCTGCTGGGCCAGGACCCTCCAGGTCGGTGACGCCGCCGTTGACGTGGGCATGCGCCCCCGCAGCACCTGTTCCGAGGGGTCGGGGATGCTCCCTGCTTCCTGGGGCAGTGTCACTCCCACGACCGTCGCCGCCACCTCGACCAGCCGCACGTTGTGCTCCTGCGACAGGGCGCGCAAGTGGTCGAAGGCCTCGTCCAGCGTGATGTGGTGGCGCTCGACGAGGACGCCCTTGGCCTGCTCGATGATCGCCCGCAGCTGGCCTGCCGACCGCAGGCCCTGGAGCTCGTCGCGCAGGGCCGCCACCGTGTCGACCAGATGTGGCCTCCGAGCCCGCTTCAGTCGCGCTCGGCTCGGCACGTCGCCTGGTCAAGGCCATCGCCTCCCCGGTCAAGTCCACCGTCCCGTTCAGGTTAGCCTCTCTGCGGTGAGGTGAACAACACCCGAAACCCGGATGGACCGGGAGCGCTACCGCAGCCGCGCCGACTCCCACGGTTGCGTCCGAGGTGCCGACAGGCGAGCGGGCGAGGACGTGGGAGCCGGCCGCATCGCGAGGTACACCTCCTCCACGGCCTGTGCCACGCGTCGCCAGTCGAACTCACCTTCGGCCCGGGAACGGGCACTCTCGCTCATCGCCTGGCGCAGTCCGGGGGCGGCGAGCAGCCTTCGCACCGCGAGCGCCCCCGCGCTCGGTGCCTGGGGCTCCACCAGCAGGCCCGTCACACCGTCGTCGACCACGTCCAGCAGACCGCCTGACGCAGCGGCCACGACCGGACGGCCGCAGGCCATGGCCTCCAGCACCGACCCGGACGGACAGCTCGTACCGGGGCAGGCACACCACGACATCGGCCGAGCGGATCAGGGCAGGTCGGTCTGCTCGGGGGACGGCACCGAGGAAGCTGACCCGGTCGCCCACCTCCAGCTCGCGGGCCAGTGCCCGCAGTCGTGCGACATCCGGGTCCCGGTCAAGGTCCGCGGCTGGAGGGCCACCGGCGACCACGAGCTCGGCTTCCGGGACCTGGGCAAGGATCCGGAGCGCATCGTCGACGCCGCCCTCGGATGTCAGCTCGGAAAGCGAGAGCAGCCGGTGACGCCAGGATCCACGCATGACCTCGGGCCCGTGCCTGGCGAACTCGGTGGTGTCCACACCAGGGGGCACCGTCACCACGCGGTCCGGCGCGGCCCCCATCAGGAGCAGCTCGCGCACCTCGGCCCTGGACGCGGCGAGGACCCGATCCACGCATCGCACGAGGTGACGCTCGTGATCCAGGGACGACGAGGTGCCGTCGCCTGCCCCGGGGCTCCCCAGGGCGGGGAAGGTCAGGGCGACGGGCACGCCGGCGGCCCCGCCGCCTCGGCAGCCGGGACTCCGCTGTCCCAGTGGTGGGCGTGCACCACGTCAGGCGGCTGGGACCGCCACGTCTGGGCCAGTTCGCTGGCGAAGCGCGGCATGAACGGCTCGAGGTCGACGGGGGCCATCGGGCGGTGCGGACCAACGTCCACATGCTGGACGGTCACACCCGGCCCGAGCCGGACCTGGGCGGGCAGATCCGCCTCGGCGCGGCGGGTGTGCACCACGACCTCGTGGCCCCGGGCACCCAGGGCGAGCGACAGGGCTCCCACGTCGATGCCCGGCGCTCCCCCATCGGCGATCCCGGGCGCAGCCAGTGGGCTGGCGCTCATGGACACCATGGCGATCCTCATGCGGTTGCCTCCACGGCGGTTGGGGATGCGACGTGCAAGCCCACTCAGTACTCGGGGACCCAGGACCGGTCGAGGCCCAGCACCGCCTCGACGGCGCTGATCAGGTCGGGCGCGACGAGCGGGACCTCGTCCAGCTCCGCCCGCAGGGTGCGCGCCGACGGTACGAGTATCCCCACGGCCCCGGCGGCCTGCGCGGCCTTCATGTCGGGCCCGATGTCGCTGATGACGGCCACGTTGTGGCTCGGCACACCCAGGTCCCGCGCGGCTTCGAGGACGAGATGAGGTCCCGGCGACCGACACGGGCAACCGTCCTGGGGCCTGTGCCCGCAGGACCGCCATGTGTCGAACGGGCCGAGCATCTCCCCCACCTGAGCCTGCAGCGACTCCTGCTCCGCTCCTGCGTGCGTTGGCGCCGCCACCTGCGGCGCGGCGCTCACGACACCGACGGGAAGGCCGGCTTGGCGCACGGCGGCAACCGCCTCGACGGCAAGGGGCGCCGGGGCCACACGCCCGGATCGCCCGCCGTGAGGCCCACTGGTGCGCACCAGTGTGTCGTTCACCTCGAACACGACGGCGCGCACCTCGCGCAGCTGCCGGCCCATCGCTGGCCCGGTCCTCCACACGAAGGTCACCCCCGACCCCCTGCCTCATCCATGGCGGGTGCGCCGGTCAGGGTGAGGATCCAGCCGGCGCGCCCGCCGTGGCGTGGACGGTCGCTCACGAGGCACGCCGTGGAGCAGGGATGGGCGTCGGCGCCTGCGCTTCCCACGTCGAGGGCAGCGGGACGTCGTAGAGAACGTGGTCGCGCACCGCTGACAGGGTCCGGGTGAGCACCCGGGAGACGTGGACCTGGGAGATCCCCAGCCGCTCGGCGATCTCCGACTGGGTGCGCTCACCGTAGAACCTCAGGAGCAGGATCTGCTGCTCACGTTCGGGCAACCGCCTCAGGACGGCCCGAACGTCACTGCGCAGCTCGACGAGATCCAACCGGGGGTCAAGATCGCCCACGACGTCGGCCACGGTCGCGTCATCGCCGATGGGACGGTCCAACGAGTGCGACGACCGCGCCTCCCCCTCAGCCCGCTGGGCGAGGATGACCTCCTCCTCGACGATGCCGAGCTCGTCGGCCAGATCGGCCAGCGTCGCATCGTGGCCGAGCGTCTGGCGCAGCTCCTCGGTCGCCCGCTGGACCTGGAGGGTGGTCTCCTGCAGGGTGCGCGGGACCCGCACGGCCCACGCGTGATCCCGGAAGTGCCTGCGCAGCTCGCCCAGGATCGTCGGGATCGCGAACGAGTGGAACTCCTTGCCGTGCGAGGGGTCGAACCGCCCGGCTGCGCGCACCAGCCCCAAGGAGGCGACCTGCACGAGGTCGTCGGTGCTCTGGCCCCGTCCGGCGTACCACCGGGCCAGTTGCCGCGCCAGGGGAAGATGCTCCAGTGCGAGGGCGTTGCGGCCCTCGGTGTCCAGGCGCGAGGGCGCCAGGCAGTGGGCGCACGAGTCAAGGCACCCGACGCAGCTCGCAGCCGCACCCTCGCTGTCGGCGTGATGCGGGGACGTGATCACCTCATCGAGCATCGCCATGAGGCGGCGCCCAGCCAGGTCCGGGGAGTGCAGCGAGCGGACTCGCACCAGCGCGGAGATGCCCAGGGCCCGGACACCGAAGGAGTCCCCGATCACGGAGGCGACGGCTTGGCCGAGACCGCGCGCGTCGACGGTGGTCTCGACGAGGATCCCGGTGGTCCCAGGTACCACGTGGTCCAGGTGGGCGTCCTGCGCCACGGCGATGCTCGGGATTCCGTGGGCAGCTGCCTCCAGCACGTGCCCCCCGTGCCGCGAGCCCTCGACTCCGGCGACGACCACCGCGGCCCGGGCCCACATGGCGTCGCGCTCGGCTCCGCGCAGGCCGGGGCGGTAGTCGATCCGGTCGGACACGCCCAACTCGTCGGCCACCCGGCGCAGGCCGGTCAGCCGTGACGACGACAGCCTCGCTCCCATCACCAGACGCGCCGGCGCCCACATCGGCATCGAGGCGACCAGTGCATCCAGGCTGCCGTCGCTCGACAGGCTGATGACATCGCCGCCGGGCTTGGCGCAGGAGTCGATGTCGGGGATCGGCATGGGCAGGGGGAAGGCCCCGGCCGACAGGGTGGTGATCCCCCGGCCGCGCCAGCGCTCACGCTCGGCACGCGAGAGCGGGATCACCGCGTCGACGAGTCGGGACAGCTCCTGCTCCAGCGGCGAGCTGGCCGGGCTCTCGTCGAAGGTGGCCACGACGGGGGCGCCTCCGCCTGCCTTGATCGCCGCCATCGTCGCGGCGATGCCCAGGGTGTGGACGACGTCAGGGGGACGCTCCGCCCAGCGCTCGCGCAGCTCGAGGGCACCGGCGGTGAGCGCCGAGTCGACGTCACTGCTGGGGACAGCCCACACATCCTCGATCACGACTGCGCCGGCGGCGCGAAGGCCGTCAGCGATGAACGTGACACCGCTGCGGGGGATGTGGGCGACGTGGGTGAGCGGACGGGAGATCAGGTGAACCAGCATCGATGACCCTCACAAACGGCGTGATGACCAAGGCGGATACGTGGCCTGCTGGCTTAAGCACACGTAGTAATTGCTGTTGATTACCCCAAGTTATGCGGTCCATACCTGAGGGAGCAGAGGCTCTGTCGCGCGATGGAATCGGGGCGCCGCGCTGCTGGACGCGACAGGAGAATAGCATCCGGAAAGCGGCCGCCGCCAGAGCGACAAACCGGGCACGGGGCGCGACCGAGGGTGCCGATCAGGTCCACCTGGCAGGCGCCCTCGCGGGAACAGGATCGGCCGGCTACCCGGTGGCCTGGATGGCGTGGCCGCGGTGGCGCTCCCACTCCGCCACGGCCGCCTGCAGCTGGGCCTGGGTCATCGTCGACCGGTGCTCCAGGCCCGCCCGCCGGGCGAGCTCGTACAGCTCGGTCTGCGAGCGCTGCCGGTTCTGGCTCGCGTGGGCGCTGCGCAGGACTGCGTCGCGGCGCATCCGGAACACCTTGCCCATCCGCCTGCGCTCGGCGATGGGCAGCTGTGCAGCAAGGGTCAGCACGACAGCGGACCGTTCCACCTCGACGAGGCTCCGCGCCACCTGCGCCAGCTCCTCCCGGGCGACCGCCTCGTCCCCGAGGGCGGCGCCGACCATCTCGACCGCGTGCAGCAGGCCCGCCTGATTCGGGGAGGACGACGACCGCACGACCGGGTAGACCTCCTCCTCGGCAGCGGTCAGGTGCGCCTGCAGCCTGCGACGCAGGTCGGCCGCAGGGTCGTGCAATCCCCTGCTCATCCGCCCGCACTGGTCGGCGAGGATCAGCAGGTCCCGGTGCTCCGACCTGAGGACGATTCCGATGTCACTTGCCATGAATGCTCCTACCCGAGGGCAATCGATCGATACGTCATCTCGCGCCCTCAGCCGCTCCAGTCGACGAGGAGGTTGGGCTTGTTCGTGGTCTCCCGGCTGGACACGCTGACCGAGGTTCCCGAGGTGCTGATCAGGGCGACGCTGAGGGTGGGCGACCCGGGCGGGATCAGCGACGTGACGTCGATCTCGACCCACCCTGCTGCCGGGACCGGCCCCGAGGACACCGGGGTGCCGCTGGGCTGGGGCGCGCTGTTCCACGTCAACGTCTTCTCCGTCCAGGTGGGCGCAACGGCGTAGACGCTGAAGCCCGCGGTGAGCTTGCTCTGCAGGTAGACCCGGAGCCGGGCCCGGGCGACGGAGCCGGTGCCGCTGCCCACTGGGACCATGATGTACGGGCCGGCGCAGGGGGTCACCGTCGAGGCGCAGCGCGGTGGCGGTCGCGTATGTCGTGGTGGGTGACGACGAGTTCGCGTAGGTGTCGGCAGTGGCCACCTGCGGGGTCGGTCCGGGGTGGTGACCGACGCCGCGCCGGACGCGGCCGAGACGTTGCCGGCGGCATCGGCCGCCGTGACCGTGTAGCTGTACGAGGTCTGCGACAGCAGGCTCGTGTCGGTCCACGACGTGGTGGCTGCGTCCACCACGCCCACCTGGGTGTTCGCACGCAGGATCCGGTACTCGGCCACGCCCACGTTGTCGGTGGCCGCGGTCCACGTGACGGTGGCGGAGTTCGGGCCGGCCGCCGTCGCCGCGACGCCCGTCGGGGCGTCGGGGGCAACGGTGTCGCCGATCGACACGACGACCTCGTTGGACGGCCCGGACCGCACACCGGCCGCGGAGACCGATTCGACGACGTAGGTGTGGGTGGCCAGGCTGACCGGCAGGTCATCGGTGTACGTGGTGCCTGTGGCCTCCCCGATCTTCGTGCCGTCGCGCAGGATGTCGTAGCCGACGACCGGAGTCCCAGAGCCCGGGGCCGTCCAGGTCAGCACGACCTGGCCACCGGCCACCGTCGGCTGCCAGATCGGTCGGGGCATCGGGTGGCGCCAGGTTCTGGCTGTGGGCCGTCAGCGGCGCGGACGGATCTGAGCGGTTGCCCGCGGCATCGAGCGCGACGATCGTGTACACGTGGTCCTCGGGGCCGTCCACCGTGTCGGCGTAGTCGGTACCGGCAACGGTGTCGACCGCCACGTCATCCCGGCGCACCTCGTACCCGGTGACACCGGTGTTGTCCGTCGAGGCATCCCACGACAGCTCGATCGAGGTGGGGCTCGACGTCGTGGACACCAGGCCGGACGGCGGGCTGGGTGGCGTCGTGTCAGCGCCTCCGGTGCGGATGTCGACGGTCGCGCCCCTGGTGTTGCCCGCGGCGTCGAGCGCCTGGACCTTGTACGTGTAGTCGGTCGCATTGACCACGTCGGTGTCCAGGTAGGCCGTCGAGGTCGTCTCGGCCAGCACGCGTCGTGCCGCGGCTGATCCGGTAGCCCGTCACCCCGACGTTGTCGGTTGCGGCATCCCAGTGGAGATCCACGTCCTGGGTGCCATCGCCTGCGGTCACCGACTGCGCTGTCAGGCCCGTGATCGGGTCGGGCTTGATCCCGTCCGCGCCGCGGCAGGGGATCGAGAACGTGTCGGTGACGGCGCCGGTGGTCGTGTAGTACTGGCCCGTCAGGTGGTCACCGTACAGCGCGAGCTTGGCGGCGCCGTACGCCTTCGCGTAGTTCAGGACGCGGTAGTCGCTGGTCGCCGCTGCCTGGCTGGAGTGCCCGCCCGTGCCGATGACCAGCTCGGTGACTCCGTTGGCGGCGGGGTTGCCGGAGCCATCCAGGGGTGTCCACCGCTGGTACGTGTGGTCGTGTCCGACGAGGAACATGGTGACTCCGTGGTCGGCCATCAGCTGCCACATGGACTGCAGGCGCAGGGCCGGGAGCTCCTTGCCGATGTTGTACAGGGGGTGGTGCCCCGTGACGATCGTGCACGGGGAGGTGTTGTCCGCCAGGTCCTGGGCGAGCCACTCGTACTGGGCCGTCCCAGGCGCGGTCTGGTTGTACTGGGAGGTGGTGTTGATGCCGACGATGTGCCACCCGTTGATGTCGACGCTGTAGTAGTTCGGGATGTTGTCCCAGTAGTCGAAGTAGCCCGGCGCCAGGTTGTTCTCGTACTCGTGGTTGCCCACGACGGGCAGGGTCTTGTCTCGGAACTGGCTCCACAGGGACCCGTTCGAGCCGTACCAGTTGCGGAACTCGGTGAGGGTCCCCTTCTCGTAGACGTCACCGGTGTAGGCCACGAGGTCCGGATTCCACCCGGCCATCAGCGAGACGACACTGGCCGCGTTGCTCTCCCCACCGGCGCCGTCGCCGGTCGCCGCCAGGATGGTGGGCGTCTGCCACGACCGCGACGTCGCGGTCGGCTCGGGCCATGAGCCGTTGTTCACCCGTGGCCCGGACATCCCGTTCGAGAAGGTGAGCGACATCGTCGTCGGTGACGGGACGTACCCGTCGCGCAGGATCGCGCTCACCCCCAGCGTGTAGGCGCCGTCGGCGAAGTCCGCGGACCGCAGCGAGAAGGTGTACGGGCTCTGGAAGTCCGTGAGCAGGTACGACCCGTCCAGGGTGAACTCGGTCTTGGACAGGCCCGGGCTGGTGCCCGTGATGGTCACCGTCGCCGTGACGGTCGCCTCTCCGGTCAGCGTGGCCCCCGCAGCGGGTGAGGTCAGGCAGACCTTGACTGAGTAGGCCGAGGTGAGCCCGGGGTTGACCACGCAGGTCGAGGTGGCGGAGCTGGCCGGGGACTCGCCCCCGACCAGCACAGCGGCCGCGAGGGAGAGGGCCACCAGGGAGGCCAGCGCCGTGGACAGGAACCTGCCGTGCTTCGGACGGGTCGATCTCATGACGGTTGCTCCCAGATGTCGTAGTCAGAGTTGGAGGTGGAAGTGGCGGGGCGGCGGCCGCCCCGCCATAGGGCGACCACGAGGTTCAGCAGGGCGACGCCCAGGCCGAGCACGACCAGCGCACCCCATCCCGTGACTCCGGCGACGCCGTCGGCCTCGTCGCCGGAGTCGGCTGCGGCCGGCGGCGGGGTGGCGCCCAACGAGAGGGCGAGGGCGTGCAGCGTGCTCGTCCCGTACTCCTCGCTGGGCTCCACGTGGGTGTTCTCGCTGAACTCGTTCCAGCTGATGAGGCCGAGGGCGTCGGGGTCCGATCCACGCGCGGCCGCCAGCTCCGCGACGCAGGGTCTCCCCGCCGTCACGGGGCACCGCGCTGGCCCCACCCACGAGGCGGGCGTCGAACCCCGGGGCGAACGGCGGGATCCACAGGCCACCGTCGTCGTGCACGGCCTTGGCCATGGCCTGCAGCTTCTCCGGATAGCCCTTCATGTCGGGCTTGACCGACGACCAGTAGTAGGCGTCCCCGTCCACCCACGGTGCGATCCGCTTGTAGTCCTCGACGGACTTGGCCGATCCCAGCAGGTGCAGCCGCCCGCGCACCGCCTGCGCGACCCGGGCGATGTCCTTCGTCGAGAACTTCTCGGTGCCGGTCCAGATCACCACCGGCAGCTCGTCGATGGACCGGAATGTGGAGTGCTCGGCCGTAGGTGGTGGCCAGCCAGTCGAGGTCCTCGACCACCTGGGCGATCGGGACAGGGTTGCGGCTGAAGTCCAGCCCCTGGTAGACGATCCCCAGCCGGAACCCCGTCGCGCTGGCCGCCTCCGCCAGCGAGGCCAGCCGCTTGTTGAGCTGCGGGGTCCGCTTCCACGAGACGAGGAAGCCGTTGATCCCGGCCTCCTGGGCCATCTGGATGTGCTTGGCCATGACGACCTCGTCGTCGCTGGAGTACCGGCCCAGGAGTGGGTAGTCGATCTTGGCCCGCTTCCACGAGGTCGGGTTGAACCAGATGTAGTAGTAGGCGAGCACGGGGATGGGCGGGGACTGCGCGGCTGCCATCCCGGCGTTGCTTGGCGCACGCTCCGCCACTGTCCCGGCCGGCAGGCTCGTTGCGGCGTGGGTGGTGGGGCCGGCGCGACAGCCAGCCCGACACCGAGGACGAGCGCGCAGGACAGTGCCCGGAGCACGCCCACCTCAGGTGCGGACGAGCCCTCGGGGTCGGCCGGGGGGTCCGACCCTGCCGGGTCACCAGAATCGGCCCGGCGGCGACGGCGGGATCCCGGAGCCTTCCTCCGGCCCGACCACGCGTAGATATGGTGGCGCCGCCCGACGATCAGCAGGCTGATCGCGATCAGCAGCAGCACCCCCACGACCAGGGCGACGTCGAGGTCGCTGACCACCATCAGCTCGACCTGTTGGTCCTTGGAGACCGACACCGGGCGCGTGAAGGAGATGCCCGGACCGTAGACGGCCATCTTGTACTCCCCGCGCGGGACCGCAGGCATCGTGACGTACCCGTCGGCGTCGAACGGGTATCGGGTGACCTCGCCATCAGGGGCCGTGACCTGCACGCCGTCGCCGGCAGGCACCCCGAAGAGCAGGTCCGAGGACTTCACCTCGGCCCGGTAGAACAGCAGGCGGATCGTCCACTGGGTCGTCTCGTCGGGGACGAACCTCTGCTGGGAGCGGTTGACCAGCTCGGCGCCGTCCATCAGGACGCTCTGGATGTTCCAGTAGATGTCCTTGGACATCAGCCCGTTGGAGGTCTGCTGGGTCCGACTGGCCGCAACCCACCGCGGCGCACCGATGTCCGACCCGGTCAGGGTCAGCAGCTCGCCGGTGCTGCTGCGCAGGATCACCCGCGTGAGGCGGTCGGGCAGGATGGGCAGGCCCGTCCGGTCGGTGAAGCGTCCAGCGCACCAGTCGCTCGGTGCGCAGGCCGACCTCGATGACCCTGCCGTTGAAGGCGTTGTGCAACTGGCCGCGAACGCGGTCGAGCACCACGCGCCGGTCCTTGGCGACCTTGGTCTGCGGGGCGTTGAACCGCTGCTCGAGGTCCACGAAGGTGTCGATCGGCAGCCGGGCGATGCCCTTGCTGTCAGCTCGCGCCAGCTTCCCGTCGGCGGAGATGCGGGCTCCCGGCACCGGGGGGACGGTCTGCACCACCAGCACGCCCGGGTCCTGCGCGCGTCGCCCGCGGGCTGGTGCCGGCTGGCGGGGCGGCGGCAGCGGGGAGCGCGGACGCGCCCAGCGCGAGCCCGGCGATGCACGTGGCCACGGCCGCCCGGACAACCCTCTGGCCGCGGCCGGTCATGTCGGGGCCTCGGCGAGTACCGGGGCACCCACGGGCTCAGCCCGGGCGCCTCGACGCGTCCTGAAGGCGGCCATGGCCAGGAGTGCGCTACACCGCGAGGACCACACCCGCGTAGAGGGCGTAGACAGGGGTGGGGTCGGGTCGAACCACCGGCGGCAGGTTGCGCTGGGTGGAGAGCACGACGGGATCCCGGGGCGGTGCGGAGAAGTCGAAGGCGCCCATGAACGTCTTCGCGGCGCGATCTCGGGCGGCAAGGGGCTTGAGGTCCCAGTTCTCCTCGATGAACTTCAGCACCGAGGTGAAGTCGAGCGTGGTGTGGTCGACATAGCCCCGTCTGGCGTACGCGGAGACCAGCAGCGCCGGGGCGCGGAACCCGTAGCCGTACTCGTCCACCTTCGGCGGCTTGACGTGGTCGTACCAGCCGCCCCAGTCGTCGTAGCTCCAGATGAACGCACTCGAGTCCCACGCCGAGGACGTCATCAGGGTGCCGATCAGCCCGCGGACGAGCCGCTGGCCGGCCCGGATGCTGCCGGGCGGATGCTCGCTGTTGCCCGAGGGGGCGATGTAGGAGACCGCCGGCAGCGTGCCGTTGGCGGCATCCTCGTAGTACTGGTCGAGGTCGACGATGTGCTTGTTCAGCTCAGGGTCGTCCAGGAAGCGGGCGTAGGCCAGCAACGGCACCCAGATGACCTGCGCGGCCCGGTCGCCGTCGGTCTCCGTCGCTCGCGGTGCGGAAGTTGATCTGCGGGTCGTAGTTCTGCACGTAGAACTTCCACGACACGCCTGCTTCCTGGAGCCGGTCGAAGATCGTCGGGATGTCCCCCCAGCCCCCGGGCGGGATGGACTCGCCCTTCCCGGTGGCGCCCGGGCTGCCCGGTCACCCGGTACATGTGGTTGCGCACGCTTCCCGACTTCGACGAGGTGAAGAACCGGTCGAACAGGACGTACTGGTCGGCCACGTTCCAGTAGTAGGGCAGGTCCCGGTCGTCGTAGTAGCCCATGGCCAGCGAACCGTCATGGCCGCGGCGCTCATTGGCGAACACGAACCCGTTCATCGCCCCACCGGCGTACTGCTCGGTGAACGCCGCCTCCGTGTGGTCCAGGTCGGTGATCCCCCGATCCCGGATGGCGAACGGCTTCACGCACCCCTGCGTCGGGATCCTCGGGAACCCGGGGCATGCACACGCCGTCGGGGATCCCGTCCACCCCGGGACGGGTCCCGAAGTAGTTGTCGAAGCTGTGGTTCTCCTGCATCAGGAACACCAGGTGCTCGATCGGGGTCGTCGGCTGGTGCACCTCGCCCGCGGGGGTGGCCAGGGCCGCCGGGGCCGACAGCAGGACGACGGCGGCGCACGCCAGGGCGGCCACCGGCTCGAGGATCCGCAGGATCCGGGTCGCGCGGTCACGGCCGCACCCCGTACACGACGATCACCGGGACCGGGGCTGCGTTGCCCTGCTCGTCGGTGCCCCGGACGTACTCGGTGTGCACGACCCGCCCGTGGTAGCGGCGCGCCAGCTCCAGGACGCGATCGGAGAAGTGCGGCGACCGGTCGGCGGAGAACCTGTCCCAGACGATGTACTGGATCTCGCCCTCGCGCAGTGTCCTGTCCGGGTTGACGATCGGCTCGTAGGACGGGTTGCGGTGCAGCGGGTTCGGGCTCACCGACAGCCCGAAGGCGTCCCGGTGCCCGTAGTAGCGCACGATGTTGGCCATCGACGGCCCCAGGGTCATGACCACCGATCCCCGCGGGGTCCGGGTGTCCAGCCACCGACCGAGCTCACGGCCCCCGGGCACGCCACCGGATCCGGCCAGGAACGACTGCGAGCCCGCCGACGTGGCGGCTGCCAGGGACGGGACCGCCAGGGAGACCGCGACGACCCCGACAAGGCCCGCGGCCACAGCCCGTGCGTCAGGACGCCGGCCGAATCGGGCGGCGAAGGCACCGGACCAGCGGGCGGTACCCGCCTCTGCCAGCCCCGTCGCGGCCCGGGCGGCCAGGACCGCCAGCGCCGGGGCGGCGGGGAGAAGGTACTGGAACCCCTTGACCGGCCACACGGTGAAGGCGGCAGCCGGGACCACCACCCAGCACCCGAGCAGGACCTCGCGCCAGTCCAGGGTCCGACGCATCACGACAAGTCCGGACAGGACGACAACCAGGAGCACGACCCCCACAGCCGAGGGGACGACGGCACCGTAGAACCACCACTCGTGGTTCGGCCGGCGCATCAACTGGTAGACGAGGTAGGACTGACCGGTCTTCGAGCGGCCTGCCAGCGCCATGGAGATCGGGTGGACGAGGAACACCATCATCATCAGGGGCAGGGCCACGAGGGTTCCGCGGACGGGACGCACCGCGCTCGGGACTCAGCGCCAGGAACGCGTACACGGCACCGGCCAGCACGATGCTCGACTCCTTGCCGAGCATCGTCAGGCCGAGCATGGCCCCCGTGCCCGCGTACCACCAGAGGCTGGTCGTCTGCATGTAGCGGGCCATGCAGTACAGCGCCAGGGTCGACAGCAGGACCATGGGCCCGTCGAGGAGCACCTGGCGGGTCACGATGACGTGGTAGGGCATGAGGGCCAGGAAGAGCGCGGAGACCAGGCCCAACCTGTGTGAGTACATCTGCCGGCCCAGCAGGTACACGACCAGGACCGTCGCGACCCCGAGCAGGGCGACCACGACGCGACCGGCGGTGTCGTGCTCCCCCGTGCGGAACACGAGCGACAGCAGCGACTGGGTCAGCATCGGATGGGCCCGGAACACCGGGAAGTTGCCGATGTACAGGGGGTTTCCCGCCAGTGAGGCAGCCTGGCCCGCGTACACCGCCTCGTCACTGTTGAAGCCGAGGTTCCCGATCCCCACGAGACGGACCGCGGAGGCGATCCCCAGCACGGCGACCACTGCCAGCGGCCGCATCCACGCCCGGGTCGGGGCGGGCTCGAGCGGCGCGCGAGCAGCCCGCCTCCGCTGCCCACGCGCCACCCTCGACGAACCCACCTCGGGGCCCGCTGTGGCCTCCAGCACCTCGGTCAGCCCGACGCCCGGGAGGACCCGGCTGACACTGCCTCGCCGAACCCCTCACTGTCGTCGAAGTCGGAATCCGCCCCGCAGCAGCACCGGGATCTCGTCGGCCCAGCTGAAGCTGTTGGACGCCAGGCGCCGGATCCGGATGTTCTCCAGTGCGCTGCGCAGGATCTCGGACTCCCGGGCGCGCAGGGCGTCGTACTCCTCGCCGCCGATCACCAGGGACGGGGCGAAGTACCGGAAGGGGGGGAATCCATACGCGTCGTCGGTGTTGTCGAGCAGCTCGGGCAGGGCGTCCTCTGGACTGATGTCGCTCATGTGCGGGGATCCCCGCTCGATGATGAACAGCTCCTGGACCGCGACCTCGTCGGTCATCTCGCAGCGCACCAGCCGGTCCACGGGGTACTTGGGCGGTGGCACCAGCATCTGGACCACCGAGTTGGCCGACATGATCGGCAGGTTGCGCGAGCCGATGCCCAACCCGACGGAGCGCCCGCCCTTGGAGTGGATCCGGCTCTTGACATTGAGGACGCCCCACTCCGCGCGGCTCAGATCGCCGGGGTCGACCGCGCGCAGCGTGTGCGAGCTGATGGTCAGCGGCTTGGGGTAGCAGGTCGCCCTCGCATGCCCATCCAGGATGGTCATGTCGTCGGACAGGAACCGTCCGCCCTTCTCGCGCAGCATGCGCAGGACGGTGCCGGTCTTGCCGGTGTCGGTCCTGGCCGAGAGCATCACCCCGACCCCGTCCATCTCCAGGCAGGCCGAGTGCAGCAGCATCCGGCCGCGCGAGACGAAGACGAAGCGCAACAGGGCCTCGACCACGTTGGTGTAGAGCACGTGCGGGGACCGGGCGAGCAACGGGCTCACCGTGACCCTGATCCGGTCGTCACCCATGTCGAGGGAGAAGTTCGCCCCGAGGGACCCGAAGTGCTCCTCGTAGCGGAACGCGGCCGGGGCCGTGAACTGGGTGATCTGGGTGCGCCACCGGGGCGCGCGGTGGCCCGACCGAGGCCCTTGCGGATCTCGATGTCCACGTCCTGCCCCAGCGCAGGGACCCGGAAGTACTCGAGCTCCGGCAGGTCGACGTCGGACAGGATCGCGACCGTCCCGCCGACGAGGAAGCGGTGGCGGGCATAGCCGGTCCCCGGCCGCGGGCGGGTCACGGCCCGGATGCTGGCCGGTGCGACCGGCTCGGTGTCCCTGACGATCCTGACCACCTGAGCCGGCGGGGCGGCGCCCTGCTCCGCCGATTCGCGCGGGGCGGGGATGGTCACGGTGGATCCGCTGGGCTCACCAGGTCCCGCGGGGATGGGCGCGCTGGCCCTGCGGGCACCGAGCAAGGAGGTGACGGTCATGATGCTGTCTCCATCTGGTAGATGAGTCGGTCGGCGGTCGCGAACCGGGCAACGAAGCTCAGGAGCAGGGTGATCAGGTTCGCCACCAGGTAGTGCATGCCCAGGCCGTCGACGAGCGCGGCCAGCATGGGCACCCGCACGAGCAGCGTCAGGTTGCTCGCGGCGGCGAAGGTGAGGTACCGACGCGCGGGGCCCAGCCGCTTGGGACCCCGGTAGACGACGGAATCGGTCAGGAGGAAGTTCCAGGTGGTCGAGACCTGGGTGGCGGTGACCGCTGCGACCAGGTAGTTGGCACCGAGGTTCGCGGGATCGGCGAGCAGCCACAGCGCCGCGGAGTTGACCACGATCCCCGAGATGCCGACGGCCGCGAAGCCGAGGGCCCGTCGGGTGGTCGAGTTCCCCGGCGAGAGGCGCGAGAGTGACAGCCGGGTCACGTGCCGGGCGAAGCGCAGGCCCTCGGCCAGCGACGCCTTGCTCTGGCCAGCGAACCGGTCCTGGAACTCGAAGCCGACCTCAGCGGGCTTGAGCCCGGGTGTCCGCACGAGGATCTCCATGAGGATCTTGAAGCCGTCGGGGCGCAGGGCCGACAGGTCCAGGGCGGACGTGCGCACGGCGAAGAAGCCGCTCATCGGGTCCGAGACGCCGCGGAGCCGAACCGGGAAGGCCGCCTTGGCCAGCGTGGTCGCCGCACCGGACACAGCGACCCGGCTGACTCCCGACAGCCCGGACGAATCGCCCCCGTCCACACGTCGACTGGCCACGACGATGCCCGCGCCCGTCCGCTCACCGGTCTGCACCAGCTGGGTCACGACTTCCGGGGGGTGCTGGAGGTCGCCGTCCATGACGACGGCCCAGTCGCCCCGTGCTTCGCCGAGTCCGGCGAGCACGGCGGTGCCCAGGCCTCCGGCACGCTGGCCCGTGTCGCGGTGGAGGAGCCGGACCTGGGGGCCGATGCGGCGGCCAGCCCGGTCGCGCACCCTGTCGGGGGTCTCGTCGTCGCTGTCGTCGACGAAGATGACCTCCGCGGAGGTCCCTGCCAGGGCAGGTTCCAGGCGATCGAGCAGCGCATCGACGTTCCCGGCCTCGTTGCGCGTCGGCACGATGACGCTGAGGGCGATCGCGGGTTCGGCGGATGGGCCCGATTGGCCCGATGGCAGCCGAGGAGCGGGGATCGCGGCCTTCGTCAACGCCACATCGGTCACGCTTCTCACCTCTCGTTCTGGCCCCTCGTCGGAATGCGCGCAGCGCGCAGCCAACGTCGGAGCAATGGGTGGTCCCCCGTCGGTGAGCATCGTCGTGACCGTGGACCGGGTGTCTGGCTCGGACCGGGTGTCTGGCTCGGACCGGGTGTCTGGCTCGTGATCGCCATCTACCCACCGAGTCGACCTCCATACGTCCACTCGGTGAACTCCCGATGGACTGGGGGATCCGGGAGCCGCCGCTGGTCCCTCCTAGGCAGCCGCGGGGGCCGCGCAACGATCAACCACGGCGCGGTGCCGTCCCGATGCCGTCGTCAGCGTCGCCGGCAGAGCTCCTCCATGGCGGCCACGAGCGCGTCGAAGCCCTGGAGGGCCTCCCGGCGGGAGTTGGCGATGCACGTCGACGCCGAGCTTGCCGAACTCCGGGAGGGCGCCAAGCATGTGGAAGATGCACCCGAGTCTGGCGGTCGGGTCGTACGAGAGCCCCACAGCAGCCGTGTGGTGCAGCAGGTCCTGGGGCCGGAGACCCTTGTAGGTCTCGGACTGCAGGTTGTCCGTGGAGTAGTAGGCCTTGGGACGGCCGCGCTCGTCGAGCAGGCTCCCCATGCGTACGTCGTACGTGCCCCTGGTGACCTTGGCCGCCGCGTACTGGGGGTGGGTCGTGCCCCCGCGGCGCAGGTTGATCTCAATGGCGTGGACAACTCCGCGGGACTCGACGAAGTCGACGGAGAAGCGCCCCCGGGCGCCCCGGGAGGCAAGGGCCTCACCCACGGCTGCCGTGGCCTCCTGGACGGGCTGCCGATAGCGTGCTGCTGCCGGGAAGTGCGAACCCTGGAACCGTTGCAGGTCGAGCCCGGTGAGGACCTGGTCGTGGGTCGACACGAGCCGGATGCCGAGCTCCGGGCCGATGTAGGCCTGACCCGACGGGGACGCCGTCACATCAGGAAGGAGTTCCTCGACGATCCCGCCCATCGCCTGGAAGCGGGCCGAGTAGCTCTCGAACGACTCGTCGGAGGCCTGGTAGCGCAAGGCCCGGGCGAGGGTTCCCGAGATCGGCGCGTCACGGGCCACGCGGTAGTCGAACACGGCGTTGCCCTCCCCCGAGAAGCCCTCGTCGAGCTTCACCACAGCCCGCTCGAGGCCGGGCCGCAGCACCCTCAGTGCCGCCAGCGCCTCAGCGACGTCGTCCATGTCCCGCAGCCCCTCGAACCCGCCGGGCAGGCGAACCCCGGACTCCCTGAAGATCTGCCGGCTGCTGCTCTTGGATCCGAGGAAGCCCTTCTCCGGAGGGTTGCCGAGCAGCGGGATGCCCAGCTCGGCACTGAGCCGACCCTCGAGCTCCGTGGTGATCGCACAGACCAACCCCGCCGCAGCGACCCGACGCGTGACGGAGCGGATGAGATCCAGGCAGCCAGGGCTGCCCAGGAGCTTCTCCGTCAGGGGACGCGTGGAGGTGTCGTCGCAGCTCACCATGGTCACGCGTGGCCGGGACTGCGCATGCGGGACGCCCGCGATGAGCCCCAGGTAGTGGTCCACGACCTCCGGCGGGATGGGCTGGCTGGAGCAGAAGACGATGTGCAGGTTCGGGTCGTCCAGGCTCAGCAGCAGGGCCAGGAGGCGCTCCTCGTAGTGGTTGATGCCCACCACCTTGGACAGGAGCCCGGGTCGTAGGTCTGGCTGGGGACGACCACGAGGGCGACGGGGTCGCCGGGGGCGACCGAACGGACCTCCCTGAGCTCAGGGACCCCGTCGACCAGCGCGGAGCCGGGGGCCTCAGCGGCCATCGGCAGGGGTGGCGTCGGGCTACTCCGACGCCCGACCCCAGACGTGCGCACCGCCCCAGTCGATCGCCTCGACGGCCTCGTCGCCGACCACCCAGCGTCGTGCCGGGCGGAGCACGATCACGTCCCGGGACGCCCTCGAACCCGGTGCCGTCCGCCATCGTGCCGGCGATCCTTCCGGAGATCACGTACTGGAAATGCGGAGCCTCACAGAGCTCGGTCCCGGTCGTTGGCTTGACATGCTCCGACCACCGCCATCCCGGCTCGAGGATGATGCGCAGCACCTTCCCACCCCCGATGCTGACGATCTCGCCCCGCCCCACGGGAACTCCAGCACCTCGTCGGGCGCTGCGAAGTTCTTGAGCTCGGCACCAGCCATCGCAGTTCTCCAATCCTCGCGATCCACCGCCAACGGCCTCGCTGCGCGTCGACGGGCAGCGAGGCCTGCACCAACTGACTACCCGGTGCTGGTGGCGCGATACGTGCTGCCGCGGCGGGCTACGGCGCCGTTCGCCACCTGGCCCCGGTGTCACGGCACGGGGATCCAGTCGCCGTCGTACCAGACCGGGTCGTCCTCCATCAGGGCCCGGAACTCCTGGTAGCGGGCGTCCTGGTCGGGGGAGTCGCCGTTGGCGCGGTACGTGCCCTGGTCCTGGAAGCGCACGACCATCAGCACGGTGTCGGGATGGTTGTCGACCACCAACAGGTCCGTGCCCAGATAGCCGTCGATCTGGAGGCCGTCCTCGGCGGTGGCCAGGGCCTGGAGCTTCTCGAGGTTGTCCGGTCGGACGTGGCACAACGCGACGGTTCCGTACATGGCGGGCTCCTTCCGCGATCCTGATCCGGGTCCCGCGGCCCGGACAGCTCGACGGTACTCCGCGGCCGGCCACCGGCCAATAGGTAAGCCTCACCTACTGGCGGGTGCCCGTCGAAGGGCGCGCTGGAATGCTTCGGAGCCCGCCGTCACAGCGCCCGCGGAGGGACGCGCAGGTCAGGGCAGTCACCGCCCAGGTCGTCGGGATCAGCGGGTGGACTTGCGCGTGATCCGGTAGTGCAGGACGAGGAACGGGAAGCCGAAGAGCCAGAACGCGTGCTCTGCGCGCAGTGCCCCGGCGTCGACGAAGACGTCGAGCTGCTCCTCGAAGCCGTGCACCGCCAGGGCGGTGAGCTCGTCGGCCTCCGTGTCGACGTAGGTGAGGTAGTGCCCGGCCTGGCCGTCGTCCACGCGGCTGGTCAGGGTCAGGCCGCCGTCCGGTCGCGCCCTGGGGAGCAGGGTCGCGGTGAAGCTGCCCTCGGGCACCGGGAACCCGACGCTGACGTAGCCGCGGCCCTCGTGCCTGTAGGTGGTGTAGATGCCGGTCATGATCGGCTCGTCGTCATCGGCGAACGACCGGATCCACCCGCGCACGGACACTGTGTCGTCAACACCCGTGATGGTGTCGATCCGGCTGCGGATCCCGCGTTGGGCCTCGCGCTGGTTCATCGGGATGCTGGCCTGTCCCAGGGGCCGCGCGACCACCGTGCGGTACAGCAGGTAGCCGGGGCGGATCCACAGCCGCCACTGCGGGACGATGTCCAGGGCGAAGCGCGTGGTGTGCTCGTAGAACTCGCGCACGAGCGGCTCCACCTGCTCCGGATCGAGCCCAGGACCGGCCATCACGTCGAGGGAGTCCACGATTCCGGCGTCCGGGGCGCCGGCGGTGTACTGGGCTCCGAGCTCCTCAGCGAGCTCACGGACATAGCCGGTGCCGACGTACCTCGACCGCGCAGGGCGGGGCACCACGAACGGCAGGTCGGCCGCGCTGAGCCGGTCGGCGACCAGGCTCAACTGCGCGTCCCGGAAGACCAGGGCCGACAGGCTGCGGTAGGTCAGGACGGTGCTGCTGGCCACCACGGCCGCCGGAGCGGGCCCACGCGACAGCGCCTGCCCGACGGCCACACCCACGACCGGGCCCATGACCAGCTTCTGGGGGCGCAGGCCCATCGCCCCCACCACCGCGCCCGTGGCCGTCCCGACCGCCCGCGGACCAGCCCCGGTGGCCGTGCCGGCGACCCACCCGAGTGGCGCCGCCAGCGCGGCGCTCACCGCGATGCGCTGCCACAGCGCCGGGATCTCGCCCTCCTTCTGGCGGGCCCGGGCCACCGCCTCGGAGGTGCCGAGCCCGATCGCGCCGACAACGGCGCCGATCGCCGCGGCCCGGGGACCCCTGTGGGACGTCAGGGCGGCTCCCGCGAGACCGCCGATCGCCGCCGCGAACCCGAGGGAGGACGTGGTCGCCATGCGGCGTGACCCTATTGCTGGTTCCCGAACGACGCCAATGGGTGGCGGCGTGTGAATGGGCTCCCAGGACGGACCGGGCGTCGCGCACCCGGACGGGGGCCCCGCCCTCCCCCCGAACAGCCCGACTGGCAGGCTGTGGCCGTGACGTTGCCTGATCTGGATGGGCGCCGGGTTCAGCGGTGGTGTGCCGATCGGGTCCCCGCCCGGGCGCGTCCCGAGGGAGGGGACGTGCATGCATGATCCATTCGGCGGACTGACAGCTCGGCATCTTGAGGGGTTCCACAGCGGCGCTGACACGGCGTGCTGGAGGTTGCTGGGCTCGCATGTCGTCACGCTTCCCGACGATGAGCGAGGAGGGGTCCGGGGAACCCGGTTCGCGGTCTGGGCGCCCAACGCGCAGGCAGTCCGGGTCAAGGGTGACTTCAACTCCTGGGCCGGGGACGCCATGTCGCTGGTGCCGGGTACTGGCGTGTGGGCGTTGTTCGTGGAGGACGTCGGCGAGGGGGCCGTGTACAAGTACGACGTCCTGGGCGCCGGCGGGGCCTGGCGGGAGAAGGTCGACCCGATGGCGCGCTTCGCCGAGACCGCCCCGTCGAATGCCTCCATCGTGCACGAGAGCACCTACGACTGGGGCGACGACCAGTGGCTGGCAGAGCGCGGTCCCCACCTCGGGCATGAGTCCCCCGTGGCGATCTACGAGGTGCACCTGGGCTCGTGGCGCCAGGGCCGCACCTACCTGGACCTGGCCGACGAGCTCGTCGAGTACGTGACCACGATGGGCTACACCCACGTCGAGTTCATGCCCGTCACCGAGCATCCCCTGGTGGCGTCGTGGGGGTACCAGGTCACGAGCTTCTTCGCGCCCCAGTCCCGACTGGGCCGCCCCGACGAGCTGCGGCACCTCATCGACAGGCTGCACCAGGCCGGCGTCGGGGTGATCCTCGACTGGGTACCGGGGCACTTCCCGAAGGACGACTGGGCGCTGGGCCGGTTCGACGGCACGGCGCTGTACGAGCATCCCGACCAACGGTTGGGTGAGCACAAGGAGTGGGGCACCTACGTCTTCAACTTCGGTCGCCACGAGGTGACGTCGTTCCTGGTCTCCAGCGCCCTGTACTGGGCGACCGAGTTCCACTTCGACGCCCTGCGCGTCGACGCGGTGGCCTCGATGGTGTACCTCGACTACGGCCGTCAGGCCGGGGAATGGGTCCCCAACGAGCACGGCGGCAACGAGTACCTGGAGGCGATCGACTTCCTCAAGCTCCTGAACCACACGGTGTCCGTGCAGGTACCCGGCGTGGTCATGATCGCCGAGGAGTCGACCGCCTTCCACGGAGTCACTCGGCCGCTGTCCGAGGGGGGCCTGGGCTTCGGCTACAAGTGGAACATGGGCTGGATGAACGACACGCTGCGCTACCTCGCCCTCGACCCGTTCCACCGCCAGTACGACCACCACGACATGACCTTCGCGATGCTCTACCAGTACACCGAGCACTACATCCTGCCGATCAGTCACGACGAGGTCGTCCACGGCAAGGGGTCGATGATCAACAAGGTCCCGCAGGACCCCTGGCGGCAGTTCGCCACCCTCCGCGCGTACTACGCCTTCATGTGGGCATTCCCCGGCAAGAAGATCCTGTTCATGGGCTGCGACTTCGGGCAACGACGCGAGTGGAGCGAGGAGGCCAGCCTCGAGTGGTGGGTCACCGACCTGCCGGACCATCACGGCCTGCAGAGGATGGTCCGCGACCTCAACGCGCTCTACCGGGCGCATCCGGCCCTGTGGAGGCTCGACAGCGAGCCGGCGGGCTTCCGGTGGATCAACAACCACGACGCCGGCGCCAACACGTTCTCCTGGATCCGCGCCGACGATCGGGATGAGCAGGTCGCCTGTGTCATCAACTTCTCGCCGCAGCCGTGGACCAGCCATCGCATCGGTCTGCCCGAGACCGGACGGTGGGTCGAGATCTTCAACTCCGACGACGCGGTCTACCGCGGGACCGGCACCTTCAGCAACCCCGGCCCGATCACAGCCACTGCGCACCCCCACGACGACCTGCCGGCCAGTGCCACGATCGTCGTCCCACCGATGGGAGCGGTGTACCTCAGGCACGAACCGGCGACCTGACAGCGCCCCGACCCGTTCGCCCGGGCAGGGCGGAGGCCCCCCGGCTTGCGCTGGGGGGCCTCCTATGTCTGTCGGTGGCGGGCGTCCCGGCCACCGGCTTGCACCCGTATCGCGCGCCCCGGGCACCGATGGGGCCGGACGTCGACAAGTGGCTCGCCTGCCGAACGCCCCGACGTCACAGCCGCCGGCGGCTGCCGCCGTTGCGGGAACCTCACGGTCCCTGCACCCCGGCGGGGGGCTCCGCCCTCCGGGCGGTGGGCCGGACCACAGTCACCAACCCGGTCCCCGCGGTCTCCCGCAGGCCTGCGGTCGTGCGCTGCACCCGTCCGACGGGGCCCGCCCCTATCCGGGAACGGTCAGGCTGCGGTGCTCCCCCGCAACAGGGTCGGCTGCACTGACCCGGCAGCCCGTATGGTGATGCGTCCGCAGCAGTCGCCTGCTGCGACCCGGCCCCGAACCCCCTGGCCAGGGGATCCTGGGTGGCTGCGTCGCCGGGCTATCGCGCCCGCACCCTCCTGCCGGAAGGGGGCCGTGATCCCTTGCGCCGCGAGGCACCAGCCTTGTGGTTTCCCCGGTAGCCTCCGGGGACATCTCCGATCCTGCTCCCGTCAGACCCCTGAGCGCAAGGGGTTTCCGCCACCAGTTTCGCCCCGCGTCTCGGGGCACCCCGGCGCACGGATCCGGGACGAGGGCGCCCCGGTCGACGCCGTCGCGCGACCACCGTCCTGCGCGCCGCCGTGGCTATCGCGCGTCGGGATCGGGTTGATGGATCCCGAAGGTGTTGCCCTCAGTGTCGAGGTAGTAGCCCTGCCAGGCCATCCCGGTCAGGGCCTGCTTGGGCAGGGCGACCTGACCGCCGGCCTGGAGGATCGAACGCTCCGTGGCGTCGTAGTCCTCGACCTGGACGGTGCACACGAACGCGTTCGTGCCCTGACCCGCGGCCGGCGCCGGGGCGGGTCGAGCCAGCAGCCCGCCGTCGATGCCCGGCTGGTCCGACGGACCTGTCAGAACGCCCCAGTACGGGGAACCGGCCATCTGGCCGTAGTCCACGAAGGACCAGCCGAACGCGCTGGTGTAGAACGTCTTCGCCCGCTCGACGTCGTCGACCTGGATCTCGAAATGCACCACGCGTGCCATGTTGCCTCCTGATTCCAGCCCCATGCTGTCAGCCGTTGGGATTCCGCTCAACCCCCCGCACCTCGCCAGGAAGGGCCCGACCCCGTGGCCGCCACCTGAGTCATGGCGCAGCCCCCCGAGTCGAAGAAGGCCGGCTCGGGTTGCTCAGCGGCCGATCGACGACATGTCGGCGTAGCGGTCGCCGACGACGGCATCGGCAGGTACGGCGGCCTCGATCGTGGCCAGGTCCTGCGCACTGAGGACGACCTCGAGTGCGCCGGTGTTCTCCTCGAGGTATCGCACCCGCTTCGTGCCCGGGATGGGGACGATGTCGGACCCCTGGGCCAGGACCCACGCCAGCGCCAGCTGGCCCGCCGTGCATCCCTTCTCACCGGCCAGGTCCACCAGCGCCTGAACGAGTGTGAGGTTGGCGTCGCGAGCCTCACCCATGAACCGCGGGTAGCGGGTCGCCCGGAAGTCACCAGCATCGAGCGACCCGGCGGTCAGCGCCCCGGTGAGGATGCCCCGACCCAGCGGGCTGTACGCGACCAGCCCGATGCCCGCCTCGCGCAGCGTCGGGACGATGTCAGCCTCGAGGTCCCGGGTGAACAGCGAGTACTCGCTCTGCAGGGCAGTGATCGGGTGCACGGCGTGGGCCCTGCGGATGGTGGCGGCACCAGCCTCCGACAGCCCGAGGCAGCGGACCTTGCCGGCCTCGACGAGTCCCTTCATCGCGCCGACGGTCTCCTCGATCGGCACGCCCGGATCGACCCGGTGCTGGAAGTACAGGTCGATGTGATCGACACCGAGCCGCGCCAGCGAGGCGTCGCAGGCCCTGCGGACGTACTCCGGGGTGCCGTTGATGCCCACCCACGATCCGTCCGGGTTCCGCTCGTTGCCGAACTTCGTGGACAGCTGCACCTCGTCGCGACGACCCGCAATGGCCCTGCCGACGAGCAGCTCATTGGTGAATGGACCGTACATGTCGGCGGTGTCGAGGAACGTGACACCCAGGTCGAGCGCGCGGTGGATCGTCCCGGTCGCCTCCGCCTCGTCGGCGGCGCCGTAGAACTCGCTCATGCCCATGCAGCCAAGCCCGACGGCGGAGACGTCGAGGGCGGCAGTTCCACTGCCGAGGGTACGTCGCAGGATCATGGCCTCAGGATCACCCGTGAGTCGGCCTCGGTCAACAGAGTCCCGGCCCACTCAGGCCCCCGCCGGCTGCACATCGTCGCGATCCTCGTGCCTGCCCCGTGGGATCAGGGCGACGGGGCGCCGCGCCCGCTGGAGCACCTCCCGCACGACGACCGCACGCTCGGGGGCCAGGTTCTGGCGCCAGCCGAGCGCGATGACGTCAACGTCCTCGGTGGCAGCGACATCCAGCAGCGCGAGGACGGTGGGTCCGGGCCGGGTCTCGAGGCGGATGCCGAGATCGGCGCAGTGCTTCGACAGGAACTCGTCGCGCCACGCGATCTCGTCGGGCACGCCGTCGAGGAACATGGGCACGGTGTGCGGCTCGAAGACGTGGACGGCGATGACCTCGGCCCCTGCCGCGATGTACGTGGCGATCAGGGGCCGTACCGCTGTGCTCACGCCCCGCGTGCCGTCGAGCGGGATGAGCACCCTGCGCGGGGTCTGGCGGATGGGCGCATCGGGCGGGACGACGAGGACCGGTTTGGTCAGGTGGGTGGCGACCGCACGGGCGGTGTGCCCCGGTTCGTTCCGGCCCGGCAGGCCGTGCAGCGCGAGGACGACGAGATCGACATCGGATCGTTCTCCAGCCTCGATGATCCTGTCCTCGGGTCGACCCGGCACCACGAGGAGCGGCAGGCCGTACTCCTCGGCGTACTCGCCCGCCAGACCGGGGGACTCGCCGACGTGCAGCGCTCGCACGTCACGGTGCAGCGCCTGGCTGACTGCCTGCGCGGTGGCCAGGACGCAGCGGGCGGCGGGGGTGTTGTCGACGACGGCGAGCACCGTGCTCATCGCAGCCGCCACCCGTCGGGGGTCCGGTCCCACCAGAGCCCGTCGGGGGTGACCTCAGCCGTCCCGGCCCCCGGGACGGTGACCTCGACCGTCGCGTCGGTGGTCACGTGAAGGGTGGCGGTCGACGCCGACACCTCCAGCCGCCGGCCGTGGTGCTGCAGCCGGAGGCGCAGCCTGGCCCAACCGGAGGGGATGTGGGGATCGATCACCAGGCCGGAGGGCTGGGGTCGGATGCCGGCGAAGCCGAAGACCAGGGCCTGCCACACCCCGCCGAACGTGGCCAGGTGCAGCCCCCAGGCTGTCGTCCCGGTCAGGTTGTCCATGTCGAGCCGGCAGGCCATCCGGAACAGGCGCAGCGCCTCGTCGGGCCTGCCGTCGCGCGCGAGCAGCGCGGCATGGATGGCCGGGGACAGTGAGCTGCCGTGGGCGCAACGCGGCTCGTAGAACTCCAGGTTCGCGCGCAGCGAGCCCGGCGCGGTCTCCTCCGGGACGAGGTGGTGCAGCATCAGCACGTCGGGCTGCTTGATCACCTGCGAGCCGCTGATGCGGGGGCGACCGAAGAGCAGGTCAGCGGCGACCGGGGTCTGGGCGACGTCGCTGATCATGAGGGGCTCGAGGGCGTAATAGCCATCGAACTGCTCATACAAGCCAGTATGCGCGTCGTAGTTGTCCACGAGTGTGTCGGCGATGTGCCTCCACTGCGCGATCTCGTCGGCGGGCACGTCCCCGCCGGCCTCGGCGAGCTCTGCGGCCCGGCGCAGGTTCCATCGGGCCATCACGTTGGTGAAGACGTTGTCGTCCACGCGCTCGTGGTACTCGTCCGGCCCGATCACGTCGTCGATGTGGCCCCCCGAGGGGTCCAGGCGCACCCGCGAGGCCCAGTACCGGGCCGTGTCGAGGACGAGCGGGCGGCCGGGCCCGCTCAGGAGGGTGTCGTCGCCGGTCCAGTCGGCGTACTGCAGGGCAGCCCACGCCACGTCCGCGACGATGTGCTCCTCGTGCTCGCCGGTCAGGATCGGGATCTCAGGGCCGTGCAGCGGGCGATCCATGCTCGGAGTCACGTCGACCCCGGTCCGTGCCGACTCCCAGGGGAAGCGCGCCCCGCGGTACCCGCGCTGGGCTGCTTCCTGCCGGGCGGGTTCGAGGCGGCGGATCCGGTACTCGAGCATCGCGCGGGCGGCCGGTGGGCAGGTCGCAGCCAGGTACGGCAGCATGAAGACGTCGGCGTCCCAGAAGACGTGGCCCCGGTAGCTGGGCCCGCTCAGCCCCCGCGGTCCCACCACTGCCTCCCCGGAGGTCGGCACGGAGGCCATGAGGTGGAACAGGCCGAACCGGACGGCCAGCTCGAGCTCAGGGTCGCCCTCGATGCAGACCAGCGCATCGTCCCAGCGCCGGGCCCAGGCCTCGCGCTGCTCTGCCAGCAGATCGGCGAAGCCGACACCCGCCGCGAGCTCCAATCCGGCGAATGCCTCCTGCTCGCGTGACCGCCCGTCGGCGTCGCCGACGAAGTAGGCCAACCGCTCGACGATGCGACGTCCCGCCGAAGTTCGTTCCCGCTGAACGGTGGCGGCAGCGATCGCGCCCCCGGCATCCGTGTGCACCTCGGCCGTGGACCTGTCCCCCAGTTGCCGACGCTCGAAGGTGCTGTCCGTGGCCGGCGGGATGAGCGCGGTGCCGGTGTGCATCCACTCCGGGGCGCCCTCGGCCCGCAGCGCGAAGCACCCAGGGCGTGCCAGTGAGGCGAACCGCAACGACCGCAGCGTGATCGGCGTCGCCGCCTGCTCGCGGTACAGCACCCCACTGCGCAGATCCAGGATGCGCCTGTCGCGCCTGTGGTCCACGCGTTGCAGCAGGTGAAGCCCCGTCCAGCCGGGCCCCTCGAGCAGCCCCGGGGGATCGATCGAGTCGTCGAACACCCCGGCCGACAGCACCCGTGGCAGAACGCCCAGGCCCTCCTCCTCCCTGGTGCCCCTGGTGCCGAAGCGTGTGTCGGCGACCGTGAGCAGTGCCTGGTGGGCGCGCCGATGTGCGGGGTCATCGCCGGACACGCTGAACGTCCACGCAGGGTCCTCGTCGATGCTCGGGACGATCCCCGCGGCCCGCCTGTCGGCCTGCTCGGCCAGAAGCGCCATGAAGGTGTCCGCGGCGCCCTCCATCCAGCTCATCGACGGGGGCAGACCTGCCGGACGCTGGGGCAGGACCGACACCACCACCGCACGGGAAGCGCCCGCAGGAAGCGCGAACTGCCACAGCCATCCGATGACGAGCACCAGCCCGGCGCCGATCCCGCGGCGCCGCAGTCTCTCGGTCAGCTGTGCCACGTCCCCTGGGGGATCGTGACCGGCCACGACGACGTCGACGCCGAGGTCGCGCAACCGATCGACGACGCCATTGAACGCGGGACCGTCCAGAAGCACACGCGCCCGTCCCTGCGGCGGACACACAACGATGCCCTCGAAGAGGAACTCGGTGTGCAGCGCGGGACGAGCGAGCACCTGCTCGGGGGTCAGCCGCAGCAGCTCGGTCAGGTCGTCGAGCACGATGTGGGCCCCACTGTCGGCCAGCGCATCGGGCTTCCCGTGGCGGTCGACCCCGACGACCAGCCCGAAGCCGCCAGCCCGGCCGGCCCGGACCCCGGAGATTGCATCCTCGAAGACGATCGCGCGGGCGGGCACGACTCCGAGCAGTTCGGCGGCCTTGAGGTACGGGTCCGGTGCGGGCTTGCCGGCCAGGCCCCAACGCCGGGCCTCCACACCGGTCACACGGACGTCGAAACGGTCGAGAAGCCCTGCCCGAGCCAGCAGCGCCGTGCAGTTCTCGCTGGCCGATACCACCGCCAGCCGCTTGCCCTGCGCTCGCAGCACATCGAGCAGCTGCACCGTGTCGGCGAAGACCTCGACACCCCGCGTGGCGAGCTCCTCGGCGAAGTAGGCGTTCTTGCGGTTGCCCAGCCCGCAGCAGGTCGGAAGGTCCGGTGGATCATCGGGCGTTCCGTGGGCCACGTGGATCCCGCGGGAGGCCAGGAAGGCTGCGACCCCGTCGTAGCGCGGCCTGCCGTCCACGTGGACCCGGTAGTCCTGATCGGGATCGAACGGCTGGTGGGTGACGCCCTCCGCAGCGGCCCGGTCGGCCAGGAACTCGTCGAACAGCCGCTTCCACGCCGCCACATGCAGGTCGACGGTCCGGGTGATCACGCCGTCGAGGTCGAACAGCATCGCCTCATAGCCCTGCCAGACGAGGCTCCCCCCGGTGCTCCCGGAGGCGTGGAACTCGGTGGTCATGGAAGGCACCCTCCACCTGGAGGAACGGACAGCCCCTATCCCCGTGGATGGGTCGCATGGTACAACCGGAGTGGCAGCGGACGCCACGATCGGCCATCCCGCGACCGGCATGGCGAGAGCCGCACCAGAGGGATGAGAGATGCGCATCGCCCTTGTTGC
This sequence comes from uncultured Actinomycetes bacterium, assembly GCA_963812395.1. Lineage (GTDB taxonomy): Bacteria > Actinomycetota > Actinomycetes > S36-B12 > CAIYMF01 > Prado023. Next base: position 37,926 of record CAWEVG010000035.1, read on the forward strand.
AGCGCCCTGGCTGCCAGTGCCCCCGACCGCCTACGGCGGCACCGAGGGGGTGATCGACCGGCTGGCGACCGGCTTCGTCGAGGCAGGCCACGAGGTGCTGCTGTTCACGACCGGGGACAGCACCTGCCCCGTGCCCCGGGCATGGGTCCGCGAACGCTCGGACCTGGACCTGTTGGGTCAGTCGGTCATCGAGCTGCACCACCTGATCCACGCCTACGACCGGGTCGCTGACTTCGACATCATCCATGACCACACGGTCCTCGGCCCGGTGTACGCGCAAGGCCGCTGCCGCGGACAGGTGGTGACCACGAACCACGGGCTCTTCACCGCCGAGGTCAACGACATCTACGCGCGGGTCGTGCCCGCAGGCGGCGCTCATCGCGATCTCCCACGACCACGCCTCGCGCAGCCGCGGTCCCGGTGTCGGCTGTCATCCACCACGGCGTGCGACCCGAGGACTTCCCCGTGGGACCCGGCGACGGGGACTACCTGCTGTTCCTGGGGCGGTTCTCCCCGGACAAGGGCGCTCGCGAGGCGGCGCTCGTGGCGCACGAGGCGGGGGTGGATCTCGTCCTGGCGGCCAAGATGCGCGAGCCCGGGGAGATCGAGTACTTCCACGAGCAGGTCGAGCCGTTGCTCGATGCGAGGGTTCGGTACGTGGGCGAGGTCGGCAACCAGCGCAAGCTCGAGCTGCTCGGCTCCGCGCGCGCGCTGATCAACCCCATCCGATGGCCCGAGCCGTTCGGACTGGTGATGATCGAGGCCCTGGCCTGCGGCACGCCGGTCCTGACGCTCCGGTGGGGCGCGGCGCCGGAGATCGTCGAGGATGGGACCACGGGGTTCGTGTGCGACACGGACGCCGAGCTGGTGGCCGCCATCGGCCGGATCGAGGAGCTGGACCGCGCGGACTGCCGCAGGGCAGTCGAGACGCGCTTCTCGGCTGACCGGATGGTGCGCGACCACCTCGACCTCTACCAGCGGCTGCTTGACCGTTGACCCGTCGATCCTCACGGGCTCCTCCCTGCCCTCACGCAGGTGCGCGCGGGCAGGGAGGAGGAGACATGTGTCACGGCCCCGGATCGTTTGCGCCGCCGGCGTCACGGGTAGGTCGGCGGCGTGAAGGTTGACTACCCGCGCAGTGCCCGACAGGGGTGGACCAGGTTCATCCCGTCCTGGCGGTTGGCCCTGGGATCGGCACTGGCGGTCGGGCTGGCGGCTGTGCTCGGCGCACTGATCGTGTTCGCGGTGACGTGGTCGCGACTGGACATCCCCGCGGAGAGCGAGATCGCCACGGCGCAGACCTCGATCGTGTACTGGAACGACGCGGAGACGGAGATGGCACGGCTCGGTGACACGAACCGGATCTCGGTGCCGCTGGCTGATGTGCCGCTGGACGTCCAGCACGCCGTCCTTGCCGCGGAGGATCGGTCGTTCTACGAGCACGGCGGGTTCGCGGTCAAGGGCTTCCTGCGAGCCGTGTGGGCCAACCTGACCACCGGGGAGTCGCAGGGGGGGTCCACGATCACCCAGCAGTACACGAAGAACGCCTTCCTCACCTCGGAGAAGACGTACTCGCGCAAGCTCGACGAGCTGGTGCTCTCGCTGAAGCTGGAGGACCAGCTGGACAAGGACCAGATCCTCGAGCGGTACCTGAACACGATCTACTTCGGGCGGGGGGCCTACGGCATCCAGACCGCCGCCGAGACCTACTTCGGCACCCAGGCCAAGGACCTGACCCGGGAGCAGTCCGCTGTGCTGGCGGCGATCATCAACGCCCCCGGCCTGTACTCCCCCGACGCCCACCGCGACCGCCTGGAGGCGCGCTACGGCTACGTCCTGGACGGCATGGTCGAGCAGGGATGGCTGACACCGCAGCAGCGTGACGACGCCGCGGGCAGCTTCCCGAAGGTCCTCAAGCGTCGGACGAGCCAGACGTTCGCCGGACCGAACGGGTACCTGCTGGCCGCGGTCAAGCAGGAGGTGCTGGCCAAGGGGTTCACCGAGGACCAGGTGGACGCCGGTGGCCTGCGGATCGTGAGCACCTTCGACAAGCGGGCCCAGAAGGCGGCCGTGTCGGCCGTGAAGGAGGCCGGGCCCACCACGGGAGCCAAGCGCCTGAGGATCGGGCTTGCCTCAATCGTGCCGGGGTCCGGTGAGGTGGTTGCCATGTACGGGGGCGCCGACTACCTGAAGAACCCCCTGAACAACGCCACGCAGGCGATCGCGCAAGCGGGCTCCACCTTCAAGCCGTTCGCCCTGGCCGCCGCAGTGCAGGCCGGAATCGCCCTGGACTCCCAGTGGCCCGGGAACTCACCGCACACGGTCAACGACTACACGTTCCAGAACTACGCCAACTCCTCCTACGGGCCCTCGGTGTCCCTGCTGCGGGGCACCGAGAACTCCATCAACTCCGTCTACGTGGAGGTCGAGAACAGGGTCGGCGTCGCCGCAGTGCGCGACATGGCGCTACGGGCCGGCATCCCCGAGACCACCACCGGCTGGGACACCACCGACAACCTCACCTTCGTCCTGGGCACCGCCTCACCGCACACACTCGACGTGGCCAACGCCTACGCCACCTTCGCCGCCCGCGGGGTGCGCGCCACACCCACGACGCTGCGCCGGGTCGGCACCGCCGACGGCCGCACCCTGTACGCGGCGACGAGCACCGGCCAGCAGACCATCGACGAGAACACCGCCGACCTGGTCAACCACGCCCTGCAGAGCGTCGTGGCCAACGGCACCGGCCGTCCCGCGCAGGCCCTCGGGCGACCCGTCGCAGGCAAGACCGGGTCCACCGACGAGTACCTCTCCGCGTGGTTCGCCGGGTACACCCCGCAACTGGCCACCGCGGTCACCTTCAGCAAGGACGACAGGGCCGGCAATCCGGTCTCGCTGTCCGGGACCGGAGGGATGCCGCAGTTCTACGGAAGCGGCTTCCCCGCCCGGGTGTGGACGGCGTACATGATCGGCGCGCTCGAGGGCACGCCCGTGCAGCAGTTCACCACCCCGACCGCCTTCCCCGCGGGCGCCGGACTGCTCCCCGCGCCGCAGCCGACACCGATCCAACCCGATCCCCCCGCCCCTGCGCCCGCACCGCCCGCCCCCACCGAGGCCCCACCTGCTGCCACCCCGATTCCACCCGCTCCAGCGCCGGCGCCAATCGCGACACCGAAGCCGAAGAAGCCCGGCAAGCCCGGCAACGCCCCGCCCGGGAAGGGTTGAGGGCGAGTCGCGGATCGGATCATCGAGGTAGCCACGATCACCGCCGAGGACCCGGTTTCGCCCTCGCGGCCGGCGGAGGGTCGACCGCCCCGTGGCCGGCCGGGTCAGCGCATCCGTGACGCCTCGGCGTCGACGATGTCCTCGATCTCGGAGGCACCGGACTGCAGGTCCTCCTCGGACTCGACACTGACGTGCGGGAGCAGCCGCCCCAACCAGGCGGGCAGCCACCAGTTCGCCTTCCCGAAGATCGTCATCAAGGAGGGGATGAGGATGAGACGCACGACGAACGCGTCCAGCAGGACCGCGGCGGACAGCGAGACGCCGAACAGCTTGATGATGGCATCGTCGCCGAGGACGAACGCGCCGAAGACGCTGGTCATGATGGCCGCGGCCATGGCCACAACCCGGCCCGAGCCGGCCAGCCCGCGCCGGACTGCCCTGCGGTTGTCGCCGGTGTTGACCCACTCCTCGTGCATGCGGCTGACCAGGAACACCTGGTAGTCGCACGAGAGCCCGAACAGGATCGCGAAGACCATGACGGGCAGGAACGGGAAGATCGGGCCGGTTGCCTCGAGGTTGACCAGGTCCGCGGTCCAGCCCCACTGGAACACGGCCACCGTGACGCCGAGCGCGGCGCCCAGCGACAACAGGCTCGACAGGGCCCCGGTGGCGGGCACGAGCAGGGACCTGAACAGGACGACCATCGCCAGGAAGCCCAGGCCCACCACGATGAGCAGGAACCACGGCAGCGCGTCGACCAGCACCTGGGTGAAGTCGACGGTGACGGCCTGGAAGCCACCCACGTAGGCCTTGGCGCCCGACTCGGCCGTGGCCGCGGGGATCACGTCGTCGCGCAGGTGGAAGAGCAGGTCGGTGGTTGCCTCGTCCTGGGGTGCGGTCTTGGCGAACACCTGGATCACGGTCACGGTGGCGTCCTCGGCGACCGGTGCCGCTGCGGCCAGCGCCACTCCCGGGTCGGCACTGAGCGCGTCGGTGAGGGTCGTCACGGCCGCCTGGTCGCCTGCCTCCGGCAGCTGCACCGCGATGTAGAACGGCCCGTTGACGCCCGGGCCGAAGCCCTCGGCCGTGAGGTCGTAGGCGATCCGCGCCGGGCTCCCCTCGGGGGTCCCCGAGTCGTCGGAGAACCCCAGGCGCAGCGACAGCATGGGCACCGCGAACACGAGCATCACCGCCAGCGCGAAGACCGCGGTCAGCCACGGTCGCCGCTGCAGCCAGTTCCCGTACACCGCGAAGGCGTTGGGGCGGTGCCGGTCGGGCACCTTCCCGCGATGGACGATCGCCCGCCAGGCCAGCCCGATGAGGGTCACCGGGAAGTACACCAGCCAGCCAACCCAGCGGAAGAACCTGCCCACGGCATGGGCCGCGCCGGTCATCCGCGGCGTCGGGATCGCCTCCTCGTCGCTGACCCACGCCATCCGCCCGACGAACGCCCAGGTGCCCAGCAGGGACAGGACCGCCGGCAGCAGGAGCAACGCCCCGATCATCACCATGAGCACGGTGATCGCAGCCGAGACGGCGATGCCGTTGAAGAAGGTGATCCGCATGACGAACAGGCCCAGGAGGGCGATGATCACCGTCGCGGCCGCGAACTGCACCGCCCGCCCGGACGTGCGCACCGACTCCAGTGCGGCATCGCGCGGGGACCGGCCGTGGATGATCGCCTCGCGGTAGCGGTTGATGACGAACAGCGAGTAGTCGATCCCGACGCCGAGCCCGATCATCGACGCCAGGATCGGTGCGAACGTGGCCACGTCGAAGAAGCGCGCCACGAGCGGCAGGACGAACCCGGTGGTGAGCGCCACCGAGAGCAGCGCGGACACGATGGGCAGGAACGCACCCAGGATCGACCCGAACGCGAACAGCAGGATGACCAGCGCCACAGTGACACCGATGGCCTCCGAGGACGGCGGCTCGCCGGCCACGAACCCGAACACGCCGTTGGCCCCGACCTCCATCTGGGCATCGCTGCCCGCGGACGTGATGATGTCGAGTGCCGCCACGATGTCGTTGGTGTTCAGGTCGTCGAAGGACTGGCCCTCGAACATCACGGTGGCGAACGCGACGGTGCCATCCGGGCTCACGCCCGCCTGGCCGAAGTGCGCCAGGGCGGCCTGCGCCTCCGGCGAGAGCGGCGGCTGCTCCTCGGCAGGCTCACCCCCGCCGCCCTGGGCAGGCGGCTGCGGCGGACAGCCCGTGCCCAGCGGCTCGCCGAAGGGAGTGATCACGCACGTGACCCCCGGCGACGCTGCGACATCCTCCAGGGTCTGCGTCATCGCCGCCTTGGGCTCGTCGTCAGTCGCCGCTCCCGATGCCGGGCGCCACACGACCTGACCCTCCAACCCAGCACCAGTGCCCGCGCCGCCCCCCGACAGGTCGGCCAGCAGGTCCTGCGCCGTCGTCGACTCGGTGTCCGGCAGCTCGAAGTTGTCGTTGTAGTCCCCGCCGAACCTGGTGCCCAGGAAGCCGAGCACGACCATCAGCGCAACCCAGCTGAGCAGCGCGTACCACGGGCGGCGCACCGCCCACTGAGACACCCGACTCATCTCGCCCGCCTTCCGCGCAGTGCTCCTCGCCGGTCATCGGCCAGCCCACGCCCGGAAACCGTAGGTCAGCCATCGGACGGCAGGCAATGGGCCCGACCGCGTGGGCCCGTGCCGGCTGCCAGTCCCATTCCAGCGTCTGGTGCGCGCGCGGGCAGGACTCCTACTCTGGACGACGTTCCGAGGGAAGGAGTGGGAGATGGCGAGGTCTGGGGACGTGCTCGAGCACCCAGTCACCGGGGAGCGGCTGGTCTGGCGACGGGTGGCTCGGGACACGAACGGCGAGGTGGTCGAGGGTGACCTGTTCGCACTTCCAGGGGCGCATCCGGCAGCAGCGCACGTCCACCCCAACCAGGTGGAGCGCTTCGGCGTCCTGGAGGGACCATCACGCTGCGGGTCGACAGACGACGAGCAGACGCGCCGCTCGCGGTCGTGGGCAGGCGCCTGGGCTACCGGGGCTGGTATCCGGCATACTCCTCCGACCCGCTGACAGGACCCGGACAAGCGCAGTGACCGGACTGCGACGCCGCTGCGGCGCCTGACCAGGTCGAGCCGCCGACGTGGTGGGACTGGTCCGCTGACGGGCGCTCCCCTCGGCCGTGGGCGCGAATCGTCCTACGCTGCGCACGTGATCTACGTCGCCCTCCTGCGCGGAATCAATGTGGGTGGCGCCCACAGGGTGGGGATGACGGACCTGAAGCGCGTGTTCGAGCAGCTCGGGCATCGCGACGTCTCGACCTACATCAACAGCGGCAACGTCCTCTTCGCCTCCAGGAGGCGAAGCGAGATCGCCCTGGCGACCGGGATCGAGGAGGCTGTCGAGGCCGAGTTCGGCTTCCGCCCGCGGGCGCTCGTGCGCACAGGCGCCGACATCCAGTCGATCGCGGAGGCGATCCCCGACGAGTGGACCAACGGTCCGGCGATGAGGGCCGACGTGGTCTACCTGCTCGACGGTGTCGATGCCGGCGCCGCAACCTCCGAGCTCGAGCCTCGCGAGGGCATCGAGCATGTCCGGCTGGCGCCGGGAGCCTTCATCTGGATGGTCAGCCGCAAGGACGCGACCCGTAGCCGCCTCACGCGCCTGGTGGGGACGCCGCTGGCCAAGCAGGCAACAGTGCGCAACGTCAACACCGCCCGGAAGCTCGCAGCCCTGGTCGCCGAGCACGAGGGCTGAGGCGGCGGTCAGAGATGCCACGGGTCGGTGTGGCGGCCCCGGCCCCGCGGTAGGCCGCACACCGAGATCGGTGGCCCGGGTATGCCAGCCCGCAGCCGGGGTACCTGCGATTCGTGGAGTCGGTGTCCGTTCTCGTGGAGTCGGTCCCCATCACGACGACTACCGCTACGCGTACAGCCCCAATCGGCGACGGTCCAGCGCAGTGAGCGGCAGCGCCTCAGAGCCTTCCGCCTTTCGAAGTGCCCTTTCGGGCACCTCCGGCGCGCTGGTGGCGGGCTCTCGGCGCGCACCACATTCGAACCCCATGGCCGCCCTGTGGGCGGGAAGGAGCAGGCGATGACCACCCTCGAGAAGCTTCGTACCCAGGTGAACGGCGCCGTCATCACGGCCGACGACGACGGCTACGACGAGGCCCGCAAGGTCTACAACTTCATGATCGATCGTCGGCCGGAGGCGGTGGTGCTGTGCACCTCGACCAGCGACGTCGTCGCCGTCGTCAACTTCGCACGCGAGACCGGCTCCGACCTGGCCGTGCGCGGCGGCTCACACAGCGTGCCCGGGTTCGGCACGGCGGACGGTGCCATCGTCGCGGACCTGTCCGGTATGCGCGAAAGTGCGCGTCGATCCCGATGCGCGCATCGCCTTCGCCCAAGGTGGGGCGACGTTCGACGACGTCAACCGGGCCACGGGTGCCCACGGACTGGCCACACCGGGGGGGATCATCAGCACCACCGGCGTCGGCGGACTGACACTCGGCGGGGGGATCGGGTACCTGGCCCGCGGTTACGGCCTGAGCGTCGACAACCTGCTCTCGGCGGAGATGGTGACCGCGGACGGCCAGGTGCGTACAGCCTCCGCGGAGCAGGACCCCGACCTGTTCTGGGCGATACGAGGTGGCGGAGGCAACTTCGGCGTCGTCACCGAGTTCCGGTTCCGATTGCACCCCGTGGCCACAGTCCTGGCAGGCCCCATGTTCTTCGAGCTCTCCGATGGACCAGCGGTCTTCAGGCACTTCAGGGACATGATCGCTGACGCGCCACGTGCGTACGGCGGCTTCCCCCTGTTCAACCAGGCACCTCCGCTGCCCTTCATGCCGGAGGAGCGTGTCGGTGAACCGCTCTGCGCCGTGATGCACTGCTGGACTGGCGATGAGGATGAGGGCAGCGCCGTGATCGAGGCGTTCCGACAGGTCGCCACGCCCGTGGCCGAGCATGTGGGAGTCATGCCGTTCGCGGACGTGAACGCCCTGTTCGACGGCCTCGTCCCTCGCGGCCTGCAGCACTACTGGAAGGCCGCTTTCGTCACCGAGTTGACCGACGACGCCATTGCCGCCCACTTCCAGCACGGCCCTGGGGTGCCGGCGATGAACTCGACCATGCACATCTACCCGATCAACGGTGCGTGCCACGACGTGGCCGCCGACGCGACAGCCTTCGGCCACCGTGACGCCTCCTTCGCGACCGTCATCGCCGGGATGTGGCCCGACCCCGCCGAGAACGAGGCCAACACGGCGTGGGTGAAGGACTACTTCGCGGCGATCGCCCCGCACTCGGAGGCCGGCGGCTACATCAACTTCGCCGCCGCGGACGATCAGGCGCGGGTGCCGGACAACTTCGGCACCAACTACGCCCGGCTTCGCGACGTCAAGCGGGCGTACGACCCGCAGAACCTCTTCCACCTCAACCAGAACATCGTTCCCTAGGAGCCTGCCTGCTCCTCTCACCCGCCGACCGACTCGCGGCCGTGAGGTCCGCTCCTACCAGGAGCCCCCGCCACCGCCGCCGCCCCCGCCGCCCGAGAAGCCACCGCCGGAGAAGCCCGAGCCTCCCGACGACGTTGATGTCGAGGGCGCGTTCAGGGCACCCGAGGTGGAGCTGACTCCGGCGGCGACCATCGCCGCCAAGGCCTCCCGGGCCCAGCACGGCCAGCCCGGCGCCGGCCAGCTCGTCAGCGTCCAGATCGGGGAACGCGGCCACCCAGGCATCCTCCAGTCCGAGGGCGACCGCGTAGGGCAGCATCGTCGCGAGGATCGCTGCCGGCGAAAGCCCGGATCGCTGTGCGAACTCCTGCCGGCTCGCCGCGGACTCGGTGCCCAGCACCTTCCTGAGTCCGGCGACCTCGCTGAGGAAGCGCGCCGAGGTGGCCGTCTGGGTGCGCGGCGTGATGATCGTCGCCGCGATCGAGCCGACGACCAGGCACAGACCGAGAGCCGCGCCGGCCGCGGGCACCAGCGTCGAGTCGAGGAACAGGAACCCCGCCCCCGCGAGCACCAGCAGGATGGCACCGGCGCCGGCGAACCAGAGCCAGCGGCGGTCCGGTTGACCTGCCTCGGAGTTGCGGTAGCCGTCGGCCTCCGCACGGTCGACCAGCGTCATGCCGGTGTAGGTCCAGGCGGACTCGAGGTTCGGGTCGTACTCCCCGAGCACGGCCGTCGATCGTCCCCTGAACACCGCCTCCATCAGGGCGGACTCCCAGTCGCGCAACTCGGCGCTGCCAGTGCCGAGCCGGGTCACCGTGACCACCTCGTCATGGACAGTGACCCGCATCCAGCCGCGCGCGGACAGGTCCAGGAAGGTGGCCATCAGGGCGGTCGCGCGTCGAGCCCACCCCTTCGAGGGCGGCCATCATCTCCGCCGGCGCGAGGCCGCAGGGCGGACCGTAGATCGGCGGCGCCCCCGGCATGCTCACCCCGACGTCCTTGCGTCGCCAGGCGAGGGCGAGACCGACCATTCCGGCGATGGCGAGCAGACCCGCGCCACCTCCCACGATCGCCCCCCTCGCGGCGGAGGCGCGTGGCCCTGGACGGATGTCCTGCGTGACCGCCACCGCGAACGCCGACGCCGGCCACGCCGCTGCGCCGGTCAGGGCGGAGCCCGTTGCCAGCGTCACGGGACCGAACGTTGCCGATCGGCCCGAGCCGCTCGCGGGGCAGGGATCGTTGGACCCGGATGGGCCGGTGAAGCAGGCCTGGGCGAGGATGTCCGCCGGCCCCGTGACAGTGGCCCGTGCGCTGACGATGGGGACCTCCCACCCGTCGCCGACGAAGTCCCAGTACAGCTCGGCGTCACCGCCCTGCCCGCCGATCGCCGCCGCATCTGCAGCCGACATCGGACTGAGCGCCCCGGTGACCACGTACGCGATGGTGTATTCGTGCACACCGGTCACGAAGTCCTCAGGGTCGCCGATGCGCACACGCAGGTAGCTGCCCTCGCGGTCGGTCTCGTACGGCACTGCGCCACCGTCCATGGCGACCGATCTCACCTCCACGCCGTAGTGCCGCTCCTCACCGGAGCTCAGCTCGTCGTACACGGGGATGTCCCGGTAGATGCCGTGTCGCACCGTGGCCCCGAAGTCGTAGGCGATCGTCTCGGTGATCGCCATCGACGTGTCGTCCGACACCACGGCTGACACCGTCATGTCGTCGACCTCCTCGGCCACCGCCGAAGGCGCGACGGCGCCCAGGCGCCACCAGGGCCATCCCAGCCCCGACTGCGACGGCCCACCTGCGGCGACGCGTGACAACGACAGGCGGTTCAGTGGCGTTGCCACGACGATCAGGCACCTGCGGCATCCCGCCTCTGTCGTCGGGCGACGACAATCGCGCCACACGGTACTGGGATCGGCGACACGCAGCGCGGTGACGTGAGATCAGTGGTGGACTCGCCGCCCCCGCTCGGTCCCTCAGAGCCCTACCCAGCCCCTCGGGAACGGGGGAATGCAGACGGCCGCCTTCCCCCCGACGCACACCGAGGTCCACGTGACGCGCAGGTGGCTCACGGCCGCGGGGTGGCCCTCCAGGAGGCTGACTCCTCCGCGTCCCGGCTCGAGGGCGAGTTCTGAACCGCCACGGTGAGGAGGACCACGCTGTCCTCGAGTGCTTCCAGGCCGTGGCGCCCGGGTGGGATGACCAGGTGGTCCCCGGGTGTTGCGTCCCAGGCCGAGTCACCGCGGGTGAGGCGTACCCTGCCGTGCAGGACGTGCAGGGTGGCTTCCCCTGGGGCCTCGTGGTCGTCGAGATGCCGATCGTGCGCGAGCGCGATGAGGGTCTGGCGCAGAGCGTGCTCGTGGCCGCCGTAGACGGTGTGTGCGCTGCGCCCGCTGGAGGCCTCGCGGGCGATGATGAGGTGCTGTTGCACCAGTGCGGACAACGACGTGATCTGCATGGCAGGGCCCTTCTCTGACGGGTTGGACGTCCAGGTCATCTGCTCACCCGCTCGAGGGCTCGCAGAACACGCAGCCCCCGTCCGGCCCCTCACTGATCCGGCCGCAGGCGGGACACACGCGCGACAGCCAACAGGCCGGGTCACCGGCCCGGTCATCCCTCGCCGAGGGGACGTCAGCATCCTGCCCAGGGGGTGTGCCCCGCGGGTCGCTACCCATCCCGGGTTCCCACCGTCTGTGGTGGAGTGTCGAGGTTCACGATGCGCATCTGGATGCGGTCCCAGGCCGCCCCGTCGAGGGCGACGGCGGCGGCTGGGAAGATGCCGTTCTCCTCCTTGTCGATGTGGCGGCGCAGCAGGTTCTCGAGCCCGTCGACGTCGGAGAGGTCACCATCGGAGACTCGGGCGAGGTGGGCGTCGATCTGGCGGTGCTCGACGGACAGGGCCTCGACGTGGGCGGCGAACTCCGGGTCGACGAGCAGCTCGGCGAACAAGCCGCGTTCCTCACCTGTGGTGTGCGGATCCAGCAGCGCCGCCAGCTCCTGGACGGCAGTGGCCGTCCCCTCACCGTCGCCTCGGAGGGCTGCCCGGCGCAGCGTGCCGGTTGCGTTGACTATGGCCACGTGCTCTGTGGACAGCCGACCGATCACGGTGATGGCCCTGCACCCGCAGTAGGTGCACACGCCGATCAGGCGCGCTGGAGCCGGAGGCTCCAGGCCTCCGGGCCGCGCTGCAGGTACTCCACGGCGAAGCCCTCGGGGTAGCGGTCGCGGGCCTGGGCGAGCAGCGGCTGCGGGTCGTGCGGGGCCACCAGGACCAGAGCGCCGCCGCTGGGAAGGGAGTCCAAAGCCCCGAAGATCGCGGCATGGCGGACGGCGTGCGGGATTGCCCGAGCATCCAGCACAGGGGCGTCCTGACCCTGAGCGTCGCCGCAGGTGCACCCGGTGTGAGTGTGAGCCAGGGGCAGGGTGGGCACGGGCTCGATCATGGTGGTCTCCGAAGGTGTTGGCGGGTGTGGGAAGAAATACTACAGTGTCTACCGTGAAAAACAATGGCCCTCGCCCCGTCCGGCGAGACGACGCCCTGCCCGGGTTGTCACCGGCCCGGGCACGGGTGCTGGAGTTCCTGCAATCCCAACCGGACCCTGTCAGCGCCGAGCACGTCGCGACCACCTTCGCCCAGCACGTCAACACCGTGCGCGGCCACCTCGACTCCCTCGTCGTCGACGGCCTCGCCCTGCGCCACCGGCAGGGCACCTCCGGGCGCGGCCGACCGGCGTGGTACTACCGAGCCAACCCGCAGCGGCCGGAGCCCGACGCCCGAGTCCGCGAGCACGGGGCCCTGGCCGGGGCGCTGGCCGCGCACCTGATCCGCACCAGCCCCGCACCCGCGGACGAGGCCCGGGCCGCCGGGATCGAATGGGGTCGCCAGATCGCCCGCGACCGTGCCACCGGACCCGCCTCCGCCACGAACCCGACCGCCCACGCCCGCGGCGAGGTCCTGCGCCTCCTCGACGACCTCGGGTTCGCCCCCGCCGAATCCCCCGGGGAAGCGGTGGTGCGGCTGCGCCGGTGCCCATTGCTGGACGTGGCCCGCCGCTACCCCGAGGTGGTCTGCCAGGTGCATCAGGGACTCGTCACCGGCGCGCTCACCGAACTGGGCGGCGACGGCGGGCTGGTGGACCTGATGCCGTTCTCCGACCCGGACGCCTGCCGGCTGATCCTGCCCCACGGCGGGGAGCCGGTGCCGTCGTGACCGCCACCGGCGAGTTGCTTCCGGCCCAAGGGATGGGCCACGGTGGGCCGATGGAGTATCAGGTTGCCCGGGTTCACGCGTATGACGACGACAACGGGCAAGCGGCTGTCAACAAGATGCTCGGGGAGTGGGTGGCTGGCGGCTGGGAGTTGCACAGCCACTCCGTCGTGCAGGTGGAATCCACCGGGCAGTCCGAGTACGTCCCTCAGGGACACCCCCTGTTCACGCACTTCTTCATCTTCCGACGGTAGCCGTGGCGGCTCCTCCAACTGGTCGTCGAGAATCCCGGATCGAATCCTTGGCCCGGTCTTGATGACGACGGTGAGGGCGCGGTGGCTGGCGGGCTTAGTGTTGACGTGTTCGGGGGTCCCGGGGGTTCAGCATCCACCCGTTGATTCCTAGGCTTCGTTCGAGGGTGGGTTGGTCGCATGCACGTACTTCGTTCCCAGGTTCTTGCTGTGTCCGTTGTGGTTGCCGCCGTTGCGGCAGGCACCTTGCCGGCGATGTCCGCGGGCGCCGCATCGGTCCCGGACATCGGTGTCGGATGTCCAGTCAGGTGGCATCCGGTCCGCGCAGTGGGCGTCGGTCGTGGAGTTGACCGACTGGCAGGGCCACCGGTCCGCGGACGCCGTGGCGGGCCTGCAGGGCACCGCGCCAGGGCGCGACCAGGGGGTGCTGCCCACGCCGGGCGGGCCGGCGGATGCCGCGGGAAGGACAGCGGTGTTCAGCGGAACGATCGTGACCGGGACGTTCCGGGTCGCCGGTCTCACCTGGGACGCCGGCACGGAAATCGCACCCGGGACTGAGATCCACCTTCGCGTCCGGGAGGGCGGGGTTTGGTCGGATTGGCTGGCAACCCCGGATGAGCAGGCCGCCGACCACAGCGGGCGCCAGGGCACCGCACCATTCGTGACCGGGGGCGCCGACGCGGTGCAGGTCCACATCTCGGGCAACCCCGCCGATCTGCCCGCCGACCTGAAGCTGGATGTCATCCAGGGGGGCACCGAGTCTGGTCTCCCCGGCCGTACGGCAACGTCGAGCGTGATGCCCGCGGTGTTCGCTCAGCATGCGGTCGCACGCCCGGCTGCGGTGGTATCCGCGGTCGCTGCGGCGGCGGTGACGCAGCCCACGATCGTGGACCGCGCTGGGTGGGGTGCCGACGAGTCGCTGCGGAATGGCTTCGTGGCCACGACGGCGGAGCTGCGAGCTGCGGTGGTACACCATACGGCTGGGACCAACTCGTACACACAGGCACAGTCGGCCCAGATCGTGAGGGACATCTACTACTACCACGCGGTCACGAACGGGTGGGGTGACCTCGGCTACAACTTCCTGGTCGACAAGTTCGGGACGGTGTTCGAGGGCCGGTACGGGTCGATCGCAGCACCGGACGGGCAGATGCGGGTCGGGGCGCATGCGCAGGGCTACAACACGTACTCGATGGGCATCTCCGCGATGGGCGACTACTCGACCATCGCCGCCGACCAGAAGATCTTGGACAGCATGCGCGACGTGATCGCGTGGCGGTTCGCCAGCACACCGACCCTCGACATGGCGACCCAGGCCTACTTCCCGGCGAATGCCTACCACTCGACAGACCGGTACCTACCCCGGATCTTCGGGCACCGCGACGTGCTGGCCACGGTCTGCCCCGGCAACGACATCGAAGGCCGCATCCCGGCACTGATCGCCGCGGTGAACACGGCCATGGGCGGCGCGCCGCTGCCCGAGCTCAACTCGGCACCCGTGGCCAACGCCGGGCCGGACAAGACGGCGAAGGTCGGATCCACGGTCACCCTGACCGGGATCGGCACCGACGCGAATGGCGACCTGCTGAGCTATCTGTGGACGCAGACCGGCGGTTCACCCACTGTCGCGTTGACCAACGGGACTACCTCCCAGACGACGTTCACCGCACCCTCGGTGCCGTCAGGCAAGTCCTCTACCTCGTTGAAGTTCACGCTGACGGTCACCGACTCCCACGGGGCGACGGGGACCGACAACGTCGTGGTGAAGGTGGTCAAGAAGTAGCCCGGACGGCGGGGCCGAGCCGCCCACGCCGGGGACCGATCCCGCAGGACGCACCGACGGCCCGGGTCGCGCGTCTGGGATCAGGTGCGCGGGCAAGGTGCGCCCGTATCCATCGCGTCTGACTACCGCCAGCCATACCGGGGGCACCCCATGCCCACCGCTTCCTCCCGCATACGAGCAGCGGGCAGTTCGTGGAGAGTTCTTGTGGGTCGCTGTTCGCTGCTGGCGTTCCGCGGATCGATCAGCTGCAGATCGTGTCGGCGTTGGGCGGATGGCCGGTCAGCAGGTAGGTGTCGACCGCGTCGGTGACGCAGGTCGTGGAGTGCCCGTAGGCCGTATGCCCGAATCCGTCGTAGGTGAGCAGGGTCCCGGATTGGAGTTGCTGGGCCAGCGCGACCGACCAGGCGAAAGGCGCTGCGGGGTCCTCGGTGGTGCCGATGACCAGGATCGGGTCCGCCCCGGCAGCAGTGGTGGGGGCGTCGGTTCCGGTGGGCGGAACCGGCCACGCGCTGCACAGGGCGGCGGTGTCGGCCAGGAACCGCCCGAAGGTCGGTGACGCCGCCGCCAGCTGGTCGGAGTACGCGGAGGCTTCATGGGAGCCCAGCCGGCGTGGGGAGTCCAGGCAGGTGATCGCGGCGGAGGCTCCGAATGCGTTGCCCTGGTAGCCCCGGTCCGGTGTCCGCCCGGCGCCGGAATCGGCCATGGCCAGCAGCGGGGCGCCGTCGCCACGGTGAAGGGCGGCGCTCAGCGCGGTGCTGAGGTCGGGCCAGGCCTGGTCGTCGGCGATGCCCTGCATGATCGCGCTGACGGCCAACGCCGGGGTGAGGTCCCGAGCGGTGCGAGTGGGCAGAGGGTTCCCGGCCAGGTCGACCAGCAGCTCACGGACCCGGGCGACGGCCGCAGTGGCTGGGTCGGGCAGGGGGCAGCCCGCCGTGTTCAGGCAGTAGGCCACGTACGTGCCCAATGCGGACTCGAACCCTGCCGCCAGGCCCGTGGTCCGCTGCGTGTCGTCCATCATGGGGTCCAGACCGGCGTCCAGGACCATCCGCCCGACCCGCCGTGGGAACAGGTCCGCGTAGGTGGCGCCGAGTTCCGTGCCGTAGGACACGCCCAGGTAGCTCAGCCGATCCTCGCCGAGCACCGCGCGGACGATGTCGAGGTCGCGGGCCGCTGACACGGTGTCGAGGAACCGAAGCAGATCACCGGAGACTCGGGCGCACCCGGCCGCGAGGGCGGCGGCATCCGCGGCCCGACGGGCGGGACCATCCGGGTCCAGAAGGTCGTATGCGGGGCTGCGCCAGGCGTCGAGTTGGGCATCGGACACACAGTCCACGGCCGTTGACGCACCCACCCCGCGCGGGTCGATGCCGACGAGGTCGAACACGTCGCGGACCTCGGGGCTGATCACGTGCACGGCCCCGTCGAGGGCCTCCACCGCCGACAGCCCCGGCCCGCCCGGGTTGATCACCAGCGAACCGACGCGGCGGTCGGGGTCCCGTGCCGACACCCGGGCGGCAGCCAGTTCGATCGACCCGGCATCCGGGTGCGTGTAGTCACGCGGAACGGTCACGGTGGCGCACCGCCGCCCGATCACCGGGCAGTCAGCCCATGCAACCGCCTGTCCGTAGAACCGGTCCAACGCGGGGTCGGACGCCACCGCCGCGGCCAGCGGCGGCACCGGGACCGGTTCGGGCAACCGACTCCCACAACCCGCCACGGCGATCAACGCGGTGCCCAATCCCGCCAACGCGCCACGCGACCACGTCACAGCCTCCCATCCTCCACCCCACCCACATCACGGCAGCAGGCAGCCGGCAGCAGAGAAGGTGAACCCGGCCGTGGCCGCGCCCGCGAGCTGTCCTCAGGGACTCACCCTGAGGCCGACTCAGGGTCGGATCAGGGGGAACCGGGGCCCGGCACGCTCAGGTGGAGATCCCGCGCGCAGCGGGCCTTCCAGATGGTGTGATCGCGGCACGGCTGGGTCACGACGAGCACGTGATGCGGGCTGTGTACGGGGTTCCTGAGGCCACCGAGCAGGCTGCGGCGGCGGAGGTCATGGCCCGCTCGTTGGGATGACTTGTGAGAATCCTGTGAGAACGACAGAAGGCCCCCGACTCGAATTCGGGGGCCTTCTGCCTTCTGACCTGCGTTGAGTAGCGGGGGCAGGATTTGAACCTGCGACCTCTGGGTTATGAGCCCAGCGAGCTACCGAGCTGCTCCACCCCGCGTCGGTTCCTCAAGTGTACGTGAGGCCCCGCGAACCCACCAAATCGCGGCTGAAGCGTGCGTTCCCTGGTGCCGAGGTCGGTGACCCCGCCCGGAGCCCTCGCCGCGGCACGCCGCTCGTCAGCCGTGGGTGCCCGACACCGCGGACGTGTCCGGGACGCCGATGATCGAGTACCCGCCATCGACGTAGATCGTCTGGCCCGTGATCATCCGGGCGCCGTCGGAGGCCAGGAACGCGGCGAGGTGCCCGACGTCGCCCTGGGTCACGTTGTCGCGCATCGGCGAGACCTCACGGTTGTACGCCAGCAGCCGCTCCATGTCGGGGATCCCCGACGCGGCCAGGGTCCGGATCGGCCCGGCCGAGATCGCGTTCACCCGGATCCCTCGCGGGCCGAGGTCAACGGCCAGCTCGCGGACGTAGGCCTCGAGCGCCGCCTTGGCCACACCCATCACCTTGTAGTTGGCTGCCACCCGGACACCGCCCAGGTAGCTCAGTGCGATGACCGACCCGCCATGGGGCATGTGCTTGCGGGAGGCATTCATCAGCTTCGCCAACGAGTGCGCGCTGGTGAGCATCGCCGTCGTGAAGTCCTCGTCCTTGGTCTGGACGACCCGATGCTCGAACGATCGGGCGGGCGCGAACGCGATGGCGTGGACGACGATGTCGATCGGGACGTGGATCTTGGCGAAGAACGCCTTCACCTCGTCGTCCTTGAGCATGTCGCAGCGCTCGTAGGCGATGAGGTGGGGCAGCGTCGGGGCCAGTTGCATGATCCGGCTGTGGAAGCGGAACTGGTACCCGAGGATCACCCGCGCGCCCTGGTGCGTCAGCTCCTGGGCGATCGCCCACGCGATCGACTCCTCGCTGGCCACGCCCATCACCAGGGCGACCTTGCCCTTGAGCGGCTTCTTCATCGTCATGGCGACCTCCGGGCATCGAGACGAGAGGTGCGATCGTAGGCGCGCGGGCCGGACGTTGCCGGTCGAGCGCATGCAGCAGGCAGGGACCGGCCGGGATTCGGCCGGTCGGGCGCGCTCGGGATACCGTTTCGTCGTGACTCGACTGATCTGCCTCGGGGACTCCTTCACGGAGGGCATGTCCGATGATCTGCGTCCCGACGGCCGCCACCGGGGATGGTCCGACCGCGTGGCCACCGGGCTCGCCGCCGACCGGTCCGGTGTCGCCCACTACCCCGTCACGTACGCCAACCTCGCCATCCGCGGCAAGCTGCTCGACCAGGTCGTCGCCGAGCAGTTCGGCCCGGCGCTGACACTGGCCCCGGACATCGTCACGTTCCACGCCGGGGCCAACGACGTCCTGCGCCCGGGGACGGACCTCGCCGACCTGTACGCCCGCTACGACGCTGCCGTCGGGCAGCTCGCTGCCACCGGCGCCCGCGTGGTCCTGTTCACCTCGCTGGCCCGCGCGGGCGGATCCGGGCGCTTCGCCGACCGGCTGGAGCGGGCGTTCCACGCCTTCAACCGCAACGTCCGGGAGGTGGCAGCCCGCCACGGCGCGACGCTGGTCGACCTCGAGGCGATCCACGCCCTGACCGACCGGCGGTTCTGGGCCCCGGACCGGCTGCACCTCAACGAGCTCGGCCACGCCCGCGTCGCCGCAGCCGTCCTCGCCGAGCTGGGGATCACTGATCCGCAGGTCCTGGGCGGGCCGGTCGGCTGGTGGGCCGAGCCGCTCCCGCCGGCACCGCCCCGGTCACGCCGCGACGACCTCGCTGCCGACGTCGAATGGGTCCGCGTGCACTTCGTGCCCTGGATCGGCCGGCGCATCCGGCGGGTGTCCAGCGGGGACGGCCTGGCCCCCAAGGAACGCCATCCGCGGGAGATCACCCTCGGTCAGAACGACCGCACGAACGCCTGACGGCCCCGATCTCACCCGCCCCACGGAAGGACACCATGCCCACCATCCTCATCACCGGCGCCAGCTCGGGCCTCGGAGCCGAGATGGCTCGCCAGTTCGCCGCCAAGGGCTACGACCTGGCCCTCGCGGCCCGGCGCGTGGACCGCCTGGAGGAGCTGCGGGCCGAGATCCGGGCGGTCAGCCCCGACACGCGTGTCGAGATCCGGGCGCTTGACGTCACCGACGACGACGCCGTCTTCGAGGTGTTCCGCGCCTTCGCCGAGGACTTCGGCACGCTCGACCGGGTCATCATCAACGCCGGCCTCGGCAAGGGCGCGAAGCTCGGGACGGGCAAGTACTACGCCAACCGGCAGACGGCCATGACCAACTTCGTCGCCGCGCTCTGCCAGGCCGAGGCGGCCATGGAGATCTTCCGCGCCCAGAAGCGCGGGCACCTGGTGTTCATCTCGTCGATGTCGGCCATGCGCGGGATGCCCAAGTCCCTCAACGTGTACGCAGCCACGAAGGCCGGCGTGGCGAACCTGGCCGAGGGGCTGCGCAGCGAGATGCAGGCCACGCCCGACCTGGACATCAGGGTCTCGACCATCTACCCGGGCTACATCCGCTCGGAGATGAACGAGTCCGTCGAGAACGCCCTGTTCATGGTCGACACCGAGACCGGCGTCCGCGCCATCGTGGACGCCATCGAGGCCGAGAAGGCCGACGCCCGCGTGCCGAGCTGGCCGTGGTGGCCACTGGGCACCGCGCTGAAGTACGCACCCCTGGGATCGTGCGCCGGATGATCTGAGGCGGCCGCGGGGCTGGCGCGCTCAAGCCCGGCGTGCTCAGCCCCGGCCGGAGCCGCCAACTCGAGTCGCACCGCCCGCCCTCGGCTGCCGGCACGCCCGCCCTCGAGTCCACTCAGCCGGGATCCATCGGGTTGAGGCCCTCTAGGGTCGCAAACCCACTGGATCACCCAATGGGGCACCCGCCGGGGCGGGGTCACCGGCGCCCTGGCTGCCGGCACGCCGGCCCGCTCGAGTCCCACCCAGCCGGGTGATCCATGTCGGGTTGAGGACCCTCTAGGGTCGCCAACCCACATGGATCACCCGGCCGGGGTATCCCGCCGGACGGGCGCCGGCGCCGGCACCGGGCCGAGCCGCACCGGACCGGTTCAGTCGAGCATCCCCTCGGCGATCCAGTCCAGCTCCGCGTCCGGGTCGTCGGTCACGCCGGTGTGCACCGGCCCGGGCTGGATCACCACGCTGCGGGGTGCGGTCAGCCACCGGAACCGGACCCCCGCGTCAGCCAGTCCCGCCTCCCCGACCGTGCGGCTCCCCTCCGCGACCGCGTTCGCCGCGGCCAGCGCATCGGCGATCGCCACGACGTCCGCCTTGGACCACAACGCGGTGACGCCGCTGAGATCGGCCCGGATCCGCATCCCGAGGTACTGGGCCTGCTGGCAGTAGAGCAGGACCGCTCCGTTCACGTACTCCCCCCGGTCGACCCGGGGCACGATCCGCAGCACGGCGTACTCGAACGGCATCCCGGTCATGAGCCCTCCCGACCGATCTTCAGCTCGGGGATCCAGTCCGGCGGCCCCGGAGTCTGTCGGGCTGAGACCCGATGCCCCAGGCCATCGCGGACCGGCCCCGCCCGCACGGCGGCCACGAGCGCCGGGACCCACGAGGGCCGCGCACCGATGCGCGCCATCAGGAACTCCCGGTAGGCCGCCCTCACGGCCTCCGATCCGCCCCACGCCGCGCTGTCCGCCACGAGCCACTCGTCGGGGACGGCAGCCACGGCATCGCCGATCAGGGACACCCAGTCCAGGTCCTCGAGCTCCGCGTCTGCGGCCGCGACATCGGGGGCGTTCTCGAGCAGCGCGTGATCAGCCACGTCATACGCGCGCGTGGCGAAGCGCTGCACCTGGTCACCCCGTTCCGGTGCCCAGGAGTGGTGGAAGGTGAGCGCCGCCCCGTGGTCGATGAGCTGCAGCGCCCGGTGCCACACGAGCATGTTGGGGTTGCGCCACGATCGGTCCGCGTTGGTGATCAGCGCATCGAGCCAGACGATCCGCCCGGCGAGCTTCGGATCCACGGACGGCATCGGCCCCACGTCGAGGGCGCCGGGCAGGTAGTCGATGCCCAGGTTCATGCCGACCGACAGCTTGAGCAGGTGCTGGACCTCCTCGTCCGGCTCGGCGGGCGCCAACTCCTCCGGCACGAGGACCGGCACCCACCGCGGGACCCGCAAGCCGATCGCCCCCGCGATCTCCGCACAGATCACCTCGGCGACCAGCGCCCGCGGCCCCTGACCTGCGCCGCAGAACTTGACCACGTACATGCCCAGGTCGTCGGCCTCCATCAGGCCGGGCAGGGATCCGCCCTCGCGCAGGGGGGTCACGTACCGCGTCGCACGCACCGGGTTCATCGGCACAGCGTAGGACCCCCGGAACGTGGAAGGTTCCTGCCCCAAGAAGAGCAACAGCTCTCCAGATTCGTGCCCTCGCGCGCCGTCATGACCACACCGCGCCGGGCAGGGCGCCGATAGGCTCATCCCCGCATCACGAACCGAGGAGCCACCCATGACCTCCACCGCCCCGCACTTCTGCTCATGCACGGAGTCGGCGACTCCGGCGCCTGCTGGGGGCCGTTCGTGCGGCGGCTGCACGAGCGCCCGGGACTGGCCGACCTCCTGGTCGTCACGCCCGATGCACCGGCCCACGGCGGCCGGCGCGCCCAACCGGGGCAGACCATCGCCTGGCCCGACCTCCTCGCCGAGGCGATCGGCCGGGCCGAGTCGCTGGTGGCGCAGTCCGGTGGCCCGATCGTGGTCGGCGGGCATTCGATGGGCTCCATGGTCGCCCTCGGGGTGGCGGCCAACCGGCCGGACCTCGTCGTGGCCACCTTCCTCGAGGACCCGCCCCTCACGCAGGGGCTGCCCGACGCGGGCAGCGACACGCACGCCCACCAGGATCAACCCCCCGCCCCGGTCGACGTCAGCGAGTTCGGCGACTGGTTCGCCGACCTGCAGTCGATCCCGCTGGCCGAGGTCGTGGCGGCAGCCCGCGCCGACCACCCGACCTGGGACGACGACGAGTACGAGCTCTGGGCGCGCGCCAAGCAGTCCGTCGATCGGGCGGCCTTCTCCGAGCCGGTCGTGTGGGTGCATGCCGACACCGAGCGGCTGCTGCGGAACGCACCCGCGCCGGTGGTTGTCGCCGCGGGGCTGCCTGAGCTCGGCGGCCTGGTCGCGCCCGAGGCGGAGGCCAGCCTCCGAGCCCTGCCCGGCTGGTCGGTCCACCGCCTGGAGGCCGGCCACGACGTCCGCCGCGACGCCCCCGATGCCACCGTCGACCTGCTTGCGGACCTGATCCGCTCGGTGTCCACGTGACCCACGAGCACTCCACGAGCGGGCCGCCGGACGCGCTCATGGGCGTCCCCGCCCCGCCCGTCCCCGTCCCGCACGTCCCCGTCCCCGTCGCCGAGGCCGACGCCGACGCAGCCGCCGCCGGGCGCCGCGGGCACAACGGCCACGCCGGGCACTGCGGCCACCGCGGGCACGGCCCCGGATGCCCCGCCCGCGGGCTTCCACAAGCGCCCCGCGCTCGGCTACGCCCTCTACCTGACCGGCGCCCTGCTGTTCGGCATCAACGGCACGGTCAGCAAGGTGCTGCTGACCGCCGTGGACAACGCCGCCCGCGTCTCGCAGCTGCGCGTCACGTTCGCGTTCCTGATCCTGCTGGTCTTCGTCGCCCTGACGAACCGGCGCTCCCTGCCCCTGCACCGCCACGAGCTCGGACCCGTCGCCGCGTACGGCGTGCTCGGCGTCGCGATGACCCAGTGGCTGTACTTCGTCGCGATCACGCGCATGCCCATCGGGATCGCCCTGCTCATCGAGTTCACCGCCCCGATCATGGTCGTGCTGTGGGTCCGCTACGCCTGGCAGCAACCCGTGCGCAACACGGTGTGGCTCGGCCTGGCCCTGGCCATGGTGGGCCTGGCGATGGTCGCCCAGATCTGGTTGGGCCTGACCCTGAACTCGGTCGGGGTCGCCGCCGCGTTCGGTGCGGCCGTGGCGCTGGCGCTGTACTACCTGCTCGGCGAGACCTGCGGGCAGGAGCGCGACCCCGTCTCGCTGACCCTGTGGGGCTTCGGCTTCGCCGCGCTGCTGTGGGCCGTCCTGCTCCCCTGGTGGCGCTACCCGTGGGCGTCCCTCGAGGGTTCGGCGACCCCCCTGGGCGAGGGCACCACCGCCGTCCCACTGTGGGCGCTGGCCGTCTGGATGGTCGTGCTGGGCACGATCGTGCCGTTCTGGCTCGTGCTCGCCGCGATCCGCCACATCGGCGCAGCCGGCGCGAGCATCATCGGGATGACCGAGCCGTTCATCGCCTCACTCGTCGCCTGGGTCGTGCTCGGCGAGATCCTCACCCCCGCCCAGATGCTCGGCGGCGCAGTGATCCTCACCGGAGTGGTCATCGCCGAGCGCGCCCGCAACTGACCCGCTGCGGCGCCGCGCCCCGCGGCAACCCGCGCCGCCGCCCCATGGTCGCGCGACCCGCCCCACGATCGATCCGCTATCGCGTGGCCCAACCCAGGATCCATCCGGATCTCCGACCACGGATCGTCGCTCTGGCGGATGAATCCGTGGCAGCCGCCCAACCGCCGCGCCCGCCGCGCCGCCGCCCCGCCACCGCCCGCCATCGCCACCCGACTCATCCCGCGGCGTCGAGCTCCTTGGTGAACGTCTTGATCGCCTTCTCGTAGGCCTTCGGGTCCACGTTCCACGCCAGGACGTGGTCGGCGCCCTCAACCACCTCGTACGTGCCGCGAGAGCCCGCCTTGCGCATGAACCGGTCGTTGACCGCCTTCGGGACGGTCTGGTCGGCACTGCCCTGGAAGGTCAGCAGCGGGACCTCGACGAGCCCCTCCATGTCGGTGTAGTCGACAGCCGAGAAGTCGACGCCGTACCGGAACGCCACCGCGAGCTTCGCCGCGTCCTCGAGCGACTCCGGGATGGGTTGGTTCACGACCGGCAGGCTGCGGAACTCGGCGGCCTCGTCGATGACGTCCTCGAAGCTCGACGCCGGCGCGTCGAGGATCACGCCGTCGACCCTGCGGGCCAACTCGCCCTTCGCGAGGAAGCCGAGCGTCACTGCGCCACCGTGGCTCGCACCGCCGAGGACGAGGGTGTCGGCCCCCGCGGCGTCCACGTACTCGACCGCGGCCTGGAGCTCCTGCCACTCGGTGCGCCCGAAGTGGACCATCCCGTCGTCGTAGGGCGGGGCCCCGACGTCGCCGGTGTAGGTGATGATCAGGACGTTGTAGTCGACCTTGTGCAGGGCGCGGGCCATGCGCAGCATCTCTGAGCGCGCGGCGCCCTTGCCGTGGGTGAGGATCGCCCACTTCGTGGAACCCTCGACGGTGATCTCCCACGCCGGGAACTGCCGCCCGTCCGGGGTGCTGATGACCACATCCTGCGCATCAAGGCCCGCCTGCTCCGGGTCCAGCCAGACATCCCGGGTCAGCCCGTACCGGTCCCCCACTGCGGGCGCGCTGCCGATCACGTCGAGCACCGGCCGGGTCTGTGCGCCGTCCTCGCCGCGCGTGGCAGGACCGACGACCAACAGCGACTCATCGAGGGCCAGGCCGACCACGGACTGGTCGAACTTCGTCTCGTCCCGTTCGGCCTCGTCCGGGAGGATCGTGACTGTCGCCTGCTCGCCGGTCCCGTCGTAGGCCTGCACCGTGCCGCGCTGGAGGTCCGACGGGTCGTAGGGCTCAGCCTTCAGCGCGTCGGCGTACACCTGCCCCGAGAAGTACCACGCCCCGCCCACGTAGAACACGCCCACCAGCGCGATCGCCGAGAACAGGATGACCCATGGCCACCTCCGGCGCCTGCGCGATCGACTCATGACGGGACTATCCCAGAAGCCGCACGCGATGGCAGGCCGCGCGGCTACTGCGTGGAGTCATCCACCCAGTGCGCGCGCTGCTTGGGCAGGGTCTGGCCCCGGAAGAAGGCGGGCGCCCTCATGTTCCACAGGGCCATGGCCGGCACGCACAGGAGCATCCCGATCACGCCCACGATGAACACCGTGCCGATGCCCCGGAACGAGTTGCCCGAGCCGTAGTCGGGGTCCGTCATGTTCTTGGCCTCGAGGATCATCACCGCGATGAGGACCACGGCGGCGATGCCCGGCAGGATGACCTGGCCGAGGGCCGTGCGCACCGAGCCGAAGGCGGTGCGGTGGAAGTAGAACACGCTGGCAAGGGACACCACGATGTAGTACGCGCAGATCGAGATGCCCACGCTGTACACCGAGTCCGCGACGATCGCGTCGCTCGTCAGGCTCAGCCCGATGTAGATCGCCAGGGTCAGCAGGCCCATGAACCACGTCGCGTACTTGGGCGAGCGGGTCGCCTCGTTGACGTTCGCGAACTTGCCGGGCAGCGCCTTGTACGTGGCCATGGCCAGCAGGCCGCGCGCGGTGGGCATGACGGTCGACATCGTCGCGGAGAACGCGGAGATGCCCACGATGAGGGCCGCGACGACCGCCCCCTTGGAGCCGATGGTCTGCGAGGCCATCACGAAGAAGACATCGTCGATGTTGTCCTCGAACGTCATGCTCAGCGGATCGGACTCATCGAGGCCCGAGAACGCCAGGGCCGCGATGGTGAACAGCACGTAGGTCACGAGGATGATGACCATCGCGATGACCCCGGTGCGGCCGGCCTGCTCCGAGTTGCCCTCGGACTCCTCCGACATCGCCAGCGAGGCGTCGAACCCCCAGAAGATGAACAGCGCCACCAGGAACCCGCCGAGCAGCGGCTGGAACCCGTCGATGGCCAGCGGGTTCAGCCACTGCCACGAGAACGGCTCGGCGCTGGGTGCCGAGTCGCCGCCCAGGACCGCGGCCCCCATGAGGGCGGCGAACAGGATCAGGCCGCCGTACTGCAGGATCGTCAACCCGAGCGTGGTGCGCGAGGACTCCTCCGCCCCGCGCGACACCAGCCAGGTCGTCAGCAGGATGAACCCCGCCGCGATCGCCAGGCGCAGCAGGTGCGGCGGGTCCTCCATCCCGGTGACGGTGACGACCGAGTTCACCATCACCTCAGCAGCGCCCACGCCGGCCAGGGTGCTGGACAGGAACAGTCCCCAGCCGCCGATCCAGCCGGTGCGCGGGCCCATCGCCATCGCGCCCCAGGTGAACACGGTGCCGGAGTCGGCCGCGACCGTCGTCATGTGCTTGTAGGCCAGCGCGACGAAGAACATCGGGATCGCCGAGATGACGAACACGATCGGCAGCTGGTAGCCGGACTCCAGGGCGCCGTAGCCCAGGGCACCGGTCAGGGAGTAGGCCGGTGCCGTGGCCGCCAGGCCGATGGCGACCGCCGCGACGATGGAGACCGAGCCCTTGCGCAGGCCCTTGTACTTCAGGTCGTGGGCCTCGACGTCGGCGTGCTGGTGGGAGTGGTCAGGTCCGGGGGTGTGCCCAGGCTCGTGTCCGCGGGCGTGCCCGTCCGGTGCGTCCTCCACGTCGAAACCTCCCGACCAGGCCGTGTCGCCCGGGGCGAAACCTACCGCCCGTGGCACCGCGGATCTCGCTGGCCCGTGGGTTGGCGCGCGCGATCGCCGGCGCGCCACCCCGCCGGACCCGACGGTCAGGTCAAGGGCCGTCGGCGTCCGGGGTCAGGCGGTCGCGTCCGGGGTCAGGCGGCCGCCGGCGTGGCGGTGGCGCTGTCCGAGGGCGCCGCACTCGGGGCGTCCGTGGCCGGCGGCTCCCCGGACGTCGCACCGTCCGTCGGCGTCTCCTGGGCGGTGTCCCCGGTGATCCGGCGCTGTGCGGCTGCGGCCCGGTCCAGGGCGGCCTTGAGCTCGTCCTGCGCCTTGCCGTACGCGGCGAAGTCACCGGCGGCCAGGGCGTCCTCGCCCTTCTGGTAGGCAGCCTGGGCATCGGCGATGGCCTTCACGAGGTCGGCCTGGGCATCGTCGGTGGGCGTGCCCGTGTCACCGCCGCCGGTGTCGCCCCCGCCGGTGTCGGTGCCGCCCGTTCCGGTGCCCGTTCCGGAGAACACGGCCGTCAGCGCCTCCGCGAGGGAGTTGCGCAGGACGGTGGTGTCACCGAAGTTCACCAGCACCTTGCGCAGCAGCGGGATAGCCCTGACCCTGCGACGCGCGCACGTACACCGGCTCGACGTAGAGCAGCCCGCCGCTGACCGGCAGCGACAGCAGGTTGCCGTACTCGACGTCCGCCCCGCCCCGTCGCAGCAGCGTCAGCTGCTCGGCGATGGCCGGTTCGGACTCGAAGTTGTTCTGCACCTGCGTCGGGCCCGGCACGGTGGTGTTCCGGGGCAGCTGCAGCACCCTGATCGTCCCGTACGTCGGCCCCGGGGCGGAGTCCACGGCCATGAACGCCGCGAGCGTCTGGCGCTTCAACGGCGCGAACGTCGTGGTCAACGAGAACTTCGGCTCCGTGGTGCCGGGCATCCGCAGGGTCAGGTAGTACGGCGGCTGCAGGGCGTTCACGGCACGGTTGGTCGGGTCGTTCGGGATCGTCCAGAAGTCCTGGCCGTTGTAGAAGCTGGCCGGGTCCTCCACGTGGTAGCGCGAGAGGATCGTGCGCTGCACCTTGAACATGTCCTCCGGGTAGCGGAAGTGCGCCACGAGCTCGGGCGACGCCTCAGCGATCGGGGTGACGCTCCCGCCGAAGGCCTTGGTCCAGGTCTGCAGCAGCGGATCCGTGGGGTCCCACGCGTACAGGGTCACGGTGCCGTCGTAGGCGTCGACGACCGCCTTGACCGAGTTGCGCAGGTAGTTGATGCGCTCGCTGGGCAGCGTCGCCACGGAGCTGGAGGTGGCCGTGATCGCGTCGGCGGTGGCGTCCTTGAGCGTGGTGCGCGAGGAGTACGGGTAGGCGTTGGTCGTGGTGTACCCGTCGATGATCCACTTCACGCGCCCACCCACGACCACGGGGTACGGGTCGCCGTCCGTCGTCAGCCAGGGGGCCACCTTCGCCACGCGGGTCTGCGGCTCACGGTCGAAGAGGATCTTGGAGTCGGAGTTCACCAGCGAGCTCAGGACGATGTTCGGGTCCTGCATGCGCGCCGCGAACAGCAGCTTGTTGAACACGTTGCCGACCGGGACCCCGCCGGTGCCGGTGTACGTGTTGTTCTTCTGGCCGCTGGCCGACTTGTCGTCGGGGTAGTCGAGCTCGCGCGGCTCAGCACCCTCGGGCGCCCCGACGATGGAGTAGTCCGGGGAGTCCGCGCCGAAGTAGATCCGCGGCTGGTCGATCTTCAGCTCGCCGATGGTCGGGATGTCGGAGGCGAAGAAGTCCGGGCGCCCGTCGGACAGCGAGGTGTTGTCGTACGCCGCCACGACGCCGTACCCGTGGGTGTAGACCGCGTGGTCGTTGGCCCAGTTGCGCTCCCCCACGCCAGCGAGGTCGACCTCGCGCACGGCGATGACGGCCCCACGGGTGCCGTCGGCCATGGCGTAGCGGTCGACGTCCAGGGTGTCCGGGAAGGAGTAGAACCCGCGGATCTGCTGCAGCTGGCGGAACGTGGGCGACACGACCGCCGGATCCAGCAGGCGGATGTTGGTCAGGGTGCCCGCGTCCTCCTTGAGGGTCTGCGCGCTCGCCTCGCCCTCACCGGAGTAGTCCTCGAACTGTGCCTTGTCCAGGCCGTACGCGGCGCGCGTGGCCTCGATGTTGCGCTTGATGAACTCCTGCTCGCGCACCAGCTCCGAGGGCTTGACCTGGAACTGCTGGACGATCGCCGGGTAGATGCCGCCGATCACCAGCGCGGAGATCGCCAGGAGGCCGGTCCCGACCAGTGGCAGCGTCCAGCCCTGGCGGAAGGCGTTGGCGAAGAACAGGGCGGCGCACACCAGCGCGATGACGACCAGGATGTTCTTGGCGGGCAGGACTGCATTGACGTCGCGGTACTTCAGCCCGGTGAACCCGTCGACCAGCGGCTCGGCCTTGATCGCCAGGCCGTAGCGGTCCAGCCAGTAGCCCACGGCCTTGAGCAGCATGAACAGCCCACCGAGGATCGACAGCTGCACGTGCGCCGCGCGCGACGTCCGCGGTGGGGCGCCCTGCAGCCGCAGCCCGCCGTAGACGTAGTGCGTGATCGCCGCCATGAGGATGCACAGGATCAGCACCGCCACCATGAACCCGAGCACGAAGCGCAGGAACGGGTACTGCATCGCGAAGAAGCTGATGTCGGTGTTGAACTGCGGGTCGGTCTTCCCGAACGGGGTCGCGTAGCGGAACGTCATCCAGGACTGCCACTGGGCCGAGGCCGACATCCCGGCCATCACGCCGAAGATCGTCGGGATGCCGATCAGGATGACCTTGTGGAACGGCTCCAGGCTGGCGCGGTAGCGCTCCAGGGAGATCTGCTCGGCGGACATCACGCCGATCTCGGGACGTGACCGGTAGGCGATCAGCATGGTGACGCCGATCGCGCTGGCCATGATCAGGCCGAAGAAGAGGAACAGCCCCAGCTCGGTCGCCAGCAGCGTGGTGAACACCGAGGACCTGTCCACTGAGGAGTACCAGAGGAAGTCGGTGTAGAAGGTCGTGAAGATCATGAACACGACGGCCAGCACCCCGAGGATGATCAGCGTCGGCGCGAAGGCCCCGGACCGCTTGGACGTCGTGGTCTTGCGCGGGCGGCTGGGCGAGGCGGACGGGTCGAAGCTCACGGTGCCAAAACTACCTGCATTCCGGACAACCCACCGACGACCCCGCAGCGGCTCACCGGCGGACGGGGGCATCCTGACACGACCCTGACAGTCACCCAACAGGATGGACGTGGCTGCGGGGACTGCCCCGGGCCGGAGCGCCGGCCGTACCCTGACGCTCATGAAGGCCTCCCACCGGCGGATCCTCCGGTGGGTGCTGGGCGTCGGGGCTGCTGTGGTCCTCGTGGTCGCCCTCCTCGTGGCCAACATCGCCGCCCAGATCAGCGGCGGCTGGGACGAGGTGTTCGACCGGAGCCACCCCCAGGACAGCGATCCCGAGGTCGTGGCCGCCCGGGCGCTCGGCGCACGGGCCGTGGAGGCGGAGATCGATGGGGTGGTGGGGGTGGCCGTGCCCACCCTGGCCAGCGGGCGCGTGGCCCAACCCGCGCCGACGGGTGCCGCGGCCGTCGACGAGCCCGCCCTGGGCGCCCGGTGCGAGACGGGGCAGCACAACTGGAAGGTCGATGACCCCTACGACCTGGCGTGCGTCGAGGTCCGACGCACGATCCTGGCAGCCGACGCCGGGGACTTCCGTGCCGACATGGTGGCCCTCGACGCCGCCCTGCTGGAGGCCGGATGGACGCGTGCCGACGACGGCGGCCTCCCGGGGACCCTGCGGTACTGGGACCAGAACGCCGGCCCCTTCCCCGGCAGCCCGTCGGGCGACGACGTGTACGGGCCTGAGGATCTGCCGTCCGCTGGCTACACCAGCGCCGATCGGAGGTTCCTGCTCACCCTGGGGTTCGACGCGTTCCCGCTCTACACCGGTCTTCCGGCACCGGAGTTGGCAGGCGACGAGTACGCGGTGATGGTGACGGTCAGCCACCAGTCGTACGTCGAGTAGGTGGGCGGCGGCCCGGCGGCCGCTCACCGCGCGCCCTGCCCGGCTCGGGCGGGGCGGCTCGGACGCCACCACCCATCCGGTGCGTGGTGCCCCGAGGGCTGGGAGACTGGGTGCATGGACGCCCAGGACCTGCTCGCCGCCGCGCTGGACATCGAGCGGCACGTCGCCAGCCAGGGGTGGGACCAGCCCACGCTGCTGTTCGCCCTCGTGCCGACGGACCACGTCCGCACCGCACAGCCGGGGCTGGCTGCGCAGCTCGGGGTCCTCGAGGGCGGCCCGGCGCTGACCACGTTCGAGCAGCCCGCACCCCCGGACGACGAGGACCTCGACGTCTTCCTGGCCCGGATCGAGTGGCCAGAGGAGATCGTCGGGGCGGCGTTGGTGGTGGAGCGCATCGTGCTGCCCCCCGGGGCTGAGGCCGCCGTCGCCGACCGGCCCGATGCCGCCACGGTCGCGCGCGAGCACCCGGCGGCGCAGGACATGCGCATCGTCGTCGCGGTCACCAAGGACGGCCAGCAGATGAGCGTGCTGCGGCTGCGGGCCGAGCCGAAGGCGGACGGCTCCCCGGGCGACGCCGACGACTCGGTGCTCACCGGGCACGACCTCGTGCCGGGACTGGGCGAGGCGCTCCTGGCGACGTTCCGGTAGTCAGCGCCCTGCGGCGGCCAGCCCGTCGCCGCACTGCGGGAACTCCGCGGTGGGGTCAGCGACCCACTTCTCCAGCGTGTCGCGCGCCTGGCTCAGCGTGCTCACGGGCACGACCGTCAAGCCCTCGGGGATGTTGCCGACCACATCGGTGCAGTTGTCCTGCGGCGCGAGCATGAGCTCCGCGCCGGCATCCCGGGCGCCGACGAGCTTCTGCTGGATCCCGCCGATCGGCCCGACGTTGCCCTCCGCGTCGATGGTCCCGGTGCCCGCCACGTGCTTGCCACCGTTGAGCTCTCCCTCGGTGAGCATGTCGATCATGCCCAGCGAGAACATCATCCCGGCGCTGGGTCCGCCCACGTTGGAGTCGGCGAACTCGATGTCGAACGGCGCCTTGTAGGCCGTCCCCACCACGATCCCCATGTAGGGCTGGGGCGCGGCGGTCGGGTCCTCGGGCTTGGGATTGGCCTCCGTGACCACCTCGAGGGTCTCCTTCGTCGGCTCGGCACCCGGCTCCTGGACGCGCAGGACCTCGAGGGTGACGGTGTCCCCCACCTCCCCCTTGCGAACCTCCTTGCCCACATCCGCAGGGCTGGCGACCGACTTCCCATTCACGGTGACGATCTGGTCGCCCGCCTCCACGATCCCGTCAGCCGGCGACCCCCCGGCGACGACCGTCACGACGATGGCCTCCTCGGTCGGGATGCCCAGCTCGTTCATCGCCGCCGCGATGGAGTCCGACTGCGACAGCGCGAACAGCTGGTCGTTGCGCTCGGTGATGTCCTTTCCGGTGACCTCCGGGCCGTAGATCGACTCCCGCGGGATCACGGAGTCACTGGGCGAGGCCCAGCCGATCAGGGCCTCGCCGAGGTAGACCCCGCCCGAGGAGCCGCCGCGCTCGGACACCGTGAGCATGTCCAGGGCGCCGTCGGTCGGGTACGTGGTGGTCCCGGTGATCGTGATCAGCGGCTGTCCGTTGACCTCCCCGATCGTGTTGTACGTGGGCCCGGGGCTCAGGACCAGCAGGGGCAGCTGGATGATCGACCCGACCACGATCATGGCCGTGCCCGCGACCAGTCCCCTGCGGATCGCCCGCGAACGGGTCCGCTGTCGCGGGGTGGTCGGCGGGTGCCCGCCGAACCAGAGGGTGACCCGGTCCCACCAGCCGGGCCGGGGCTCGGTGGTGGGGTCGGCTGGGGGGCGGGCGGCGTCAGGTCCCGAATCCCCCGGGAGCGTGGGGGCGTCGTCGGTCGGATCGGTCATCCCTGGCCGCCGGGGAACGGGCGCCGCAGCGCATCGGCGAACCGCGCGAGGTCCCGGACGTCCTCAGGGGATCCGGGCTCGGGGCGCGGGCGGACCCGGCCGCCCCAGGAGCCGGCCACACGGGTGTAGGCCCACGCCGCGAAGGTGGCAACGATCGGGATGATCCACCAGGTCACGTCGCCTCCTCCCTCACCGGTCCGGACTCCTGCGCGGGCGAGCCTACCGCCCGCACCGAGCACGCGCGGACGCTGCGCACGCGGGTTTACCGGACCCGAACCCGGGGAAGGAGCCGGCGTCGGACGACGGGCGCTCAGCACGTGAGCGGCCACCGGCCTACGCTTGAACCTGGGTCGTTTCCTCGACCCGCGACAGGAAGGCACCGCCCATGAGCAACGTCCCCTTCGGCTTCACGCCCCCGGATCCGGACGACCAGGGCAAGCCACAGGATCCCTTCAACATGGGTGACCTCGGGTCCGCGCTGTCACAGCTCGGCGCGATGCTGCAGGGGATGTCCACGAGCCCCGACCAGGGCGCGGTGAACTGGACGGCAGCCACCGACGTCGCGCGCAAGGCGATCGCCGCGAACGGTGACCCCGTCGTCGCCGACGCCCAGAGCCGCGCTGTCGAGGAGGCCGTGCGCCTGGCCGACCTGTGGCTCGACCCTGCCACCGAGTTCCCGTCGACCGGCACCGGCGCCCGCGCGTGGAGCCGCTCCCAGTGGCTCGAGGCCACGATGCCGGCCTGGCAGGAGATCATCACGCCCATCGCCGAGCAGGTGCAGACCTCGATGACCACCATGATGCCCAGCACCGAGGACCTCGCCGGCGGGCTCCCCGACGAGCTCAAGGCCATGCTCCCGGCCGACATGCCCGTGGACCTCACCGCGATGCTCGGTCCGATGATGGGCATGGTCAAGGCGATGGGCGCCAACATGTTCGCGATGCAGGCCGGGCAGGGCCTGGCCGCGCTCGCGGGCGAGGTCCTCGGCGCCGGCGACGTCGGGCTGCCGCTGACCCCCGACGGCATCCCGACCCTGCTGCCCGAGAACATCGCCGCGTTCGGCGCCGGCCTGGAGATCGAGCCCGGCGAGATCGCGCTGTACCTGGCGCTGCGCGAGGTCGCCCACCAGCGCCTGTTCACGCACGTCTCATGGCTCGGTCCGACCGTGCGCGACGCCGTCGCGGCCTACGCCCGCGGGATCGGGCTGGACACCGGTGCGATGGAGGAGAAGCTGCGCGACATCGACATGACCAACCCGGCCAACCTCCAGGAGGCGCTGGCCTCCGGGGTCCTGGCCCCCGAGGACACCCCCGAGCAGAAGGCCGCACTCGCTCGACTGGAGACCCTGCTGGCCCTGGTCGAGGGCTGGGTGGACCACGTCGTGGCGGCCGCGATCGCCGATCGGCTGCCGACCGCGGACAGGCTGCAGGAGGCCGTGCGCCGTCGTCGCGCGGTGGGCGGTCCGGCCGAGAAGACGTTCCAGACCCTGGTCGGCCTCGAGATGCGCCCGCGTCGGCTGCGCGAGGCCGCGGCCCTGTGGAGTGAGCTCGAGCGCGTGCGCGGCGTGGCCGGGCGCGACGCCGTCTGGGAGCACCCCGACCTGCTGCCCGGCCCCGCCGACCTCGACGACCCCACGTCGTTCGTGTCCGGCTCCTCGATCTCGGATGCCGAGCTGGAGGCTCTGGCGTCCGGCGTGGTGCCGGAGGCACTCGCCGGCGGTGGCGCGGCCACGGCCGCCGGTGACACCGACGAGGCTGGTGCGGCGGTCGCCGCTGACGACGCCGCTCCCGAGGCAGCGACGGATGCACCTGAGGGGGAGGCCGGCGACCCGTCGGAGGAGCCAGAAGACCGCGGATGACGCCTCGACCCGTCCCCGCCACCCCCTGCCCGGCGGACGGATCGGGCATCACGCGCATCGCTCGGGATCTGCCTCCGCTGCGATGCCGCGACCACCGGAACACCCGCGGATGACCACCGCGGAGGCTCCTGACGCTGCACCAGCGATCGGCCAGCGGGTGCAGCGTCAGGAGGATCCACTCGTTTCCGACGCGCGCCGGGTCCTCACCGGCTGGCAGGCGCCGTCGGCGGCTCAGGACGACCTGCGGGGGCGCTACCTCGCGTTCCTCGATGTGCACCCCGACGCTGCCAGCCGGGACCTGCGCGCCGGCCACCTCACGGCCAGCACCATCGTGCTCGACGCCGCGCGCGAGCGGGTCCTGCTGACCCTGCACCCGCTGGCCGATCGCTGGTTCCAGCTCGGCGGGCATGTGGAGGCCGGCGACGGGACCATGGCCGCGGCCGCTCTGCGCGAGGCCACTGAGGAGTCCGGG
The DNA here is from genome assembly GCA_963812395.1 of uncultured Actinomycetes bacterium. Taxonomy (GTDB): domain Bacteria; phylum Actinomycetota; class Actinomycetes; order S36-B12; family CAIYMF01; genus Prado023. The sequence goes on from CAWEVG010000035.1 coordinate 72,756, forward strand.
ATCGACGGACTGGCGCTGCACCCAACCCCGATCGGGCTGGACTGGCACGAGGTGCGCTGCCGCAACCGGCATGGCGTTCCCGAACCCAGCAGCCACCTCGACGTCGAGTACGTGGCCCTGGCCCCGTCCGGTGCGGAGCACCTGCGCAGCGACGAGTCACTCGACCTCGCATGGTTCGCGCTCGACGCGCTGCCCGAGGGGGCCGACGACGTCGTCCGCGCCCTCATCCAGCGCGTCCGCGACCTGGGCATGGCCTGACGGTCCGCTGCCACCGCACCACCGGCGCGTCCGCGCACGTGTGCGTGCCTGACCGTCCGCTGGCACCGCCCACCGGCGCGTCCGGAGCGTGCGTGCCTGACCATCCGCGATCCCGGATGTGGTAGTCGATTCGGTCGATTGCAATCGACCGAATCGACTACCAGCTCGGCGGTTTCGCCGGGCGGGGGGTCCCTGATCAGTCACGTCGAGGCCGCAGCCGCGAACCTCCATCGGATGGCCGCCGGCGCCGTCTGCACCCCTGACGAACGGAACCCCCGGAGGCGCGTTGGTGCACGGGGGTCGACCCTTCGCGTGCACCCGTTATCTCCGGGGGTCCTTCGAGAGGTGAACGTATTCACCTGATGTTCACACGTCAATACCCCCCAGTAACTCGCCTGTGGATGGACTGTGGATCACTTGGGGATGACTGGGCCTGTCGTTGTGGATGTGTCGTGGGATAACTGTGGACAACTCCTGTGCACAACTGGGCGAAAAGCCTCTGACCTGCGGCGATGCCCTGTGGACACTGTGGAGGAAAAGAAGTTCGCGCGACACGCCGAACGAGTTCTCGACACGCGCCGCGACACGCCGACGAGCTCCCGCGACAGGTGAGCATCGTCCGCGGAATGGGCTGACTGAAGAACCCGGAGCGGCGCCCTCCCGATGTCCGGGTCCGGTCACTTCCGGCCGCCGGGGGTGTCGATCCTGGAGCAGCGCGACGATCCGGAGCGGCCGGACGTGGTCGGATGCCCAGGCGGTGGTCGATCCAGCGCCACCGGAACGTCGATCTCCGGATGAACGGGAGCGAGTCAGCGGCCATGACCGAGGTCGACTCACATGTGGTGCGCGCACCCCGGGTGCGCTACCTGCGCACTTCCGTGAACGGGAGCGGGTCAGCGGCCGGTGAAGCGTGGCGCCCGCTTCTCGCGCAACGCCGCCAATCCCTCGGCCAGGTCATCCGAGGCGAGCGTGACCGCCTGAGCCAGGCCCTCCCACTGAGTCGCGGACGCCCAGTCGCGCGGACCGCCGTCGCGCAGCGCGACCTTGGTCAGCTGCACCGCGACCGGCGCGCCGCCGGCCACCTCCTGGGCGCCAGCCAGGGCCTCGGCAGCCAGCTCCGAATCGGGGACCACCCGGCTGACCAGCCCCAGGGAGAGCATCTCCGCGGCGCCAACACGACGGCCGGTGAACAGCAGGTCGCGCGCCGCGGCAACGCCCGCCACCTCGGTGAGCAGGTAGGTCGAGAGCATCCCGGGGTGCAGGCCCATGCGCAGGAAGGGCACGGACATGCTCGCCGACTCCCCCGCCCAGCGGACGTCGCAGGCCAGCGCGAGCGCGGCACCGGCGCCGATCGCCGGACCGTTGATCGCGGCGATGGTCGGCACAGGCAGGTCCCTGATCATCAGCCAGGTCGCGTAGTAGGCCAGCATGCGCTCGCGCAGCACCGGGACCGGCTCGTGGGAGTCGGAACCGATCCACGAGGTGTTGCCTCCCGAGCTGAACGCCGAGCCCTGACCCGTCAGCAGCACCGCCCGCACGTCGGAGTCGGCAGCGATCCCGGCCATGAGCCGGCTCCAGGCCGTGGTCATCTCCAGGCTCATCATGTTGCGCCGGTCGTGGTCGGCGAGCTCGATCACGACCAGGTCGCCGTCGCGACGCACCGCCAGCTTGTCGGCTTCGGGGTCGAAGCCGTCGACATCGAGGCGGACGTGCGCCCCAGCGGGGCTGGCATAGGCCGGGGTCGGTTCGGGGCTCACGATGGCGGCACCCGAGGGGCTCGTGAGGGGCGTCGACAGGGGAAGGCGTGCTGGGGAGGTCAGCAGACATGCGGTCAGGCTAACGGGGAGTCTCTTACCGCTTCGGGGGGTGCCTGCCGTAGGGTGCTGCACGCACGGCCGAAGCCACGAGGGCCCGGCCCCCACTGACGGAGGACGTCATGTCAGAAGAGTCGTACACAGGCGAGGCCTACTGCGTGAAGTGCAAGGAGAAGCGCGAGTTCACCGGTCACGTCGAAGAGGTCAACAACCGCCGTATGGCCAAGGGCATCTGCCCAGTGTGTGGCACCAAGGTCGCCCGCATCCTCGGCAAGGCCAAGTGACCTGCTGATCTGCACTCGCTGGAGCTGACTCCAGCCGCACGCCTACCGGGCTCGACCCGGAATGAGGGGCGCCCCCGCTCACCGGAGGCGCCCCTCGTCGCGTCCCCGGGCCAGTCCTCCCCCGGCCGTTTGAGTCCCAAGCCCGGCCGACCCAGGGTCCGCGCACAACTGCGAGGGTCCGTCACCGGCCGACTCTGGGTCCCGCGCACAGCCGACCCACGGTCCCGCGCCCAACTGAGAGGGTCCGTCACCGGCCGACTCTGGGTCCCGCACAGCCGACCCACGGTCCCGCGCACAACTGAGAGGGTCCCTCGCAGGCCCCGCCCCAGGCCCCGCCGCGGCCCCGGCCCCGCCCCAGCCCCTCGCGGACCGCACCCACCGCGCATGGTTCGAACCGTTACAGCCAGCTGCTCGGCCCCGAACCCGTCGACCGCGCATGGATCGAGCGCAATGAGCCCCTGGCCCGGCCTCGTAACGTACAACTCGTGCGCGGTCGGCTCGGACAGGTCCAGACACCTCGGCGTAACTGTGCACTTCGTGCGCGGTCGACGCCGCGGCCGCCAGCGGGCTCCCGCTCGACGCCCCAACCGGCCGACCTGCCCTCCCCGCCGCGCCGGAGGGCGGTCGCGGGTTCCCCCCGGGAGAAGCACAATGGACCCATGCCCGACCTACCCGTGCGCGCCCTGACTCGCAGCGCCAAGATGGCGGCGCTGCCGATCGGGCACGCGAGCCGGGCAGCCCTCGGCGTCGGCAAGAGGATCGGCGGGGCCCCGGCGGAAGCCGTGGCGGCCGAGCTGCAGGCGCGCACGGCCGAGCAGATGTTCCGCGTGCTCGGCGAGCTCAAGGGCGGGGCGATGAAGGTCGGCCAGGCGATGAGCATCTTCGAGGCTGCCCTGCCCGAGGACGTGGCCGCGCCGTACCGCGCGACCCTGACCAAGCTGCAGGAGCAGGCGCCCGCGCTGCCCGCGGAGAAGGTCCACGCCGTGCTCGTCGAGAACTTCGGCAAGCAGTGGCGCCGCAAGTTCCAGTCGTTCGACGACAAGCCCGCGGCGGCGGCGAGCATCGGCCAGGTGCACCGGGCCGTCTGGAAGGACGGCCGGCCCGTCGCCGTGAAGGTCCAGTACCCGGGGGCCGACAAGGCGCTGATGTCCGACCTGGCGAACGCGTCGCGGCTGGCCCGGTTCATGACCGCGTGGGTCCCCGGCGTGGACCTCAAGCCGTTGCTCGCCGAGCTCGCCGAGCGGGTCAAGGAGGAGTTGGACTACGAGAAGGAGGCCGCGTCCCAGCGCGCCTTCGCCGCCGCGTTCCGTGACGACCCCGATGTTGTCGTCGCCGATGTCCTGGGCGCCGGGCACACCGTGATCATCTCCGAGTGGCTCGAGGGCACTCCCCTGTCGAGGATCATCGCGGATGGGACGCAGGAGGAACGCGACGCCGCCGGGCTGCACTACTTGCGCTTCCTGCTCTCGTCGCCGGGGCGCACGGGGCTCCTGCACGCCGATCCGCACCCGGGCAACTTCCGGATCACCCCCGACGGGAGCTTCGGAGTCCTGGACTTCGGCGCCGTCGCGCACCTGCCGGACGGCTTCCCGCCCATGGTCGGCAACCTCCTGCGGATCGCGATGCAGGGCGACTCCGAGGCCGTGCTGGCGGGCCTGCGCGAGGAGGGCTTCGTCAAGACCACCACGAAGCTGGAGGCGCAGGGCCTGCTCGACTTCCTCGACCCGTTCGTGGATCCGGCCCGGACCGAGACGTTCCTGTTCAGCCGGGAGTGGCTGCGTGGGCAGTTCGCCCGACTCAACGATCCTCGCAACCCGGACTTCGCCATCGGCCTGAAGATGAACCTGCCGCCGGACTACCTGCTGATCCACCGCGTGTGGCTCGGGGCGATCGGCGTCATGTGCCAGTTGAACGCCGAGGTCCCGATGCGCGCCGAGCTCGAGCGCTGGGTCCCGGGGTTCGCGCTGGTGGAGGCGGACCCGGCCTGACGGTCCGCCGGCTGACGCGGCGCTGGCACAGGCGTGTCGCACGCCCGACACGAAGGTCCGGACATCGGACCGACGGTCGGGGTCGACAGCGACCCCTCGCGCCACCCGTTCATCCATAGCTCGACTGTCCGGACGACGGTCGGACTGACGGTCCGGCGACCGGCGCCTCGTCGGCTCCTCGGTTCGGACTTCGGACAGACTGTTCGACGGCGTGACGGTCCGGCCGCTGGTGTCGGCGACCGGGATGGCTCAGGCCTCCGCGGGATCTCCGGGCGGCTGTCGGAGCGTCGAGGACGTCAGCCCCGGGGCCTGGTATCGCCCTCAGGTCGAGGATCTCGGAATCCCCTGCGGCAGCTTCGGCGGCAGTGGTCGGGACTTCGGGGTGGCCGGACCCTGCCTCAGCCACGATGGCGAGCACCTGGCCGCCGTAGCTCGCGATCTTGTCCGGGCGGAAGCCCGGGATGTCGCGGAGGTCCTGCTCGGTGGCCGGGCGGCGCTCCTCGACGGCCCCGAGCGTCTCGTCGGTGAGGACGATCGAGGCTGGCAGGCCGCGCCGCAGAGCCTCGGCGTCGCGCCATTCGCGCAGCCTCGTGGCGAGGTGCTCGTCCGAGGTGCCGGGGCACTTCAGGCAGCGGCCGAGGGTGCGTTCCCTTCCCGTGACCAGCCCGGCGCCGCACACCCGGCAGCGCTCGGGCGGCTTCTGCCCCGACGACTCCTGGGCGGCGGCCGATCGCCCCTGCCGGACCAACCCAGCGGAGGCCGTCCCCCCGCCGGTCGCGCCCCGGGTTCGCATCGCGGCAAGGAACCGGCTGGCCTGGCGGTGCCGACCGGAGCCAGGACGCGTCAGCGACCACGTGATCACCAGGCGATCCTGCGCGCGCGTCACGCCGACGTAGAACAGCCGCCGCTCCTCCTCGATGCGTGCCTCCGTGTCGGCGTAGACGATCGGCAGGTTCCCCTCGGCCGCACCGATGATGAAGACCACGGGCCACTCGAGGCCCTTCGCGGAGTGCAGGGTGGTGACGGTCACGCCGTCGGCCGTCGGCGCGTGCGACAGCTGCGCGCGGCGCTCGAACTCCTCGACGAGCTCCGACATCGTGCTGCGCCCGGAGGCGGCGACCTCCTCGGCCAGCGCCAGGACCGCGGCCAGCGACTCCCACCGCTCGCGGGTCGCGCCCCCGCTCGCCGGCCCGGTCGAGAGCCAGCCCATCCCCGCGAGGACCGCGTGGGTCTGCTCGACCAGGCCGTTGGACGCGTCCGTCGCCACGGCGCGTTTGGCGGGCGGGTGGCGGGACTCGCCACCTCGAGTTCGGCCTGACCCGGGGGAGGGGCGGAGTGCACAACGCCCGATGCCGCGGCGATCGGGACCGACGACTTGCCCGCTCGCGGACGCTCCGCGCCTTGCGGCGCCCACCGCCGGCGACGGCGTGGCCGCGCATGCGCACGATCGCCTCACGGACCTCGGGACGGTCGAAGAACCGTTCGGCTCCGCGCATGATGTAGGGGATGTTGGCCTCCGCGAACGCGACCTCGATCGGTTCCGAGGCTGCGTTGGTGCGCATGAGGATCGCGATGTCGCGGTGCGCGAGACCAGTGGCGACGAGGTCGGTGATGCGGGCGGCCACGGCGGCGGCCTCCTCGACGTCGTCGGCGCACTGCACGATCTCGGGTGCCACACCGGCGGGGCGCTGCGATCGCAGCCAGACGGCTGTGCCCGGCGTCCCCGTGCCCGGCGTCGCGCTGCCCGGCGTCCGGTGCCCACCGCGTCCCCCGGCCCGGCGTCCACGGTGACGCGCCGCCGGCACCGCCTCAACGGCGCACCGTCGCGCCCCGGTCCAGCCGCGCCCGAGCCGCCACCGGAGCCACCGACCGCGGCCCCGCCCCGGCCACCGGCCGCCCCGCTGCGGATCACGGAGTTCGCCACCGCCACGATCTCCGGAGTGCACCGGTAGCAGCGATCCAGGCGCACCTCGGTCGCGTTCGGCCACCGCCGCGAGAACTCCCCCAGCGCGTCGGGGCTGGCGCCGGCGAATGAGTAGATGGTCTGGCTGGCGTCCCCGACGACGCAGACGTCGTCGCGGTCGCCGAGCCAGCCGGACAGCAGCCGGTCCTGGGCGGGGGTGATGTCCTGGTACTCGTCGACGGTGAACCAGCGGTACTGCGAGCGGATCACGTCGGCGATGTCGGGCCGGTCGCCGATCAGGGCGACCATGAGCAGCAGGACGTCCTCGAAGTCGATGGCGCCCGCCTGGGACTTCACGTCCTGGTACGCCGACATGACCCGCGCGATGCCGGGCAGGTCGATGACGCCGTCCCCGGAGCCGACGGGCATCCGCCCCGCCGCCGCGGCAGCCGTCGCGTAGTCCCCGGCCGACACCATCGTGGAGCCTGCCCACTCGATCTCGGCGGCCAGGTCGCGGACCAGCGGCCGACCCGAGGGCAGACCGATCTCGCGGCACGCCTGACCGACCAGGGCTGCCTTGCTCGACACGAGATCAGGGAACTGGCCACCCACCGCCGTGGGCCAGAAGTAGCGCAGCTGGCTGAGCGCCGCGGCGTGGAACGTGCGCACCGAGACGGCCTGGACTCCCAGCCCAGCCAGCCGCTGGCGCATCTCCCCGGCGGCACGGTTGGTGAACGTGACGGCGAGTCCGTTGCCGGCCGCGTGCGTGCCGCTCTGCACGGCATGGGCGATCCGGTGGGTGATCGCGCGGGTCTTGCCGGTGCCGGCACCCGCGAGCACGACGACCGGTCCGGTCAGGGCCTCGGCGACGAGGCGCTGCTCGGGGTCGAGACCGTCGAGGACGTGGGCGGACATGGCCGCATTGTGTCAGCCGGGTCCGACAGGGCCAGCCGGTGCCGGACGCCTCTGGCGGGTGCGGGCAGGCGGTGGTAGAAAGGAATTGGGAGGAGTTCCTCCCGACCTCCGGAAGGGGGGTGCATGATGCGTATCGGACGGATGTCGTCGTGGGCGTCGGCACTGGTGATGGCCGTCCGGCGGGATGGTGCCGGGCCTGGGGGGATGGCCGATGATGCTGGGCGCGTGGGAGTTCCACCACACGAACGACGGCGGTGAGGTCGAGGACTGGCGGTGAGCGGAACCGACCGGCCCGGCGCCCCACCGGTTTCGGACGGCCCGCGGCGGTTCCGGCTTCCCTGACGAATTCCGGGAGGACTGGACGAAGGCCGGAGGATCGGCGGGACGGGGCGAGCGGGTCGAGCAGCGGGCGGGCGTCCAGGGCGTGATGGCTACCAGCGGCACCATTCGTCGGGCAGTGGCTGGCCGTACCAGAGGCGCACGAGGTGATGGGCGATCGACAGGCGCCCCGGCAGGCGCACCTCGCGTGACTGGCACAGGGCGGGCAGTTCGTCGCGGCTGATCCAGCGGGCCTCGGCGATCTCCACCCCGTCGGGGTGGGGCTCGGGGCGGACGCCGGCGATCGTCGCGTGGTAGCCGAGCATCAGCGAGGCCGGGAACGGCCAGGGCTGGCTGCCGATGTAGGTGGAGCCGGTGGGGACCAGGCCGACCTCCTCGGAGATCTCGCGGACCACCGCCGATTCCGCCGACTCGCCGGGCTCCACGAACCCGGCCAGGGTCGAGAACGCACCCTCGGGCCAGCGGGTCTGGCGGCCGAGGAGGGCGTTGCCCTCGTCGTCGATGAGCAGGGCGATGACGGCCGGGTCCGTGCGCGGGTAGTGCTCGGAGCCATCCTCGGGGCAGGTCCGCCACCAGCCCAGCCCGACCACCTCGGTCGGCGTACCGCACCGCGGGCAGCGGGTGTGGGTGCGGTGCCAGTTGGCCAGGGCGAGGAACTCGGCGAGGATCCCGCGCTCGTCCTCGGGCAGGCGCAGGCCGACGTCGCGCAGTCCGGCCCACTGGACGCCGGAGGGGACGACCGGATCGTCGCGCGCGACCACGCGGCCGCACCAGACCAGTCCGGTGGGGTCGACGCCGAGGAGGATGTCGGGGTCGGTGGGCGCGGGGCGGGTCGGCGGGACGTCGGGGCGGGGACGTCGGGCCCGGGCGATCCCCCACCCCGACCGTCGCCAGGCGGGCGGACCGGTCCGCGCCCCGGGTGACCGCGACCTCACCGGTCGGATCCAACAGGACCAGCACGCGCTCGCCGGGGACCGCCGACCAGCCACCTGTGCGCAGGTCGGCCCGCCGGTCGAGCGGGTCGTGACCGAGGGCGAGGTGCACCTGGTCGAGCGGGGGGCCTGCGGACATGGACCCAACCTAGCGGCCGTCCAGCCCGACGACCCGTCCGTCGTGTGACAGGCTGTGGCCGTGCGCGTGGCGACCTTCAACCTCCTCCACGGCGTGCCCCTTCGCGACCTGGCGGCCGCCAACTCCAAGGCGGGCAAGGCGGGCAGGGCGGGCAGGGCGGCGTCAGCGGCCAGCGCCGCCGCCACGCAGAACGCCTCCGACGCGGCCCACGAGGGCATCGCCCCGACCGAGCGGCATGTGTGGTCCCCGGAGGTGAGCGACCCGGCCGACCTGGTCCGAGCCATCGAGGAGCTGATGGAGTCCGGACCGATCGACGTGATCGCGCTCCAGGAGGTCGACCGGTCGCAGGAGCGCACAGCCGGTGTCGACCAGGCGCGCCTCGTCGCCGAGACGATCGGCGCGAAGTACTGGCGGTTCGTGCCCAGCGTCCGCGGTACCCCCGGGATCGCCTCGGAGGGCGCGGCGTGGGTGCCTGCGACAGACGCCGACGACCTCCCCCTCGACGAGTGCGAGCCGGAGACACCCACTGCGAGCGGACCGAGGTACGGCATCGCCCTGATCAGCCGGTACCCCGTGCGCGGGTGGCGGGTGACGCGCTACCCGCCGGCGCCGGTGTCGATGCCGTTGCTGGCTCCCACCGACGGGCGACCGAAGGCGATCCGGGTCCCCGATGAGCCCCGCTCGGCCGTCGCCGGCATCGTCGAGCTGCCGTACGCCGACGTGACCGTCGCGACCGCCCACCTGTCGTTCGTGCCCGGCGTGAACACCAAGCAGCTCAACGGGCTGCGGGCGTTCGTCGCCGGGATGCCCCGACCGATGATCCTGATGGGCGACTTCAACACCCCCGGCGGCATCCCCGGCCTCGTCACGGGCTGGGACCAGGTCGCACGTGTCCCCACGTACCCCGTCATGAAGCCGCGCGTGCAGTTCGACCACATCATGGCCGACGGCTGGACCGCCGAGGCGCTCGAGCAGGCTCGTGCCTCCGCGGAGGCTGTCGCCTTGCCCGTCAGCGACCACTGCGCGTTGATCGCGGACTTCCCCGAGCCGTAGGTCCAGCACTTCCGGCGCACCCGCAGACATGCGGCGCGCACAGGCGCCGCCGGGCCGCCCTCCCCCGCCGCGGCCGGGCCAGCTACTCGGCCCCCACGTGCCCGCTCCCCCTCTACTCCCCCACGACCACCTCCTCTGCGGCGTCGCCCGCCAGCAGCGCCTCGATCGCCGCGGCGTCGGGCAGGCCGTCGGGGCGCAGGACGGTGCCCGACCGGATGAACGCGAACGCCGCGCCCACCGCAGTCGATCGGCACCCCAGCGAGGTCCGCCCACGCCAGCCGGTAGATCGCCAGCTGCAGTGGGTCGGCTTCGTCGCGCGACGAGGTCTTCCAGTCGACGACCTCCCAGAGCTGGCCGGGCGGAGCGTCGGGACCTGCCGGGAAGACAGCGTCGATTCGTCCACGGATGAGCCGACCCCCGACTCCGACCGAGAACGGGACCTCCAGCCCGACAGGCGTCCGCTGCGCGTACTCGAGCCGCTCGAAGGCCTCCTTGAGCGCCGCCAGCTCCTCGGGCGAGCCGATCGACTCGTCGGCAGCACCCGGCAGCTCGTCGTCGGCGATCAGGGGCTGCACGCCCAGCCGGGCCTCGACCCACGCGTGGAACGCCGTCCCGAGTTCGGCGTGCCGGTTGCGCCGGCGCGGCATCGGGCGCAGCAGGCGCTCGGCGAAGGTGTCCGGATCGGCGGCGAGCTCCATCGTGGCCGAGGCCGAGAGGACACCGGGCAGCGACGCGACGACGAGGTCCTCCGCCGAACGCTCGGTGCGGGCCAAGCAGCGCCAGGATCGCGGCGTCCCACTGGGCGATCTGCCGCGCGACCGGATCGAGTCGGGGTCGTCGGCCACCTCGGCCGCCGCAGCGCGCCGCTGCCCATCGGCTCGCCCACCTGACGCCGGACTCGACCAGGCAGCGACCGCACGCGCGGACCCCACGACGCCCTGCCCAGCCGGCCCATCCGGCACCGGCCACACCACTTCGACCACCTGCTCCAGCATCGGGTTGGTCAGGTCGCGCGGCGAGGAGCCGGGGTGGTTCGTGTCGGCGGACTCAGCCCCGCCATCGCCGGGCCGTCGCCCTCCGGGTCCGCCGCGGGCTCGTCGGCCCACGGGTCCTCGACCTCGCCGGTGGCCTGCTCGCGCAGCGCCTCGAGGTACTCCGACGGTCCGCGGGCGCTCTTCTGCGTCGGGCCCCACCAGTGCCCGGTCGCGATCAGGACCTGCTTGGCCCGCGTGACCCCGACGTAGGCCAGGCGGTCGTCGCCGGTCCGGTCGTGGGCGCGGCAGGACTCGACGAACGCGGCGACCTCCTTGCTGGTGAACCCGTCGAGCCTGGGCAGGACGTGCCGGTCGTCGCGCAGCTCGCTGGGGACCACGTGGGCGAATGCGGTCCAGCGCTCCGAGCCCTTGCCGCCGGGGAACGAGTCGCGGCAGACGTGCGGCAGCACGACCACCGGGAACTCCAGGCCCTTGGCCTTGTGCATCGTCATCAGCTGGACCGACCCGGGCATGGTCGGCAGGTCCACGTCCTCGCCGGATCCCAGCTGCTCGGCGGCGTCGAGGTAGGCCAGGAACGCGCCCGAGCCCGGTGCGGCCGTCGGCGTCGCTGAACCCCTCGACGAGGTGCAGCAGGCCGGCCAGCCCGACGTCGCCGATGCCGTGGCCGCCGGACGCGAGGTCGGCCTCGACCCGAGCCCCGGTGACGGTGACGACGGCCCCGACGAGGTCGGCCAACGGCGCACCGACCTGTGACTGCAGCAGCCGCAGCTCGCCGAGGAGCTCCGCGAGCCGAGCGGCGGCCTCCGCCGACACCGCCGCTCCCGGGTTCCCGGCGGCCTCGAGCAGGCTGGGCCGCTCGACGGGGTCCTTGGACTCGCTGGCCTCGCGCAGCCGCTCGCGCAGCCGTTCGCGTCCGGCGGCCGAGTCCGTGCGGGCCGGGCGGCCGCCCGCGAGCTGCAGCGCTCGGGCGCCGAGCAGCTCGAGGTCCCGGGGCCCGATCCGCCACCGCGGTCCGGCCAGCAGCGCGGCCAGCGAGGTGTTGTCCGCCGGGTCGGCCAGGACCCGCAGCGTGGACAGCACGGCGGTCGCGTACGGGCTGGTGGTCAGGGCAGCAGTCCCCGAGATGCTGGCCGGGACGCCGCGCTCGACGAGCAGCCGCTGCAGCGGCCCGAGCTGGTCGTTGGCGCGACCCAGGATCGCGATGTGCTCGGGCGGCGTGCCCGACTCGACCAGGGCGTGCACCTGGTCGGCGATCCACTCCCGCTCGTCGGCGACGGTCGGCAGCAGCGCCGCGCGCACCACGGCGCCCAGCGGCTCGGGCGGCCGCAGTCTCGGCCACCTGCGGGTGCTGGGCACGCAGGTCGGCCGCGATGCGGTTGGCGGCCTCGAGGATGGGCGTGCCTGAGCGCCGGTTCACCGACAGCACTCGCACCGGGCGCGACGCCGTCGCGGCCGAAGTGCTGGGCGAAGGCGTCGATGTTGGCCACCGAGGCGCTGCGCCAGCCGTAGATGGCCTGCATCGGGTCGCCGACGGCCGTGACTCCCCCGCCGGCGAACAGCGTGGAGAGGATCACGCGCTGGGCGATGGACGTGTCCTGGTACTCGTCGAGCAGCACCACGCGGTAGGCAGCGCGCATCGCCTGGACGAGCTCGTCGGAGCTGCGGACCAGCTCGGCGCACAGCCGCATGTGGTCGGCGAAGTCCAGCCCCCCGGAGGCCTGCTTGGCCGCGCGCAGCTCGTCGACCAGGTCGGCGAGCTCGAGTCGGCGCGCGGCGGTGTCGCGGATGTCCTTGACGGCCTTGGTCGGCCTTGGGCAGCGCGTCGATGGCCGCGATGACGGCGCGGTCGTGGGCCCGCAGCTCGTCGGTGGTGATCGTCTGCTCGGCGAGGTTGGCGTCGAGCCGGACGACGTCGGCGGCCACCCGGCTGGGCCCGTGCCGGGTGACGACCAGGCCCTGCGCGTGGCAGACGACGCGGTAGGCGAGCTGGGCGACCGCGGGGCCGGACAGCAGGCGGGCGCCCGGGCTCGATGCCGACGCGCAGGCCCTGCTCGTCGATGAGGCGCCGGGCGAACGAGTGGTAGGTGGCGATCGTCGGCTCGCCGACCGACTCGCCGCGGTCCGCCGGGCGCAGCGCGCGCCAGCGGTTCAGCTGCGCGGTGACCCGCTGGGCGAGCTCTGCGGCCGCCTTGTTGGTGAACGTGAGCCCGAGGACCTCGTGCTCGGCGACGAACCCGGACGCGACCAGCCACAGCACGCGCGCGGCCATCACGGCGGTCTTGCCGGTGCCGGCGCCGGCGACGATCACGAACGGCTCCAGCGGGGCGCTGACGCACTCCCACTGCTCGTCGGTGAGCGTGATGCCCAGGAGGGCGTCGAGCTCGTCGCGGGGCATCGGCGTGGGTGCGCTGGGGTGGACGGCGGGCATCAGAGGTCATCCCCCCAGAGCGACTGCTGGACCGGCGCATCGCGCTGGTCGGGCGGGGCCGCTCCGACTTTCGGGGCCGGGCAGGTCGGGGCCGGTCAGCGGTCGGGTCGGCGGTGGCTGGCTGATCGGAGCGTCCACCGGACGCGGACGGTCCGCCGACCCGAGCCGGGCCGGCGGGCTGGCGGCGCTGCCGGTCCGGGGCGTGCGCCGGGTCCGGGGCCTGCGCCGGGCACATGAAGCGGAAGGCGCAGGACGTGCACTGACCGTTGGGCCGGGCCGGGTACTCCGGGCCGTCGGCGAGCCGCGCGGCGTCGACGATCAGGTCGTTCACCCACGTCCAGCCGTCGTCGAGCGGGGCCTGGATGCGCACCTTCGGCATGCCCGAGGCGAACCGGTCCGCGAGGTGGACGAGCTCGGCCGACCCGAGGAGGACGGGCGCGGCGGCTGGGTTCGCGGTCGCGTCGCCGCTGGTTCGCGGGCGCCTCGCCCTGGGCTCGCCGCCGCGTCGGCCTGACCGAGCACGAGGGGCAGGTCGCCCGCGGCATCGGTCGATTCGCCCTGCCGGGCGGGCGACGGTCGCGTCGCCCTTGTCCGCGGTCGGTCGAGGGCGCCCAGCCGGATCGCGAGCTGGTAGATGCCCAGCTGCGGATGCTCCGCGGTCGCGGCAGCCGACGCCGCCGTCCGGCCGGTCTTGAAGTCGACGACGTGGATCCGACCGTCCTCGGCGACGGTCCACGCGGTCGATCGAGCCGGCGATCGTGACCGGCCTCGACTCCCCCGGCACTGGGACGTTGAACGTCAGCTCGGTGGCGGCCACGGAGCGTCCGGTCGAGGCGTCCCAGGCGAGCAGCGCGGTGATCATCTCGTCGACGCGGCGGCGCTCGTGGACGCGCTGGTAGTGCGCCGGGAACGGCACCGCCGCCCAGATCTCGTCGACGAACGGGCCGATCTCGCGCTCGTCCGGGGCGACGTCCCCGCGGGCGAGCGCCTCGGCCACGGCGTGGACGACCAGCCCGACGACCGCCGCCCCGCCGGACGGGTTGCCCGCACCGACGCGCCGGTCGAGGAACCAGCGCAGCGGGCAGTCGCGCAGGGCAGCGACGGCCGAGGGCGACAGCCGCAGCGGGCGCGCGGCTCGTGGCGCTCCCCCACGGCCGACGGGTCGCCGGCCCCGGCGCCGGCGTCCGCCGCACTCGAGCGACACCTCGGATCCGCGGCTCAGCGACGAGTGCTCGGGCCCGGCCCCACCACCGCCCACCGCGGCCCGGCCGGTCAGGGGCTGCGCGCCCCACCACCGGGTCGGGTCGGCCGCCGCGACGGGTCCCAGCGGCCCCGGAGGCCCTCGCCCTCTCCGCCAGCGCCGCCAGCCGCTGGATCGCGGCACCGCGCAGCTGCTCGACTCGAGGGTCCGGCGATCCGTCGGCGCGCTGCACCACCGGCGCCTCGGCGGCCTCCCGAAGCGCGGCGATCAGGCCCTCCGCGGACATCGGCGACGCGGACCGCGCCGGCATCGCCTCGACCTCCTGGCCGAGCTCGGACAGGAACCGCGAGGCCTGCAGCCCGCCGTCCACCCGCTCGGCCACGGCCGAGACGACCAACCAGGAGCGCGCCCGCGTGCAGGCCACGTACATCAGCCGCCGCTCCTCGGCCAGGAGGTCGGCGTGGGTCAGGCCGTCGATCCGACCGCGGGGGCCGAGCTCCGCGACGTGCAGCAGGTCCGAGCGCAGCCGGACGTCGGGCCACTGCCCCTCCTGGACGCCGGCCACGACCACGAGCTCCCACTCCAGGCCCTTGGCGCGGTGGGCGCTGAGCAGCCGCACGTGGTCGCGGTCGGACTCCTGGGCGCCCCGTACCTCCTGCGGCAGGCGCAGGGCGTTGATGTCCTCGAGGAAGGCCGCGGTGCCGACCTCTCCCTGCCGCTGCGCGGGCAGCCGGTTGGCGAGCTCGAACAGCGCGACGACGGCGTCGAGGTCACGGTGGGCCGACGCAGCCGCCGAGTACCCGCCGCCCGGGCGCAGGGCGGCCGTGCGCAGCCGCTCGGGCCAGTCGGTGGCACTCCAGACCGCCCACAGCACCTCGCTGACCATCTGTCCGGCCCGAATCGCCGCCCTGGCGGCTGCGACTGCCCCGGCCACCCGGGCGAACGCGGACAGCGCGGACCGCGGGATGTCCGCCGACGCCGCCGGCGGCTCCCCCCGCGCGAGGGCAGCGGTCAGCAGGGCGTCGGAGGACGGGGGGCGCTCCGACGCCTCGTCTGGGCGCCTCGCCAGCCGCCCCGCACCGCCACCGGCCCGCACCGGCACCGCACCGGACCACCGGACCACCGGACCACGATGCTCCCTGAGCACCGCCCTGGCCAGCGCCCGGATCGCAACCGCGTCGGCCCGCCCGAGAGGCCCGGCCAGCAGTGCCCGGCCGGTCTCCTCCGGCGCCGACGATGGGTCGAGGGCCAGACCGACGATCGACAGCAGGACGCCGACCGCGGGTTCGTCGGCAAGCGGGGTCTCGTCCGGAGGCAGCCACACGGGGATCCCGGCAGCCCGCAGGGCACGCGCCAGGACCGGACCGTGCACGGCGGGATTGCGCACGAGGACCGCCATCTGCGACCACGCGAGCCCAGGGCGTCCGGAGTCCCCGCGAACGCGGCGCGCCCGGATCCCCCCGGGCCCGCCACGCGTCCCGACTCCCCGCGCGACGTCCCGACTCCCCCGCGGACCCCCACTCCCCGGCGTGCGCGCGCAGCAGCGTCTCCGCCACGCCCGCGGCCTCCGCGCCCGCGCTCGGGAACGTCCGCACCTCGACCCGCGCCGGACCGTCCAGGGCCACCGGCATCCGGTGCAGCCGCTGGACCTCGGCCGGCAGCGGAGCCAACGACACCGGCCCGAGCACCCCCGACGCCGCCTGCGCGATGGCCGTCGGGAACCGTCGCGTCGTGCGCAGCACCTCGATCCGGGCAGGTTGGCCGGTCGGCCCGGCGAACACGTCCGGGAAGCGCAGGATGCCGCGCACGTCGGCGCCGCGGAAGCCGTAGATCGCCTGGTCGGGGTCGCCCACAGCCACGACCTGGGCGCCGCCACCGGCAAGCCCCTTCAGCAGCGCGACCTGGGCCGGGTCGGTGTCCTGGTACTCGTCGACCACGATGAGCCGGAACGCCTCGCGCAGCCCCCGCCCCGCGCGCGGGTCGTTGGCCAGCACGGCCGCGCGCAGGATCAGCTCGGCGTAGTCGAGGCTGCCCTCGAACTCGAGGGTGGCGAGGTACTCCTCGAAGAAGCCGCCGAGCGCTGCCCACACGGGCACGCCCTCGCGCCGGCCGATCCGGGACGAGGTCCTTGCCGTCGAGGCCCTGGCCGCGCGCCCGGGCCAGCAGCGCGCGGACCTGCTCGGCGATCCCGCGGGTGCCGACCGCCCGGGACAGCGACTCGGGCCACTGCAGCCGGCCCTCCTCGATCGAGTAGGTGAGCAGCTCGCGCAGCCGGGCGTCCTGCTCGGCGGCCACCAACAGCCGCGGCGGGCTGGCGAAGGCGGTGGGGTCGGCGTGCTGGCGCAGGACGCCGTACGCGAACGAGTGGAACGTGCTCACGACCGGCACGGCACCCCCGCCGAGACGCCCGCTGATCCGGTCGGAGAGCTCGCGCGCCGCGCGACGCCCGAACGTCAGGGCCAGGATCCGGTCGGCAGGGATCGGATCAACGGGGTCGGCGATGCGGGCGACCACGAGTTCGGCGAGGGTCGCGGTCTTGCCCGTCCCTGGCCCGGCGAGGACCAGGAGGTGCCCGTCGCGGTGCTCGACGACGGCCCGCTGCTGGGGGTCGAGGTCCAGGGGCAGCGAGAGGCTCCGGCGCGCGGCGATCGAGGCGCACACCCAAGGCCGGACGGTCGATCCCGCCGACCCACCCCGGCCGGCGCCCGACCCTCGCCCCTGGGCGCTCGGGCCACCGCGGGTCGTCGCATGCCGCGGCCCTGCGCCGACCGTCATGTTCCCGTCTGTCATTCCCCTCCCCTCGCAGCAAAGGCAACCACAGGGGTCCGACACTCCTCTGCCACGACCGGCGCGCCGCGCTCGTCCAGGTGGATAGATCCGTGTCGGACCTCGCGGGTCGGTCATCCGCCCACCCTGAGGTGGGCATGTTGACGTGCTTCACTATGTACCGCACTATATGGGCCATGACGACTCGCATGCGCACCCGCATTGTGCGGCGCCCATCGCTTCCACTCACCGAGCGAGACGAGCGAGACCTTGCCCTGCTCTCCTCGTCGCCGGGGCACCGCGAGGCCCTGGAGCGGCTGAGCGGCCTCGAGGCACCTTCCACCACCAGCGAGGCCGCCATGTTGCATGCGGTCTTCGAGGTGGGACTCGCGGCCATCCGCAGCGCCGTCGAAGAAGCCAGCTACGCCCTGCTCGCTGCCGAGCAGGCGGGTGCGGCAGCCCAGTCCCGGGCCGAGGCGCGTCGTCGTACGCCCTCGTGGGCCCACGAGGAGTGATCGAGCGGTGACAACCCTGTGGCCGCTGCAACGTGGGCGCGTCTACGCGGCCCGACTGTCGAACCTCGACGAGGACAAGTACTTCCTCGTGGTGTCGAACAACCGCCGCAACAATCAACTCCCACAGGTTCTTGCCGTGAGGCTGACGACCACACCCAAGCCGGACCTTCCGAGCATCGTGCGCCTGGGTCCCCCGGAGACATTCGCCGGCAGTGTCATCTGCGACGACATCGTCGAGATCTGGCCGGACGAGGTGACGCGCGACCTCGGCGCACTCACCCACAGAGCGATGGAAGCGGTTGGCCGGGGCCTCATGGCCGCACTGGACCTGTCGCCCTGACAACCGACGCAGGCCGGGAGAAGCGGTCGTCGACGGTACTCACCGGAAATGCAGCCACATGCGGTCACCACCCGGGCTACCTGCCATCCGTACGGCTGCGCTGACCCGACGGCGCCCCGGTCGGCCGGCGGCGGAACAACCCACGCGCACCTCCTCCGCGGCCCCCAAGTTGCGTTGCGTTTCGGCCGAATCCACGTCCCAGATGCAACGCAGGTCCGTGTCGGGCGAAGCAAACGCAACGCAACTCGCGAGCGAGCGAACTGAGCCTGCCGCGACCGCCCGTGCCCCACCGCGCGGGCAATGCCCGACCGGTCCGGCGGGAACGTGACAGCATCGGGGGGTGACCGAGCGCCCCACGAACCCAGTGGCGCCCGACACCGCATTCCGCGACGGCCTGCGACCGCCGACGCCACCGACCCGCGCGACCGCCCTCGCCGACGACCCGCCCCACCCCGCGACCACGTCCTCCCGCAGCTCCCGACCACCCCCCGCCGCCCAGACCGCCTCCCCACCCCCACCTCCCCCAACTACACCACCCTCGTGGTCGAGGAGGGGTTCTTCCGCTCCCGCCTGCGCCGGCCCCGCGACCTGCTCGGGGCGGTGCTGGCGATCGTCATCGCGGCGCTGATCGTGCTCCTCGCGGTCACCGCCGAGCAGACCGTGATCGCGATCGACGACGACCTCGCCGACGCCCAGCGCTCGCTGCCCGACGTCATCTGGGGCCTGCTCAGCGCCCTGGCCGGCCTCGGCGTCGTGATGCTGCCGCTGGTGGCGGCGGTCTCGATGCTCGTGCGAGGTCGCGGGCGCCAGCTGCTCGAGTCGATCGCCGCGATGACCATCGCGGCCATCCTGCTCACGCTGATCTCCACCCTCGTGCGCAACTCCGGCTACGAGACCCTCTACTCCGCCCTGACCGGATCGCCGATCAGCGACGACCTGGCCTACCCGACCAATCCCCTGCTCGGCGGGACCGTCGCCTTCGTGACCGTGGCCCGCCTGATGAGCCGGCCGCGCTGGAACGTGGTCACCGGACTGATCGTGGCCTCGACGGCCGTCGTGGGATCGGTCAGCGCGGGCAGCACCAGCACCGCCCAGGGCCTGAGCTTCCTCATCGGCCTGGCGGTCGGCCTGTTCACCCGCTACCTGCTGGGCACCCCCACGACCCGCCCGTCCGGGGCCGACGTCGCGACGACCCTGATCACCGCGGGGATCCCGCTGGTGATGCTCCGCGCTCGGGGCGGCACGTACACCGGCCGGCACTACATGGCCGTGAAGGCCGACGGTGACCACCTCGACGTGGTGGTCCTCGACCGCGACCTCGAGGGATCCGGGCTCGCGCTGGCGCTGTGGCGCACGATCCGGCTGCGCGAGGCGAACGACTCGGCCAGCGGGCTGTCCATGCGCAGCCAGCTCGACCGGGCCGCCATGATGGCCTACGCCGCGCAGGCCGCGGGGGTACCCAGCCCGAAGCTGGAGCTGGCCGCGATGGTCAGCGCCGACTCCGCGCTGCTGGCCTACGAGAGCCGTGACGGGCGCGCGGTGATCCCCGGCTCGGGCATGCAGAGCGACCGGCCGACCGACGAGGAGCTCGACATCGCGTGGCGGGCGGTGGCCGCGATGCAGGCACGGTTCCTGGCGCACCAGAACCTGCACGCCGAGAACGTGCTCTACGCCGGAGCGGGGACCTACCTGACGGGGCTGGAGTCCGGCACCGTCGCCGCCGGGGACGTGGTCCTGCGCCTGGACGTCGCCGAGCTGCTGGTCACCCAGGCCCTGCAGACCGACGTCCCGACCGCGGTGGCCTCCGCACGGCGGGTGATCGGCGACGAGGCCGTGCTGCGCGCGCTGCCGGTGCTCCAGCGGGTGGCCCTGAGCAGCCCGACGCGCGCCGCCCTGCGCGGGAGCAAGGACCTGCTCAACGACCTGCGCGCCGAGCTGCTGACGATCAACCCGGCCGTCGAGATCGAGCCGATCGACCTCGAACGGCTCAAGCCGCGCACGGTGATCACGCTGATCCTGGGCACGGTCGCGCTCTACCTGCTCCTGTCGCAGATGGCCCAGGTGAACGTGGCCGAGGTGGTCGCGTCCGCGGACTGGCGGTGGGCGGGCGTGGCGCTGGCGCTGTCGATGGTGACCTACCTGGGCGCGACGATGAGCCTGGGCGGCTTCGTGCCCGACCGGTTGAGCTTCCTGCGGACGCTGCAGGCGCAGTTCGCGGCGAGCTTCGCGACGCTGGTGTCGCCGCCGACGCTGGGCGCGGTCGCGGTGAACGCACGGTTCCTGAACCGCTCGGGCCTGCCCCCGGCGGCGGCTGCCGCGACGGTCGGGGTCTCCCAGGTGGCGGCGTTCATCGTCCACGTGACCCTGATGCTGCTGACCGCGATCGCCGCCGGGACCCAGGCCGACCTGCAGTTCAACCCCCCGCGCGGGGTGATCATCGGCGTGGGGATCGCCGCGATGATCATCGGCGGGCTGGCCTCGATCTCGCACGTGCGCCGCTGGCTGACCGACCGGCTCCGGCCGATGATCGAGCAGGTCATCCCCCGGTTGGCGACCGTGGCGCAGCGGCCGGCGAAGCTCGCCGAGGGGTTCGGCGGGATCCTGCTGCTGAACGTGGCGTACTGCCTGTGCCTGGTGGCCTCGGTGCGGGCGTTCTCCGACGACCTGACGATCGCGGCGATCTCGTTCGTGTACCTGGCCGGGTCGACGCTGGGGCAGGCCGCGCCGACGCCGGGCGGGTTGGGCGTCGTGGAGGCGGCGCTGGCGGCGGGGCTCACGGCGGCCGGGATGAACCCGGCGGTGGCGGTGTCGGCGACGCTGCTGTTCCGGCTGGTCACGTTCTGGCTGCCGACGGTGCCCGGGTGGTTCGCGTTCCGGAACCTGACGGCGAAGGGGTTGTTGTA
>CAWEVG010000036.1:0-56347 GCA_963812395.1 uncultured Actinomycetes bacterium
CGTCGTCGACGAGCAGGTCCAGCGTGCGGTTCGGGATGTCGATGCGCACGCGATCGCCGTCCGCGACGAGCGCGATCGGTCCGCCGTCGACGGCCTCGGGGGCCACGTGCCCCACGCACAGGCCGGTCGTGCCGCCGGAGAAGCGGCCGTCGGTGATCAGCAGGACGTCCTTGCCCAGCCCGGCGCCCTTGATGGCCGCGGTGATCATGAGCATCTCGCGCATGCCCGGGCCGCCCTTGGGGCCCTCGTAGCGGATGATCACGACGTCGCCGGCCTGGATCGTGCCGTCCTCCAGCGCGTCCATCGCGGCGCGCTCGCGCTCGAAGACGCGCGCCGGGCCCTCGAAGACCTCGACCGGGATGCCGGCGTTCTTCACGACCGCACCCTCGGGCACCAGCGAGCCGCCGAGGATCGTGATGCCCCCGGCGCCGCCCATCGGGTCGTTCATGGCGCGCAGGATCACGCCGTCGGGGTCCGGCGGGTTCACCTCAGCCAGGTTCTCGGCGACCGTGCGGCCGGTGACGGTCAGGCAGTCGCCGTGCAGCAGGCCGGCGTCGAGCAGGGCACGCATGATGACCGGCACTCCCCCGACCCGGTCCATGTCGCTCATCACGTAGCGCCCGAACGGCTTGAGGTCGCCGAGCAGCGGGACCTTCGCGCCGATCCGCTGGAAGTCCTCCATCTCGAGGTCGACGTCGGCCTCGTGGGCGATCGCCAGCAGGTGCAGGACGGCGTTGGTGGAGCCGCCGAGCGCCATGACCACGGCGATCGCGTTCTCCAGGGACTTCTTCGTGATGATGTCGCGGGTGGTGATGCCCTGGCGCAGCATCTCGACGACGGCCTCGCCGGAGCGCCGCGCGAAGCCGTCGCGGCGGCGGTCCACGGCGGGCGGGGCGGCCGAGCCGGGCAGGCTCATCCCCATCGCCTCGGCGGCCGAGGCCATCGTGTTGGCGGTGTACATGCCTCCGCAGGCGCCCTCGCCCGGGCAGATCGCGCGCTCGATCTCGTCGACCTCGGCGCGGGTGATCAGCCCGCGGGCGCACGCCCCGACCGCCTCGAAGGCGTCGATGATCGTGACGTCGCGGTCCCCGACCCGGCCCGGGAGGATCGACCCGGCGTAGACGAACACCGACGCCACGTCCAGGCGCGCGGCGGCCATCAGCATGCCGGGCAGGCTCTTGTCGCAGCCGGCGAACGTGACCATGCCGTCGAGGCACTCGGCCTGCATGACGGCCTCGACGGAGTCGGCGATGATCTCGCGGCTCACCAGCGAGAAGTGCATGCCCTCGTGGCCCATCGAGATGCCGTCGGAGACCGAGATCGTGCCGAACTGCAGCGGGTAGCCGCCGCCGGCGTGCACGCCCTCCTTCGCCGAGCGGGCCAGCCGCTCCAGCGACAGGTTGCAGGGGGTGATCTCGTTCCAGCTCGAGGCGATGCCGATCTGGGGCTTCGGGAAGTCCTCGTCGGACATGCCCACCGCGCGCAGCATGCCGCGGGCGGCGGCGCGCTCGAGGCCGTCGGTGACGGTGCGCGAGCGGGGCTTGATGTCGGGCGTGGCGGGAGTCTCGGTCATGGGCGCAAGCGTAGTCGGCGCGGCCGTCCGCACCTCCCAGATCGATCGCGAGTGCGCCCGGCCCGGCCTTCGCCGACCGATCCGCTGGGCTCGTTCCGCTCCTCCGATCGGTCCGCAAGCGCGCCTGATGCTGGATCGATCCGCCGCGACAGGGTGCGGGCATCGTGGCGCGGCTGCGGCCTCAATGGTGGGCCGGTCCCCCGGAGGTGACCGAACGATCCACCGAGCAGGCCGGTCTGACCACGTGGGCGGACGCGCCTACGAGTGGCAGGACCGAGGCGTGGCGCTCGCCGCCTCCACCATCGCCTGGGCGCCTCACGGACATGAGCCCGAGGTCCATCCCGCCTTCGCGGCCAGGTGCAGCGAGCTCGGAGACCTGTTCACCACCCTGACCGGCAAGCCGGTGCCAGAGAGTGCCCGGTGTCCGGACTATGTCTCGCCACCCGCGCCAGAGGGCTGACGCGATCCCGGCGACGACCACGTTCGCCAAGCGGCTCGCCGCTCGGCCAGCGCGCGCAACTGTTCGGCCACCAGCCGACGGGCGCGGGGCAGGAATGCCGACGTGTTGCCGCCCACGTGCGGGCTGATCAGGACGCCGGGGGTGCGCCAGAGCGGGTGGTCGGCGGGCAGCGGCTCGGGGTCGGTGACGTCCAGGGCTGCGCGCAGGCGCCCGGACGCGCACTCGGCCAGCAGGGCGTCGGTGTCGACCACCGGCCCGCGCGAGACGTTGACCAGCAGCGCGCCGTCGCGCATCCGGGCCAGGAAGGCCGCGTCGACCATCCCGCGGGTGTCCGGGGTCAGCGGCACGATCAGGATCACGACGTCGGCGTCCGGCAGCAGGCCGGGCAGCTCGTCGATCGATCGGACGTCGATCCCGTCGACCATCCGGGCGGTGCGGGCCACCGCGCGCACCTCGCACTCGAACCCGTCCAGGCGCCGGGCGATCGCCCGGCCGATCGACCCGAACCCGACGATCAGCACGCGCTTGTCGGCCAGGGCCTCGTGCCGGTCGTAGAGCCAGCGGCCCTCGGGCATCGCGCGGGCGAAGTCGTCGAGGTGGCGCAGGCTGGCGATCGTCAGGCCGACGGCGAGCTCGGCGGTGGAGGCGTCGTGGACCCCGGCGGCGTTGCACAGGGTGACCCCGTCCGGGAGTGCGGCGAGCACGTTGTCGACCCCCGCGGTCAGGGTCTGCACGACCCGGAGGTTCGGCATCCGCGCCATCATGGCCAGGTCGCCCGCGGAGGCTGTGTACGGCGGCACGAACACCTCGCACGTCGGGCAGGCAGGCGGGGTCGGGGTCGCCCGAGTCCCAGGCGACGGCACCGCGCGCGACATCCTCGGGGAGGCCCTCGAGGATGTATCCGGGGACGAGCGTGGTCACGTGCGCGGCGCCCCGCCGCCCACGCCCGGCGTCACGACCGTCGATCCGGCACGGTGCTCCACGCGCGACCCGTGTCCGAGGGTCCACACGGACTGCCGGCCCATGACCGTCCATTCGAAGGGCCCCCCCACCAGGGCGGTGTCCTCGTCGATGCCCAGCACGGTGATCCCCTCAGGGGCGTGGAGCAGGACCCGGGTGACCAGGTCGGGGGCCCAGCCGAGCATCTTGTCGAAGTGCGGGATGACTCGAAGGTGCGGAAGGAGGCCGAGGCCCTGATCGGCCGGCCGGTGCAGCGCCCGGACGTGCGGGACCCACCCGGTCATGGCCATCGCCCCCGCGCTGCACCCGGCCAGGGCCGCGCCGCCGCGCCAGGCATCGAGGACCTCGGCCCAGAGCGCGGAGTCGCGCAGCGCACCCGGCCAGGTGCGCCGGGTTGCCCCCGGACATGTACACCAGGCCCGCCCCGCGCACCTGCTCGGCGATCGCCGGGTCATCGGCCTCCGCGCGGTCGTGCACGACGAGCGGGACCGCCTCGACGCCCAGCCGCTCGGCCTGCTCGGCACCCAGGCGGGTCCACTTGGCCAGGACGGCCGGGCCCTCGGGTGCGGCCGCGGTGGGGATCTGCACGTACTTCGGCGGGCGGCCCGCGATCAGGTGCCGCTCGATCTCGAGCATCACCGGCAGGTACTCCCCCGACCCGACCAGGGCGATCGGACCGGGCGTCACATCCACTGCCATGTCGACCCCTCGCGGCTGTCGCGCACCTCCACGCCGAGGTCGCCCAGGACATCGCGCAGGCGGTCGCTGGCCGCCCAGTCGCCCGCCGCACGGCTGTCCGAGCGAAGGTCCACCAACGCCTGGACCGCGCTGCCCGCCAGCTCCCGGTCGTGGGTGGCCGAGGCGGACTCGGCCTGATGGACCAGCGCCACCACCGCGGCGCGCTCGTGCGCTGCCGAGTCGGGGAGGGCGGCCAGGACGGTGCGCGCGAGGTCGGCTGCGTCCACGTCCCGGCTTCATCAGTCTGAGGGTCGGGGGCGGCCGCTGGTCGACGCCGGCCGCGGGTCGGGAGCGGCCGCCGGGTCGACGCCGGACCCGGGCCGCTCCGGACCCAACGCCCACCGGCTCCCCAGGGGGCGCCACGCTGCCCTCAGCCATCCGCATCGCGAGCCCGGGCGATCACCCGAACCTGCCGCTCCCCGGCCGACCGCCGCACCTGCTCCGAGCGCGGCGATCCGGTCCTCGATCTCGGCGATCGTCAGCCGTGAGCCGTTCGGCAAGCACGTCCTCGACCCCGCCACCCGAAGGGTCACCGCACTGCGGCCCGCCACCCACGCGGTGCCCGCATCGAGGTCCAGGACGAGCGCCGTGTGCTCATCGACCCCGAGGATGAACCCGTCGCCCAGGTCGGGCTCGATCTGGGCCAGGCGCCGGCCGCCGACGTAGCAGAAGCGGGTGTCGTGCGTGCCGCCCTCGCGGTTGTCGTAGTGCGGGATGACCGCACAGCGCCATCCCAGGATCTGGCTCATCAGCCCGAGTCCCGGCTCCCAGCGAGGGTCCTCGCCGACCTTGTAGATCTCGTAGACGGGCAGCGCCCAGTCCCCGAGGGTGACCACTGCTGCGGACGCGAACACCAGGGATCCCGACCGACCGGGCGCCACCACACCGGCGAGGGCCTCAGGAACGGCGGTCCCCTCCCAGCACCGCCGTGCATAGCTCGGCGATCCCGGTCCGGCGAACACCCAGTCGGCAGCCCGGATGTCGGCCAGGGCCCGCTCGACGGTCAGGGCATCAGCAGAGGCGGGCAGGTTGATCGCACGCAACGGATGGCCCAGCGACTCGGTGAAGTACTGGTTGATCTTCTCGACCAGCTCGTCGGCGTTCTCCTGGAACGCGAACGGGCTGTCCATGAGCCGGGCGTCGGTCGGGTCCGGCAGGCCCGAGAAGCCCTCCCGATGGACGCCGAGCATCCCGGTGGTCGTCTCTCCCGAGCCCATGATCACCAGTCGCCGCGGCACTCCGGAAGCCTAGCCCGGGTGGGCGACACGCGCCTGCGCCATCTGCGTCACCAGGTCTGGGAGCCGGTGTCCAGGGTCTTTCCGGCGATGGTCACGAAGGCCCAGCTGAACCCGCGGTCGGCCAGCCGGAGGTCCAGGACGCCGTAGTCGGTGTTGTCGAAGAACTCGCTCCACGTCCGGGTGTCGTTGGTCGTGGCGGAGCGCTGCTCGGCCCCGCCCGTCCCGACGACGAAGGCCTTGAGGGGTGCCGTCCGGCCGGCCACGGGAATGCTCATCCGCTCGTAGTCGTGGTCATGGCCCCAGATGAGCAGCTTCACGTCCTTGTCGCGCCGGACCACGTTGTACAGCCCCGCGGTGTCGGCCTGGTCGGAGTGCTCACCCCGGGAGTAGCGCGGCCGGTGCCACATGACCAGGGTCGGCTTCCCGTTGTACTTCTTCAAGGTGGCCTTCAGCCACTTGCGCTGCTTCGCGCTGGCGACCTTCTCGGAATCCAGGCCGATCACCCGCCACGAGCCGACCTTCTTGGACCAGTACAGGCCACCGGTCTCGTCGAAGAACGCGCGGTATCCAGCCGCGCCGGCAGTGCGGTACTCGTGGTTCCCGGGCACCGGGAGCCACACGGGCCGGAATCCACCCCAATCCGGGTTGAAGGTCTTCTGCAGCTCGGCGAGCGCCCCGTTCGGGTAGGCGATGTCACCCGCGAGGAGCACCCGTTCCGGATTGAGGATCCGCGCGAGCGCGGCCGTCTGCGCGTAGGCACCGCCGGGATTGGCGATGTCACCGACCGCGACGACGTGGACACCGGGTCCCTGGGCTCCCGTCACCCCAGCGGGCACCGCGTCCGTGGCTGTTGCGGCGCCGCCAAGCGATCCCACGGCGAGGGCCAGCCCGGAGAGGGCCACCGCGAACGACACCACCGGGAGCTTGCGCACGAGGCAAGGGTACGTCGTCACGAGGCAACTTCCCGGTCATTGCCGACCCGGGTCCCCGCCCATGCGGCCCACCGCTCCCGATAGGCTCGCCCCGTCCCAGCCGGCGGGCAGTCGTCGGCCGTTCGATCAGGAGAGTGCCCATGTCCCTCGCCACCCCCGCCCCCGGCGTCCTCGCCGATGCCTTCGGGCGCAGCGCCGTCCGCAACGCCGTCCTCGTCATCGCCGGGGCTGCCTTCGTCGGCCTGGCCGCGCAGGTCGCGATCCCGCTGCCGTTCACGCCGGTCCCCCTGACGGGCCAGACCTTCGCCGTCCTGCTCACCGCCGCCTCCCTGGGCATGTGGCGCGGGGTCGCATCGATGAGCCTCTACGCCGTCGCGGGCCTCGCCGGCGTGCCGTGGTTCGCTGAGGGCTCGAGCGCCTTCAAGTCCGGCGCCCTGACCGTCAGCTTCGGCTACGTCCTGGGCTTCATCGCCGCCGCAGCCCTGGTCGGCTGGCTGGCCGAGCGCGGCGCGACCCGGACCGCGCCCCGAACGGCGGGCCTGATGGTGCTCGGCAACGTCGTGATCTACGCCATCGGCGCCACCTGGCTGGCTGCGGCGATCGACGTGTCGCTGTCCAAGGCGATCTCGCTGGGCGTGACCCCGTTCCTGGTCGGCGACCTGCTCAAGGTCGCACTGGCCGCCGGCCTGTTCCCACTGGCCTGGCGCGCGGTGGAGAAGTTCACGGCGGAGTAGTCACTGCCGAGATTGCGCGGCGCCCCGGTCGGATCGGCCGGGGCGCTGCGCTGTCCCGGCGCCGCCGGATCGCGTCGGGTCCGAGCCGATCGTGTGCATCGAAACCGCACGCAACCCCACGTCAGACCCAGCAGACCCAACGCGATTCCGCGGGTCGAGTTGCGCTGCCCGGAGCGGCGGCCGGTTGCCTGCCCGGTTGATCCGGATCTCCGACGATCGACGGTCGGAGATCCGGATCAACCCGAAGCCCGGCCACCCAATAGCGGATCGATCGGGGAGGCGACGGGCGACGGGCGACGGGCGCCGCTGGCGACGGGCGACGGGGCGGACTACTCCTCGACGCCGAGGCGCTCGAAGATCAGCGCGCGGACGCGGCCCGCGTCGGCCTGGCCGCGGGTGGCCTTCATGACCGCACCGACGATCGCACCGGCCGCCTGGACCTTGCCGCCGCGGATCTTGTCCGCGACGTCGGGCTGCGCGGCCAGCGCCTCGTCGATCGCGGCCAGCAGCGGGCCGTCGTCGGAGACCACGGCCAGCCCGCGCCCGGCCACGACCTCAGTCGGTGAGCCCTCGCCGGCGAGCACGCCCTCGATGACCTGACGGGCCAGCTTGTCGTTCACCGTCCCGGCCACGACCAGCGACTCGAGCTCGGCGACCTGGGCCGGGGTGATCGGCAGCTCCGTGAGCTCGACGCCCTGGTCCTTGGCGATCCGCGACAGCTCCCCGGTCCACCACTTGCGCGCCGAGGCCTGGTCGGCGCCGGCGGCGATGGTCGCCTCGACGAGGTCCAGCGCCCCGGCGTTGACCACCGTGGCCATGTCGTGGTCGGTGATGCCCCACTCGGCGGCGATCCGCGTGCGCCGCGTCGCCGGGTTCTCCGGCAGGGTCGCGCGCAGCTGCTCGACCCACTCGCGCGACGGCGCGATCGGGACGAGGTCGGGCTCCGGGAAGTAGCGGTAGTCCTCCGACTCCTCCTTGATGCGCCCCGAGGTGGTCAGGCCGGTGTCCTCGTGCCAGTGCCGGGTCTCCTGGACGACCTTGCCGCCCTCGGTGAGCAGCGCCGCCTGCCGGCCGATCTCGTAGCGCACCGCCCGCTCGACCGAGCGCAGCGAGTTCACGTTCTTGGTCTCCGAACGGGTGCCGAGCGGAGCTGCCGGGTCGGGGCGCAGGGAGAGGTTGACGTCGCAGCGCAGCGACCCCTGCTCCATCCGCACGTCCGAGACGCCCAGCGCGCGCAGCAGCTCGCGCAGCGCGGCGACGTAGGCCTTGGCGACCTCGGGGGCGTAGCGGCCGGCCCCCTCGATCGGCTTGGTGACGATCTCGATCAGCGGGATGCCGGCCCGGTTGTAGTCGACCAGCGAGTAGTCGGCACCGTGGATACGCCCGGTGGCGCCGCCGACGTGGCTGTTCTTGCCCGTGTCCTCCTCCATGTGGGCGCGCTCGATGCCCACGCGGAACGTCCGGCGTCCCTCGGGGGTCTCGTAGTCGACGTCGAGGTAGCCGTCGAAGCAGATCGGCTCGTCGTACTGGGAGGTCTGGAAGTTCTTCGGCATGTCCGGGTAGAAGTAGTTCTTCCGCGCGAACCGGCACCATTCGGCGACCTGGCAGTTCAGCGCCAGGCCGATGCGCATCGCCGACTCGACGCCGATCCGGTTCAGCGCCGGCAGCGCCCCGGGCAGGCCGAGGCACACCGGGCAGACCTGGGTGTTGGGCTCG
Source organism: uncultured Actinomycetes bacterium (assembly GCA_963812395.1). Classification (GTDB taxonomy): domain Bacteria; phylum Actinomycetota; class Actinomycetes; order S36-B12; family CAIYMF01; genus Prado023. The sequence continues at coordinate 8,352 of CAWEVG010000036.1, forward strand.
GCGCCGAACACCGTGGAGCAGCCGCAGAACATCTTGGTCGCGGTGTTCAGCTCGACGTGGACCTCCAGGCCCATCACCGGGTCGAACCGCTCCAGGGCGGTGTCGAAGTCCATCAGCTCGGTCATCGCGCCGGCACCTCCTCGATCAGCAGGCCGCCCCATCGGTTGAACAGCGCCTGCTCCAGCGCACCGCCCACCCGGTAGAGCCGGTCGTCGGCCATCGCCGGGGCGATGACCTGCAGGCCCACGGGCAGGCCGTCCTCCGGGGCCAGGCCGACGGGCAGGCTCATCGCGGCGTTCCCGGCGAGGTTCACCGGGATGGTGGCGACGTCGTTGAGGTACATCGCCAGCGGGTCGTCGAGCTTCTCGCCGAGCTTGAACGCCGTCGTCGGCGCCGTCGGCGAGATGAGGACGTCGACCTGCGCGAACGCCGCGGCGAAGTCGCGCTGGATCAGGGTGCGGACCTTCTGCGCCGAGCCGTAGTACGCGTCGTAGTAGCCGCTGGACAGGGCGTAGGTGCCCAGCATGATCCGGCGCTTCACCTCCGCGCCGAAGCCGGCCTCGCGGGTCAGGCTCATGACCTCCTCGACCGAGCGGGTGCCGTCGTCGCCGACCCGCAGGCCGTAGCGCATGCCGTCGAACTTGGCCAGGTTGCTCGAGGCCTCGCTGGGCAGGATCAGGTAGTAGGCGGCCAGCGCGTAGTCGAAGCTCGGGCAGGAGACCTCGACGACCTCGGCACCGAGCCTCTCCAGGATCGCGACTGCCTCGGCGAAGCGCTGGCGCACACCGGCCTGGTAGCCCTCACCGCCGAGCTCCTTGACCAGGCCGATGCGCATCCCGGTGACGTCGGCGCGCTTGGCCGCGGCCACGACGTCCGGCACGGGCTGCTGCAGCGACGTGGAGTCCATCGGGTCGTAGCCGGCGATCACCTCGTGGAGGAGCGCGGTGTCCAGCACGGTGCGGGCGCACGGCCCGGCCTGGTCCAGGGACGAGGCCAGGGCCACGAGGCCGTAGCGCGAGACCGCGCCGTAGGTGGGCTTGACGCCGACCGTGCCGGTGACGGCGGCCGGCTGGCGGATCGAGCCGCCGGTGTCGGTGCCGATGGCCAGCGGCGCCTCGAAGGCTGCCAGCGCGGCAGCGCTACCGCCGCCGGAGCCGCCGGGGATCCGGTCGAGGTCCCACGGGTTGTGGGTCGGGCCGTACGCGGAGTGCTCGGTGGAGGAACCCATCGCGAACTCGTCCATGTTGGTCTTGCCGAGGATGACGATCCCGGCCTCGCGCAGGCGCCGGGTGACCGTGGAGTCGTACGGCGGGCGCCAGCCCTCGAGGATCCGCGAGCCGCACGTGGTGGGCGCGCCCTTCATCGTCAGGACGTCCTTGAGGGCCAGTGGGACGCCGGCCAGCGGGCCGAGCTCCTCTCCGGCGGCGCGGGCGGCGTCGATCGCGTCGGCTGCAGCCAGGGCACCCTCGGAGTCGACGTGCAGGAACGCGTGGATGTCGCCGTCGACGGCGGCGATCCGATCGAGGTGCGCGGTCGCGACCTCGCGGGCCGAGACGGCGCGGCTGCGCAGCAGCTCGGACAGCTGGGACGCGGTCAGGCGGGTGAGGTCCAGGTCGTGGGTCATGGCGCTCACTCCTCGTCCAGGATGCGCGGGACGCGGAAGCGGTCGTCCTCGGCGGCGGGTGCCCCGGACAGTGCCTCGGCCTGGGTCAGGCTGGGGCGCGGGACGTCCTCGCGGAAGACGTTCTCCAGAGGCATCGGGTGCGAGGTGGCGGGCACGTCAGGGGTGGCGACCTCGGTCACGCGGGCGACCGCGCCGAGGATGTCGGCGAGCTGCGCGCTGTAGTGGTCGAGCTCGTCCTCGGTGAGCGACAGCCGGGCCAGGCGCCCGAGGTGGGCCACCTGCTCGCGCGTGATCGCCGACGGGTTCTCAGGCATGGGGCACATCCTAGGTCGGTGCGCCCGCGCGGCCAGAAACGCACGCAGGCGGGCCGCCGCTGGCTCCCCCGGCCGGCAGCGACCCGCCTCACACCGTGGCTCCCCCTCCACGGCTGCGCCTCCCCCGCGGCGCATGCGTACGTTCCCACCGGGTTGCGGATCCGGCAACCAGTTGTCCACAGACGGGTGGGAGGGTCCGGACTACCCGCCCACCTTCGCCACGGCCGAGGCCGCCTCCGGCCCGTGCTCGAGCAGCACGGCGAAGCCCTCGGCGTCGAGCATCGGCCGTGCCAGGGCGATCGCCTTGTCGGCCTTGGAGCCGGCGTTCTCGCCGACGACCACGAAGTCGGTCTTCTTCGACACCGAGGAGGCGACCTTGCCGCCCCGGGACGTGACCGCCTCGGCCGCGCTGTCGCGGGTGAACCCGGGAAGCGAACCGGTGATCACCACGGTGAGGCCGGCCAGCGGCTGTGGCCCGGACTCGACGAACTCGTCAGCCATCCGGACCCCGGCCGCACGCCACTTCTCGACGACGTCGCGGTGCCAGTCGATCGCGAACCACTCGACGACCGCTTCGGCGATGATCGGTCCCACGCCCTCGGATGCCGCCAGCTGCTCGACTGCGGCACGGTCGATGGGCTGCCGGCCGGCGGCCGGGTCCTCGGGCGTCCAGCCGGGATCAGTCAGCACGCCGAACTCACGGGCCAGCGCCTGGGCGGCCGTGGGGCCGACATGCCGGATCGACAGCGCGACCAGCACGCGCCACAGCGGCTGGGCCTTGGCCTTCTCCAGCTGGGTCAGCAGGACCTCGGCGTTGGCGGTCAGCTGCGGGCCGACCTCGCCCGGCCTTCGCCGCCCGGGTGAAGAACGGGACTGTCCGCAGCGTGTCGGCGTCGAGGGCGAACAGGTCGCCCTCGTCGGCGACGACCCCGGACTCGAGCAGCGCGACGCCGGCCTTCCAGCCCAGGCCCTCGATGTCGAACGCCCCCCGCGAGGCGACGTGGAAGACCCGCTCGCGCAGCTGCGCCGGGCAGGAGCGCGTGTTCGGGCAGCGGATGTCGACGTCGCCCTCCTTGGCAGGCGCCAGCGGTGTGCCGCACTCCGGGCAGTGGGTCGGCATCACGAAGGCCCGCTCCGCGCCGGTGCGCTCCTCGACCACCGGGCCGATCACCTCGGGGATCACGTCCCCGGCCTTGCGCAGGAACACCAGGTCGCCGATGAGCACGCCCTTGCGCACGACCTCGCTGGCGTTGTGCAGCGTGGCCATCTCGACCGTCGAGCCGGCCACCTTCGCCGGTGCCATCACCGCGTAGGGGGTGACCCGACCGGTGCGCCCGACGTTGACCCGGATGTCGAGCAGGCGGGTGCGGACAACCTCCGGCGGGTACTTGAAGGCGATCGCCCACCGCGGGGCGCGTGAGGTGGCGCCGAGCTGCCCCTGCAGCTCGAGGTCGTCGACCTTGACCACCACGCCGTCGATCTCGTGCTCCACGTCGTGGCGGTGCTCGGCGTAGTACTCGATGAACTCGCGCACGGCGTCGAGGTCGGCCACGACCCTGGCGCGGTCCGAGGTCGGCAGGCCCAGCTCGCGCAGCACCTCGTACCCGTGCGACTGGGTCTCGATCGCCAGCCCCTCACGCGCGCCCACCCCGTGCACGGTCAGGCGCAGCCGGCTCATGTTCGACCGGACACGCTCCACCTCAGCGGCCATCCGGGCCACGCGACCCTCGGCCCGCTCGATCGTGCCGCCCGTCGCCGATCGCGCGCGGGCCGCCTCAAGTGCGGCCGTGGCCTTCGCCAGCTCCTCCTCGCGGCGGTCGATCCGCTGGCGCAACGTCCCGGCCGCGGTGTTGCGCGGGTTGGCGAACGGCGAGCGACCGAGGGCCAGCTGCTCGTCGTTGATCCGCTCGAAGTCGGCCACGGGGAAGAACACCTCCCCGCGCACCTCCACCAGCGCGGGCACGGCCACATCGCCGGTCGGGGTCAGCCGCGCGGGGATCGCGGGGATGTACTGCGCGTTGTAGGTGACATCCTCGCCCACGCGTCCGTCACCGCGGGTGGCCACGGAGATCAGGCGCCCCGCGCGGTACACGATGTCGACCGCCAACCCGTCGATCTTCAGCTCGCACAGCACCGGCGGGAACCGGTCGACCGCCCCTTCGACCCGCTCGGCCCACGCCGACAGCTCCTCGTCGGTGAACGCGTTGTCCAGCGAGTACAGCCGCTCCAGGTGCTCGACCGGATCGAACATCTCCGCGCGCGATCCGCCCACGGACTGCGTCGGGGAGTCCTGGCTCACCAGCTCCGGGATGCTCAGCCTCCAACGCCACCAGCTCGGCGAACACCGCGTCGTACTCCGCGTCGGAGATCGTCGGGGCGTCGCGCTGGTAGTACGCCGTCCGGGCAGCCTCCACCTGCTCCACCAGATGCACCCACCGGGCGCGGGCATCCTCGATCTGCGTCACCACCGCAGGTTACCTGCGCCCCCCGACACGGGGCGCCCTCCGCCCCTGCGGGGGTTGCGTTGCGTTTCCTCCACCCGACACGGGTCTGCGTTGCACGTGCGACTCGAAATCGTCGGACGTGCAACGCAACTCGGTGGGAGCAGGGCGGCGTGGCGCGCGGGCTACTCCGAGGACTCCAGCATCCGGGCGGCCCCCCGCATCAGGGCACCCACCTCGCGTGCCCACGTCGGTGAGGCGCCGGCAAGGCCGCACGCCGGGCTCAACCACGTGCGATCCCCCACGTCGGCGATCCCGAACCCGATCCGGCTCCACAGCGCAGCCACCCGCCGGGCGAGCATCTCCGAGGTCAGGCGCGGCTCGTCCACCGAGGGAACGGCGCCCAGGACCACAGCTCCCCCGCGGTCCCACCATTCGCCCAGCGCCTCGTCGGCCGCCTGCCCGAGGAGTTCGGTGTCGATCGCGACGGCCCCGAAGCCGGCGCGTCGCAGCACATCGAACGGCACGTCGCGGTCACAGCAGTGCGCGACGGTGGCCACGGCACCTGCGCCCAGCGCGGCTGCGACCACCACGGCCAGCCCCGCCACCAGCTCGGGGTCCTCGGGAACCCGCAGGGCCCCACGGCCACTGGGCGTGCGAATGTGTCCCGCGAGCACGATCGGGAGGGCCGGCTCGTCCACCTGGACCACGACCTGGGCCCCCGGGATGCGTCGACCGATCATGGCCACATGCTCGGCGAGGGCCTCCGCCAGTGCCGCCGCAAGGTCGGCGCACGCACCCGAGTCGGCGACCAGCCGGGTCCCGCGCACCGCCTCGACCCCCGCCGCCAGCGTCCACGGCCCGGTCACCTGCACCTTCACCCGACCGGTGAAGCCCGCGAGCTCGAGCTCCATCCGGTCGACGTCCTCGGCGAGCCAGGAGACCCCTCGCCGCATCTGGCGGCCGAGGTCCCCGCCTGAGCGACCGCCAGCCAGCCGCCATCCGTCCGGGGTCGTCTCCGCGGCGAACTCCCCCGTGGCCGAGCAGACCAGTGCCAGCGTCCGGCCGAGCATGTCCCCGCCCGGGCCCCGCGCGGGGAGCTCGACGAGGTGCGGGATGTCGAGCTCACCGGCGACGATCCGCGCGGCCTCCGCCGAGTCCGTCCCCGGCATCGAGCCGATCCCGGTGACGGCGATCGTCGATGCGTCCTCGCGCTTCTCCACGGACCCATTGTCCCTGTGCCCGGGTCCGCGGCACCATCCCGACGGCCAACCTGAGACCCTGTGCCGATGGACAACGTGCGCTTCGCCGTCATCGGCACCAACTGGATCACCGGGGCCCTCATCGACGCTGGTCGGACCGTGGACGGTTTCGAGGTCGGCGCGGTCTGCTCCCGCTCAGCCGGGTCAGGCCGGGAGTTCGCTGACCGGTACGGGATCCCGCGGGTGCACACGTCCGTCGCGGACCTTGCCAGCGATCCGGACGTGGACGCCGTCTACATCGCGAGCCCGAACTCCCTGCACGCCGAGCAGTCGATCTCGATGCTGCGGGCGGGCAAGCACGTCCTCACCGAGAAGCCGATGGGCGCCAACTCCCGCGAGGTCGAGGCGATGGCCGCCGCGGCGGGCGAGGCCGACCGGGTGCTCATGGAGGCCTACACCTCGCCGTGGGAGCCGAACGTGGAGGCGATCCGCGACGCCCTCCCCGAGGTCGGGACACTGCGACGGGTCGTGCTCGCCAAGGACCAGTACTCCTCGCGCTACGACAAGCTCAAGGCCGGCGAGCTGCCCAACGCGTTCAACCCGGCGTTCGCCGCCGGGTCGCTGATGGACCTCGGCATCTACGCCGTGGCGCTGTCGCTCCTGCTGTTCGGGGATCCGACCTCGGTCCACGCGACCGGGCACCTCCTGCCCAGCGGCGTCGACGGGCAGGGAACCATCCTGCTGGGCTACGACGGGTTCGAGGTGGCGTGCCTGCACTCGAAGATCGCACCGGGAGGCGTCGGCTCGGCAATCACCGGGGAGTCGGGAGTCGTGCACTTCGACGACTGCAGCGTGCCCACGATCGTCCGCCTCGACCTGCGCGACGGGTCCTCGCGCGACCTCACGCGCGCACAGTCGCCGATGCACATGCGCTACGAGGTGGAGCACTTCATCGCGTGCGTGCGCGCCGGGCGAGCAGTCCCCCACCTGGCCGGTCGCCAAGTCCCTGGCGGTCGCGCGGATCCTCGACCGGGCACGTGCCCAGGTGGGCGTCCGGTTCCCCGCGGACGACTGAGGGCGCCGAGGATGCCGACCACACGCTGACCGATCGGGTGCGCGCCTCCGTGGGTCACACCGCCCCGGGACGGCCAAGGAACGTCACGGATCGGCCACACGTGGCCGTAGCGCGCCAATCTCGCGCGACCGCGCCGGTCAACCCAGTCCGGCCGCCCGCAGCAGCGCCGCCGTGGCCGCCGCGGAGAGCACGACGACCAGGAAGGGCGCCCGCAACATCAGGGCCACGGCTGCGACCGCCACACCGGCCGCGCGCGCGTCGAGCACGAACCCCGCCGGGGACCAGAACGTCTGGATGGCCAGGAGCGCTGCCAACAGCCGATCGGGAGCAGTGCCGGCGGCCCGGCTCACCAGCGGCCGCTCGAGCAGCGACTCCGGGAGCAGGTGACCCGCCCACTTGGTGAGGAACGAGGCCAGGGAGGCCACGAGCACGGCGGGCCACATCAGGAACGCTCCCGGGTCAGCCACAGGGCGCCGGCCACGGCCAGGCCCGCGCCGGCCAGCACCGGCATCCCCGGTCGCAGGAGGGGGGCCAGCGCGAGGGCGAGCACCCCCGATGCCACCGCCAGGGCCCACGCCGACCGATCCACCAGGCGGGGCCACAGCAGCGCGAGGAACCCGGCAGGGATGGCCGCATCGAGTCCCAGCACCTTCGGATCGCTCAACGACGCCGCCCCCACCGCACCGAGCAGGGTGCCCAGGTTCCAGAGGACGAACACCGACCACCCCGTGGCCCAGAACGCCCGGCGGGTGGCCGTGGGGTCGCCCTCGTAGGCCAGTGCCATCGCGGTGGACTCGTCGATCGTGAACTGGGCAGCACCCATCCGCCGCCAGCCGCGCAACCGTTCCGACGGCCGGCCGGCCGGGCTGAGGACGGTCGCCAGGTGCAGTGCGTACAGGCCGTTGCGCAGCCCCAGGAGCCACGCGGTGATCACGGCGGCCACCAGTCCCCCGCCGGCGGCGACCACGCCGACGAAGGCGAACTGCGATGCACCCGTGAACATCAGCGCGGACAGGGCCTGGGCCTGCAGGACGTTCAGGCCGGCCGCGACACTCACCGCCCCGAAGCTGATCGCGTACGCGCCCACGGCGATCCCGATGGACAGGGCCCGGGCGTTGATCCCGGCGGGGTCAGCAGCAGGCACACCGGCCTCAACGGGGACGAGTCGCGGCAGCCGGGGACCCGACCCTGTCCGCGACAGCCCCGTCGTCCACCGCGCCCTGGTCCCCCGAAGCGGTCGGTGGTCGCGCGCTCACGCCGCCCCTCGCACGATCGTGCCCGAACCCACCACGCGGGTGCCGTCGTAGAGCACGGCCGCCTGGCCGGGAGCCACGCCCCGCAGCGGACTCGACAGCTCGGCGACGAAGCCTGACCCCTCGGGCGCCACCACCGCAGGGATCTCCTCGCCGTGCGCCCGCACCTGCACGCCCAGGGCCGCCGACCCCTCCAGCGCCGGCCCGCACCACCGGGGGCGGATCGCCGTGATCCGGTCCACGTCGAGCATGGCGACCGGTCCGACGGACACTCGCCGGCTGGCGATGTCCACGTCGACCACGTACCGCCGGGCACCGTCCGGCGCGGGATTGCCCAGCCCGACGCCGCGGCGCTGGCCGACGGTGAAGGCGTAGGCACCCTCGTGAGCGCCGACCACCTCACCGGTCACGGCGTCCACGATCTCCCCCGGCGCCGGCCCGAGGCGCCCCTGGAGGAAGCCGGAGGTGTCCCCGGTCGGGATGAAGCAGATGTCGTGGCTGTCCGGCTTGGCCGCGACAGCCAGGCCCAGCGCCGTGGCCTCGGCGCGGACCTCGGACTTCAGCGAGCCGCCCAGCGGGAACATGCAGCCCGCGAGCTGCTCGGCGTCCAGGACGCCCAGGACGTAGGACTGGTCCTTGCCCGGATCCACCGCCCGGTGCAGCTCCCGGCCGGCCGGGCCATCGAGCAGCTGCGCGTAGTGCCCGGTGCAGACGGCGTCGAAGCCGAGGGCGCGGGCACGGTCCAGGACGGCGGCGAACTTGATCCGCTCGTTGCAGCGCAGGCACGGGTTCGGCGTGCGACCGGCGGCGTACTCGGCCAGGAAGTCGTCCACGACGTCGGCGGCGAACTCCTCGGACATGTCCCACACGTAGAACGGGATGCCCAGGAGGTCGGCGGCGCGCCAGGCGTCGCGGGAGTCCTCGATGGTGCAGCACCCGCGCGCACCCGATCGGTACGACTCCGGATTGCGCGACAGCGCCAGGTGCACGCCCGTGACGTCGTGACCGGCTGCGACCGCGCGCGCGGCGGCCACGGCCGAGTCGACGCCGCCGGACATGGCGGCCAGGACCTTCACCTCAGCCCCCGTCGCGGGCCGCGGCCGCCATCTGGGCGCTGATCCGCACCTGTCCGGCCCGGCCGGCGCGGGCCAGGGCTGCCGGGAGAGCAGCCACGAGCGCGTCGACGTCCGCGCGCGTCGAGGTGTGCCCGAGGCTGAAGCGCAACGACGAGCGTGCCCGCACCGGGTCGATGCCCATGGCCAGCAGGACGTGGCTCGGCTCGGGCACCCCGGCGCTGCACGCCGAGCCCATCGAGACCTCGACGCCGGCCGCGTCCAGCAGCATCAGCAGCGCGTCGCTCTCGCACCCGGGGAACGAGACGTGCGCGTTGCCCGGGAGCCGGGCGTCCAGCCCGCCCAGCGCGCCGTTGACGATGGCGTCCGGGGCCAGCGTCGAGGACCCGGGCGAACAGGTCGTCGCGCAGCGCCGCGGTCCGCGCGGACCGCTCCGGCGACGTCGCCCAGCACGTGCTCGACTGCCGCGGCGAACCCGACGATGCGCGGGCACGTCGAGCGTCCCGGAGCGGACCTGCCGCTCCTGCCCGCCGCCGTGGGTCAGCGGCGTGAGCTCGAGCCCGCGCCGGGCGACGAGCGCGCCGACTCCCAGCGGGCCGCCGAGCTTGTGGGCGGAGATCGCCATGGCTGTCCGGGCAGTGTCGCGTCCACGGGGATCGAGCCCGACCGCCTGGACGGCGTCGACGTGCAGCGGCACGCCCGCCTCGGCGCACGCGGCGGCGATCTGCGCGATCGGCTGGACGGTCCCGACCTCGTTGTTGGCCCACATGACGGCCACGAGCGCCGTCTGGCCCGGATACGCGACCAGCTCGGCGCGGATCTGGTCCACATCGACCCGGCCCTCGGCGTCGACGTCGAGCCAGACCACCTCGGCGCCCTCGTGCTCGCCCAGCCAGTGGACCGGGTCCAGGACCGCGTGGTGCTCGATCCGCGAGGCCAGCACCCGACACCGCGCGGGGTCCTCGGCCGTGCGCGCCCACCAGAGCCCCTTGACCGCCAGGTTGTCCGCCTCGGTGCCGCCCGCGGTGAAGATCACCTCACTGGGCGTCACCCCGAGCGCCCCGGCAATCGTCTCGCGGGACTCCTCGACCCGTCGGCGCGCCGCCCGACCTGCCGCGTGCAGCGACGAGGCGTTCCCCGTGTGCGACAGCGCGCCGATCATCGCCTCGCGGGCACAGTCCAACAGCGGCGTGGTCGCCGCGTGGTCGAGGTAGGTGCGCATGGTCTGCCAATCGTAGGCGAGGTGGGCCGAACCGGCTCGCGCACCGCCGGAGGCTCGGTTCACCCCCGGAACGGCGACGCGGGGCCCGGCCATCCCGGCCGGACCCCGCGCTCGACGTGCGATCGATCAGCCCTTGCGCTTGGCGACCTCGTCGGTCAGCTGCGGGACGACCGCGAACAGGTCGCCGACGACGCCGAAGTCGGCGAGCTCGAAGATCGGCGCCTCCGGGTCCTTGTTGACCACGATGACGGTCTTCGACGTCTGCATGCCGGCCCGGTGCTGGATGGCCCCGGAGATGCCGTTGGCGATGTACAGCTGCGGGGCGACCGTCTTGCCGGTCTGGCCGACCTGGAACTGGTGGGGGTACCAGCCCGCGTCGGTGGCGGCACGCGAGGCGCCGACAGCAGCACCCAGCGCAGTCGGCCAGGGCCTCGATGACGCCGAAGCCCTCGGCCCCGCCCACGCCACGCCCACCGGAGACCACGACCGCGGCCTCGGCGAGGTCGGGACGACCGCCCTTGGCCTGCACGACGCGATCGGTGATGCGCGCCGACTTCGCGGCGTCCGAGAGCTCGACGGCGACGTCGACGCGGGCACCGGCAGCCGGGGAGGCCTCGGGGGCGGTGCTGTTGGGACGCACGGTGATGATCGGGGTGCCGACCGCCACCTTCGACTTCACGACCGTGGCGCCGCCGAACACCGACTGCGTCGCGGTGCCGTCAGCGGCGACGTCGACCGCGTCGGTGATGATGCCGGAGCCGGACTTGATGGCCAGGCGTGCGGCCACCTCCTTGCCCTCGGCGGTGCTGGCCACGAGGACCGCCGCCGGGGACTTCTCGGCCACGAGCTTGGCCAGGACCTCGGCCTTGGGCGCCACCGGGTGGGCGCTGAGCTCGGCGGCGTCGGCGACGTAGACCGTCACCGCACCGTGCTCGGCCAGGCCCGGGATCGCCGCGTCGGCGCCGGCGCCCACCAGCACCGCGGCGGGCTCGCCGATGCGCTTGGCCAGGGTCAGCAGCTCGTAGGTGACCTTCTTCACATTGCCGTCGACGTGCTCGACGAGCACAAGTACTTCAGCCATTGCTGGGCTCCTCAGATGAACTTCTGCGCGGACAGGAAATCGGCGATGGCCACGCCACCGTTGCCGTCGTCGGTGACGATCGTGCCCTTGGCCTTCGGCGGCCGGGCGGCAGCCTCCTCGACGACCGACCATGCGGCGGCCAGTCCGACCTCGCTGGCGGCGACGCCCAGGCCGGCCAGGTCGAGGGTCTCGACCGGCTTCTTCTTGGCGGCCATGATGCCCTTGAAGGACGGGTAGCGGGGCTCGTTGATCTTCTCGACCACGCTGACCACGGCCGGCAGGGACGCCTCGACGACGTCGTAGCCGTACTCGGTCACGCGGTTCGTCGTGACGGTCGTGCCGTCCACCGTGACGGAGTTGCAGAAGGTGAGCTGCGGACAGGCCGAGGCGCTCGGCGACCATCGCCGGCACCACGGACATCCGCGCGTCGGTCGACTCGCAGCCGAGGATGACCAGGTCGGCGTCGCGGCCCTTGATCGCCGTCGCGAGCGCCAGGGACGTGGCGACCGCGTCCGAGCCGTGCAGGCCGTCGTCGACGATGTGCACGCCGGAGTCGGCGCCCATCGACAGCGCCTTGCGGATGGTGTCGGTGGCCTGGGCCGGACCCATGGACAGCACGATCACCTCGCCGCCGTGCGCCTCGATCAGCCGCAGGGCCTCCTCGATCGCGTACTCGTCGATCTCATTCATCACGGCGTCCACCGAGCCGCGGTCCAACGTGTTGTCGGCGGGGCTGAGCGACTTCTCCGCCCAACTGTCCGGGACCTGCTTCACACAGACAACGATCTTCATGGTCGCGTCGTCGACCTCTCTCATCGCCCGGAGCACCCGAGAGGTGCGCCGGTGGCCAGTTCCTTCGATCCGCTGGGCGAATCCGCCGCCCGCAGGCACATATTACCCACGGGTAACAAGCGCTGCTGATCGGGTCAATCGTAGGCGGGGCCTGCGGCCGAGCAGCCCCCCGACCCGCATCCCCGGGTCGAAGGTCCCGCCCCCCGAATGCCTCGCGGTGACGATCCGATGCGGGAACGAGCCCGAGCTCCGGCCTGGGCGGCCGGCCGAACCGCGCAGATCCGGTCGCAGGGCGTACGCTTCGTGACCGATGCGCATCCTTCACCTGACCTGGGAGTACCCGCCCGTGATGTACGGGGGGCTCGGTCGCCATGTCCACGCCCTGGCCAATGCGCAGGCCGCCAACGGCCACGACGTGGTCGTCATCACGCAGGCGCCGAACTCCGCCGCACCGGCCCGGGTGCCCTGGGGCTCCACCGGCCCGGTCCGGGTCCTGCGCGCCACCATCGACCCCTCGACGTACGACCCCCGCGACCTGCTGGCCCACGTCGCGGAGATGGAGTGCGAGTTCACCGGCCACGGCAACGCGCTGCTGGCCGACTGGCAGCCGGACGTCATCCACGCCCACGACTGGATGGTCGCCCACGCCGCGGTCGCCCTGCGCCGGCGTTCCGGCGCACCGCTCACGGCCACGATCCACGCCACGGAGGCCGGCCGGAACCGGGGCTGGGTCACCACCGACCTGTCCACCGCGATCCACGGGATCGAGTGGTGGCTGGCCAACACCTCGGACGCGGTCATCACCTGCTCGCGCACGATGCGCGACGAGGTGCGCACGCTGTTCGGCGTCGACTCGGCGCACGTGGTGCCCAACGGGATCGAGCCGGCGGACTGGCAGCGCCCCGAGTTCGAGACCGCGCGGATCAGCGCCGAGAACGCCGACGCCCACCCCCTGATCGCCTACACCGGGCGGGTCGAGTGGGAGAAGGGCGTGCAGACGCTGGTGTCGGCGATGCCCGCCCTGCGCCGGGCGCACCCGGGCATCCGGCTCCTGGTCGCCGGCCGCGGCAGCTACCTCGACGACGTCCAGCGCCAGGCCGCGCACCTCGGGCTGGACGGATCGGTCAGGTTCCTCGGCTGGGTCAGCGAGGAGGACCTGCGCGCGATCGTCGCGGCCGCCGACCTCGCCGTCGCCCCGAGCCTGTACGAGCCGTTCGGCCTGATCGCCCTGGAGGCCGCCGCGATCGGGCACGCCGCTGGTGGTGTCGCGGACCGGGGGCCTGGCGGAGTTCGCCGACGACGACCGGCGCGCGCTGACCTTCACCCCGGGGGATGCGGACAGCCTCGCGCAGGCCGTCAGCGCGGCCCTGGCCGATCCGCGGGCCACGCACGAGCGGGCCGAACGCGCCCGGGAGTCCGTCCTCGCCGACTACGACTGGCGTGACCTCGCCCGGCAGACCACCGACGTCTACGCCCGGGCGCGAGCGAACCAGGGCATCGGCCCCGACGACCCGCACCACCAGCAGGCTGACGCCCGGAACGCCCTCGTCCCACCGCGCTTCGACGCCCCGCCGGGCAGGCTGCTGGACGTCCCGCAGTGACCCCCGGCGTCGGCCTCCGCGGCCAGCGCCCCCGGGTCTGACGCCGGGGCATGATCGTCGCTGAGATCCTGATCGTGCTCGCGCTGTCCCTGGGTCGATCCGGCATCTACTCGATCGTCAGCTTCCTGGCCGACCTCACCAGCGGCACCCCGCTGGCAGGGCAGTCCGCGGTCCTCAACGACACCCTGGCCCCAGGGCGACCACTGCTCGACCTGACCCGTCAGGTCCTGCGCATCTGCTTCGCCCTGGCACCGGTCGCGCTGGTCTGGTACCTGCTGGTGCGCTCAGGAGAGGGGCTGCGCGCGATCGGCCTGGACCTCACGCAACCCGGCCGGGACCTGCTGCGCGGCGCAGGGCTGGCCGCGATCGTCGGTGGCATCGGGCTGGTCGGCTACCTGGTGGCCTACCAGTCGGGGGTGAACCTGGCGGTCGTCGCCCAGGCGCTGCCCGACGAGTGGTGGCGCTGGCCGGTGCTGATCGGGGCAGCGCTGCAGAACGCCGTCGTCGAGGAGGTCATCGTCATCGGGTTCGTGATGCGCCGCCTGACGCAGCTCGGGTGGGCGCCGTGGGCGGTCATCTCCACGAGCGCGGTGGTGCGTGGCAGCTACCACCTCTACCAGGGCATCGGCGGGCTCCTGGGCAACATGGCCATGGGTGCGTTCTTCGGCTGGCTGTTCGTGCGCTGGGGTCGGGTGCTGCCCCTGATCGTCGCCCACGCGCTGATCGACATCGTGGCGTTCGTCGGATACGCCGTGCTCGAGGGTCGGGTGGACTGGCTGCCGTCGGCCGGCTGAGCCAGACTGCCCCCATGTCCGAGCAGCCGAACGACCCGCAGCAGGTCCATGTCTCCCTCGAGATGCCCGATGCGCACAAGGGCGGGGTGTGGGCCAACTTCGCCCGGGTGTCGCACTCCCCCTACGAGTTCACCCTGGACTTCGCGCGGATCGACTTCGCGACCGCGCCGGACATGCAGGGCGTCGTCGTGGCCCGCGTGAACCTCTCGCCGTTGATGGTCACCCAGCTGATCGAGGCCCTGGAGACCAACTGGGCCACCTACGCGCAGAAGGCGATGCCCCGCGAGGTCGACGGGCCCGCGTCGTAGCGGCGCACGTGCTCGCCGTTCCGGGCCAGCGCTCCATCGGGCCACGACCGCTCTGCGCCTGCGATGCTTCGGCGTGGGGGCGCACCGCGGGCGGCACACCCGCGGTGAGCCGCCCCGGGAGGAGGCCGGCGCAGGATGTCCATCGACGGTGGGCCCGAGCTCGTCCAGCTGCTCACCCCTGAGGGGGTGCTGGTCGAGCATCCCGACTACGCGCTGTCGCTGACCGATTCCGCCTGGCGCCACCGCTACGCCGACCTGGTGATGGTGCGCCGGCTCGACGCCGAGGCCACCGCGCTGCAGCGCCACGGCGAGCTCGGCCTGTGGGCGCCGTGCCAGGGCCAGGAGGCCGCCCAGGTGGGCGCGGCCCGGGCGACGCGCGCGACCGACCGGATCTTCCCGACGTACCGCGAGCACGGGATGGCCTACGTGCGCGGCGTCGACCCGGTCACCCTGCTCGGGCTGTTCCGCGGGACCACGCTCGGCGGCTGGGACCCTGCCGACCACGGGTTCAGCCTCTACACGATCGTCATCGGCGACCAGACCCTGCACGCCGTCGGCTACGCCATGGGCATCCAGCGCGACGGGACCGACGACGCCGTCCTGGTCTGCTTCGGCGACGGGGCGTCCTCCCAGGGTGACGTGGCCGAGGCCTTCGTCTACGCGGCGGTCAACGACGCACCCGTGGTGTTCTTCTGCCAGAACAACCAGTGGGCGATCTCCGAGCCGCTGGAGCGCCAGACCCGGATCCCGCTGTTCAAGCGGGCCGCCGGCTACGGGTTCCCGGGAGTGCGGGTGGACGGCAACGACGTGCTCGCGGTCGAGGCGGTGGTCAGCGCCGCGCTCGATCGGGCCCGTCGGGGCGGCGGTCCCACGCTGGTCGAGGCGTTCACCTACCGCATGGGCGCGCACACCACCTCCGATGACCCCACCCGCTACCGGACGACGGCCGAGGGCGAGGCCTGGAAGCTCAAGGACCCGATCGAGCGGGTGCGCGCGCACATCTCGCGCTCCGGGATCGCCGACGCGGCGTTCCTCGCCGAGGTCGACGCCGGGGCCGACGCCCTGGGCGAGCACATGCGCGCCGCCTGCCGGGCGATGCCCGATCCGGTCCCCCTGTCCATGTTCGACCACCTGTACGCGACCGAGCATCCGGTCGTGGACCGCGACCGGGCCTGGCTCTCGACCTACCTCGCCGGCTTCGCCGACTCAGGGCGGGGGCACTGACATGGCCGTGCTCACGATGGCCAAGGCCCTCAACGCCGGGCTCGCGGCGGCGATGCGCGACGACCCGAAGGTCCTGCTCATGGGCGAGGACATCGGCCGCCTCGGTGGGGTGTTCCGGATCACCGACGGCCTGCAGGCCCAGTACGGCGAGGACCGCGTGATCGACACCCCGCTGGCCGAGAGCGGCATCATCGGCACGGCCGTCGGCCTGGCGATGCGCGGGTACGCGCCGGTGGCCGAGATCCAGTTCGACGGGTTCATCTTCCCGGCGTTCGACCAGATCACCACCCAGGTCGCCCGGCTGCACCTGCGCTCGGCCGGCGACGCTGTCGATGCGGATCGTGATCCGGGTGCCCAACGGCGGCGGGATCGGCGCGGTCGAGCACCACTCCGAGTCCCCCGAGGCCTACTTCGCCCACACCCCGGGCCTGCGGATCGTGACGCCCAGCACCCCGGCGGACGCGTTCATGATGATCCGCCAGGCGATCGCCCATCCCGACCCGGTCCTGTTCTTCGAGCCGAAGCGACGGTACTGGGACAAGGGCGAGGTCGACGTGGACGCACCGCTGGCCCCGTTGCCCGAGCTGTTCCAGGCACGGGTCGTGAAGCGCGGCCACGACGCGACCCTGCTGTGCTGGGGGCCGATGGTGCGCACGTGCCTGGACGCCGCCCAGGCCGACACCGACCGCGACCTGGAGGTCATCGACGCGCGCAGCCTGGCGCCGCTGGACATGCCGACGATCATCGAGTCGGTGGGCCGCACGGGCCGGCTGATCGTGGTGCACGAGGCGCCGGTCGTCGGCGGCGTCGGCGCTGAGATCGCGGCGGAGGTCACGCAGGAGTGCTTCTACCAGCTCGAGGCCCCGGTGCTGCGGGTCGGCGGGTTCCACGCGCCCTACCCGCCGTCGCGGATCGAGGAGATCTACCTGCCCGACCTCGACCGCATCCTTGAGGCGGTCGACCGCTCCATGGCCTACTGAGGAGGACCCGTGCTGCACGAGTTCCGGATGCCTGACGCCGGCGAGGGCCTGACCGAGGCCGAGGTGCTCGGCTGGCGCGTGGCCGTCGGCGACACCGTCGTGGTCAACCAGATCCTGCTCGAGGTCGAGACCGCGAAGGCCGCCGTCGAGCTGCCCAGCCCGTACGCCGGTGTGGTGGTCGAGGTGCTGGCGGCGCCCGGCGACGTGGTGCCCGTCGGGCAGCCGATCATCCGGATCGAGGACGGCGTCGGCAGGCGGCTGGCTCCCCCGGTGCGGAGGGTGACGCCGGTGGTGCGGCCGATGCCGGGGATCACGTCGGGTCCAGGGGCGCAGCCGGCCGCGGCGCCAACCCCGCAGGCGAGCGGTGAAACCGCAGCGACCCCCGGGGAGGGCCAGCGCACCGCCGTGCTCGTGGGGTACGGGGTCAAGGCGGAGCAGACGCCCCTGCGCCGGCCGCGACGGACCCCGCACGGAGCCGACCACGTCGAGCCCGGCCCGCCCGGTGAGCCGGGCCGACCAGTGCGCCAGGGAGGCCTGGAGCTCGGGCGCGCGCTGGAGACCCGGCTGGGCAGCGACCAGGTGCGCGCCAAGCCGCCCGTCCGCCGACTGGCACGCGACCTCGACGTGGACCTGTCCCAGGTCGTGCCCACCGGGCCCGACGGGACGATCACCCACGACGACGTCTCGCGGGCGGCCGCTGCAGCGCGGGGTCCCGTGGCGTCCGGGACGTGCCGTGCAGACGGCCCCCGTCGCGCGTGCCGCTGACGGCGGAGGCAGCGAGGTCGTGCCCCTGACACACGTCGGTCGGATGATGGCCCACGCGATGACGTCGTCGGCCTTCACCGCGGTGCACGTCACCGAGTGGGTCGATGTCGACGTCACGGCGATGACCTCCCTGATCCGGGCCGCGCGAGCCCGGGAGGACATGGCCGGCCTGTCCATCACGCCGCTTGACGTTCGCCGCGCTGGGCCTGGTCCGGGCCGCACGTGACCATCCGACCGTGAACTCCAGCCTCGACGAGGCGGGCGAGAACCTGCTCGTGCACCGCAGCGTCCACCTCGGGATCGCCGTCGACTCCCCCCGCGGGCTGATCGTCCCGCGGATCGCCGAGGCCCAGGACCTGGACCTGCGCGGCATGGCCGATGCCCTGGCCCGCCTGATCGAGACCGCCCGGGCAGGACGATCGCGACCCGAGGACCTGCGTGGCTCCACCATCACGATCACCAACGTGGGCGTGTTCGGGGTGGACGGGGGCACGCCGATCCTGAACCCGGGCGAGGTGGCGATCCTGGCCCTCGGGCGGGTCCTGCCCCGGCCGTGGGCCGTGGACGGTCGAGTCGAGGTGCGCGACGTGGTGACCCTCGCGCTGTCGTTCGACCACCGGGTGGTCGACGGCGCCATGGGATCACGCGTCCTGCGGGAGGTGGCCGACTTCATGGCCGATCCGGCCACGGCGCTGGCGCTGGGCTGAGTCACACCGGGGTGACCCGGCAGGGCCGCGTCGGATGCGTGATGCGCGTCACCTGCTGGGCAGCCGAGCAGTAGGAGCGAAGTCGGCCCCGCGGGGGTGTGGGCATCTGCACCCGACGCGCATAGCATTGGTCCCCATGACCGTGCAGCGCGAACCGGAGACGTGGGCGGCTGACGAGGAGCCCGCCGCGCTGCTGGAGCCCGGGCGCCGGGAGATCTGGATGCGCCGAGCACTGTTCTGCGCCTTCGCCGCCGGGTTCACCGTCCCCTACTTCAAGGTCCTCAACCGCGTGGACGTGCGTGGGCCGTGAGCGGCTCAACGCCCTGCCGAGGCGTGGAGTCGTGTTCCTGTCCAACCACCAGACGTACTTCACGGAGGCCATCGCCTTCTTCGACGCGGTCTACCGCCGACGCGGGATCCGCTGGGAGGACCCGTACCTGAGGTTCTCCGCAGCCGAGGAGACGATGCGCAAGAACCTCGCGACCTCGATCCTCACGACGGCGGGAGCGGTGACCTTCCAGCGGTCCCACCGCCACGGAGGCATCGACCTGCGCCGGTCGGTCGACCTCGAGGGCATCGGGCGCATCGAGCAGGCGATCCGCTCCGGCTGGCTCCTGCACTTCCCCACCGGCACGACCCGGGAGGGGGCGCCGGTCCGACCCGGGGTGTCCCGGCTCCTGCACAGCACTCAGGCGGTCGCCGTGCCCATGCGCGTCGACGGCTTCCGGGAGATGCTGCTCCACAAGCAGATCCCGGGGCGCATCCGGCGCCGAGCCTCGATCCGCATCGACGAGCCCCTGGACCTCACGCCGCTTCTACGCGCAGCCGTACACGCCCGAAGCAGGCGCGCAGGTCGCCGCGCGCATCGCCGACGCGATCGGCGACCGGGCGGCGTAGCGCTGCCGGTTCGGATCCGGCGGCCGCCGGATGGTTCAGTCGTCCTCGGCCGGGTCTCCGTGCGCCTGCGACCAGTGCTGCCAGGTGAACTGGGCGAACCGCAGGCACACGTACCCGATGACCACGGTGGCCACCCACAGCTCCACGACCGCCAGCGTGTGCACCTGGTCGATGAGCTCCTGACTGACCTGCCACTGGGCCAGCTGGCCGGACACCGCGAACTGCGCGGTCGCCCCGATCGCCATCGGGAACGTGTACGCAGCGAACGCCGGGGTGAACGGGAGGGCAAGCAGGCGCACGAACGCGAGGTACACGATGGCGGTCATCAGGACCGCGATGCCCTCCAGGAGGATCACCGGCAGCGGCTCCGGGGACTCAATGAGCGTCAGGTACCCCACCAGGGAGAGGCTCGCCGGCGCGGCGAGGATCCCCAGCGTCGGCATGGCCGCCATCGGGACGTTCTCGTGGAAGATGAACCGGTAGAACATCACGGGCAGCATCACCGCGTAGCTGACCATCCCGAAGTAGAGCGCCACCACGGCCAACCCGTGCAGAACCCCTGTGTCGGGCCCCCGGTAGCTCACCGCCGCGACGATGATCCCCACCGGCGGCACGAACCAGCTGGGCACCATCCGGGCCAGGTGGAACGCCCGCGCCTGGTGTCGGGACCAGACCACAAGGAAGCCGATGTGGAGGGTCAGGCCCGCGAGCCAGACGAGGGTGCCCAGGGCCGCGCTGACCTGGTGGATCGAGATCGACACGATCATCCAGCCCATGGCGTACGTCGGCACGACCCCGCCGACGACGGGGTTGGACAGATCGCGGGCCAGCGTGTCGGGGTGCAGGACGAACCGGAGCGTCATGAGCAGCAGGAGAACCGCGGCCACCCCCGCGGCCACCTCGGCGATCGGGGTCCCGGGAAGCACCCGCTCCCAGGCCAGGCCCAGGGATGCGATGCCCAGGGCGAGTCCGCCGACGGGAGTCGGGTAGCGGCTCAGTCGCTCGGGGAGCGTGTCCAACCGGCGGACGGGCAGACCCGGGCGTGAGCTCTGCATGCGCTCCGACCACCCCGATCCCTGCTCACGCTGGCGGGTCACTCCCCCGCCGTCGACAGCCTCCGTGAGATCTCCCATGGTGCCACCGACAGGCGACGCACATGCGGTCATGGCCGGATGGCCGGATGCGCAGGCGTGGCGCTCACGTCGAGCGCCCTGTCGCGCGGTACCCGTCAGCGGTCGTCGGCCAGCTGCGCGCGGATGAACTCCTCGACCGCGTCCACCATCTGGTCCAGCCCGGGCTGCTCGATCGGGTAGTGCCCGGCGCCCTCGAGGATCACCGTCGTCACCGGGACCCGGGCGATCCGGCTCAGGAAGATCTCGCTGAGGTGCAGAGGCGTCCAGCGGTCCTCGCCCGGTTGGGTCAGCAGGATCGGGCAGACGTCGAAGTCCTCGGGCTCGACGGCCGGCCGGTACTCCACGTACGAGTCCAGGAAGGTCATGGTCATCGCGTTGCCCGCGGAGGTGCGGTCCCGCAAGCACGCCTTGAGCGCGGCCGGGTCGTTGACGAGCGTGTGCATCTTGCTCACCACCCGCATCGGCATCCGCAGCCCTGACAGCGGCGTGCGGGCGGCGAACTGCACGAGCGGTGTGCCCACCCGCGACATCGCCACGTTCAGCAGGGTCTCGTCGGCCACCTGCTGGACGGACTGGTCGAGGAAGCACATGCCGACCACGCCCGCCACGTGCCCCGCTGCCGCGGCGACCTGGTAGGCGAGCATCCCGCCGGCGCTGAGGCCGTACAGGATGATGGGCCGGTCGTCCCGGGCCCGCTCCACGGCCACCAGGTCGATGCCCGCCTGCACCCAGTCGTCGTAGCGGACCCGTGCTCCTGGGGCAACGCGGGTCACGCCGTACTCGGGCATGTCGATCGCTATGGTCTCGAAACCCCGGTTGTGCAACGGGGCACCGAGGATGGTGGACAGCTGGCGGCCGTTGGTCCCGACTCCGTGGAACAGGATCACCTTGGCTGGGGCGTCGGCATTGCGGTAGCAGTCGAGGTGCACCTCGTGCCCACCCCAGGGCCACCACTCCTCAGTGGGCTCCTCGCCCGCGTGGAGCTGGTAGTCCTGCGGGAGGAAGGCCTGGATCTCGCGCCAGGCGCTCTGCGTCGCATACGACATGGGCGTGGACCGTCCGTTCCCGAGAGCGTGGGGTGCTCCCGACGCTATTCCCTGCGGCCCCGGGATGTGGGCGCGGGGCGTCGACACGGCGATCGACGAACTGCGCCTGCCGCGGCGCCTGGTCGATCGGTCAGGCGCGGACGTCGACGATCGAGGGGCCGTCGGGCCGGACCCTGCGCACGGTCAGTCGCTCGGCGATGCGCTCCTTGAGCTCGGGCACGTGGCTGACGATGCCGATGACCCGGCCGTTGCCCCGCAGGTCGTCGATCACGCCCATGACGTCGTCCAGGGTGTCCGGGTCGAGGCTGCCGAAGCCCTCGTCGATGAACAGGGTGTCCAGCTGCGCTCCCCCCGCCTGGGCGACGACGACGTCGGCCAGGCCGAGCGCCAGCGCGAGCGAGGTGTAGAACGTCTCGCCCCCGGACAGCGTCCCGGGGCTGCGCTCGCGGCCGGTGTGCCGGTCGAGGACCGCCAGGCCGAGCCCGACCCGGGCGTCCTTGCGGGCGGCCTCGTCGATGCGGAGCAGCTCGTACTTGCCCGCCGACATGGACTGCAGGCGCACGTTGGCGGCCGTCACCACCTGCTCGAACCAGTAGCGCAGCACGAAGGTCACCAGGCTCATGCGCGGCGAGCCGGCCATGCCCCGGGCGTACAGGTCGAGGGTGACGAGCTCCTCACTGGAGGCCGGCCAGCTCGGCGCGTTCGGCGGCGTGCGCCTGGACCTCGGCCAGGCGCTCGGTGAAACGCTCGCGCTGCCGCCCGGCGACGGTCGCCTCATCGCGAGCCCTGCCCGCCATGAGCTCGGCCCGTTCCAGCTCCGACGTCGCCAGGGCGACCGCGTCGGCAGCCCTCTCCGGGTCGATCCCAGCGACAGCGCCTGGAGCTCCGCGGAGTCGAGCTGCGCTCGGGCTGTGGCGACGGACGCCTCCCACTCGTCGACGGCCCGCTGCGAGTCGCTCGAGGTCGGGGGCGGCCAGCAGCGCGGACCGGGCATCGCTGAGGTCGACGAACCCCGCGCCTGCCAGCCTCCTGCTCCGCGCGGTTCGACGCTGACTGCCAGGTGCTCGAGCCCCCGGGACAGGTCAAGCACGCAAGCCGACAGCGACTCCCATCGCCGCAGCGCAGGCCACGAGGGCCGCCGCCCGATCGCGAACGCTCGTGAAGTCCGCTCGGGCGGCCACGACCTGCTCCTCGCGGACCTCGAGGTCGGCCGCCGCATGCTCCACCTGGGCCTGCGCACCCGCAAGGGCCTCCGCCAGGGCGATGAGCTCGGCACCGACCTCGGCCTGTTCCTGGCTCAGGTCCAGGACGCGCATCTCCAGGCCGGGCAGACGCGACTCGGCGAGCTCCCCAGCCACCAGCTCGGCGTTGGCCCGGTCGATCCGGGCCTGCCACTGCTCGGCCGAGAGGTCGCCGGCCATGCGGGTGGCGTGGTCGAGGTCGGCCTCCGCGCGCACCAGGGCCACTTCGGCCTCGTCAAGGACCAGCCGGCACTCGTCGCGATGGGCCACCGCCCGGCGGACCTGCTCCTCGGACACCCCCGCCACCGCTCCGCGGGCGGGCGCCGGGTGCTCGGGCGAACCGCAGACGAGGCACGGGTCGCCGGAGACGAGTCGGGCGGCGAGCTCGCCTCGGACATCGGCCAGACGCTGGTCGACGAGGAGCTTGTGGTGGTCGTCGGCCTCCTCGTAGGCCCGACGCGCGAGTCGCCGGTCGGACCGTCGCTCGTCCACGGCGGCGCTGAGTTCGGTGAGCCGTCGAGCAGCGTCCGCCTGTGCCGCGATGGCCTCCAGGAGGGCACGCGCCGCAGCCACGCCCATCGCGGCCTGGTGGGCCACGGCAAGGGCAGCCCGCGCACCCGGCGATCTCCTCGGGGATCTCAGAGGAGCGAACCTGCGCCTTCGTGACCGCGGCCCGGAGCTCACACGCGCGGGCGCGGTGCCGTTCGAGCAGGGCGAGCCCCTCCGCGAGCCCGTCCTCGATCAGCACGAGGTGCGCCAGCTCCCCCGCAGTGGTCCGAGCCTCGGCAGCCTGACCGGCCAGCTCCTGCCAGCCCTCACCCTCCAGATGCCGCGGGTCCGCAACCCCACCAGATCCGGACGCCACGACCGCGGCCCGCAGGGTCGCGACCTGCTCGGCAGCCCCGTCCACCAGCCCGACGAGAGGCCGCACCGGGATCGCCCGCCGTGCTCGCTCCAGCACGCCTCGACGAGCCTCGTGGTCCGCACGCTGCTCCTGCGCCTCGCGCCAAGGAGGCCTCGAGGACGCGACGCTGCTCGATCCTGCCGACGACGGACTGCGCCTCGGCCAGCACCCCACGCGCCAGCCCTTCGGCAACGTCAGCGAGGCCGGCCGAGTCCTGGGCGAGCAGTGCTCGGTGGACCAGCCGAGCGTCCAGCTCCGCCAGGCTCTCGAGCCTCCGCGGCAGCGGGAGCTGCGCGAGGTCCGCATGCTCGTCCGAGCTCAAGGCCCGCCGCCTCGCACGCAGCGGACACCCGCGCCCGCAGGTCGGCATCGGCGGCCTGCAGTGCACGGTTCGCCTCCTGGGCTCGCGCCTGCAGCGACTCGGTGATCGTCCGGAAGAACTGGGTGCCGAACAGCTTGCCCAGGATCTCGCGACGCTCGTCGTCACCGGCGCGCAGGAAGGTCGCGAACTCGCCCTGTGGCAGGAGCACCACCTGCCGGAACTGCTCTCGGGTCAGGCCCAGCAGCTCGCCGACGATGGTGCCGACCTCGTCCTTGGCGTGCGAGCGGCTCTCCCAGCCGCTCGCCCCGAGGCGCTCGAGGTGGACGCTGGCCTTCTCCTTCGTGACGCCGGTGCCCCGCTTCTTGGGCCGGGCGTACTCCGGGGACCGGGTGATCCGGTGCCGCCCGCCGCGCACGGAGAACTCCAGCGTGACCTCGGGGCGGTCATCGGGTCCGGCGAAGTCCGACCGCAGCCGGGCGGGATCGCCGGCGTCACTGGCCAGGCCGCCGTAGAGCGCGAAGGTGAGGGCATCGAGGATCGTGGACTTGCCGACGCCGGTGGGTCCCTCGAAGAGGAACAGCCCACCGGCCCCGAGCCGGTCGAAGTCGATGACCTGCTCGTCGGCGAACGGGCCGACGGCGTGCATGTGCAGGGTGTGCAGTCGCATCAGGCCGACGACCTCCGCCCGCTGGGCCGCGAGCACGACCTCGGCCAGCACCTCACGCTGCACGGGGCTCGGCGGACCCCCGGACACCGCCATCACGAACTCCGCGCAGATCTCGACCGGGTCGCTGGCCTCGGTCATCCGGGTCAGACCCAGCGGCGCGTCGTCCCGCTCGGGGGCGAACTCGAGGACCAGCGTGTGCGGCCAGTGGGCCCGCAGCTGCTCCATCGGGTTGGCCACCCGGCCCGGATCGGTCAGGACGACCTTGACCCACGCATCAGCAAGGCCAGCCAGGTCGTCCTGGGCCCGGTCGAGGAGGTCGGACAACCGACCGCTGACCTGGACCAGCGGCCGCGGTACGGGCGCCGGCACCCGCCGGGTGGCCACGACTCCCGCCGCGTCGATGTCGACGACGGTGACGGACTTGGTGTGGTCCCGCTCGGAGAACGAGAACGCCAGCGGCGACCCGGAGTACTCCACCACCGTCGGCGAGCCGGCGAGGCGCACCGCCTGCGGCCCGTGCAGGTGGCCCAGCGCCACGTAGTTGACCCCGTCGAACACCTCGGCCGGGGTGTCGCCGACCCCGCCGACGCGGATCTCACGCTCGGACTCGCAGGCCGAGCCGCCTGTCACGAAGGCGTGGGCCATGACGACCACGCGCTCCAGCCCGCGGGCGCCGGCGTCGGTGCGGATGCGCTCAGCGAGCACGCCCAGCACGGCGGCATGCGAACGCTCCACCTCCAACTCCGCGACGACCGCGTCGGGCAGGACGAAGGGGATCCCGTAGACGCCCACCTCGCCCGCCTCGTCGGACAGCAGGACCGGATCGGTGACCTGGTCGATCGTGGTGCGCAGGTGGATCCCGGCCTCGGCGAGGACCTCTCCTGCGTACTGCAGCCGCACGGCGCTGTCGTGGTTGCCGCTGGAGATGACCAGAGGGATCCGGGCACGCGAGAACGCGGCGAGGGTCCGGTCCATCAGCGCGATGGAATCGGCGCCCGGCTGGGCGCGGTCGTACACGTCGCCGCTGACAAGAACCGCGTCCACCTCCTCCGAGGCCGCCAACTCGAGCAGCCACTCGAGGAACGCCGCCTGCTCGGCCAGCAGCTCCGCGCCGTGCAGGCGGCGGCCCAGGTGCCAGTCGGAGGTGTGCAGCAATCGCATGTCGACACCCTGACACGGGGGTCTGACACAACAGGGGCTTGTGCGCCCGGAGCCGCTCAGGTGTCGCGCCGGAGCAGCGGCCGTGCACCCGACCGGGCTCGCGCCGGGTCCCCCACCGCGACTACGGCTACGCTCCGGCACGGAGGTGACGATGTCCAAGGCCGCGTCGGAGGGTCGGCGGATCCGCGCTGCCCGGATGACGAGCCTGCTGCTGGATGACCGCCCGACCGATGATCGAACAGTCGCCGGCGTCGTCGAATGGTTCGGGGCGATGCAGGGCCAGGACTTCGCCAGCGTGACGTGGTCGCTGGGCCTGCGGACCGGGAGGACGCGCGACGAGGTCGGCGCCGCGTTCGAGTCGGGGCAGATCCTGCGCACGTGGCCCATGCGGGGCACGCTGCATGTGCTGCCGGGTGCCGACGCGCGCTGGATGATCCACGCACCTCGGCGCCCGCGCTCTTCGCGGGGCCGAGGCTCGGCGGCAGTTCCTCGGGTCTGGCCGAGGAGGACGCCGACCGGGCCGCCGACATCCTCGGCGAGGCCCTGGCCGGCGGCCGGGCGATGACTCGTGCCGAGTGCGTGGCCGCCCTCGAGGCCGCGGGCATCCCCAGCGCCGGGCAGCGGGCCTACCACCTGCTCTGGTACGCCAGCCAGAAGGGCGTCACCTGCGTGGGGCCACAGCGCGGCAAGGAGCAGACCTTCGTCCTGCTCGACGAGTTCGCCCCGCCGGGCCCCGACCTGGATCGCCCCAGTGCCCTGGCCGTGATCGCCGAGCGCTTCGTGCGCAGCCACGCCCCCGTCAGCGCACACGACCTGGCCCGATGGGCTGACCTCACCGTGACCGACGCCCGCGCCGGGCTTGCCGCGGCCGAGGGGGTCGTCCCGCGGACGATCGACGGGCGCGACCTGTTCGTGACCGAGGCCCTGCTTGACGCCGGCACCGCCGACGCGCAGCCGACCGCGACCGGCCGGGCCCTGCCCGCCCGCGCCCTGCCCGGGTTCGACGAGCTCGTCCTGGGCTATCGCGATCGCACGGCCCAGCTCGATGCCGACCACGAGACGCTGGTCGTCCCCGGGGGCAACGGGGTGTTCTCGAACACGCTCGTCGTGGACGGTCGCGTCGTCGGCACCTGGAGGCGCCGGGAGCTGGCACGGCCCGTCGACATCGTCGCCACGCCCTTCGCCCGGATCACCGCACCCGACCGCCGCCGCCTCGCCGAGTCGCTCGACGAGTTCGCGACGTTCGTCGGCAAGCCCAGCCGGATCAGCTGGGCCGACAACGCCCCCGAAGCCCCCGCACGAGTGATCCATTCCCCTTGATGCCCTTCTAGCCCACCGAACCTGAATGGATCACCGCAGGCGGCAGGGGCAATCGGGTGCACGGGGCCGCACCTCATCATCGCGCGCTGCGGCCATCAGGTCGCCGAGCCGGGCCAGCCGCTCGGGCATCGTGTGCACGTCGGCCGGCTCCGGGGCACCGGACTCCACCTCGGCCCAGGTCAGCGGGGTGGCGACGTACGGGTGCGCCCGCCCGCGCGGCGAGTAGGGCGTGATGGTCGTGCGCGCGGCGAGGTTCTGCCCGACGTCCACGAAGACCCGGCCCGGCCGGCGGTCCTTGGCCATCTTCAGCTCCACCAGCCCGGGCAGGGCGGTCGCCAGGGCCTCGGCCATCGTGCGCGCCAGGTCCACGGCGTCGCTGCTGGGGACCGGCCGCGGAAGCGGGACGTACACGTGCAGGCCCTTGGACCCGCTGGCCACCGGCACCGCGCGTGAAGCCCGCACCGGCCAGGATCTCGCGGGCCACCAGCGCCACCTCGGCGCACTCCGCCAGCCCGGCCGGCGGCCCGGGATCGAGGTCCAGGACCATGCGGTCGGCCGGGCCCGGGGTCCCGTGCAGGCCGAACTTGCGCCCGATCCGCCACTGCGGGCGTGTGGAACTCCAGTGCGCCCTGCTGGACGAACCAGACGAGCGCGGCCGCATCCTCCGGCGTCCCGGCCAGCAGCGGATGGTCGATGTACCCGGAGTAGTCATCACCTGAGCGACGCAGGTGCACATGCCCCATCCACTCGGGGGTCCCGGGGCGCACGGCCTTCTCGAAGAAGTCGGGTTGGTCGACGCCGTCGGGCCAGCGACGGCGGGTGATCGGCCGGTTCGCGAGCTGGGCCAGCATCGGCTCGCCACCGCGAGGATGTAGGAGAAGACCTCAGCCTTGGTCGTGCCGGACTGCGGGTACAGGACCTTGTCGAGGTTCGTCAGGCGCAGCCGCCGTCCGGCCACGACGGTCGGGACCGGGTCGGAGCCGGCGGGGCTCACCAGGTGCTCCCGGGCAGGTCGGTGGGCGCGAGGTCGGGTCGCATCCGGGCCAGCGTGGGCTGGCGCAGCGATCCGGACTCCGTGCGCCCGAGGTGGCGGACCTCGGCGACCAGCAGCGGGTCGACCCACGTGAGCCGGTCGCCGAAGCGGCGCAGGAGGGCGTGGGCGTCGGCGCTGATCCGCAGCGCGGATCGGGTTGCGTCGCGGGCGATCCCGCCGAGCACCTCGACCAGCGCCGCCGACAGCCGGTCGGTCATCCCGCTGCCCACGGTGCCGAGGAACTCCCCCGTCGGATCGGCGACCGCCAGGGAGGCCACGCCGCCGCCGGACTCCGCGCGCACCCACCCCACGACCACCACGTCGGTGAGCGTCCGGTGCGGCAGCTTCACCCAGTCGCGGCTGCGCACCCCGCACTCATACCGGCTGTCGTCGCGCTTGGCCATCACGCCCTCGAGGCCCTGCTCGCGGGTCGCGGCCAGCAGCGCGTCGCCGTCGTCGAACACCGCCGACGGCAGCCACACCCCGCCGGTGAGCGCCGGCAGGTCGAGGGAGGCCAGCAGGGAGCGCCGCTGCGTCAGGGGCTCCCGGCGGACGTCCCGCCCCCGCCAGGCCAGGACGTCGAAGACCACGAAGCGCACCGCCGCCCCGCCGCGCAGGGCGCCCTTGAACGACGGCCGACCGTCCGGGTCGAACAGGACGCACTCCCCGTCGAGGATCGCCGGCGCAGCCAAGGGGGCCACGGCCTCGCCGAGGGACCGGGCCACGATCGACGGGTACCGCCCCGCGAGGTCCACGCCGTTGCGGCTGCGCAGGGCGACCGAGCCGTCCTCCCGCACGAGGGCAAGGGCGCGCACGCCGTCCCACTTCACCTCGAAGCTCCACCCCGGACCCGACGGCGCCGCGACCGGGTCAGGTGGGCCGGTCGCCAGCATCGGGGCAGCCGCGACCCACAGGTCCTCGACCGTCCCGGAGCCCGCCACGGGACCATGATGGCCGCGCCGGCGGCTCATGGCCCTGCTTCGCGGCCCCGACTGCCCCACAATGACCGGATGCGCGCCATGTGGAGTGGGAACGTCGCCTTCGGGTTGGTCCACATCCCGGTGAAGATGTACGCCGCCACCGAGGACCGGGACGTCAAGTTCCACCAGGTCCACATCGCCGACGGCGGTCGGATCAAGTACCAGCGGCAGTGCCAGACCTGCGAGCAGACCGTCACCTACGCCGAGATCGGCAAGGGCTACGAGGACGAGACCGGCCGGCGGGTCATCGTCTCCGAGGAGGAGCTCGACGGGCTGCAGGTGCCGCACGGTCGCGACCTGGAGATCATCGAGTTCGCCCCCGCCGATCAGATCGACCCGCTGAACTTCGACAAGGCGTACTTCCTCGAGCCGGCCACGGGCGCCTCGAAGCCCTACGTGCTGCTGCGCCGCGCCCTGCAGGAGACCGACCGGACCGCCGTGGTCCTGATGACCATGCGCAAGCGCACCCGGTTGGGGCTGCTGCGCGTCCGCGACGACGTGCTGGTCCTGCAGACCATGCTCTGGCCCGACGAGGTCCGGGTGCCGGAGTTCGAGGGGATCGCCGACGAGGACATCACTGTCCGGCCGCAGGAGCTGGCCATGGCCGGCTCGCTCGTGGAGAGCCTCAGCGCGGACTTCGACCCAGGCGCCTACACCGACGAGTACCGCCAGGCCGTGCTCGACCTCGTCACCCAGAAGCTCGCCGGCGAGGACGTGATCCTGCCCAGCAGCCCGGCCGCGGCCGACGAGTCCGGCACGGTCATCGACCTGATGGCCGCCCTCCAGGAGTCCGTGCGCCGCACCCAAGCAGCGCGAGCGGCGAACGAGGCAACCCAACCCGAGCCCGACGCCGGCGAGGCCTGACGCCCCACCCACAGCCCGCCGCCCGCGCCCGCCGCTCGGCCCGCCCGCGCCCGCCTCCGCGCCGCCTCCGCGCAGCCGCGCCCGCCTCCCGCGGCTCTCGTCATCCTGGTCCGGATCTGCGAGCATCCGCGCTCCGAGATCCGGACCAATCCGATCCTGGGCCGCGCGAAAGCGGACAACGTGGGAGGGGGACCGGGCCGCGACGTGCTCGTCGAGGGTGCGGTCGTTCCGCCCCGATGTCAGCCGGGTGGGTGACAATCAGGTGCATCCATCAGAGGGGATCCCCGTTGAGCAGCCGCACCGCGACGCCCGGAACCGGTCCGCGCGTCCGGCGCGCGCCGAGGCCGGCCGGGCGCCGACGCGCCACGAGGTCGGAGGTCCGCCGGCGACGGCTGGGCTGCGTGGGATCGCTCATGCTCAGCCTTGTCGCGTTCCTCGGGCTCGGCTTCGCGATCATGACCGGCGCCAGCTCCCTGGGTGGCGCGCTCACCGACCCGATCGAGAGCGGGCCCGCAGACATCTCGGGGACCCCCGAGGTCGACGCCGTCGCCTGGAGGGGCGACCAACCCACCTACGGGGTGGACCTCTCGTTCCCTCAGTGCGGCCGGACCTTCCGGGACATGGACAACGGCTACGCGATCATCGGCCTCGACGGCGGCATGCCCGACCGCCCCAACCCGTGCTTCGCCCGGCAGTGGGGCTTCGCCTCGCGCCAGTCCGGAGCAGCCGTGTACGTGAACACCGCTGACAGCAACAAGGGGGATCCGCTCAAGGTCGGCCGCCGGGCGGCCAAGGGCGACCTCGAGGTGCTGGCGGCCGAGGGCGTGCCGCCCGGCACCCCGGTGTGGTTGGACGTCGAGCTTCCCGAGGTGTGGAAGGGCTCCCAGGCCCGGCACCGTGCCGTCCTCACCGAGCACCTGCGCGTCCTGGCCGAGGCCGGCTACCCGGTGGGCATCTACTCCGCGCCGGCCCTCTGGGAGGAGATCACCGGGGGCGCTGCCGTGGACGTCCCCACGTGGGTGGGGATCGGGACGGCCACGGCCGAACGCGCAGCAGCCACATGCGAGCGCACCTCGTTCGGCGATCGCAGGCCCGCGATCGTCCAGCGGATCGGGACCGGCAGCGACGGCAAGTCGCTGGACCGGAACCTGACCTGCCCCGGCACCGACCTCGCCGGACTCATCCGACCGAACTGATGCCCGCCGACACGCGGTCGGCCGTCACCGGGGAGGTGCGGGCGTCGAACGGCTCAGGGCTGGGCGCTCGACCGCGGCAGGACCGCGGGGGCGATCCGGCACGAGTCCCCCTCGCCCGCGGCCGGCGCTGGGCGCCCGGCACGAAGGTGGTCGTACCGCGGAGACGATCGCGCCATGAGCCCGTCGACGTACCAGCAGCTGGGGATGACGGTGACCCCGGCCTCGTCGGCGGCGTCGAGGACGAACCGGGTGAGCCGGGAGGCGATCCCCTGCCCCTCGTAGGCCGGCGCGGTGACCGTGCGGTAGATCTCCCACACCCGCTCGGAGACGGCCAGCGACGCCCAGCCGACCTCGACATCGCCGAGTGTGGCGACGTACGAGCTCTCGCTCACTCGGCGGATGGCCAGCTCCGGATCGGGCATGGCACCCACGGTAGTCGCCGGCAGCGGGACCCGCCGCCGGTGCCCGTCAGTCCAGCAGCCTGGCGATGCGCGCAGCCAGCTCCGGCGGGACCACCGAGTCCGGGTCGGGTTCCGCGCTGATGGCCGTGCGCGTGGCCACCAGGGAGGCGTACAGCGGCGGGCACGTCCGGCATCCGGCCAGGTGCGACTCCAACATGCGCGCACCCTCGACGCCGAGCTCGCCGTCGAGGTAGTCGCTGACCTGCGAGCGGGCCTCCCAGCACCTCATCGGGACCCCTGTCCTGATCGGCGCAGCCGCGGCGTCCGCCAGCTGCGTCACGAGCATCATCCGCCCGCGCCGGATCCGTTGCTTGGCTGCGGGCAGCCCGACGCCCATGGCCTCGGCAACCTCAGCCGACGTCAGCCCCTGTGCGTCATGCATGACCACGGCGGTGCGGTAGATCGCCGGCATGTGCGCCAGTGCGTCGAGCATGTCGTCGCGCTCCTCGGCACGCTGCACGACCACCGACGCATCGACCGTGTAGTCGTCGTCGCGCCAGCGAGCCTCCACGAGCTCGGCGATGTCGTCGCTGGGATCCTCGCGGCCGGCCCGCATCCGGTCCACCCAGAGGTTGTGCATGATCCGGCGCAGCCAGGTGGCCAGGGAGGAGCGGCCGTCGAACGCCGCCGCCTTCTCCAGGGCCCGGACCATGGTGTCCTGGAGGAGGTCGGCGGCATCGTGCTCCGACCCGGCGAGCATCCGCGCGTAGGGTGCCAGGGCGACCGTCGCAGCGGGCAGTTCGGCGCGCAGCTCAACGGGGTCCACGGATCCCGAGCCTACTGACCGGCGCCCCGGTCAGACCTTGGCGGCGGGGCGGGTGCTGATGCCGAGCATGCGGTAGAGCGGGCAGAAGCCGACGGCGGCGGTGACGAGCAGGATCGCGCCGACCACCAGCAGCAGGACGAAGGCGACACTGCCCGAGCCGATCGCGAATGCGCCCAGCAGCGCGGCGACGCCGACGACGGCGCGGATGATGCGATCGATGGTTCCCTCATTGGACTTCATGGTTCCTCCTCAGGACCGCGCCGTTGTGGCGCTTCACCTCTGAGACGGATGGGGGCCGGTGAGGGATACCGGATCCCGGTGTGAGGGTCGTCACACCAGACGTCGGGAACGTCACGACACGCCAACAACCGCGACATACCTGCATCAATGGGTTGCACCGGGGTCTAGAATGCACTCGTCAACCGACATACCCAAGGAAAGGAATCCCCTCATGTGGGACTTCAACAGCACCAGCCTGTGGGACGCCCTGCTGTGGATGCTCGTCGTCTTCATCTGGATCGCGTTCATCTTCATCTGGATCCGCTGCGTCATCGACCTGTTCAGCGACCACACCCTCGGCGGCTTCGCCAAGTTCCTGTGGGCCGTCTTCTTCATCTTCTTCGCACCGCTCACCACGCTGATCTACCTGATCGCGCGCGGCAAGAGCATGGGTGAGCGCCAGATGGCCGCCATGGCCGACGCGCAGGCCCAGCAGGAGAAGTACATCCAGAACGTTGCCGCCAAGACCAAGACGCCGGCCGAGCAGATCAACGATGCCAAGGCGCTCCTGGACTCCGGGGCAATCACCCAGCAGGAGTTCGACGCCATGAAGGCCAAGGCCCTCGCCTCCTGATCACAGCACCTCCAGAAGTGCCCCGGGACGCACAAGCCCCGGGGCACTTCTGCATTCCCCGGCGGGTATCCGCTCGCGACGCGCCGACCGGTCAGATGCGTCCCGCGGGGGCCCTGTCTACATGACTAGACTCACCCCATGACCGCCGCCACCGCCGAGGAGCTCGACGCACTGATCGACGCCGGGGAGGTCGCGAGCATCCTCGGGCTCGCGCACCGCAACAGCGTCTCGACCTACCGCAGCCGCTACATCGACTTCCCCTCCGGCCGCCCAGCCCCGGGGGGTGGCCGCAGCCGGCTGTGGACCCGTGAGGAGATCCTCGCCTGGCACCGCGACTTCCAGGCCCGCCAACGAGCGGCCGGCGACCAGCCCAGCGCGCGCCTCGAGGACCTGGTCGCGGCCACGGTCCGCCTGCTCGTGGCCAACCCGGGGCAGGAGATCAGCATCCGGCAGATCGCTGCCGAGGCCGGCGTCGCCCACTCGGACCTCTACCGGTACGCCACGTCCAAGGACCAACTCGTGGAACTGGCGATCGCTCGTGTCGAGGAGTCCGTCGGCACGGCGATACCTGAGGACTACGACCTGCTCTTCGACAACCTGGAGACGCTCCTGGAGCGGACGCGCGCGGCCACGGGCGCGATGCGCGTGCTGACCGATCGGGCCCTCCAGGGGAGACTCGGCACGCCCAACGCCCGGCTCCCGATCAACACCATCGCCGAGGTCATCGCACGTCGTCGCGCGGACGAGGATCTGTCCTCATCGGTCGACCCGCGCGTGCTGTCGGCATGCATCGCGTCGCTCACCTGGGGCCTGCACATCCTGGAATCCCGCTGGCTGGAGGCACTGGACCTCGACGAGATCCCGAACGACCAGGTCGCGACGGTCATCCGGGCGATGCTCACTGCCTGAGGTGTCGGGGATCGATCCCGCGCTGACCTGGGTGGCGACTACCCACCCAGCCCCTGAACCCGGACGACGGCCGGCGCGGCGGGGTCCGGAGCGTCCCCGGCGTCGATGACCTCCAGGTGCACAGCGTCGCCGACACGCACGTGCGCCCAGGCGCCGAGATCGACCGTGGCGACGACGCCTGCGATCGGGTAGCCCCCCATCGTGCCGGCGTCCGGGCCGAGCAGCATCCAGTCCCCGGACGGCAGGACCTGCACGGCCCCGGGCAGGACCCCGAGCGAGGGCAGGTCGGATCGGGCCCGGGCACGCTCGCCCTCCACCCTGCCCGCCGTGAGCCGCACCCCGATCCGCGAGGACTCCAGCACGCGTACGTCGCAGGAGCCGATACGCAGGTGCGGGCCCGGGGATCACGCGCACCCCAGTGCGCCGGTCCGGAGCCCGGACGAAGTCCCCGGCGGTCCCGGACGTGCAGGCCTCGGCCAGGGGCAGCAGGTCGCCGATCCCCACGGGGGCCGGTCCGATCGGCCCGAGCAGGCAGGTGGATCGGGACCCGAGCACTGCGGCGGGCTGGAACCCCCCAGCCACCGCGAGGTAGGCGCGGCCCTCGGCCTGGACCGACACGCGTGCCCCTGCGGGCACGTCGAGGGCCGTCCAGGACGCGGCCGGCCGGCCCCCGACCGTCACCGTCGCTCGCCCGGTCACCGCGCAGGTGACGGGCTGGTCCGGCACGCACCTCGATCATCCCCACGACCTCGAGGGTGGCCTGCTCGATGGACCCACCCACCAGTGCCGTCGCAGCGGCATGTGCGTCCCGGTCGAAGGCTCCCGAGACCGGCACGCCGCTGTCGATGTGATGGCGTCCGGCGTCCTGGAACAGGGCCGCCCCCGACAGCCCCACCACGCGCAGGCCAGCCATCAGGGCACCTCGACGAACGTCGACGCGGTCGCCGACCCGCAGCAGGGCGGGGTGCTCGGCGGCGACGTCGAACAGCTCGGCGCTGGTGGACCCGATGAGCTGCCACCCGCCCGGGGTCGCCGACGGGTAGACGGCGCACATCTGGGCGGCCAGGGCGACCGATCCCCGGGGGACCTTCGGGCGTGGGTCCGGGCGGCGTCCGACCTCGGCGAAGATCCGGTCCGTGGTGGTCAGGTAGCCGAACCCCGGCGAGAAGCCGATGGCCGCGACCGTCCAGATCGCGGCCCGGTGCCGACGCACGACCTCGGCGGCCGGGAGGTGGAGCATCGCTGCCACGTCCGCCAGGTCGGGGCCGTCGTAGCGGGTGGGAAGCGTGTGGAGCCGGGCGGCCTCGGGGGCGGGCTCGACGTGCCCGAGTTCCGCCGCGCGTCGAGAGCGCCCTCCACGCGGGTGGGCGGTGTCCCGCCCTCCGGTCCGCCGTCGCGCGACAGGGCGTCGTGGGCCTCGCGGGGGTCCGGTCGCTCCGACGGGCGCTCGAAGGCCACCAGCACGCTGGCCAGGCCCGGCACGACCGTCGCCTGGGGCCACCGCCGACGCGCTCGCGCCGCCACGCGCAGCACCCACTGGGGTCGCCACGGGCGCCGCATCACCGGCTCGACGAGCAGCGCGCGGTCCCCGAACGCACGGATCGCCACCGGGTCGCCGACGGTCCCCCGGTGCGCGCGGCCGCGGCTGTCCCGCTCCCTGGCCGATCCGACCCTCGGCTGCCGAGCGAGCCTCGGTCACCGCGCGTGGGCCCGGGCCGCCTCCCGTGGCGCCACCACCTGCCAGCCCTGCGCCTCGAGTGCCTCGCGGATCGCCCGTGCTGCCGCCACTGCGCCCGGGGTGTCGCCGTGGACGCACAGCGAGTCAACCGCCACGGCGATCCGTGGCCCATCGATCGGGGTGACGTGACCTGCGGCGAGGTCCAGCGCCTGGGCGACCATCGACTCGATGTCACCGAGGACGGCCCCGGGCTCGCTGCGGCCGACGAGCTGGCCGGTGCTCAGGTACGCGCGGTCGGCGAACCCCTCGAAGAGCACGGTCAGGCCCTGGCCGGAGGCGAGCGCGGCCAGCTCCCCGCCCGGCTGGGTCATCAGCGCCACGCGGTAGCCCGAGTGAGTGCTCGGCACCGAGGACCGCGTCGGCCACGACCTGCGCGGCCACGGGGTCGCGGACCGCCTCGTTGTAGAGCGAGCCGTGCGCCTTGACGTGGGCCAGCGTGACGCCGTGCCGCTCGGCCTCCCGGGCCACCACGAGGATCTGCGCGACCAGGTCACCGACCAGGTGCGAGCGCGCCGCGACGTCCCTGTGCAGCACGGCGAGGTGCGAGGCGCGACCGAAGCCGGCGCGGTCCCGGTACGAGGGGTGGGCGCCGATCGCGACCCCCCGCCGTGCCGCCGCGGCAACCGCGCGACGCAGCACTGCTCCCCCACCTGCATGCGCTCCGGTGGCGATGTTGGCCGAGGTGACGATGTCCAGCAGGGCCTCGTCGTCACCGATGCCCTCCCCCAGGTCGGCGTTCAGGTCGATCCGCATCCCGTTCTGCGCCGTGCCCCCGTCGCCGACGTACGTCATGGCAGGCATCCGGCAGGGACGATGCGACGTGGGCATGCGGGCTCCTCCCCGGGCCCCTCAGGGGCGATCGCGCCCAGCATGGCCGCGCGACGCCGACCGGTCAACGTTGGCACCCACCACGCCCGTGCCGCGCCGCTCGCTTGTCGGCCCCTCGTCCTAGAGTGACCCCGTGGCAGCAACCCCGCAGGCGAGTCTCCCAAGCCCACTGCTGGAGGGGGCCGGCGTCCCCGAGTGGGTGCCGCGCGCACATGCCGCCGCAGCCGTGGGCACGGCGGTCATCGGTCTGGACGGGACCCTCCTGTGGGTCAACCACGCCATGCTCGAGCTGGTCCAGACGCCGGAGGACGAACTCCTGGGCAGGCCGGTGGCCGAGTTGGTGCAGGACGCTGACCGGGACCGCATGACCGAGGCACTCAAAGCCCTGGGCGACCAAGCCGTGTCCATGGCGCGGGTCCAGGGGCCGACCCCCGGCAGCTGGCTGCACGTGTCGCTGAGCCTCCTCGAGGCGGAAGCTGGGCGAGGGCCCGCCGTCCTCGCCCAGGCTGTCGACATCAGCACCTCGGTCCAGGCGCAGGTCTCCCTGGAGGTCATGAGCGAGAACGTGCTGGACGTCGTCACCCTGATCGACGACACCGGCCGGATCACCTGGGCCTCGCCCTCGGTCCGCGCCGTCCTGGGCCCCGAGTCGGACTCGAAGGAGATCATCGGCCGCGAGATCACGACGCTGATCGCCCACGAGGACCTGAACGGCTTCGCCGACGCGCTGGCTGGAGCCGATCCCGGCCAGGAGCCCACCACGCGCACGGTGCGGTTCCGCTCTCGCTCGGGGGCCTATCGCTACATGTCGGTCACGGCCCGCCCTGTCGCTGATGTCGGGACCGGGCGTCGCACCGCCATCGCGATGCGCGACGTGACCGAGGAGCTGCGGGCCAAGCGCGAGCTGGCGCGCAGCGAGGAGCAGTTCCGGATGGCCATGCTCGGCGCCCCCGAGGGCATGGCGGTCACCGACTCCCAGGACCGGATCGTGCAGGTGAACCCCGCCCTGTGCGAACTCCTCGGGACCTCGTCCCAGGCGCTCATCGGTCACCGGTTCCGGGAGTACATCCCTGAGGAGGAGCGCGAGCAGGTCGACCAGTGGCGCGAGCGCCTGCTCTGGGGGAACATCGCGATCGAGCGGTGCCAGCACCGTCTGACCAGCAACACCAGCGAGGTGTGGGTCGACCACTCGGTGGGCATCATGCGCGACGATCTGGGCAACCCGGCGCTGTTCGTGCACCAGTTCGCCGACCGGACGGCCGCCCGCCGACTGGAGGCCGACCTGACCTACCGAGCCAGCCACGACCTGCAGACCGGCCTGGCCAACAAGGAGTCCCTCAAGACCCGCCTGGCCCAGCGCCTGGGCATGCCACCGGAGTCCGCCAGCACCGTGGGGGTGCTGTTCTGCGACATCGACAACCTCAAGCCCATCAACGACCGCTACGGCCATCTCGTCGGCGACGCAGTGATCTCCGCGGTGGCCAACCGGCTCGAGCGGGCGGTCCGTCGCCAGGATGAGGTCGCCCGTTACGGGGGCGACGAGTTCTTCATCGTGCTCGACCACTGCAGCTCGACCCAGGAGCTCGCTCTTGTCGCCCGCAACGTGCAGACCGCCGCGAGCCACCCGGTCGAGACGTCGGTGGGTGCCATCGACGTCAGCATCTCGGTCGGAGCCGTCCTGGCCGAGGCCACCGCGGAGACCGACGAGGCTCTGCGACGCGCAGACGAGGCGCTCTACCGCGCCAAGCGCTCGGGCGGGAACCGAATCGCCGTCGAGGGGCTCGCCGAGGCCTGATCCCCTCACGTGTGTGCAGAATCACAGTCCTGCGAATTGTCGCGGAATGGCCCGATCTCCGGGGCGCGACAGCCTCGTGACCTGCGATGTCGTCTGCGGAATTGCCGTGGCGTTTCGCGTGGCTGCGCCCGAATGCGTGA
Organism: uncultured Actinomycetes bacterium; assembly: GCA_963812395.1. Classification (GTDB taxonomy): domain Bacteria; phylum Actinomycetota; class Actinomycetes; order S36-B12; family CAIYMF01; genus Prado023. The sequence continues at coordinate 47,062 of CAWEVG010000036.1, forward strand.
TGATATGCCCGAGATGTTGTGCAAAGGATAATGATCCATTACCGTGCGCCATGGAGTGATCACTCTCTGAGAGGAGAGCCGGATGACCGGGATGCAGGCGGGCCTGTCTCGCGCGCGGCATCCTGCGCTCTTCCTGACCACGTGGTTGGTGAGCACGGTCGTCGGATGCACGGTTGCCCTCCTGGCCGTGGCACAGATGCCGTCGACGTTGGCGAACCTCGCACCGGGCCGCCTCTGCCGCCCTGGTGACGATGGCCATCCTCGTGGTCATCGTCGAGTTGCGACCCATCATGATGAGCCGCTTCGAGGGCGACCCGATCTCCATCGCGCCGGCCTTCGTGTTCGCCGCCCTGTACCTGTGGGGGTGGGTACCGGCCGTGACCCTGATGGCCGTGTCGGTCCTCCTCAGCGAGGTCCTGGCGCGCAAGGAGCCATGGAAGCTGTTCTTCAACGTGGGGAACTACACCCTGTCCGTCGTCGCTGCATCGGCGGTCCTGAGCCGCGGCACATGGCCGGAGACCATCGCCGACGACGTCGCATGCCGGCGACCTGGGACTGGTCGTCCTGTCCTGGGTGGTGTACCACCTCGTCAACCTGGCGCAGGTCGCGGGCCTTGCCGAGGACCAGACCTGGTGGGAGTCCTTCACTGAGGACTTCTGGTTCTACACGGTGTCGACCGGGGCCGTCCTGGCGCTGTCGCCGCTGGTCGCCGTCGTCGCGATCCACCCGCGACGCCTGGGTGCTCCTGCCATTGCTGCTGCCCCCGCTGCTCGCAGTCCAGCGCACGGCCCAGATGTCCCAGGAGCGCGAGCGCCTCGCCCAGGACCGCGAGCATCAGGCCCTGCACGACCAGCTCACCGGCCTGCCCAACCAGACCCTCCTGGCCAATCGGATCGAGGCTGGGCTCGCCCGGCCGAGGCGCCGCGGGGAGCGCCTGGTCGTGCTGCTCCTCGACCTCGACTCGTTCAAGACGGTCAACGACGGACTCGGTCACGGCATCGGCGATTCCCTGCTCATCGACGTGGCCGAGAGGCTCACGCAGGTGGTCCGGCCGGGCGACACCCTGTCCCGATTCAGCGGCGACGAGTTCGCCATCGTCTGCGAGGCGATCCGTGATCGTGAGCTCGAATCGCTCGTCGAGACCATCCGGCGGACCATCGCAGCGCCGTTCACGATCGCCACGCACGAGGTCACCCTCACCGCGAGCATCGGGGTCGCTCCTGCCACCCCTGGCGCGAGCGCACAGTCGTTGATCCGCGAGGCCGACTCGGCCATGTTCCGCGCCAAGAGCGCGGGACGTGACCAGGCAGCGCACTTCCACCAGACGATGCACGATCAGGCCACAGCCCGCCTGGACGACCAGCTCGGCCTGCGTCGAGCCCTGGAACGCGACGAGTTGCGCGCGCACTACCAGCCGGTCGTGGACCTCACGACCGGCGAGGCCGTCGGCATGGAGGCCCTGGTCCGCTGGCAGCACCCGGAGCGCGGGCTCATCGCGCCCGACCAGTTCATCCCGCTGGCCGAGGACACCGGGCTGATCCTGCCGCTCGGCGCCTGGATGCTCGAGACCGCGCTCGGCCAGCTGCAGCAATGGCGCCGCGAGATGCCCGAGGCACACGACCTCTGGATGGCCGTCAACCTGTCACCGCGGCAGCTCACGGATCCCGACCTGATCCACAAGGTGTCCCGAGCGCTGGCGGAGACCGGCGTTCCCCCGGGGAACCTGCACCTGGAGATCACCGAGACCGCGGTCATGAGTTCCGTGGACGCCTCCACCTCGACGCTGGACGCCCTGCGCCAGCTGGGCGTGCACCTGATCATCGACGACTTCGGCACCGGCTACTCGTCGCTGGCGCGGCTCAAGAAGCTGCCCGTCACCGCGCTGAAGGTCGACCGCTCCTTCGTCGACGGGTTGGGCCGGGACTCGTCCGACCTGTCGATCGTCGACGCCATCATCAACATGGCCGACTCCCTGGCCCTCGGGCGTGATCGCCGAGGGCGTGGAGACCGCCGAGCAGCTCGAGATCCTGCAGTCCCTCGGCGCCAAGATGGGCCAGGGCTACCTGTGGTCGCGGGCGCTGCCGGCCGCCGGACTGGCGTCGTGGCTGCGAGCCGTGCCCCTGCACGAGGAGCTCGCCGAGGTCCGCGGCCTCTTGAGCGGCCGCCGGCGCTGACGCGCCCCCGCCGTACCCATGCGCCCCGGGGGGCCGGTACGACCTGCGTGATCGGAGCCCTCATCCACTCGCGATCATGCTTCGGGGCCCTGACGTGGCGAATGGTGCCGCGAGCCGGATATGCAGGTTGCGCCCGGGCGGACGTTTGGCTCGACGCAGCGATCAGCAATTCACACTGGCACAAACCACCCGTTCGGCCCATCCGTCTGACCTTCTGATATGTCCGCATTGCCTCGTACTCTTGGCGCGTGAGGTTGCGTATCCGAGGACGGCGCCACACGGCCGTCACAGCGAGGCGAGGCCGAGCTGTTCGAGCTCGCCGCCATCGGCATGGCCGTCACCTCCCCGGACGGTCGGTTCCTCGTCGTCAACCCGAAGCTGTGCACCATGCTCGGCCACACCGCCGGCGACCTCGCCAGCTCCGGTCTCTTCGACATCACGCACCCGGACGACTGGTCGAACGTGGCCAAGGCGCTGGCCGACCTGAACCGCGACGCGGCCGAGTCGTTCACGCAGCGCCAGCGCTGCCTGGCCGCGGACGGCGCCCAGATCTGGGTCGACCTGACCGTCACCCCCACGCCGGGGCGCGCGGGACTGCCCATGCAGTTCCTGGCACAGTTCACCGACGTCACCGCCGAGGTCGAGAACCTGCAGACGCTGCACGCCTCCGCCCGGCACTTCCAGGTCCTCAGCGAGAACTCGACCGACGTCGTCGCCCAGACCGATCCGCAGGGCGCTGATCACCTGGGTCTCCCCCTCGGTCACCACCCTGCTCGGCTGGGAGACGGGCCTGCTCGCCGGCCGGGCCATCACGGCGTTCGTCGCCAAGCCCGACCTCGAGCGGTTCTCCGCGTCGCTGGCGGGCATCCGCCACGGCGAGGAGATCCACGACGAGGTCGTTCGGTTCCGCTCCACCACGGGCGCCTACCGGTTCATGTCGGTCACGGCGCGGGCCCTCACCGTCGAGGGTGGCCTGGTCACCGGGATGGCCTTCGGCCTGCGCGACGTCACCGAGGAGCTGCGCGCCAAGCGGGAGCTGGCACGCAGCGAGGAGCAGTTCCGGATGGCGATGCACGGCGCGCCGGAGGGCATGGCCGTCACGGACGCCCATGACCGGATCGTCCAGGCGAACCCCGCCCTCTGCGAGCTGCTGGGCACCCACGCCGATCGCCTGATCGGCCACCGCTTCCGCGAGTTCATCCCCGACGACGAGCGCGAGCAGGTCGAGGACCTGCGCACGGAGCTGCAGCTCGGGGAGCTCGAGACCGTCCGCCTCGAGCATCGCCTCCTGAGCCCCCTGGGCGAGGTCTGGGTCGACCACGCGGTCGGGATCCTGCGCGACGAGACCGGCAACCCCCAACTGTTCGTCCACCAGTTCGCCGACCGTACCGAGACCCGCCGGATGCAGGCGGACCTGACGTTCCGGGCCACCCACGACATCCAGACCGGCCTGGCCAACCGCGCCAGCCTGCTGACCCGCCTGGAGGCACGGCTCGGCCTGACCCCGGCCCCGGCCGACCACATCGGCGTCCTGTGGTGCGACATCGACAACCTCAAGCAGATCAACGACCAGCTCGGGCACCGGATCGGCGATGTCGTGATCGCCGCGGTCGCCGACCGGCTCAAGGGCGCCGTCCGTCACAAGGACATCGTCGGCCGCATCGGTGGCGACGAGTTCGTGATCGTGCTCGACCAGTGTCCCGACGAGGAGACCCTGCTCTCGGTGGCCACCAACGTGCAGAAGGCGGCCAGCGGACCGGTCAAGACCGACATCGGCAAGGTGAAGGTGACCGTGTCCCTCGGTGCGGTGCTGGCCGCCTCGACCACCGACACCGACGACGCCCTGTCCCGGGCCGACCATGCCCTGTACCGGGCCAAGCGGGCAGGTCGCGACCAGGTCGCCATCGAGCCGGTCGAGGTCGAGGACCCGCTCACGGTTGCCGTTGAGGATCCCGAGGGACCACCACGCCGAGCAGCTCGAGCCCGAGCCCGAGGCAGTCCGAGCAGCCCGAGGACTGACCCGCTCCGACGCGCACATCTGGCGCTCTCAGCGTCCGCCTCGCCCACTGCCCAGGGCCGCCGTGAGACGAGCGTCACAGTTTCGTGGCGCCCCGCGGCGGGCAGGACCACAGAGAACGCCCGGATCCGGACGGCCCTCCAGCCGCCGAAGAGGCCCCCATCGCGGCCTGTCAACGCCCCTCGCGGGCTTGCCCGGGCTCCGCCGTCGTCCACAGGAAGGCTGCAGCCATGGGTCGCCACGACTCAACCGACTGCCCCGATAGTCGAACGAACCAACGGAACACCAGCCCCGGCACGCCGTGCTGGAGTCCTCACCGCCGCGATGTCGCTGGCCCTGCTCACCGCCGCCGGTGCAGCCGTGGCCGCACCCGTGAGCCCGCCGAGCGCCCCGATCGCCCTGGGCGTGTACGGCGCTTCCGCGACCCAGCCCGCAGAGTTCAGCGCCGACCCCGTCGCGCTGAGCGACCGCAAGGCTGCCGACGCGGATCGTGCGCTCCTCGCGGTCGGCCACGCGTGGCCCGGTGCCGACAACCGACGGGTCTCCCGAGACGGCCGACGCCCCTGCCGATCCTCTGGCCGACGCCCCTGCCGATCCGCTGGCCGAGGCAGCACCGGCGGCTGAGCCCGAGCCCGAGGTCGTGGGCTCCCGCTACACCGAGGTGGCCCTCAAGGTCCGCAAGACGCCCGACGCCGACGCCGATGTCGTCACGGTCCTCGACGCGGCGGACAAGGTCAAGATCACCGACGTGACCGAGGACGGCTTCCGCCAGATCATCTACAAGGACAAGCCGCGCTGGGTCAAGGCGGAGTTCCTGTCCAAGTCCAAGCCGGAGGCCTCCGCTTCCGGCGGGCTGTCGACTGCTCCGTGCGCCAGCGGGTCCGGCGTCGAGGGTGGCCTCGGGGCCAACGCGATCGCCGCCCACCGCGCGATCTGCGCCCGGTTCCCCCAGGTGACCGCGTACGGCGGCTACCGCGCCGGTTCGGCCAACCACTCGTCCGGGCGCGCCTGGACGTCATGGTCAGTGGCGCCGCTGGATGGGAGATCGCCAACTGGGCGCGGGCCAACGCGTCGGCCCTGGGCATCACCGAGGTCATCCACGCACAGAAGATCTGGACCACCCAGCGCGCCGGTGACGGCTGGCGCGGGATGTCCGACCGCGGGTCGGCCACGGCCAACCACTACGACCACGTCCACCTGTCGTTCCGCTGACGCACCGGCCCGCGACAGAACGCGACCGTCCCGGGATCTGCTGCGGTCAGCGCCGCATTCGTCTCTCGGCCGGCCTGACAGGATGGGCTCGTGCTCGTCCTCCTGCCTCCCAGTGAGGGCAAGAGCGCGCCCGTCGAGGGGCCGGCGCTCGACCTCGCGGCGCTGTCCCTACCCGCCCTGAAGCCAGCGCGCCGCACGGTGCTCAGCTCACTGGTGAGCCTGTGCCGCTCCACGCCCGCCGACGCGCTCGAGGTCCTGGGACTCAGCGCGGGGCAGACCAGCGAGGTCCAGCGGAACAAGGGCCTGCGCAGGGCCCCGACGGCTCCGGCCTGGCAGGTCTACACAGGCGTTCTCTTCACTGCACTGGACGTCGAGGGCGCGGATGAACCGACCCGGGCCAGGCTGGCCGAGTGGACGCTTGTGTGGTCGGGACTGTGGGGGGCGGTGCGCCTGACCGATCCGATCCCCGCCTATCGGTTGTCCGGCGCAGTGACCCTGCCGGGTCCCGGTCGCCTTGCCGCGTTCTGGAGGGAGCCGCTGCGCAAGGCGCTCGCCAGGCCCGCTGCGGACGGTCTGGTCGTCGACCTGCGCTCCGGCACGTATGCGTCGAGCTGGACCGGACCACCGGAGCGCACCGCAGTGATCCGGGTGATCCACGAGCAGGACGACAGGCGAACCGTGGCCAGCCACTTCAACAAGGCGACCAAGGGCCGCCTGCTTCGGTCGCTGGCCGAGTCCGGGGCCACCCCGGAGAGCGTGGACGAGTTGGTGGATGCTCTCCGCGCGGTGGGGTTCCGTGTCGAGCCCGTGGCCGGACCTCCTGGTGGGCGAGGCCTCAAGCCGCGCACGCTGGACGTCGTGGTCGACTCCCTCTGAACCGAACTCCAAGGAGCCCTCCAGCCGCCCGTGGCAATCGGGTGAATCCAGCCGATTCCCCTCCCCCGGATCTCAGGCAAGGCGTACCTTGCCTGATACCGGCGACGGAGAAGGAGACGGGTCATGGGAATCGGCTGGAAGCGGGACGACGACCACTCGGCCACCGTGGTCGCGACATCGCGTTGGGCAGAGACGGCCGAGCGCCTCTCCGAGAGGTTCCAGCGCTTCAACGCGCTGCCGCTCGACGAGGCGGTCGATGCAGCCTTCCTGGGAACGCCGGGCAACATGAGCCGCGACGAACTCACACGACGCATGGCAGCCAGCCGCGAGGCTCGCCCCGCCTGACGGGTCCGGGCGATACGAGCGCCCCGGTTGGCGCGGGGCGTCGCCCCCATCCCTGCGGGCAGCGCTGAGGCTTCCGAGCCCTCGGTGGGGCGGCCCACCTGAAGTCGCGGTCGATGCGATCCATGCGTGAGCGTTCGGCTCGCGGCGGTGTAGCGCTCGGTCTCGCCAGCGCGTATGCCGATGCTCGACGATGGCACCGCCCGGGGCGCGCGGTTGACGGAGGGTGACTGAGAGCGGTTACCGGCTGTCCACAGATTGTGCACCGCGGTGGATAACCGAACCTCGGAATCCCCGATGGCGTCGGCCTTCTACACCTCGCCGGCCGCGCACCCCCTACGGTATGGGGGAGTGAGGCTGGCCTCCCTTCCAGCCGGACCGGTGGGGATGGGCACTCTCCGTGCCCACGGGTCTGGCTACTCTGTGTGCCCACCGTGGGCGGGCTACCCATGACGGCCCCGCATCAGCGAACTGACAGAACCCTAACACTTAGGTTACCCTCGCCTTATCTGTTGCGGGGGTAGTGTGTTGGACATGACACAGAACGCACGGCAGGTTCCGTCCGTCAATGCCAGGCCAAGCCCGCGCGAGAAGTACGCGGTCAGTCAGGTTGTCGACGGCCAGCGCTGGAACGGCTCCACCTGGGAGCCCGCCGGCGCCGAGGGGGTCGCAAGCATCCCCACACCACGTCACCCCCAGGACGCGGCCCCGGTCGTGGCGCACCCGCGCAGGTAGTCCTCCCCGGCCAGGCCACCTTGGTCGGCCCACATCTGCCACGCATGCCCGGCGCCGCTGAAGAAGAGCCGAGCCCAGGCCGTCACCACCCGGCATCAGTCGCACACCTAGCGCAGCATCAAGCACCCTCCCCACGGTCACCCGGCACCGTGGCCTGTGGATGCACGACCGGCCTGTGCGGCTCACCTGTCGAAATGGGGCCACCTCGCACGACACACTGGTAGCGGCACCCCCGCCGCCCCTGTGAGAGGAACCCCCATGAAGTACGTCCTGATGTACACCTCGCGCCCCGAGGACGATGCCACCCTCGACCCGGCGGACGCCGAGGCCGTGTACGGCGAGATCTTCGGATGGTTCGAGCGCAACGCCGCGGTGATCACCGACATGGGCGCCGAGCTGCAGGCCGTGGACACGGCCACCACCGTGCGCGGCGAGGCAGGGTCGGTCGTCGTCGACGGCCCCTTCAGCGAGGCGAAGGAGGTCATCGGAGGGTTCAGTGTCATCGACGTGCCCGACCTCGATGCCGCGATCGCCCTGGCCAGGACCTGGCCGTCCCTGAAGCTGCCCGGCGTCGCCGTGGAGATCCGCCCCCTCGTCGACCACTCCGGGCACATGGCCTAGGCCGAGGTGGACGCGCAGCCCGACCTCGAGCGGGTCATCCGCTCCGACGCGGGCCGGCTGGTCGCCCGGCTGGCCCGCGTGGTCGACTTCGACACCGCGGAGGACGCGGTGGCCGAGGCGGTGGCCGACGCCTGGGTCACGTGGCCGGTGACCGGCGTGCCGCGCAACCCGACGGGGTGGCTGGCCACGGCGGCCCACCGCAACGCGATCGACCGGCTGCGAACGCGGCAACGCACACAGAGGCTCCTCGATCGACTGGGGGCCGACCCGACCTGGGCGTCCGGGCAGGTGGACCCACCCGACGAACCCCCCTGGCCTCAACCACCTCCCGGATCACGCCAGCCCACGGAGTCGCCCCCTCCCGCCGCGGGACCCCACCGACCCGCGGCCCCCGTCGACGAGCGGATCCCCATGCTCTTCGCGGCGTGCCACCCGGCGCTGCCCGTGGAGTCGCGGCTGCCGTTGACACTGCGGGCCGTGGTCGGCCTGACCACTGAGCAGATCGCCCGGGCCTTCCTCACCCCCGCCCCCACCATCGGCCAGCGGATAAGCCGGGCCAAGCGCAAGATCGTGAGCGCCGGAATCAGCCTGCGGGTGCCGGAGGGTCGGGACCTGCCCGCGCGGCTCGGCGACGTCCTCTCCGTGTGCGCGCTGATGTACAACGAGGGCTACCTGACCTCCACGGGTCCGGCGATGGACGATCGGGCACTGGCCGCTGATGCCATCTGGCTTGCCACGCTCGTCGCCGCCGCATTCCCGCGCGAGCCCGAGGCTCTGGGCCTGCTGGCGCTGATGACCCTGCAGGACGCCCGGCGTGAGGCGCGGACCTCCGGCGGCCGATTGGTTCGCCTGTCCGAGCAGGACAGGTCGCTCTACCGCACCCCGGACATCACTCGCGCGGTGGGCCTCATCGAACGGGCAGCGGCACTGGGCGGCGGGATCCCGGGCCGGTTCCAGCTCCAGGCGGCCATCGCAGCTGTGCACTGCGAGGCTTCCACCTGGGAGGCGACCGACTGGCTGCAGATCGTGATCCTCTACGACATGCTGCTGCACCTGGACCCCTCTCCGGTCACGGCGCTGAACCGGGCGATCGCCAGCGCGGAGGTGTTCGGCCCAGAGCGGGCGCTGCTGGAGGTCGACGCCGTCGGCGGCCGACTGGGGTCATACGCCCAGTGGCACGCAACCCGAGCTGAGCTGCTGCGCCGGTTGGACCGTGATGATGAGGCGCGCGAGGCCGACCGGATCGCGCTCACGCTGACCAGCAATCCGGCAGAGCAGGCGCTGCTTCGCGAACGCATCATGGGGACGC
>CAWEVG010000037.1:0-46274 GCA_963812395.1 uncultured Actinomycetes bacterium
GGAGGCCGCTGGCGCCGACGACCAGAGCCCCGCGACGAGGTGACGGTGCTGGTCCACGAGATGGCCGACGACCTCGAGGCCTACCTCGCCGCCCGCCCGGGGACCGGGCCGACCTCGATCGCGGAGGTGGTGGCGTTCAACGCGGCCCACGCCGACGATGAGCTGGCCCACTTCGGCCAGGAGTACCTGGAGGCCGCAGTGGTCAGCGGCGGTCGGGCAGCACCCGAGTACGCCCCGGCCCGGGCTCGCAACGTCGCATGGGCCGTCGACTCCGTGCTCATCCCGGCCTTCGCCCACGGTGTCGACGCCCTGATCTTCCCGGCCTACGGTCCCGCCTGGCGCAGCGAGTTGGCCGGCGGTGACTCGTCCACCGGCGGCCTGGTCACCTCCGCCCCTGCGATCGCCGGCTGGCCGATCCTGACGCTGCCCCTCGGGCTGGTCGACGGCCTGCCCGTGGGGCTGAGCATCGTCGGTCCTGAGCACGGCGAGGACGCCCTGATGACGATCGGTGCGGCCGTCGAGGCGGCCCTGGGGTGGTCGCGAGCAGCCACCGCGACGGCTGAGCGGGGCGCCCGGCGTCGGGTGCCGCCCTGCCGTTGGACCCGGGACCGTCGGGACCATCGGCGGGGCGTTTGGGTACCTCCTCCTGTTGGCCGGGAATGCCGATGCGGCAGGCTATGTCCTGTGCGCCCGCTCGGGGCGCGCCAGGATCAGATGGAGTGCTCATCCCATGACTGTCCCCGGACTCGAGAACCCGCCCACCGAGAACAAGAAGCTGCTGGAGTGGGTCGAGCAGGTCGCCACCCTCACCCAGCCCGACCGCATCGAGTGGGCCGACGGCTCCCAGGAGGAGTGGGACCGGCTCACCCAGCTGATGGTCGACGACGGCATGGCAACCCGGCTGAACCCGGAGCTTCGCCCCAACTCGTTCCTGTTCCGCTCGGACCCCTCCGACGTGGCCCGGGTCGAGGACCGCACCTACATCTGCTCGCTGGACGAGCAGGACGCCGGCCCGACCAACAACTGGCACGACCCGGTCGAGATGCGCACCACGCTCAAGGGCCTGTTCGAGGGCTCGATGCGCGGACGCACCATGTACGTCATCCCCTTCTCGATGGGCCCGCTGGGATCGCCGATCTCCGAGCTGGGCGTGGAGATCACCGACTCCCCGTACGTCGTGGTCAACATGCGGATCATGACCCGCATGGGCCAGGCGGCCCTCGACCTCATCGGCCCGGACGGCGACTTCGTGCCGGCCGTGCACTCCGTCGGCTACCCGCTGGCGGACCGGGACGGCAACACCCGCCCCGACCTGGCCTGGCCGTGCAACGAGATCAAGTACATCGTGCACTTCCCCGAGACCCGCGAGATCTGGTCCTTCGGCTCCGGCTACGGCGGCAACGCGCTGCTGGGCAAGAAGTGCTTCGCGCTGCGGATCGCCTCGGCGATGGCCCGCGACGAGGGTTGGCTCGCCGAGCACATGCTGATCCTGAAGCTCACCGGCCCGACCGGGGACGTCAACCACCTCGCCGCGGCGTTCCCGAGCGCCTGCGGCAAGACGAACCTCGCCATGCTCGAGCCGAGCGTGCCGGGCTGGAAGGTCGAGACCGTCGGCGACGACATCTGCTGGATGCGCTACGGCGAGGACGGCCGCCTGCACGCGATCAACCCCGAGGCAGGGTTCTTCGGGGTCGCCCCGGGTACGTCGATGAAGACCAACGCCAACGCGATGCGCACCATGTGGGGCAACTCCATCTTCACCAACGTCGCGCTGACCGACGACGGCGACGTGTGGTGGGAGGGCATGACCGACGAGGCGCCCGCGCACCTGATCGACTGGAAGGGCCACGACTGGACGCCTGCGTCCAACGAGCCCTCCAGCCACCCGAACAGCCGGTTCACGACGCCTGCTGCGCAGTGCCCGATCATCGCCGACAACTGGGAGGACCCTGCCGGTGTGGCCATCGACGCCATCCTCTTCGGTGGTCGCCGCGCCACGAACGTCCCGCTGGTCAACGAGGCCCGTGACTGGGAGCACGGCGTGTTCATCGGGGCGACCGTCTCCTCCGAGATGACCGCGGCGGCCGTGGGTGGCCTCGGCCAGCTGCGCCGCGACCCGTTCGCGATGCTGCCGTTCTGCGGCTACAACATGGCCGACTACTGGGGCCACTGGCTCAAGGTCGGGGCCGCCACGACGCCCGGAGAAGCTGCCCAAGATCTACCAGGTCAACTGGTTCCGCAAGGACGCCGACGGCAAGTTCCTCTGGCCGGGCTTCGGTGAGAACAGCCGCGTGCTGGCCTGGATCATCGACCGGGTCAACGGTGTCGGCGCCGGTGTGGAGACCCCGATCGGCATCGCGCCGGCCCCGGGCGCGCTGTTCCTCGACGGGCTGGACCTCAGCGAGGAGCAGCTGACCGAGCTGTTCTCCGTGGATCCGGACCGCTGGCTCTCCGAGTGCATCCTGACGGAGGAGTACTTCGGGCAGTTCGGCGACGCCGTGCCGGCCGCCATGTACGCCCAGCTCGAGGTGCTGCGCGAGAACCTCGAGGACGAGAAGGCCTGACCGAACGACCACGACCGCCCGGCAACCCCCGAGGGGTGCCGGGCGGTCGCACGTTCGGTCCAGCTGCACCAGGTTGATCGTCCCCGCATGCATCCACCTCCCCGGATCCGGGTCGGGCGAATCCAGGATCGAACCGGTGGCGGGCCATGGGCCGTGTCGCCAGGGGGAGTGGGAGGATCTGGGGATGGACGACACTGCAACGGACCTTCGGGGGCGCGACTTCCTGAAGGAGGCCGACTTCACCGCCGCCGAGCTCGATTCGCTGATCGACCTGGCTGGCGTCCTCAAGGCCGACCGAGCCGCTGGGCGCGAGCGCCAGCGCCTGTCCGGACGGGTGATCGCCCTGGTCTTCGAGAAGACCTCCACCCGCACCCGGTGCGCGTTCGAGGTCGCGGCCTACCACCAGGGCGCGAACGTGACCTTCCTGGATCCCGGTGCCTCCCAGATGGGGCACAAGGAGTCGGCCGCGGACACCGCCGCCGTCCTGGCCGGCATGTACGACGCCATCCAGTTCCGCGGATCCGACCACACGATCGTCGAGGAGCTGGCTGCGGCCGCCGACGTGCCGGTCTACAACGGGTTGACCGACACCTGGCACCCGACCCAGATGCTGGCGGACTTCCTGACCATGCGCGAGCACTCGGGTGGCTCGCCCTGGTCGGAGGTGAGCCTGGCCTACGTCGGCGACGCCCGCTACAACATGGGCAACTCGATGCTCATGATGGCCGCGATCATGGGCGCGGACGTCCGCATCGTGGCTCCCAGGGAGCTGTGGCCCGCCGAGGAGATCCAGTCACTGGCCCGTGAGCGGGCAGCTCGCAGCGGGTCACGCATCCTGCTCACGGAGGACCCGGCCGAGGGCGTGGCGGGTGCACGGTTCGTGCACACCGACGTCTGGGTGTCCATGGGCGAGCCGAAGGACGTGTGGGACTCCAGGGTCGAGATGCTGCGGCCCTACCGCGTGGACGCGGCGCTCATGGCCGCCACCGGGCGTGACGATGCCCTGTTCATGCACTGCCTGCCGGCGTTCCACGATGCGCGCACGGTGGTCGGCAGGGAGGCGGCCGAGCGCTATGGGCTCATGGATGGGATCGAGGTCTCCGATGAGGTCTTCGGATCGGCGGCCAGCGTCGTCTTCGAGCAGGCGCACAACCGGATGCACACCATCAAGGCCCTGATGGTCGCCACCCTGGGGTGAGGGGCCCGGACAGGCAGCGACGCCCACTCCCTGTGGGGGAGGGGCGTCGACGGCGGGAGCTGATCGGGGCTCAGGCGATCCCGAGGGTGACGGGGGCGACCGCCAGGGCGATCTCATCGGCGGCGGCAGTCGCGCCCTCCCCGCGCTGGCGGGGGAAGTCGGTGAGGTCGATGCGCACGTACACGCGCTCGCGCTCCTCCTCGGTCATCCCGCCCCAGACGCCGTACGGCTCGCGGGCGCGGATCGCGTAGTCCGCGCACTCGACGCGCACCTCGCACCGCGTGCACACCGCCTTCGCCGCACGATCCCGACGCAGTCGCGCAAGTCCCCGCTCGTTCTGCGGATGGAAGAAGAGGTCCTGATCAGCGCCGCGACAGGCGCCCACCTCCTGCCATTCCCATGTGGCATCCATCGGCACCTGGGACAGGGGCTGCTGCGGCATTACTACTCCGTTTCCGGGCCCGTGGCCCGCGGCGTGGAACTCGTGTTCCGGCAGTGGTGACGCGCTTGCCGCTGGCGTTCCCGGGGCGGTATGAGCCCTTGATCGGATTCGTCTGCGGTGCTCGTCACGCTACTCACCGTGAAGGCCGATGTTATCCAACGAATGGATGAAAGTCCACTAGTACAGAACTACCAGTCATCACGTTCCGTGCAGCTGGGTGGCACGGGTTGTCCGAGCCCGAGGGGTCCAGGCGGGCGCGCGAACCCCACCTGCATCACACTACGTCACCGATAGCCTGCCGGGGCTTCACGAGCCGTGCACCGGCGCTGGTCGTGACGCATGGTGACCGGCGTACCATCGTGGGCATGCCCGATGACCTCGATCCCCTGGAATCACCGGAACTCTCTGGCGGCACGGCCGTGATGGAGCGGACCGAGAACGCCGACGGCACGGGCGATCACGATCGCTTCGCCCACTACGTCAAGAAGGACCAGATCGTGAAGAGCGCGGTCATGGGAACGCCCGTCGTCGCCCTGTGCGGCAAGGTCTGGGTGCCTGGTCGCGACCCCAACAAGTTCCCGGTGTGCCCGGATTGCCTGAAGGTGTACAACGGGCTCCCGGCTGGCGGGGGCGACGACGAGTAGTCGTGGGGCCGTGCGCAGCCGCTAAGGATGGCTCATCCACCGGATAAGGCGGCGCGGCTCCACCGGATGTGCTGCCCCGGCGCCGGTCGCGCGTGGCATCATCGAGGGCGGGGTGAGGGGCCGGCGGGGGCCTGGATCGATGCGGGAGGTGCGGGGTGCAGCCGGACGCCGGTCCTGTCGTGGGTGCCAGTCCACGCGGGGTTCGCCCGCTGGCCGTCATGGCGCTGGCGATGACCCTGCTCCTGGGACTGCTGGCGCCGACGAACCCGGCTGCTGCTGTCGATCCGACCCCCACTCCGCTGGTCAGCGGGTGGCTTCCGAGTTGGGCCACCGACACCGCGTTGGCGGGGGTCGTGGGCAACGCCGACCTCGTCGGTGAGGCCTCCCCGTTCTGGTACACGGCCAAGGCGTCCGGAGGTGCTGTCACCCTGTCGACGACCATGGGCCCCGACACGGTGGCCGGCCGTGCTGGGCGGCCTGCGGGCCAAGGGGATCGCAGTCATCCCCTCGGTCGCCGACGGGTCAGCCGCGAAGGCAATGGCCGCGGTGATCGCAGATCCGGCCGCGCGGGCGGCCCACGTCAACCAGCTCGTGGAGCTGGTCACGGTCAACGGGTTCGACGGCATCGAGCTGGACTACGAGAAGTTCGCATTCTCCGACGGCACCTCGACGTGGGCGACGACCCGCCCGGCATGGGTTGCGTTCGTCACCGAGCTGGGCACTGCCCTGCACGGTGCCGGCAAGCGCCTGGCCCTGGCGGTCCCGCCGATGTACGACGGGACCTACACGTCGAGCAGCGGGTACTGGGTCTATGACTATGCGGGGGTGGCCCCGGTGGTCGACTCCCTGCGGATCATGACCTACGACTACTCGGTCTCCAGGCCGGGGCCGATCTCGCCGCTGTCGTTCATCCGGCGCACGCTGGCCTATGCCGTGACCGCCTTCCCTGCGGCCCGGATACGCATGGGACTGCCTGCCTACGGACGGCTCTGGACGGCGCGTCGGGCCGACGGGTCACGGTCGATCACCGGCACCTGCCCGACAACACCGGCCGTGCCCGGTACCACCAGCTTCACGACGGCCACCGCGATGACCTACCTGACGTCAGTGGCCGGTGTCGCACCGACGCTGCGCTACGACGACGCGTCCGGCGAGACGGTCGCCACCTTCGCCAAGGAGTACGCCGGCGTCGACGCGGCTGGCACGGCCACCTCCTGCGTGGTCGACCACGAGGCCTGGTGGGTCGACTCCCGCGGAGTGGCAGCCCGGATGCCGCTGGTCACCGAGTACGGCGTGGCCGGGGTGGCAGCCTGGCACCTCGGTGGAGTGGACCCGGACTCGTGGGCTGCCATGCGCGCGTTCGCATCGGGGATCGCCATTCGTCGCGCCCACGCCGATCGCACCACCTGTGGTCACGACGGTGGTCGCCGCCCAGCCGTCCACCTTGACGCCCAAGCGGGGCAAGAAGGTGAAGGTCCGGGTTCAGGTCACTCCGGGCACGAAGTCGGTGACGGTGCGCCGGCAGATGCTCGTCAAGGGCAAGTGGAAGACCAAGGCCACGAAGCGGACCAGCTCTGCGGGTCGGGTGACGTTCACCTTCCGGTGGCCCAAGTCGAAGGCCTCGCGGACGTACCGGATCACGACCAAGAAGAAGGGCGCCCTGCCGGCCGGACGGTCCGAGCAGTTCACGCTCACCACGCGCTGAGGCCCACGGACCCGCACCCCGCTTCGCCCCGCCCATCGGCGATCTGCTCCCGTTCTGACGATCCGCTCCCCGTCAGACGGGAGCAGGTCGTCGGAACGGGAGCAGATCGGGGGCGGACCGAGGCCGGCCGACCGGCGATCAGGCGAGGCTGGCCGCGGGGAGGTCGAACCACTGCAGGTGACGCAACTCGTCGGGCAGCCGGGCCTCAGGGCCATGCGCCCGGGCGACCGCCGCAGCCAGGAGCTCGCGGGCCGCCGCCAGGTGGTCGACCAGGGCGCCCTCGTCGGCGCGATCATCGTGCCGCGGGCTGATGAGCTCACCGGATTCGTCGTAGTGCACGTCGGCCAGGCGCAGCGGGGGCTCGACGGGGCCCGCGCGGTGCCGCCACAACCCGGTCGCGATGTCGAAGCGGTAGTCCTCCAGCAGGGCCCAGCCGTGGCGGGCGATCAGGTCGACCGCCTCCACCAGGTAGGTGAACACCTCCTCGGAGATGAAGTAGTTGAAGTTGACCCGCACCCACCCCGGCTTGATCCCCTCGCACCCGACCGAGATCTGCTCCTCGAACTCCGCCGAGCGCTCCAGCGAGATGCCCAGCAACCGGTGCCCGTACGGCCCGGCGCACGAGCACCCGCCGCGAGCCTGGATGCCGAACACGTCGTTGAGCATCGCGACGATCGCGTTGTGGTGCAGGTACCTCCCGCTCGGCCCCCGCACCGTGAACGACACGATGGACAGCCGGTCGGCCTCGACATTGCCCAGCACGCTGATCGCCGGGTTGGCCGACCACGCGGTGACGGCGCGGTGGACGAGGTCCTCCTCGTGGGCCCGGATCACGTCGGTGCCGACGGCCCGCTTGAGGTCGAACACCAGGCCGGCGCGGATCGACTCGATGATCGCCGGCGTTCCGCCCTCCTCCCGGTGCTCCGGGTCGGTCAGGTACGTGTGCTCGGTGGGGCTCACGTAGGCCACCGTGCCGCCGCCCACCACGTCGGGCACCCGGTTGGTCAGCAGCTCGCGACGCACGATGAGCAGGCCGGGCGTGCCCGGACCGCCGATGAACTTGTGCGGCGAGAGGAAGACTGCGTCCTTGGCCGTGGCTGGGTCCCCGCCCGGGTTCATGTCGATGTCGATGTAGGGCCCGCCTGCCGCGTAGTCCCAGAACGCCAGGGCGCCGTGGGCGTGCAGCAGCCGCGTGATCCCCTCGGCGTCCGACAGGATGCCCGTCACGTTGGACGCGGCGCTGAAGCTGCCGATCTTCAACGCCCGGTCGGCGTACCGGATGAGCTCCGCCTCCAGGCGCTCGGCGTCGATGTGACCGTCCGGGCTCTCCGGGATCACCACGACATCGGCGATGGACTCCCGCCACGGCAGCTCGTTGCTGTGGTGCTCGAACGGGCCGATGAACACCACCGGGCATTGCGCTCGGCGGGGATCTGGTCGCTGAACCCGTAGCGGTCGTCGAGGTCGGCGGGGATGCGCAGGTTGAGGATCCCGATCAGCTTGTTGATCGCGCCGGTCGTGCCCGAGCCGGCGAAGATCACCGCCGTGGAGGCGTCGCCGTTGACGCACTCGCGGATGATCCGCCGGGCGTCCTCACGCAGCCGCGTCGTCTGCAGCCCCGTCCCGCTGGACTCGGTGTGCGTGTTGGCGTAGCGCGGGAGCACCTCGGTGCGGATGAAGTCCTCGATGAAGTCCAGGGCGCGGCCGCTGGCCGTGTAGTCGGCGTAGGTGACGCGGCGACGGCCGTACGGGCCGTCCATCACCTGGTCGTCGCCGATGACGCCGGAACGGATGCGTCCGAGCAGCGCCGGCTCCGGCAGCCCGGGAGATCGAGGGGGGATCCGGATCACCCGCGCACGCCCTTCTGGAGGGCCTGGACCAGGCGGTCCTGGTGGTAGGTCAGCCAGTCGTAGACGAGGTACATCGCCCGTCGCGGGTCGTCCTCGGGCAGGGCGAGGAACTCCTCGTGAGCGTCGTCGCCGACCTCCAGGCGGGTCCCGAGGGTCAGGCGCAGGTCATTCAACGCGCCGAGCCACGCCATGCACTCGGCCTCGGACAGCCGCGTCGGGTTCGGCCGGGCCAGGGACTCGGTGGCGGTGGTGAGGTTCGCCAGCTTCGTGGTCCGCAGGTCCCGCTGCGTGAAGCGGCGGAACTCGGCGGCGTCGTCGGGGTCCTCGTAGGCATCAGGGAACAGGCGGGCCAGCGCCGGGTCGTCGGGGCGCGCCGCAGTCGGGTCGATCCCCACCAGCTCGGCCAGGGGGTCCACGGGGTCATCAGCCTCGGGCTCCTCGAGCAGGCCGGCCATCTGCGCGAGGAGGTCGCCCATCAGGCGACGGTCGGTCTCGCCGAGGTGCAGCCAGACCGCGCCGTGGCGGTTGCGCCGGAACCCCGGCGGGTCGAGCAGGCCCATGGTCCTCCTCAGTGGTCCCGCGACATGGTGGCCCAGAGGCCGTAGCTGTGCATCGCGGTGACGTCTCGCTCCATGGCGTCCCGGCTTCCCGAGCTGACCAGCGCGCGGCCCTCCTGGTGCACGTCGAGCATCAGGGCCTCCGCCTTCGCCCGCGGGTACCCGAAGTACGTCATGAACACGAACGTCACGTACGACATCAGGTTCACCGGGTCGTTCCACACGATCGTCACCCAGGGAGTGTCGACGTCGGCCTCCTCGGCGACCTCCACGTCCTCCACGGGTGCGATGCTCACGTGCCCCATCGTCGCACCCCGCGGGCCGGGATCGCCAAGCCATTCAGCGGGCGGTGACCCACTCCGGGGTCTGCTCGACCATCGTGACCTCCGGGCCGAGGAAGCGGCGACCGAGCCGGGCGAAGGGCAGGGGGTCACCGGTGGCCAGGAACCGGTGCACCGGGGGCGGCGAGTCGGCCGGGCGCCCGAGCTGGTGTGCGGCCAGCGTCCGGTAGACGTCCTTGGCGGTCTCCTCCGCCGACGAGACCAGCGTCACGTCGTCGCCGCAGACGTAGGAGATCACGCCGGTCAGCAGCGGGTAGTGCGTGCAGCCGAGCACGAGGGTGTCGATCCCCTCGTCGAGCAGGGGGTCGAGGTAGTCATGGGCCACGGCGATCACCTCGTCGCCGGTGACGACACCGGACTCCACGAAGTCCACGAACAGGGGGCAGGCCTGCGACCGGATCGTCAGGTGCGGCGCGGCCGCGAACGCGTCCTCGTAGGCCCCGCTCGTCACGGTCGCGACGGTTCCGATGACCCCGATCCGGCCATCGCGCGTCGCCCGGACCGAGCGACGCACGGCCGGCTTGATGACCTCCACGACCGGTACCGGGTAGCGCTCGCGGGCGTCGCGCAGGACCGCCGCCGATGCCGAGTTGCACGCGATCACCAGCGCCTTGACCCCCGAGTTGACCAGGTGGTCCATGACATCGAGGGCGAAGGACCGCACCTCGGCGATCGGGCGCGGCCCGTACGGCCCGCGCGCGGTGTCCCCCACGTACAGGATCGCCTCGTCGGGCAGCTGGTCGATGATCGAGCGTGCGACGGTGAGCCCGCCCACTCCGCTGTCGAAGATCCCGATGGGGGCGTCGGGGTTGCCCACGCCCGGGCCTGCGATGGACGGTGTGAGCGACATGACGCCCATTCTCCCCACCGGGCTCCGGCGCGGGATGCGGGGGATCGCTAGGGTTGCCCGCGTGTCGGGGCGACTCAGGCCCCCACGTCGCGGGAGGGCGCGTGCGACTCACAGTCATCGGCTGTGCGGGATCGTTCCCGAACCCGACCTCGGCTGCCTCCTGCTACCTCGTGGAGCACGACGGCACCTCGATCGTCCTGGACCTCGGGCCCGGGTCGCTGGGGCCGCTGGCAGCTGCCACCGACATCCGCACCCTCGACGCGGTGCTGCTCTCGCACCTGCACGCCGACCACTGCCTGGACCTCACCGGCATGTACGTGGCGCGCAAGTACCACCCTGACGGCCCCCCACCGCCGCTGCCCGTGCACGGGCCGCGGGGGACCGGACGGCGCATCGCCGACGCCTACCGGACCTCCCCCGGGGAGCCCGTCGACGGGCTGGAACGGGTGTACCGGTTCGTGGACCATCGCGCCGGACCCGGTGCGGATCGGACCCTTCACGATCACCCTGGCTCGGGTCGCGCACCCGGTCCCGGCCTTCGCGATCCGCGTCGAGGCCGGTGGCGCCTCGCTGGTCTACAGCGGGGACACCGGTCCGACCCCGGCGCTGGTCGAGCTCGCCCGCGGCGCGGACCTCGCCCTGTTCGAAGCCTCCTGCCTGAGCGACGTGGCCAATCCGAAGGACCTGCACATGACCGGGGTCCAGGCCGCTGAGCACGCGGCCGCGGCGGGAGCGGGGCGACTGGTGCTGACACACCTCGTGTCGTGGAACGATCCGGAGGCGACGCTGGCCGAGGGGCGCAGTGCGTTCGATGGGGAGGTGGCCCTGGCCGCCCCCGGGATGGTGGTGGAGCTGTGACCCGATCTGATGGCCGTGCGTCCGATGCGTTGCGCGAGGTGACCTTCCAGCGGGGCTGGCTGGACCATGCCGAGGGCTCCTGCCTCGTGTCCTTCGGTGCGACGCGCGTCCTGTGCGCCGCGTCCTTCACTGCGGGCGTGCCGCGCTGGAAGAAGGGCTCCGGGTCGGGCTGGGTCACCGCGGAGTACGCGATGCTGCCGCGCTCGACGAACACCCGCTCGGACCGCGAGTCGGTCAAGGGGCGCATCGGCGGGAGGACCCACGAGATCTCGCGGCTCGTCGGCCGCTCCATGCGGGCGATCATCGACGTGGCGGCCCTCGGTGAGAACACGATCGTGATCGACTGCGACGTCCTGCAGGCCGACGGGGGTACGCGGACGGCGGCGATCACCGGTGCCTACGTGGCGCTCGCCGACGCGGTCACCTGGGCGCGCGGCCAGGGCCTCATCGCCGCGGGATCGTCGCCCCTGGTGGACTCGGTCGCGGCGGTGAGCGTCGGGATCGTGGACGGGCAGCCATGCCTGGACCTGCACTACGACGACGACGTCCGGGCAGAGACCGACATGAACGTCGTGATGACCGGCTCCGGCCAGTTCGTCGAGGTCCAGGGGACCGCCGAGCGCGAGCCGTTCGACCGCGCGATGCTCGACCGCCTGCTCGACCTGGCCGCGGCCGGCTGTGTCCAGCTGACCGACCTCCAGGCCACCGCGCTCGGGGGGTCGGCGCCGGGAGCCCGGCCGTGAGCCGCCGGGTCGTGCTGGCCACCCGCAACGCGGGCAAGGTGGCCGAGCTCCGCCGGATCCTCGACGCCGCCGGGCTGGACGTGGAGCTCGTGGGCGCCGAGGCGTTCGCCGCCCTGCCTGAGGTGGCCGAGACCGGCACGACGTTCGCCGCGAACGCGCTGCTCAAGGCCCGGGCCGTGGCCGCGTACACCGGGTTGCCCTCGATCGCTGACGACTCCGGCCTGTGCGTCGATGCGCTCAACGGGTTGCCCGGGATCCTGTCGGCGCGCTGGGCCGGACGCCACGGTGACGACGAGGCCAACCTCGACCTCGTCCTTGCCCAGCTGTCCGACACGCCCGACGAGCGCCGCGGTGCGCACTTCTTCTGCGCCGCCGCCGTGGCGATGCCTCCCGGCCACCATGGGGAGCCGGGGGAGTGCCGGGTCGTCGAGGGCCAGATCGACGGCTCCCTGATGCGCGAGCGCCGGGGCACCGGGGGGTTCGGCTACGACCCGATCTTCGAGCCCTACGGATCGTCGCGGACCACGGCGGAGATGGACGCCGCCGAGAAGGACGCCATCAGCCACCGCGGCCAGGCGTTCCGCGCGCTCGCCCCGGTGCTGGCCGAGCTGCTGGGGCGCCCGGCACGCTGAGCCCGGCCTCGTCGCCGACCGTGCGGGTGGCGGGACTCGAACCCGCACGTCCGTGGACACAGGAACCTAAATCCTGCGCGTCTGCCAATTCCGCCACACCCGCGTCGCCACATTGTCGCAGTCCGGGGGACCGGGCCGGGAGAGCCCGGGGCTGGGCGGGTGGTTGGATGGGTCCATGCAGGTCTCGGCGCGCGTCGACTACGGCACGCGGGCGTTGGCCGAGCTGGCCAGCCGGCCCGACCAGCTGGTGACCTCCGAGGAGCTCGCCGAGCTGCAGGGGATCCCGGTGAAGTTCCTCGAGGGCATCCTCACGCAGCTGCGCCGTGCCGGCCTGGTGGTGAGCAAGCGCGGTGCCGAGGGCGGGTTCCGATTGGCTCGACCGGCAACCGAGATCGCGGTGGCCGACGTGTTCCGCGCCCTCGACGGTCCGATCGCGGCCGTCCGTGGCATGGCCCCCGAGGACATGGCCTACCCCGGTGCCGCCGAGCACCTGCGCGACGTCTGGGTCGCCACCCGGGCCGCGCTGCGGACCGTGCTGGAGCAGGTCACGCTCGACGATGTGGTCAGCGGCCACCTGCCGGAGGCGGCCAGTGGGCTGCTGGCCGAGCCGGGCGCGTGGGAGCGCCGGTAGCCCCGCCGGGCCTGGAGCGTGGGCGGGGTCAGATCCCGGCTCGGGGCGCTATCAGGCGGTCGACGGTTCGGCACGCAGTTCTGGTGAGGGATCCATCGGACCTAGCGCGAGGATGGAGACGCCAGGACGCGGCACTTCGTCTTCCACCGGCTCCAGTTGCCGGCGTAGTCGACTGCGCGGATCGACACGCACATCTTGGTCCGGTCCGGCAGCGCTGAGCCGCTCCATGACGTGGCGGTGCCAGGGAGCACCGTCGCCGCCGACCATGGTCCCAGCCTGGTCCTGCCCGGCTGCGACATCCTGTAGCGGATCTGGGCCTGGCGCACCCCGCCAGCGTCCCTGAGCCGGAACGTAGCCCCTGGCGGCTCGGCGGTGCGCCCGACAGCGAACCGGGTGATCGACGGACGCTTCTGTCGCGCACCGTGACCACCACCGGCGCGGAGACCGAGCCGGCCACCGTCTCGTTGCCCAGGTACTCGGCGACCAGTGACTGGCTGCCGCCGTAGAGCCCCTTCACGGTCAGGGTCGCCGTGGCCCCGGTCAGGGTCGCGCTGCCCAGGACGTGACCGGAGTCGGAGAACCGCACGACGCCCGACGCACTCGCTGGCGACACGGAGGCGGTCAGCGTCACCTTCTTCCTGCTCGTGAGCTTCTTCACCGGCACCACGGTCAGTGTCGTCGTCGAGGGGGTCTTCCCGCCACGGGTGCGGCGGTGACGGTGATGCTCACTGTGGCGGGGGCGGAGGCCACGTTCCCGTCGTTGGCGGTGAAGGTGAACGAGTCCGGTCCGCTGTAGCCCGCGGTCGGGGTATAGGTGCGCGTGGCGCCGGTCCCGGTCAGTGTGCCGTGGCTGGGCCCGGTCCCGATCGCGAACGTCACGGCGTCCCCGTCGGCATCTGCCCCCGCCAGGGTGATCGCCGTGGCCGTGTCCTGAGGTGTGCTCACGGACTGCGGGTGTCGCAGTCGGCGCGTCGGCGACCGGCGTCACGGTGATGTCGACCGTCGCGGGAGCCGATGTCGCGTCGCCGTCACCTGCGGTGAACGTGAACGAGTCCGGGCCGTTGAAGTCCGGGGCAGGGGTGTACGTCAGGTTCGGTGCCGTGCCAGTCAGGGCGCCGTGGGACGGCGGCGTCCCGACGGCGAACGACAACGCTCCGCCCTCGACGTCTGTACCGGCCAGCGTGATCGCCTTGGCCGTGTCCTCCGCCGTGGTGACCGACTGCGCGGTGGCCGTGGGCGTGTCGTTGACCGGGGTCACGGTGATGCTCACGGTCGCTGGCGCCGACGTGGTGCTTCCGTCGTTGACGGTGAAGGTGAATGAGTCCGGGCCGTTGTAGTCCGCTGCCGGCGTGTACGCCAGGTTCGGTGCCGTGCCTGTCAGGGTGCCGTGCGCCGGGCCGCTGGCCACGGTGAACGTCAACGGATCGTTGTCCGCGTCGGCACCTGTCAGGGTGATCGCCGTGGCCGTGTCCTCCGCCGTGGTGACCGATTGCGCGGTGGCCGTCGGGGGATCCGCGGCCGGGGTCACGGAGATGTTCACGGTGGCGGGCGCCGACGTGGTGCTTCCGTCGTTGACGGTGAAGGTGAATGAGTCCGGGCCGTTGTGGTTCGCGGCCGGGGTGTACGTCAGGTTCGGTGCCGTGCCTGTCAGGGTGCCGTGCGCCGGGCCGCTGGCCACGGTGAACGTCAACGGATCGTTGTCCGCGTCGGCACCTGTCAGGGTGATCGCCGTGGCCGTGTCCTCCTGGGTGGTCACCGACTGCGCGTTCGCCGTCGGTGGATGATTCGGGTCGGGTTGCAGGACGATCGTCGCCACCATCGTGCTGCCGCTTGCTGTGACGCTGCCAGAACCGTTCCCGGGCAACAGCGCCGATCCCTGGGGCGGAGTCGCCGTGATCTGGTAGGCCCCGACCGGGATGCCCGGCAGGGAGTACGAGCCCTGGGCGTTCGTCGTCGTGGTGTAGCTCAGGGCGCCCGAGGTTGCCTCGATCGTCACGTTCGCCACCGGGTTGGCGCCGGTATCGGTCACGAGGCCCGACAGTGAACCGACCAGCACTCCTGATCCGCCGACGTCGAACACATACCGGCCGAGTTGCCCTCCCGCATCCTTCGTTCCCTTCACAAGGGCGAAGAGCCCGCGGTCCGGGTCGGAGTCTGTCTGATCCGGGTCAAGGAGCTGCTTGGTCTGAAGAGACCCGGGGAACTGGAACCAGGTACCAGCCGTGCCGCTGCCGTCGGTGTAGCCAGCCAGAGCAGGGACCCCGCCGAAGCCGTTGGAGCCGCCGGACGCGTCCCCGGTCTCCCAGAGGACCTGGTCGTAGTTGAACGTCAGCCGCACCGCGCCCGGGGTGCCGGTGGAGGCCGATCGATCGGTGATCAGCAGCTGGACGCCGTTGAGCTTGTCGACGTGCCCGGAGAAGTAGCCCACGTCCTCCCAATTGACGCAGAAGGTCGTGCCGTCAGGGGAAGTTCCGTAGGTCACCAGCGACGTCCCATCGGCGTTTCCGTCGAGACCGTAGGTGTCGACATCGGCGAAGAACGGCGCGATCATCGGAATCCCGGACGCATCGCTGATCGCCGAGGGCGTGAACGTTCCCTGGGCTGTGCCGAAGCGTGACGTTGCCGTTGTTGTTCACGTACATCTCGGTCGCGGAGCCCGCCAGGCCGATGGGGAACGGCAGGGGCAGCGCGTCGCTGGATCCATCGTCGTTCGCGGGGATCGAGTTGGTCAGGCAGTAGGCCAGGTTCTGCCCGGCCACCTTCCCCAGCACGGAGGTTCCGGGGGCGATCGCCGCGTTCGCCTCGGCCGCAGGGAGACCGGAGACGAGGAGTCCGAAGGCAGACGCCGCAACGAGAGTCCTGCGGGAGATCCGGGGGAAGGACATCTGGCGCTCCTCGTGACGGCCGGTCCCCCCGGACAGGGAATCGCTTTCCCTTCGAATTCCTTCCCTTCCTCTGGCATTTCATACGCCGCCGCCCTGACGTTTCAATTGCCCCTTTGTGGGGCAATTCCCTACAGATCCAGCTCGCGGCGGAGCTTGGCGACGTGCCCGGTGGCCTTCACGTTGTACATGGCGCGCTCGATGCGCCCCTCGGCGTCGATGACGAACGTGGAGCGGATCACGCCCACCACCGTCTTGCCGTAGAGCGACTTCTCACCGAACGCCCCGTAGGCCGTGAGGACGGCCTTGTCCGGATCGCTGGCCAGGGCGAAGGTCAGGCCCTCCTTGGCCCGGAACTTCGCGAGCTTCTCCGGGGAGTCCGGGGAGATGCCCACGACGGTGATCCCGGCGGCTGCCAGGGCGTCGAGGGAGTCGCGGAAGTCGCAGGCCTGCTTCGTGCAGCCGGGGGTCATGGCCGCCGGGTAGGCGTAGAGCACGACGCGCTGACCGTGCAGGTCAGCGAGCCTGACCCGGCCACCGCGATCGTCGGCGAGGTCGAAGTCGGGGGCGTCGTCGCCGGTCTCGAGTCGGGCGGTCATGGGTCCTCCTGCAGGTTCG
Source organism: uncultured Actinomycetes bacterium (assembly GCA_963812395.1). Classification (GTDB taxonomy): domain Bacteria; phylum Actinomycetota; class Actinomycetes; order S36-B12; family CAIYMF01; genus Prado023. The sequence goes on from CAWEVG010000037.1 coordinate 16,516, forward strand.
GGCGGACAGACCCTATCCCCGCGATGGCTTGGGCTGCCTCCGCCCGCGTATGGTGGGGCCATTCCGTGCTGTCAGGAGGATTGACGTGTCCCAGGCTAGTGCCAGCAAGCCCGCGAGTGCTCCCGTGCGCAAGCCCGCCGAGATCGAGGCCGACCTCGATGCGACCCGTGATCGGCTCGTCGGCACGCTCACCGATCTCGAGGACAGGATGAACCCGACGAAGGTGGCCAAGCGCAGCTCCAACAAGATCAAGGACTTCTACGTGGGCTCCGACGGACTGCGGTGGAAGAACATCGCCCTCACCGCCGGTGCCGTCGTCGGGGGCCTGGTCGCGATCCGGGTCACGAGCAAGACCGTGCGCTGGGCCATTGCTGCACCGCCGGCCCAGCAGGTCCCCACCGACATCGTGTTCCTGCCGGTGCCGCGGGCACAGGTGGGTGCCCTGGCAGGCCTGGCCGCGGCCATCTGACGGAACCCCCGATCCCCGCACCCGCCCCGATCGGGCCGGCGCGGGAGTCCTCCGCCGACCCTCGCGGCTACTCGCCTTCGGACGCGCCGGAGGACACGAGCCGCGCGAGATGTCGCCCGACCAGCAGCGTCGGGGTGATCGCGCCCACGGCCAGGGCGATCACCGTCAACGTCGCGATCGACCCGTTCATCACGGCGGCGTCCACGATGGCTGAGGGGTTGGGCTCCTTGCCCGAGGTGAGCTCCAGCATCCCGGTGAGGGCGTTGAACATGTAGGTGCCGGGGATCAGCGGGATCACCGGGGCGAACGCGTAGATGGGCGTGGCCTGGTTGGTCCGTGGCGCGATGAGCGCCGCGGTGAAGCCCCACCAGGACGGCCGCACCGAAGCTGGCCAGCGGAAGCGAGGCGCCGAGGTCCAGGCCCAGGCTGCGCACGAGGTGGGCCACGATCGCCAGTGCGACGATGCCCGGCAGGGTCCGGCGCGGCACGGAGAACACCATCGCGAAGCCGAGCACGGCCAGGCCGGCCCACAACGAGAGTGCCCAGGTCATGGCAGGGCCCCCACGAGGGCGGCGGCCGCCGTGAGCCCGACGGCGGCCGAGGCGATGATGACTGCGCTCATGGCGAGCTTCACGACGCCGTTGAGGTAGTGGGCGGTGAGCAGGTCGGCCGTCCCGTTGAGCATGGGGACCCCGGGGACCAGGAACAGGGTCGAGGCTGCCAGCGCCGGGGTCACCTCCACCTCGAGGAGCCCGACCAGGTGTCCGCCGCCGGCGACGATGAGGGCGGAGACGAATGCGGCGCTGGACACGCAGACGAACGGCTGGAGCCCGCGACCGACGAGCAGGTGCCGGACCCATGCGCCTGCCCACCCTCCCAGCAGGGCCAGGGCCATGCCGATCGCCCCGGAGTGGAACAGGGCGGCGAACGCCGCGGTGGAGCCGCCGAGCGCCAGCATCACGACCCACGTCGGGTAGACCGCGCCCGTGTTGCGGATCAACGTGAGGCGGGCCCGCACCTGGCTGGCGCTCAGGCCGTGGGCCTCGGTGTCCGCGACGAGGCGCTTGACCTGGGTCAGCGTGGTGAAGTTGATGCCCAGGTGCCGGGCGTGCCGGCCAGCGGTGAGCTGCTCGCCGTCCGCAGCGACGGTCATGGCCACGTTGACCGAGGAGATCCGGGCGTTGCTCTCCTGGGCACCCAGGGCGGCAGCCATCCGCTCCATGTGGTCCACGGTGCGGGTCGTGTGGCCGCCGGAGAGCTGGACGAGCTCGCCGACCTCGAGGGACAGGTCGAGCGCGTCCGCGAGACCGGTCATGGCCCGAAACCGTACTCCGTTAGGCTCATCGGGTGCCCCAGCAGCCCCCTTCTGCCCCCGATCTGACGCCCGGTGCTGACGGGTCCGTGCCCATCAAGCTGCTCCACGACCGGGTGCTGGTCCACATCGACTCCCCCGACGGGGAGCGGCGCTCCGGCGGCGGGATCCTGATCCCCGCCACGGCGGCCGTGGGCAAGCGGCTCACCTGGGCCACTGCAGTGGCCACCGGACCGTTGGTCCGGGCGGTCGAGGTGGGCGACCAGGTGCTCTTCGAGCCCGAGGAGCGCGCGGAGGTCGAGCTGCGCGGGCTCGCCTACGTGCTGCTTCGCGAGCGCGACATCCACGCTGTGGCCGCGGCCCGCGTGGCCGAGGACGCCGACCGGCCTGTACCTCTGACCTGGGGCGCACGCGCCCGGAATGCGAAAGCCCCCCCGGGATCGCCGGGGGGGCTGGTACGCCGTGTAGGGCTCGAACCTACGACCCGCTGATTAAGAGTCAGCTGCTCTACCAACTGAGCTAACGGCGCGAGTGCCCCCACACCATACCAACGCCGGGGCCGGGCGGCCAAACGCGCGCCCCCGTCGATCGAACCCCGGCGCGCCGCTCGGGGGCGCCCTAGGATGTGGCCGACTCATTGCTGGACCACGTCAGGGGATTGACCATGGGGACCACAGGGGAACCGACGCTCGACACGACGGCGGAGACCGACCGCGAGCAGTCGACCGTCGTCCGGGAGGCGACCAGGTTCGCCCACAACTCCCGGTCCGACGTCGCGGCCGACTGGTTCGCCACGGGCGCGCTGCTGTACGCGGCGTTCCTGTTCGTGGTCTCGATCGTCCGGCCCTTCAGGCGCTACTTCGACCAACCAGACGACATCGTGTCCCAGACGTTCCTGATCGTCGACCCCAACATCGTCTTCGCCAGCCTCGTCCTGGTCATCGCGATCGGGCTCCGGCGGCGCCTCGCGGAGGCGTGGTGGCTCGGCTTCGTCCTGATCCTGGTCCTGCCGACCCTCGGCCGAGCCCTCTCGCTCGCAGCAGAGGATGCGACCTCGTGGGCCAAGTGGGTGGGCCTCGTGGTCAACATCGCGCTGATCGCCCTGGCCATCCGTGCCAAGGGCCAGTTCCGCGCGCACAACGCCAAGGGGGCCGACCTGCGAGCGCTGGGCGTCCTGCTCGTCGGCGGGGCCATGACAGTGTTCGTGGGCGGCTGGCTGGCCAATCGGTACGGCACGGGTGGCGAGGCAGGGGTGGCCTCGGTGTTCGGCCTGGAGACGATCCTGCAGGACGTCGGGGCGGTCCAGTCCGATCAGGGCCTCTCGGTCCCGTTCTGGGTGCGCGCCCTGATCAACGTGCTGGGCGCGGCTGTGGTGATCGGCGCCGCCTACGTGTGGTTCCGCTCACCGAAGGACTCCCGGATGCTGGAGGCCAAGGACGAGGCTCGGGTCCGTGCGCTGCTGCGCGGGTTCGGCACGCTCGACTCGCTGGGCTACTTCGCGACCCGCCGGGACAAGTCCGTCATCTGGGACACCGACTCGGTCGAGGACGCGCTGGCCGGGGTGTCGTACCGGGTCGTGGGCAGCGTGGCCCTGGCCAGTGGGAACCCCGTCGGCGACCCGCAGCGCTGGCCCAACGCGATCGATCGGTTCCGGGCCCACACCCGGGCCAATGGCTGGTCCATGGCCGTCATGGCGGCCGGCGAGGAGGGCGCTGCGGCCTACCAGAAGGCGGGGCTCGACACCTTCCAGATCGGCGACGAGGCGATCCTGAACCTCACGGACTTCACCCTCGAGGGCAAGTCGATGAAGGACGTCCGGCAGGCGGTCTCCCGGATCGAGCGCCGCGGGTACACCGTGCGGGCCGTCCGGCACAACACGCTCACCCAGGCCGACTTCGAGGCTCTGGAGGCAGCGGCGTCCCTCTGGCGTGGCGACGGCGGGGAGGAGCGTGGCTTCTCGATGGCCCTCGGCCGGCTCGGCGACCCCCTGGACGGCGACTGCGTGCTGGTCGCTGCCTACGACGGCGAGGACAACGTGCGTGGCTTCCTGTCGTTCGTGCCCTGGGGCCGCAACGGCATCTCGCTGGACCTCATGCGTCGTGATCCCACGGCCGAGAACGGCCTCATCGAGTTCCTGGTCGCGGGCCTGGCGCGCCGGGCCGGCGACCTGGGTGCGTCGCGGGTCTCGCTGAACTTCGCCATGTTCCGCGAGGCCTTCGAGCGCGGCGAGTCGCTCGGCGCCGGGCCGATCGCCCGGACCTGGCGGCGGGTGCTCATGGTGGGCAACTCCAACTGGCAGCTCGAGAGCCTGTACCGCTCGAACGCCAAGTACTCACCGGACTGGCAGCCGCGGTACATCTGCTTCGAGTACTCCTCCGACCTGCCGCGCGTGGGTGTCGCTGCGGGCAACGCCGAGGGCTTCCTGGCCAGGCCCTCCCTGGCCACGGCCCTGCGCCGGGGCAAGGAGGAGGGCGCAGGGCGCGTTGGAGCGCTCCAGCGAGGTCTACGCCGCCGAGGTGGCTGCCCTCATGCCCGTCGAGGAGGACCCGCTCGAGGCGGCGCTGTCGCTGGAGGGCCTGCCCGAGCAGGTGCGCGTCCGCCGCGAGAAGCTCGAGCGGATCCGGGAGATGGGCATCAACCCCTACCCGGTGAACGTCCCCTACGACACCACGTTGGCCCAGGTGCGCGCGCAGTTCCCCGACCTCGCGACGGACACCCGGACCGGGACCACCGTCAGCGTGGTCGGCCGCGTGATGCTCAAGCGCGACACCGGCAAGCTGTGCTTCGCCACGCTGCGCGACGGGTCCGGGGACCTGCAGGTGATGCTGTCCCTGGCCGAGGTCGGCGAGGCCGCGCTGGACCAGTGGAAGCACATCGTCGACATCGGCGACTTCGTGTCCATCACCGGCGAGGTGATCACCAGCCGCAAGGGCGAGCTGTCGGTGTCGGCGACCTCGTGGATGCTGTCGGCGAAGTCGCTGCGCCCGCTGCCGGAGAAGCACAAGGGCCTGACGGACCCCGAGGCCCGTGCGCGCATGCGCTACGTGGACCTCATCGTCCGCCCCGAGACCCGCAGCGTGGCCTACCTGCGCTCCACGATGGTGCACAGCGTGCGCGACTCGCTGCACCGCCGCGGGTTCGTCGAGGTCGAGACCCCGATGCTGCAGGTCATCCACGGCGGCGCCAACGCCCGGCCCTTCGTCACCCACATCAACGCCTACAACATGGACGTGTTCCTGCGCATCGCCACCGAGCTGCACCTCAAGCGGCTGCTCGTCGGCGGCATGGACAAGGTCTTCGAGATGGGCCGGCAGTTCCGCAACGAGGGCGCGGACTCCTCGCACAACCCGGAGTTCACCTCGCTGGAGATGTACCAGACCTACTCGGACTACCAGGACATGCGCGTGCTGACCCAGGAGATCATGCAGGAGGCTGCGGTCGCGGCCTTCGGCGAGCCGGTCGCCCGACGCATGCAGCCCGACGGCTCGATCAGGGAGTACGACCTGTCCGGCGAGTGGCGGCACATCACGGTCGTCGATGCGGTCAGCGAGAAGCTCGGCGAGCACATCCACGCCGACACCCCGATCGAGGAGATGCGGGCGCACGCCGCCAGGCACCACATCGAGATCGAGCAGCACTGGACCTGGGGTGCGGTCCTCGAGGCCCTCTACGAGGAGCTGTGCGAGGACTCGACCGAGCTGCCGACGTTCTACATGGACTTCCCCAAGGAGATCGCCCCGCTGACCAAGGCCCACCGCGACGACCCGCGGTTCGCCGAGAAGTGGGACCTGGTCTGCTGGGGTGCCGAGCAGGGCACCGCCTACTCCGAGCTCAACGACCCCGTCGACCAGCGCGCGCGGTTCTTCGCCCAGTCGCTGCTGGCCGCGGCCGGAGACCTCGAGGCCATGGCCATCGACGACGACTTCCTCACGGCCCTGGACTACGGCATGCCGCCGACCGGTGGGCAGGGCATGGGCATCGACCGGCTCGTGATGACCCTCACCGGCCTGAACATCCGCGAGACGATCCTGTTCCCGATGGTGAAGCCGCAGTAGCGGATCCGAAAGGCGTCAACGTCGGGCAGGTCGGCCGCACGCAGTGGCTGCCCGCCCCGACGGCGTCTCAGGCGGTGTTGCCCAGCGCCGCTGCCAGTTGGCTGCGTGCCGTCTGCAGGGCTGCGGCCGACGTGGCCACCGCCTGGGGGTCGGCCGCGGCAGACCCGACCAGCGCGACGTGTGCCGCGGCAGAGGAGCGGACCTGCGCGACAGCTGCGCCGATCGCCCGGGCCTGCGCAGCCCGGGCCTCATCCGGGGCGTCGGCCAGGAGCCCGGCCACGTTCGCCTCGAGCTGGTCCAGGGTGGGCTGTGCCGACGCCCAGTGCGGTCCCACCATCTGCGGGGGTGTCGCGGGGTTCGTCAGTGCGGGCACGAGCTCGGTGACGAGCCACTGACCCTGCGCTCGCTCGACGTCGAGGCGCTCGTCCCAGGCCTTCCTCCTGGAGCCGGCGGTCAGGAACCAGGCGAGAGCCCCACCGGCGGCCACCAGGGCGCCGAGGCCCAGCCACAGCGGCAGGGAGCTGGACCCGGACTCGTCCGGGGTTGCGGTCGCCGAGGCGGACTCGGTCTCCGGCGGGCTCGACGACTCGCTCGGTGAGGCGCTGTCGGACGGGCTCTCGCTGGGCTGCTGCGATGCGGTGTCGGTCGGCTCCGGGGTCTCGGTGGGGGTCGGCTCCTGCGACGTGGGCGTTGCGGACTTGGTGGGGGTGGGCGACTCGGACGGCTTCGGCGACTCGGTGGCCGGGGGAGTCGAGGGTGGCACGGAGGTCGCGGCCTGGGAGAGGGTGTGCGACGGGGTGGGGGACTCCTTCGGCGGCTCGCTGGTGGGTGCTGGCGAGGTCTCCTCGGGCGTGGGCGACTCGACCGGGGTCGACGGCTCGGGGCTGGGGGTGGCTGACGGCGACCTCGTCGGCAGGGATGCGCTGGGCAGCTGGCTCGGCAGCGACTGGCTGGGTGTCGGGCGCTGCAGGGATGCCGAGGGAACGGCGGTCGGCAGCGTCACCTCACCGACCTTCCCGCAGCCGCCGAGCGCGACGGCGCCAAGGACCAGCGCCGCGAGGATCGAGGCCGGACGTGCAGCCACCATGACGAACTCCCGTCGGTCAGGACAAACGACCACCCTGTGGTTGCACCGGAGCCTACCGACGTCTGGATCGGCCCGTCGCGGATTGTGCGATCTCGCCGGGCGGGTGCGGCGTTGGGGCCCGGAGGGTTGACCGGCGGGGATCAGCCGTGTGCTGGCCGGGCAACGACCACGCGGTTCCCCCCGGCGAGCTTGGCCTGCGCCACTGCGCGGGCCGCGGAGTCCAGGATCGCCTCGGCGGGCCGGATTGTGGCGTCGAGCACCACCAGCCCGACGCCGGTGTGGCCCGCTGCTGGGAGTGTCGCGCTGTCGACGCGGACCTTGGCGATCACGCTGATCAGGTCCCTACCCACCTGGGTGGCTCCGGCCTCGTCGGCGGCCCACAGCAGGGCGGCGAACTGGTCGTCGCCGACCCGGGCCAGTACATCGGTGGCCCGCAGCCGCCTGCTGATGCTGGCGCTGAGCGCGCGCAGGAAGTCGTCCCCCGCAGCGCGCCCGTGGCCGTCGATGAGCTCCTGGGAGAGATCGAGGTCCACCACGAGCACCGAGGCCGTGCACGGCGCCCGCCGAGCCCGCTGCAGCTGCTCGTTCAGGGCCACCGTGAACAGGTGGGCACCGATCAGGCCCGTCACCGCGTCCAACCGCGGGCCGTCATCCTCGGAGCGTGGAGGTCGGGCGCGGGGCGCGGGTACCAAGGCGGACGCCGAGTATCCAGAGGGAGGTGCGTGGGTGCTCGTGGCGTCCTCGTCCATCATGGTCTGCTCCCCCCTTGGCTTCCGCCGCGACGAACATACCACGGAATCCGCAGCGAGGGAGCCCGGGGTGATCCGCTCCTCACCACCCCCCTATCCGTGCTCAGCTGGGTCCACATGGCTTCGAAATACGCGTTCCCGACAGACTCAACCCGGCGGGCGCTGTGCAACGCACTACGGATTTCGTCGGACAGGTGCCGCCCCTTGAGGGCCTCAGCAGGCGGTCGCGGGTTCGGCCTCGCGCAGCACGGCGGCCAGCTGGGTTCGGATCCGCGCGGACAGGGTGGGGGTGTCCTGGGCCGACCACACGTGCCAGCCCTCGATCGACTCCGCGACCCCGGGAGCGGAGCGCCGCGGGGCGACGTGCACGTGCGGGACGACCGAGCCCAGGTGGGCCACGACCCCGTAGGCCGCCGGGCCGGCGCTGTTCAGGTGGCGGGCGGCGGCCGCGACCAGCGGACCCCACCCGTCGGGGTGACGGGTCGGGGACTGGGCGGCGCTGATGACGAGCTCCCCAGCCACCCGGGCCAGGTACGGGACCCCGATCCGCCAGCCCTCGTGGATCGCCAGCGGGTCGATGCGTTGGATGCCGAGGGCCTCGGTCTCGGTGGGCAGCCCCGGTGGGGTGGTGGCGAACGGCAGGATCTGTGCGTGCGCGTGCGGCTGGGTGGCCCCGGCCAGCACCCCGACGGAGCTCCACGTGGACACGAACCCACCCGCGGGGCACTCGACCAGATCCAGGGCGGCCCGCCACGCGCCCGCGGCGCCCGCGGCGCCCGCGGCGTGGCTGGTGTGCCACTGCCACTGGTGGTCCTGGGCGAGCACGAGCAGCAGGTGCTGGCCCGCGCCGGCGTCCAGGGGGTACTTGTTGGTCAGCACGGGCCGTCCGCGCACGTGGCCCACGACCTCGTCGGGGACCAGGTTGCCCGGGCAGAACGGGCACTCCTGTGAGGCCCTGGTCGGCAGCAGTGTGACGGAACTCGCGGATGGCCGGGCGTCCCGACCGTCCGACGCGATGACCATCTGGTGCCCGGACGGGTCCATGAGGTGTTCATCGGCACCCCGATGGCGGAACTGTGATCTGCCCGGTGCCCCCCAGACGAACGGTCCGGTGGCCCCCAACTCGGGGGGTCCGGACCGCTCCAGCCGCGTGTCGTGCTGTGGTGCGTGGGGTGAGTGACGGGACTTGAACGGCCCGATCGGGTCTTCGTGGTGCGAGGGATTCTCGCCACTGCAGCCCCCTGTTCCTTCATCGAAGGGGGCGGGAACCCCGGGCTCTTGAGAATGGCTCCCGGGGTTGCGGCGGGTCGCACCTGGCCGCGCTACCGTGACGAGGTGCCGACTGCTGGGGCTTCGGAATGAGCCGCCGGTTCGTGCTGTTCGCTGCCGTGTATGGGTCGGCTTCGCCCGCCCTCGACGGGCTGCGCGTGCTCACCTCGGCGGCCCGGGAGGAGGTCGCCGGCCCCGGCCTGTTGCACCGTGACGAGGACGGTCACACAACCTTGGAGAGGGCCAGTGGCTCAAGGACGCTGCGCGCGGCCCTGCTCGGGCTGGCCGTCGGCCTGGCCGCTGGGCTGACGCACTCGGGCGCGACGACGCCGCCTACCTGCTGGCCAGGGCCGTCCAGTTCTTCACCCCCGGGATCCCGCAGGTCTACTACGTCGGGCTCCTGGCCGGTACCAACGACATGGAACTCCTGGCCCGGTCAGGTGTCGGCCGCGACATCAACCGGCACCATTACACGCGCGAGGAGATCGACCGGGACCTCGCCCGGCCCGTGGTCCGCGCGCTGCTGGACCTGATCCACCTGCGCAACACCCATCCGGCGTTCGGGGGGATCTTCGAGGTCGGCGGGCACGGATCCAGCATCGTCCTGACCTGGACCCACGAGGGAGCCTCCGCTGTTCTTGAAGCCGACCTCGAGGCACGCACCGCGCGCATCACCGCGACCACCGATGCCGCTCGCGGGGTCGTCACTTGCGAGGAGCTGCTGACCAGCACCGACGTCCTGCGATGACCCATGCACAGTCCGCGCTGTGCGATCCCGTCCCCCTGCGCCAACCGTCCGGGGTGGTGCCCCCCAGAACGACGGGCCGGTGCCCCCCAGCTGGGGGGCACAGGCCCGTTTCGGTCGCGTTTCGTGCTGACTTCCGTGGGGTGAGTGACGGGACTTGAACCCGCGACCACCTGGACCACAACCAGGTGCTCTACCAGCTGAGCTACACCCACCATGAGCCACGCAGGATCACTGCGTTGCAGGTGGAAAGTGTACCCGACTCAGGCTGTCGGTTCCGCCGCCGACGAGCTCGCTGCATGGTCCACGACGTGGTTGGTCGCGGCCGCGCGGGCCTGGTCGGTGGACGGGCCGGGCACCGGGACGAAGAGCGTGTCGCGGTAGTACCGCAGCTCGGCGATGGACTCCCGGATGTCGGCCAGCGCCCGGTGGCCGCCGGTCTTGGCCGGCGCGTTGAAGTACGAGCGCGGGTACCAGCGGCGTGCCAGCTCCTTGATGGTGGAGACGTCGATGAGCCGGTAGTGCATGTACTCGTCGAGCTCGGGGAGGTACCGGGCGAGGAACCCGCGGTCGACGTACACGCTCGATCCGGCCAGCGGCGCCCGGCGCGGCTCCGTGACGTGCCCCTGCACGTAGGCCAGGACTGCCGCCCCGGCATCGGCGAGGGTGATGCCCGCGGGGATGTCCTCGAGCAGCCCGGACTCCGTGTGCATCCGCACCACGATGTCGTCCATGCCCTCCAGGATGGACAGGTCGGGCGGGCAGACGACCAGCGAGATCCCGGCATCGAGCTCGTTGAGCTCGGCGTCGGTGACGATCGCGGCGATCTCGACGATCTGGTCGCTTGCCGGGTCCAGCCCCGTCATCTCGAGGTCGATCCAGACCAGCCGGTCGTTGCGTGCGTCAGTCACGCAGGGAAGCCTACGGCCTCTCGGTGCCGTCCGCGGCCCACCAGCGCACGAGGTCCGAGCCGGTCACGATGCCCACCAGCCGGCCGAGCTCATCGACGACCGGGACTGCCTCCGCCGAGTGGCGGGCCATGATCCGGGCGACGTCCGCCAGCGGTGCTGAGTCGCTCACCGAGCGCGCGGGGGCGCGGGACAACAGGTCGCCGACGCCGCGGCTGCGCATGCGGTCCTCGGAGACGGGGATGTCGGTGAGGATCATCCGGTCGGAGATGACACCCAGGCAGCGGCCGTCGTCGACGACCACCAGGTGACGCAGGCCCGAGACGCTGAGGAGCTGCCACGCGTCCCACAGGCTCTCGGTCACGTCGATCGTCAGCACGGGCCGGGTCATCGCCTGGCCGACCACGGCACGCGCCCACTCGGCCCCACGGCGCCGGGAGGCCATCTCGCCGTGCGTGGACGGGGACGGCAGGGTTGCGCCCTCCGACGGGATCTTGTCCATGCCACCACCTCCACTGCAGTCGTCCGAGGCTCAAGCATCACCCATGGCGGGCAGCGACTCGCAGGGGCAGGAGGCCCCGGAGTGGGGGACCTAAGTCACGACGCGCGGGGTGTTGGTCCATGCGGGCGGCTCGGCGTCGCCCGCGGTGGCGGCGAGGTGCGCGGACACGGCGTCGATGTCGTAGCCGCCGGACGGGGCGCGGCTCCCCGTCCCGGCTCGCTGCCAGGGGCGTGGCCCCGTGAGCGGACGGTGGTTGACGTGGAGGGCGTCAAGCCGCTCGAGCTGGGCGGCGACCTCGGCGCTCTCGGTGGCGATGTCCAGGGGCGTGCCGCGCCAGAGGTTCGCGCCGAGGACCGCGAGCCGGGGGAACGCGCGGTACTCGCGTGCGGCGGCATCGGGGGCGTACTCCGTCCACAGCTGGGCCTGGCCGCCGAGCACGCGCCCGGGGCTGCCCGGGTCCGCCGACTCCGGCACCCACGCCGCCACCCGATCGACCCCCAAGGGCGCCCCGATCGACAGGGGTTCGGCCGGCCCGTCGTCCTCGGCGTAGTCGAAGTACGTGGGCAGGACGGGAGTCATCACCACGTCGTGCCCCGCGGCAGCGGCGGCGTGGCCGAGGGCGGCCGAGCGCCACGGCATCACGATCGTCTGCAGCGGGAGCCCGCCGGCGACGAAGGCGTCGTCCCAGGCAATCGGTGCACGGCCCAGGTCGAGTGCGATCCGGGCCAGCTGGGCGTTCACGACCGAGCGGAGGGCCTCCACCCCGCCGTGCGCGGCAGCCATCCCGAGGACCTCGGGCGATCCGCGCCACATGTCCAGGTCGGCCTCGTCCCCGCCGATGTGGAGGTAGGGGGACTCGATCGCGTCGGCGACCTCGCCGAGCAGGGTCTCGACGATGCGCATGGCGTCGGGCAGCGGCGAGATCGTCCGGCCGAGCAGGCCCCAGCGGGTGGCCACCTCCTGCGGCGGGCAGCCGGGGACCCCGATCTCGGGGATGGCCGCCAGCAGCGCGCTCGCGTGGCCGGGGAGGTCCACCTCGGGCACGATCGTGACACCGTGCCGGGCGCCGTGGTCGGTGATCTCGCGCAGGTCGGCCACCGAGTAGAAGCCGCCGTGCGGGGTGCCGTCGAGCCGGTCCGGGTCGTGGGCCTCGCTGCCGTGGCCGATCCAGGTGGCGGATCGCCACGATGCGACCTCGGCCAGGGCCGGGTAGGTCGGTGACTCGACCCGCCAGCCCTGGTCGTCGTTGAGGTGCAGGTGTAGGCGGTTGAGCCGGTGCATCGCGGCCAGCTCGATCCAGCGCAGGACCTCGGGGACGGGCGCGAAGTGCCGGCTCACGTCCAGCATGAACCCGCGGTACTCGATGGGCCGGGGCGTCAGTGAGCGTGAGCATTGGCAGCCGCCAGCCGTCGCGCCGGACGGCCGTTGCCCGCCAGGCGTCAGTGGGCAGCAGCTGACGGATCGTGTTGGCGGCCTGCAGCGCGCCGAGGGGGCTGCGCGCAGCGATGGTGACCTCGGTGGCGTCGATGGCGAGGTGGTAACCCTCCGCGGGTTGGGCCGGGTCGGCCACCGTGCGGATGTGGGGCGCTGCGGCAGTGGCCGTGCCCGGCAGCGGGTCGAGCACGTGAAGGGCGGATCGCACCTGGGCGGTCCAGGGCCCGTCGACCGTGGGCGTCGCATCGAGGGCCAGCCATCCGGTGGGGGTGATCGGTCGAGGCGGCCAGAGGGAAGGTCCGTCAGCAGGCATGGGCACGATCATGGCCGAGGGCGGCCGGGCGGTGCGCGCCCGGCCGTGGCCGGGGCAGTCGGACGGTCGGGCCGGCGCGGGGCCGGGCGGTGTGTGGCGGGGCGGGGCGGGCCTAACCGGCCCGGACCGACACCGCCTGGCCGCCGCCGCGGTCGTCGTCCTGGTGCGTGCCGCGGGGCGTCCTTGGGGTGTGCGTGTGAGGATCGGCGCATGCGCCTCTACCCCGACCTGGCCGGACCCCGGAACCGGCAGATCACCCGCGACGTGTTCGTGCTGCTCGCGCTCGCGCTCTTCGCCTTCTTCGCGTGGGCCGTGAAGGCGGCGGTGATGACCCTGACGGCGATCAGCACGGGGTTCACGGACAACGCCCAGGGGGTCCAGGACTCGTGGGACTCGGTGGGCAACTCGCTGTCGGGGATCCCGTTCGTGGGCGATGACATCCAGGGCACCCTCACCGACCTGTCGGACGCGACCGTGGGCAACGCGGTGCAGGCGGGGCAGTCGATCACCGAGGCCGTGACGACCGCCGCCAACGTCCTGGCGCTCGTGACGTTCGCGGCTCCGGCCGCGGTCCTGCTCGTGCTCTACCTGCCGCGTCGGCTCGACCGCTCGCGGGCATGGACGGCCGCGGACACGGTGCTGTCGGCGATCGAGGTCAACCCGGCGTTCGGGCTGACCGGAGGTGCTGCCGGACCGGTGTCCGGAGCGGCGCCGATCCCGGAGATCCAGGGGCAGCCGCACGACACGATCGCCCTGCCGTGGGGCCCGGTCGCGCCGGGTGGGGCCCCGCTCCCGGGTCGGCGGGAGCGGTAGGGAACGCGCGCTCGGGCCCGGCCATCGTGGCGTTCCCGCCCGACGAGCTGCTGGCCCTGCGCGCCCTGTGCGACCTGCCGTTCGTCGACCTCGTGCGCTACACGCCGCGGCCGTTCGAGGCGTTCTACGCCGGTGACTACGCGCCGCTCATCCGGGCGCTCTACGCCCATGAGGGGCTCGAACCGCCGGTCTGAGTCGCTCGATCGCCGACCGCCGCGGCGTCCGGCGTCTACCGTGTGCCCATGCTGATCTCGCGGGTCCCGGTGCGCCTCGTGCTGGGCAGCGCGCTGATGCTGTTCCTCGAGCTCGCACTGATCCGCTGGCTCGGGGCCAACATCCTGCACCTGTCGTACTTCTCGAACATCGTGCTGCTCGGCTCGTTCCTGGGCATCGGCCTGGGGTTCCTGCGCTCCCGGCAGGGTGCACAGCCGCCGATCTGGTTCCCGCCGCTGCTGGCCGTGATGGTCATGGGCGTGCTTCGGGCCCCGTTGGGCGTCGATCGGGCGAACTCGGACCTGATCTTCTTCACCTCGCTGTCGACGACCGGCCCGCCTGCCTGGGTCGTGCTCCCGATCGTCTTCGTCGTCGTCGCGGCCGTGCTGTTCGGGCCCGGGTACCTCGTCGGGCAGTGCTTCTTCGAGCTCCCGCGCCTGACGGCCTACCGGTTCGACCTCATCGGCTCGCTGATCGGCATCACGGCGTTCACGGCGCTGAGCTTCCTCGGCGCTCCGTCGCTGGCGTGGGGTGCCGTCGTGGGGGTCCTCACGGTGGTCCTGTACTGGCCGGCGCCGAGGTCCGGGCGGTCGGCGCCGCGACCGCGCGGTTCGCCCCCGTGAGCCGCGTGGGCCTGCTGCTCACGTCCCTGAGCGTCGTGGCGCTCGTCGGCGCGCTGGCGTGGGAGACCTCGCAGCCGGGCGTGCGCTGGTCGCCGTACTACAAGATCGAGACCACGACCCAGATGACGACGATCGGGGAGTTCACCACGATCATCGCCAACGGGGTGCCGCACCAGGCGGTGGCCGACGTCGATGCGCGCGTCGGGTTCGAGCCCCTCTACGCGGTGCCCTACCAGCGCTCGGAGCGCACGAACCCGGGGCGCGTGCTGATCGTCGGGGCGGGCACCGGCACCGACGTCGCCCTCGCCCTGCGCCAGGGGGCCACCAGCGTGGATGCGGTCGAGATCGACCCGCGGATCCGCGAGATCGGCCAGGACATCAACCCGAACAGGCCGTTCGACGACCCGCGGGTGAGCGTCCACATCAACGACGGCCGGGCGTTCATCGAGCAGGCCGACGGACCGTACGACACGATCCTGTTCGCGCTGCCGGACTCTCTCACGCTGGTCGCCGGCGCCAGCCAGCTGCGCCTGGAGTCCTACCTGTTCACCGAGCCCGCGATGCAGCGGGTCAGCGAGCTGCTCGCCGACGACGGCGTGTTCGCGATGTACAACTACTACCGGGAGCCCTGGCTGGTCGGCCGGCTCGGGGCGACGATGGCCTCGGCCTTCGGGCACGCCCCGTGCATCGACCTCAACCGCGACTACAACTCCGCGGTCCTGGTGGTCAGCGCGGACGAGTCGATGCAGCGCTGCTCGCCGGAGGACGTGTCCGCCGCGCTGATCGCCGGCGCGCCGGCTCCGGTCGACGACAACCGCCCGTTCCTGTACCTGCGCACGCCGCACATCCCCGACGTTCTACCTCGCCGTGCTCGCGATGATCCTCGGGATCAGCCTCCTCGCGGTCCGGGGCGCCGTGGGCAGCCTGCGGCGGACCCGCCGGTACGCGGACCTGTTCCTGCTGGGCGCGGCGTTCCTGCTGCTGGAGACACGCGCGATCACGATGTTCGCGCTGCTGTTCGGGACCACGTGGCTGGTCAACGCGATCGTGTTCGGCGGGATCCTCGTCGCGGTGCTGGCCGCCGTGGAGTTCACGGCGTGGATGAAGCGCACCGGGCGGGGGGATCGCATCTCCCTGCCCATCGCCTACGCGGTGCTGCTGGCCTCGATCGCCGTGGTGTGGCTGATCCCGCTCGCGTCGCTGCTGCAGCTGCCCGTGCCGCTGCGGATCCTGGCCGCGACCGCCATCACGTTCATGCCGGTCTTCGCCGCGAACGTGGTCTTCGCCTCGCGGTTCGACGAGGCCCCCGAACCGTCGATCGCGTTCGGGGTCAACCTGCTGGGCGCCATGCTCGGCGGGGCGCTGGAGTACCTCGCCCTGCTGATCGGCTACCGCGAGCTGCTGCTCGTGGCGGCGCTCCTGTACGTGGGGGCGCTGGGGTTGGGCACGCGCGCACGGCGCCGGGAGTCCGTGTCAGTCGCGTGATCGGCGTCACATCCCCGGGACTTCAGCCCCGGGTTCGAGCTGATCTCCACGTCGTCGACCAGCGCCAGCGTCACCCCAGTGCGGAGGTCCTCCGCGGAGACGGTGCCCAGGTGGGTGCCGGTCATCTCGGACCTCAGGCTGCAGCGATCCGTCCCGAACATCGGGATGCTCACGCTGACCTCGGAGTCCCGAGAGGCATTCCTGAACAGCACCACGATGCCCTCGCCTGCATGGCTCAGGCGCGCATAACCATCCCACTGCGCAGCGTTCGGGTGCATCCACGCCCCCAACGGGAAGAAGCTCTCGTGGATCGGGATCTCCCGTCGCAGGCCCTTGAACCAGTCGATCTTCGCCCGGTACCACGCGATCTGCTCGGGCGACAGTCGCCGGAGGTCGCCCAGCAGCAGCGGCGCAGACCCGATCGCCGTGGCGAAGCGCTCGGCAATCGGCTCGATGTCGGCCCGCAGGTTGCCGATCAGCATCGACTCGACGGGAATCGCCAGTGACCGCTGGTACAGCAGCGTGCGCGCCTGGCGCGGCCCGGCCGCGCCCGAGGTCATGGACATTGCTCATCCAATCGAGGTCGCCCGAGGCAAGCAATCCGTAGTCGATGACGTGCTTCTGCCCCCAGAGCTCGAATGTCAGGTCGATCAGCAGTTCGGGGAACTGGGCATGGAGGGCTGCGGTGACCGCATGGATGCTCTCGTACGTCCGGTTCAGCGATTCAGCCCATGAGTCATGCTCATGACCCGGGGCGTGACATCCAGGCCCCTCGCCGTAGGCATTGAAGACCGTCGTCAGGTCCAGCTTCACGTAGGCCAGGTCGTACGTGCGCACGGCCTGGGCGATCTGGTCGGCCACCACGTCCCGATAGGGCGTCGACAGGCACATCACCGGCGCCGATCCCGACATGGTCAGCGTCTGGCGCGGTTGGAGTCTGGCGTCCCAGGACCTCCACTCCGGATGCTCCCTGACGACCGGACCCTCGGCATCCACGACCGCAAGGGCGAACCACAGCCCCAGGCGCATCCCGTTGCCCTCGACCATCCGCTGGATGCCGTGCAGCCCGTCCGGGAAGTGCGACGTGCGAACGTCGTTGCTCCCCATCATCGCCGCCCACCCGTCATCCAGGGTGAAGATGTCGAATCCCATTCGACCGGCCAGCGGGATCATCGACTCGATCGATGTCTGGTCGATGTCGCGGAAGAAGTGCTCCCACGTGTTGTAGATCCACGGGGCCCGGAAGCCGGCACCCTTCGTGTGCAGGATGTCGCTGGTGTAGGCCGGGATCACTCGCTGCGGGCTGGACTCGGTTCCCTCCTGCGTGAAGGCGATGCCCACGCTGGCGGCCGTGAACGTCTCGTCGGGCGCCACTCGCCGCTCGAACGGGAACACGTCGGTGTCGTACATCAGCTGGATGCCGCTCTGCCACGTCCACGACGTGTCGATGCGCTTCATGATGCCCGGAACCTCGTTCATCGCCACGAAGCCCTCACCCGTGCGCACGTTCCGCTGGTACACGGCGGGGTCGTCGATCCGTCCGCTCACGAACAGCTCGCGGGGCTGAACCCCGTAGAAGGTGAACAGCGCCTGATCGTCGGGGTGGCCGACGCACAGCTCGAGCGATTCCAGGATCAAGTGGGTCAGGACGATCGGCTCGCGGCGCCGGTTGTGGATCGTCAGCCCCTTGCGCAGCACCGGATGGCGGTCGTAGATCGGAGTAGGTGACTTCGATCGCGATGTCCTGCGCCTCAAGCAGCACGGTGAGGCTGTCGTCGCCGCTGGCTGCTGCTGACGAGGTGCAGATCAGTCGAACGGCTGCTCAGCGTGGTCCGTCCGTCGACGACGAACGAGAACTCCATGTTCCATTCCGGTGCGCCGTGCTCCAGCGGGTCGAGGAGGTTCGTGCCGGTCCGCCTGTTCGTCCACCGGTCGGTGCGCAGCCCCCGCCATCCTCAAAGGTCACGTCACGCTGCATGAACGGGCTGATCAGTTGCCATTCGTGGCGTGTCATCGGCGGCGATCCTCATCGGGGCGTGACGTCAACAGTACCGGTGGTGCTGCGCGGGCGGCTCGGATCGCCGGGCGCCGTTAGGCTGCGGGCATGGCCAAGTACCCCCTCGCGCTGCTGCCCGTCGTCACGATCTCCGGAGGGCGGGCCCGGCTCGCCCCGCCCGGTTACGGCGCGTCGACCGAGTCCGGCACCCCCGCGCACGCCATCGCGTCGTGGGTGGGCCAGGGGGCGGCGTGGATCCACGTGGTCGACCAGGACGCCCTCGACGGCCTGCCCGCCAACCATCAGCACATCGTGAGCAGCGGGGCGCACCTGCAGTACTCGGGGGCCGTCACCGACGATGCGTCCCTCGCTGACGCCCTGGCCACCGGTGCCAGCCGCGTGGTGATCGACGCGGCCGACCTCGACTGGGCCAGCCGGGTCGTGGCCGCGCAGGGCGAGCGCGTGGCCGTGGGACTCGACATCCGCCAGCCGGACGTGGTCGACGTCGCCTCGCACCTCGAGCGGGCGGGGTGCCACCGCTTCGTCGTCACCGACCACGCCGAGGCCCATCACTGGAAGCACGGCGACCGGCACCTGCTCGGCGAGTTCTGCTCGGCGACGAACCGACCCGTGATGGCCCGCGGCGGGATCGGCCACCTCAACGACCTGCACGCGCTGCACGAGCTCGTCCCGCACGGTCTGGACGGGATCATCCTCGACGACGCGCTCTACGACGGGGCCTTCACCTACACGGAGGCCGTGGCCGCAGGAGCCGACCGCTTCGACATGTTCTACTGGGGCCCGCCGCAGTAGGCCCCTGCGTCACTCGGGCTGGGCGATGATGCCCCGGGCGCGGGCGATCAGGTGGTTGACCGCCGCCCCGAACGACGCGAACGCCGGGTTGGTCGTCTCGCCGGCCCGGTACCGGTACCAGATCTGCTGGACGATGACTGCCAGGCGGAACAGCCCGTACACCTCGTAGAACCGCCAGCCCGCGGTGGGCAGCTCCAGCCCGGTCCGGTGCAGGTAGTGCGCCACGACCTCGTCGCGGGTCGGCATGCCCGGCACGTTCGACGGCTGCCGGCGGAACATCTGGAAGACCGGGTCGTCGTCGGCCTGGACCCAGTACGCCAGCGAGGCGCCGAGGTCCATCAGCGGGTCGCCGACGGTGGCCATCTCCCAGTCGAGGACCGCGCGCACGATCGACAGGTCGTCGGGGTCGACGACGAGGTTGTCGAAGCGCCAGTCGCCGTGGATCATCCGGGCGGCGACGTCCTCGGGTTGGCGGGCGTCCAGCCACGCCATCACGTCCTCGCCGTCGGGGACGTCGTCGGTGATGGCCGCCCGGTAGCGCTGCGACCAGCCCTCGACCTGTCGGCGGACGTAGCCCGATCCGCGCCAGAACGCGTCCAGGCCGCTCGCCGCGATGTCCACGGAGTGCAGGTCGGCAAGGGAGTCGAACATGCCCAGTGCCAGGTCGCGGGCCTCCGCGGGTTCGAGTGCCAGGCCGGTGGGCAGGTCCCCGCGCAGGATCAGCCCCGGCACGTGCGCCATGACATAGAACTCCGAGCCGAGGATGGCCGGGTCGTCGGTGTAGCCCAGCACCTCGGGGACCGCCGGGAACCACGGGGCGAGCATCCGCTGGATCTCGGCCTCCCGGTGCATGTCGTGGGCGCTGGCCGCCTTGTGACCGGCCGGCGGACGGCGCATGACCAGGTCGCGTCCGGGGTAGCGGAGCAGGAACGTGAGGTTCGATGCCCCGCCCCGGAACTGCCGGACCTCCGGAGCGCCCGGCCGGCAGGTCCACCCGCTCCCGCACCCAGGCGTCGAGGGCGGCCACGTCGAAGGCGTCCTCGGCGCGGACCGGACCGGCGCCGGGAACGTCGTCGGCACCCTCGCTCATCGCGGGACCACCAGCGGTCGCAGCTCGAGGCGTGCGACGTCGCGCAGGTGCACCTCGTCGGGCCCGTCGGCGATCCGCAGCGTGCGCAGGCCCGCCCACATCTGCGCGAGCGGGGTGTCGTCGCTGACGCCTGCCCCACCGTGGGTCTGGATCGCGCGATCGACCACCTCGAGGGCCATCCGCGGGGCGACGACCTTGATGGCGGCGATCTCCTTGCGGGCGCCCTTGACCCCCACGGTGTCGATCATCCAGGCGGCCTTGAGGGTCAGCAGCCGGGCCTGTTCGATCGCGATCCGGGACTCGGCGATCCACTGCTGCAC
Organism: uncultured Actinomycetes bacterium; assembly: GCA_963812395.1. Classification (GTDB taxonomy): domain Bacteria; phylum Actinomycetota; class Actinomycetes; order S36-B12; family CAIYMF01; genus Prado023. The sequence goes on from CAWEVG010000037.1 coordinate 36,712, forward strand.
CACGCCCTGGCGGGCCAGCGGCTTGCCGAACGCGACCCGCTCGACCGAGCGGCGGCACATCAGGTCCAGCGCCCGCTCGGCCATGCCGATCGCGCGCATGCAGTGGTGGATCCGTCCCGGGCCGAGCCGGGCCTGGGCGATCGCGAACCCGGAGCCCTCCTCGCCCAGCAGGTTGGTCACCGGGACCCGCACATCGGTGAACGTGATCTCAGCGTGCCCGTGCTGGTCGTGGTAGCCGAACACCGGCACGTTGCGCACGATCTCGACCCCAGGGGTGTCGATCGGGACCAGCACCATCGACTGCTGGTGGTACACGTCGGCGGCGGGATCGGTCTTGCCCATGACGACCAGGACGCGGCAGCGCGGGTCGTTCGCCCCCGTGCTCCACCACTTGCGGCCGTTGATGACGTACTCATCGCCGATGCGTTCGATGCGGGTCGCGATGTTGCGCGCGTCGCTGCTGGCCACCTCCGGCTCGGTCATCGAGAACGCGGATCGGATCTCGCCGGCGAGCAGCGGCGCCAGCCACTGCTCCTTCTGCTCGGGGGTGCCGAACATGTGCAGGATCTCCATGTTCCCGGTGTCCGGGGCGGCGCAGTTGAGCACCTCCGGGGCGATCTCCGGCGACCAGCCGGACAGCTCTGCCAAGGGGGCGTACTCCAGGACCGTCAGGCCGTGAGCGGGGTCGGTGCTGTCGGGAAGGAACAGGTTCCACAGGCCGGCCGCGCGCGCCTGGGCCTTGAGGTCCTCGACGACCTGCGGCAGCTCGTGGGGCCGACCCGCTGCGGCCAGCTCGCGGCGCTGGGCGGCATAGACCGGCTCCGCCGGGAGCACTGCGTCGTCCATGAGCGCCTGCAACCTCGTGAGGTACTCCTGGGCGCGTGGGCTGTGCTGGAAGTCCATGGGTTCTCCGTCCCGTCCGAGCGGTGGCCGGGCGCCGACAGGCGGCGCGCCTGGCATGTGCGGCGTGGTTGGTACGTTGGCATCGTCCCATCCCCGGTGTCACCCCCGAGAGGAGGGCCCCATGGCCCCCGACCTCCCCCTGGACCTGACCGGTCGCGTCGCGCTGGTGACCGGCGGGGCCTCCGGCATCGGGGCCGGGGTGTGCCGACTTCTGGGCGGTGCGGGCGCGCACGTGGCGGTGGGAGACATCGACCTCGCCGGGGCGTCCGGGGTGGCCGCGGAGATCGGCGGCCTCGCGCTGCGCTGCGACGTGAGTGTCCTGGCCGACAACGAGGCGGCCGTCGCGGCGACTGTCGAGGCCTTCGGCGGGCTCGACGTCGTCGTGCTGAATGCCGGGGTGGACAGCCTCGCCGTCACACTCGACCGGTTCGACGAGGGCTCATATCGGCGCGCGATGGGCGTGAACCTGGATGGCGTGGTCTTCGGCCTGGTCGCGGCCCTGCCGGCACTTCGCGCCCGGGGTGGAGGTCGGGTCGTCGTCCTCGCCAGCCTCGCCGGGCTCGCGCCCGTGCCGATGGATCCCGTGTACGCCGCGAACAAGGCGGCCGTGGTCAACCTCGTGCGGTCCATCGGCCCCGGCCTCGCCGCTCAGGGGATCACCGTCAACGCCGTCTGCCCGGGTTTCACCGACACGGCGATCGTCGACCCCGTCCGGAGCTTCCTCGACTCCGCCCGGATGCCGCTGATGGCCGTCGGTGACGTCGTGACGGCCGTGGCGACCGTGCTGGGCTCCGACTCCGGCGGGGAGGCGTGGCTCGTGCAGCACGGCCATCCGGCGCAGCCCTACCGGTTCCGCGGCGTCCCCGGTCCGGCGATGGGCGGGGCCACCACCTGATCGGTCCGCTCGCGCCGACGTTCGCCTCGCTCGTCGCCGGTCGTCTCCCCTCCGCCGCTCGCGCGCGATCCGCCATTGAGTGGCTCGCTTCCGGATCGATCCGCGAATGCGACCCGGAATGGTCGGAGATCCGGATCGATCGTGGTGGTGGTCGTGCTCCGGGCGGTCGTGGTGGCGGCCCGGTGGGGCCGCGGTCGCCGCCTGCGTCCGATTGCCACGTCCGATTCCTGCTAGTGGGCGGTGGTCCGGTGGGGGAGGATGTGGGCATGGACGTCGCCCTGGATCACGAGCGCTGCTACCGCGCGGTCGCCAGCCGGGACGCGCGTTTCGACGGATCCTTCTACACCGCCGTGCGCACCACGGGGATCTACTGCCGGCCGAGCTGTCCAGCAATCACGCCGAAGCGTGGGAATGTCACCTTCTTCCGGACCGCCGCCGCAGCACAGCGCGACGGGTTCCGGGCCTGTCGGCGCTGCCGTCCCGATGCCGTTCCCGGGTCGCCGGAGTGGAATGCGCGCGGGGATGTGGTGGCCCGTTCGATGCGGCTCGTCGCTGACGGCGCCGTCGAGCGGGTGGGGGTCGCCGGGATCGCCGCGGCGCTCGGGTACAGCGAGCGCCACCTCAACCGCCTGGTGACCGAGGAGCTCGGGGCGGGGCTCCTCGCGATCGCCCGGACGCAGCGGGCCCACACTGCGCGGATCCTGCTGGAGACCACCGACCTGCCCGCGAGCGAGGTGGCATGGGCGGCCGGCTTCGGGAGCATCCGATCGTTCAACGACACCATCGGTGCTGTGTACGGCGAGTCGCCCACGAAGCTGCGGTCACGCCGGGCGCGGGGTGGATCGGAAGGTGGTCCGCAGTCGTCCGGGGCACGCGGCCCGGGCGGTGGCCGAAGGGTGGCCACGCCGGTGGCCGACCCGGTGGCCGAGCGGGCGGCACATGCCCCGATCCGGGTGCGCCTGGCCACGCGCCAGCCGTTCGACGCCCGCTCGCCTGCTCAGCTTCCTGGGCCAGCGCTCGGTCGCGGGGCTCGAGGAGTGGGACGGGCGGACGTACCGTCGGACACTCGCACTGCCCCATGGGCACGCCACGGTCGCGTGCCGCGAGACTCCCGGCGGCCTGCTCGCGGAGTTCCGGCTCGCGGACCTGCGCGACCTCGCCCCCGGGGTTGCCCGGGTGCGTCGGCTGTTCGACCTCGACGCCGACCCGGTCGCCATCGCCGAGGTCCTCGGCGACGATCCGCTGCTCGGCCCGCTGGTCGCCGCGCGCCCGGGGTTGCGGGTGGCCGGCAGCGTCGACCCGCACGAGATCGTGGTCCGCGCGATCGTCGGCCAGCAGGTGAGCCTCGCGGGTGCGGCGACGGTGGTCGGGCGGTTCGTGGCCGCGCACGGCGAGCCGCTCGGGTTCGCCGATCCGACCCTGACCCATGTCTTCCCGACCGTCGATCGACTGGCCGTCGCGGACCCCACCGGCCTGTCGATGCCACGGTCCCGTGGAGCTGCCCTCGTGGGTGTCTGCCGGGCCCTGGCCGACGGCGAGCTGGTGCTGGATCCGGGCGTTGACCGATCCGGGATCGGCGCGGCCCTGCAGTCCCGGCCGGGGATCGGGCCGTGGACCGCGGCCTACATCGCGATGCGCGGGCTGGGCGACCCGGACGTCATGCTGGCCGGTGACCTCGGAGTGCGGCACGCAGTGGCTGCGCGTGGCGGCGACGATCGCGTCCGCGAGATCGAGCGCGCCGCGCACGCCTGGCGACCATGGCGGTCGTACGCGGTGGCGCACCTGTGGGCCAGCCTCGAGCCGGCTGAGCCGGGCCTGCGGGTTGGCGGTCCGCTGCTGTCGGCGATCCCCGACGGCGGGCCTGATGGACGACCCTCGACGACCCCGCTGCGGCGGGCCCCACGGAAGGTGACCCGATGACACGCGCGACCACGACCAGGAAGCCTGCTTCGCGGGAGTTCCGGCGAAGGACGATGACCACGCCCGTCGGGCCCCTCGTGCTCGTCGCGGGTCCGATCGGGCTGCGCGCGGTGCTGTGGCCCGGCGAGGACGGCTCGCGGGTGGACCGCGCCGTCGGACCGCGCGAGGACACTGTCGACGCCCGAACCCCCGTGACCCGCGGTGCGCCGGCAGGCGCCGCGAGCGCCGGCACGGCGGGCGGTCGCGGTTGCCGTCCCGACCGGGTCGGGCGCGGTGGATGACGAACGGGTGGACCCTGCTCAGGCAGAGGAGCACCTCGACCGTGCCGAGGCCCAGCTGGCGGAGTACTTCGCCGGGACCCGCCGGACGTTCGACCTCGCCCTCGACCCGGCGGGCACGGACTTCCAGCTCCGTGCGTGGAACGCCCTGCGGTCCATCCCGTTCGGCCAGACCATCAGCTACGGCGAGCAGGCCGCTGAGCTCGGGGAACCCGGGTCGGCGCGCGCTGTCGGGGCCGCCAACGGGCGCAACCCCCTGTCGATCGTGGTGCCCTGCCACCGGGTCATCGCCGCCTCCGGAGCGCTCACCGGGTTCGCCGGGGGCCTCGACACCAAGGCGTGGTTGCTCGAGCACGAGCGCGCCGTCCTCGCTGGGCGTGACCGGCGCGAGGTTCCTGCGGCGCTCAGCGCGGGACGACTCGCCACGCGGTGAGGCCGGAGCCCACCAGCGACCCCACCCCCGCCGACGCGCAACCGCCCGAGGAGCCGCACCCCGAGCAGCCCTCGGTCGAGCAGGCGTCGGCGAAGACCAGGACGCGACGGATCCGTCCCGTCGAGGACAGGGCGGCCAGTGCGGTCTCGGCCGCCTCAGTCGTCGCACCGGTCCGACGGGCGACCTCGGCGGTGGAGCCCGCGCCCTCGGTGACCGCGGCCAGGACCTCGCTCAGGGTGGTCACGTCAGGGCCGACCCGACCTGGAACACGGCGACGGCCAGCAGCCACGCCATCGCCAGCTGCATCGCGACGCCGGTGGCGGTCCAGCGCGTGCCGATCTGGCGCTTCTGGGCGGCCAGCGTCGCCACGCACGGCGTGTAGGCCAGCAGGAACACCAGGAACGCGGCGGCCGCAGCCTGCGGGTGCCCGCCGGAGCTGGCGACGAAGTCCGCGTACACGCCCGTCGAGAGGTCGACGTCGGCCGGGTAGGTCTGGGCCCACGAGGAGATGACGGCCTCCTTGGCCACGAATCCCACCATCAGCGCCCCGATGGCGTGCCACTCGGCGAAGCCCGTCGGGAGGAACAGCACGCTTGCCTGGTCGGCCAGCCATGCGTACAGGCTGTCGGCGATGGGGACCTCGCCGAGGCCCCAACTGGTGCCGGGGGCGGGGATGACACCGAGCGCCCACACCACCGCCACCGTCGCAACGATGATCCCCGAGGCGGTCTCCAGGAACCCGCGCAGGCGCATCCACGTGGCCGCTGCGAGCAGGCGCAGGGCGGGGCGCTGGTATGGCGGGAGGTCGAGAACCAGCGGGTCGGAGCCCATCGTCCGGATCAGCGTGGAGCGCAGGAGGAGCCCGCCGAGGACGACGAGCAGGATGCTCGTGACGTACATCGCGAACACCACGGTGCCGGCGTGGGCCGGGAAGAACGTGGCGGCGACCATGACGTACACGGTCAGGCGCGCGGAGCAGGACGTGAACGGGACGAGCAGGGCGGTGAGCAGCCGGTGCCGGGCGTCGGGCAGGACGCGCACCGCGGAGATCGCCGGGACGTTGCAGCCGAAGCCGACCACCAGCGGCAGGAATGCGCGCCCGGGAAGGCCGAGCCGGGCCATGAGCCGGTCGGTCACCACCGCCGCCCGCGCCATGTACCCGGAGTCCTCGAGCAGGGCGAGCAGGGCGAACATGATCGCCATGAGGGGCACGAACGTGAGCAGCATCCCCACGCCGGCGATGAGGCCGTCGACGACGAAGCCCTCCACCAGGCTGCCGCCCATGCCGATGGCGGCGAACGCAGACGTCGTCACGGACGTGACCGGGCCGGTGAAGAACGCGTCCAGGGCTCCCTGGAGCGGGGCAGCCACGGTGGTCGTGAGGGCGAACACGGCCCACATGACGGCCAGGAAGATGACCGGTCCGATGAGCGGTGCTGTCGCCCAGCGGTCGATCCGGTCCGACCACGTCTGGCGATGCGCATGCGCGCGGGTGGTGGCCTGGGCGGTCGTGGTGGTGACCCAGGCGAAGACCGCCTCGGCGCGGGCGAGGTCGTCGTCGGGGTCCAGGCTCGCGGCCAGGTCGTCGAGAGCGGTGGGTGGGCAGGAGGTGCAGTCCGGGGGGCAGTCCGCGCGGCACCCGCCGGCGGCAGCCGGCACGAGGGCCAACGGGTGGGCCGCAGGCCGAGCCAGCGCGGCGGCGACCGCCTCGGCCAGGGTGTGGACGTCGCGGCGCCGTGGGTCGAGGCGCACCACCTGGATGCCCAGTCGTTCGGCGAGGACCGCGTCGTCGACCTCGACGCCGCGGCGGGCGGCGACGTCGGTCATCGTCAGGGCGACGACAACGGGGACGGGCAGCTGGCGCACGTGCGCGGCGAGCACGAGCGAGCGCCCCAGGTGTGCGGCGTCGCAGACGACCACGACGGCGTCCACCTGGTCGCCCCCGTGCAGGAGGTCCGCGGTCAGGGCCTCGTCGGGGGACATCGGGTCCAGCGAGTAGGCACCCGGGAGGTCGGTGAGCGACAGCTCGCCGAAGGCGGGGTCGGCCCAGCGCCCGGTGCCGACCTCGACGCTGGTGCCCGGGTAGTTGCCGACGGCGCGTCCCGCACCGGTCAGGGCGTTGAACAGGGTGGACTTGCCGGAGTTCGGGCTGCCCACCAGGGCGACGCGGCGCGCGCCGGGGCGCGCCGGCTGCCCGGGGGCCTCGTGGCAGTTGGCGACGGTGTCAGCCACTCGCGGGCACCTCCGCCCCGACCTCGATGGTGGCCAGGATCTGATGCGAGACGGCGATCCGATCGTCGCCGATCGCCAGGATCGCCCCGCCGCCGCTGGTCCGTGACTGGATCCGCAGGACCGCACCGGGGCGGATGCCGAGCTCGGCGAGCCGGCGCGTGACCGCACTCGTCGGGCCGCCGGGGCCCCTGGGGCCGCTGCGATCGCCCGGGCCGCGTGGACCCAGGACCGTCAGCGGCTGCCCGGTGCGGGCGGCGTCCAGCATCATGGAGGGGAGAATACCTCACGGTAAGGCTTGCCTTACTGGGCCGTTGGTCCCGGCTCAGGCAGGCTGAGGTCCCGCCGGATCACCCACGGCACGGATCGCCGTCGCGGCCTCATTCACGGTCATCTCCGTGGCCTGCAGCAGGTCGGAGGCGGACAGCCGGATCTGGGCCACCATCGGGGCGGTGAACAGTCCCTCCGCGGAGGTCGTGGCAGTGGCCGCGACCACGACCGCGTCAAGGATGACCGCGCGCACAGGCTCGACCTCGGCCTCCCCGGCGATGGCGGGACCCAGTGACTCGACGCCGTCGGCGAGGCCCAGCAGGGCGTGTGGGATCGCCGCGGGGACGACGTCGTCACGGTCGAGGGCGATGGCCGCCTGACGGGCCAGGACGCGCAGGTTGCGCAGTGCGTTGTCCAGGTGCCCGCCGGCGATCGTGTAGGTCGCCAGCGTCTGGCGCTGCCCCCAGTACCAGGGCGAGAGGCGTACGGACTCGCGGGTCGCGTCCAGGCCGGCGTGGAACGAGGCGAGGATCGGCGCGGTCCCGCGCAGGTCCTCCAACGCGGCGCGCGCCTCGTCGGCGTCGCGCTGGGTCAGCGCCGCCGCGACCCTCCGGTAGCCCTCGGCGATCGCGGAGATCACCGGGAGGGTGGACTGCTGGGCGTGGCGTGCGGGGTCCACGGGCATCACGAGCGCGGAGACCACGAGCCCGATGAGCCCGCCGATCAGGGCGTCGACGACACGGATCGTGTTCCAGGGCTGGGCCTGCGTCGGAGGGGTCAGGGTCGCGATCAGGATGCCGGCCGACGAGGCCTGCATGATCAGGATCGGCCCGCCGCCGGCCATGATCGCGGTGGTCAGGGCGATCGCCACGACCAGCCCGAGCTGCCAGACCCCGGTTCCGATCTGGGCGATGAGCAGGTCGGCGAAGAAGATGCCCAGGGCGTTGCCGAGCAGGAGCTCGGCCGATCGGCGCAGTCGATGGGCCAGCGAGACCGCGACGGTGGCGATGGCCGCGATGGGTGCGAAGAAGGGCTGCTCGTGCCCGATCGCCAGGGCGGCGGCGTAGGCCAGGGTCGCTGCGAGCGTGGCCTGCAGGATGATCCGCCAGGAGCGGCGAACCTCCTCGAGCCCCTGGGCTGAGCGGCCGAGCGTGGCTCGACCAGCGCGGGTGAGGTGGGCGGAGGCCGGCGCGCTGTCCATGCCGCGACCCTAGCGGGGGTCCGTTACGTCGCGTGGTGAGCCGGCGATGCCCGGCTCACCGGTCCATCTCGACCGTACCCTCCGGAGCCGGGGCCCTCCCGAAGTTCGGAAGGACTGGGCGTCGGCGGTCACGTCGCGGTGGGCTCAGTCGGTCAGCGGCAGGTGCACTGTCGCGGCTCCGGCACGCTGGCCATCACCTGGTCGACGTGGCGGCCGCAGCCGGAGTAGGTCACCTTGCCGCACGAGCGGCAGATCGCGGGGCTGCACATGGGGGACTCCTTCGAGATCGTGGTGAACCCAGCATACCCCAGGGGGTATCTGGATCAAACCGTGGACGGCACCTGCAGGGGTGAACGGCGCTCCCCGACGACGCGGAGGTCACCCCGCCACGATCTGCTCCCCATCCGACGATCTGCTCCCGTCTCGCTGGGAGCAGATCGTCGGAACTGGGAGCAACTTCGCCGAGGTGCGGCGGAGTCCCCCACGTGGAGGCGTGGACGCAGCGGGCGGGCCCCGTCACCTGGGCCCTGTGGTGCGGATCGGCTCCCACGGCGGTGGTGGCGCTGGGATCCGGCTCAGGGTCGAGCCGACCTCGCCGAAGCGCTGGCCCCGGTCGCGCCAGTCGGCGTAGAACGTCGACACCTCGTCGGCATTGCGGGCCACGAAGTTCCACCACATGAAGACCGGCTCGGGGAACGGGACTCCGCCGAGCAGCATCAGGCGCGTGGGCTCGAGGACCTCGATGTCGATCTCGGATCGCCCGGGTGCGAGGGCGGCGATCTGCCCCGGGCTCGCGGCGGTGCGTGGGGCGGCCCGCTCGCCGCCGACCAGGAGAGGCCCGTCGAGGGCGATGATCGCGTGCTCGAAGTCCGGGCGCAGCGGGAAGGTCGTCACCCCGGGTTGGACGGTCACCTGCATGCCGAGCAGCTCGGTGGCGAACGCAGCGGGCGAAGTCTCGCCGAGGTAGATCCCGGCGATCAGCGTCGCCGACGCCCCGCCCCACTCCACGACGGGGAGCTCCGCGTGGTGCTCGAACCCGGGGTCGCCGTGCCGGGCATCGTCGGGCTGCGCGACCCAGAGCTGCATCCCCTGCAGCGTCCCGCGGTAGGTGCCGGAGTTCTCCTCGGCGTGGACCACGCCCCGTCCCGCGGTCATGAGGTTCACCTGGCCCGGGCGGATCAACTGCTCCGAACCGAGGCTGTCGCGGTGCAGCACCGCGCCCTCCATCAGCCACGTGACCGTCTGCAGCCCGGTGTGCGGGTGCGGGCCGACGTCGAGCCCGGCGGTCTCGGTGACCTCCGCCGGGCCCATGTGGTCGGCGAAGCACCAGGCGCCGATCGTGCGCAGCCTCCGGCGCGGCAGGACGCGTCGCACCTGCATTCCCCCGACCTCGGCTGTGGCCCCGTCGTGGACCTCGATGGACATGGCCCCAGC
>CAWEVG010000038.1:0-18199 GCA_963812395.1 uncultured Actinomycetes bacterium
GCACGGGTCGACGCCCCCGCCACCCGCGAGGAGAAGGCCATACTGGCCGTCTCTCCCCCGACCAGGTCACGGCCACCATTGGCCGGCGAGACGATCACCTCGGAGCTCACGCAGGCGCCGGGCAACGGGGCGACGATCGGCGGGCTCAAGGTGACCACCGCCAACGGCTGGTTCGCCGCACGCCCCTCGGGCACCGAGGACGTCTACAAGATCTACGCGGAGTCCTTCCTCGGAGCCGAGCACCTCGCCCGGATCCAGAGCGAGGCCCGCGACGTGGTGTCGGCGGCGCTGGGATAGTCCGGCCGCGGTGGGAACGGCGAGGTCGCCGACTCGGCCCGTGTCCCGCGGGTCCCGCGGCCGCGCCGCGCCCCGAACGGTCCTGTAACGCGGAGGTCCGCGGCGGGAACATAGGGGTATGGGCACCCAGCAGTTCGACGACCAGTGGTTGACCGACCTCTTCGGAGCGCACTCCCGGGCCGTGCTGGCCTACGCGCGCCGCCGACTGGACTCAGCCGAGGACGCCGAGGACGTGGTGGTGGAGGTCTTCGCCACCGCATGGCGCCGGCGGGATGTCGTGCCCGACGAGGCACTCCCCTGGCTCTACGCCACGGCCGGCAACGTGATCGCCCACGTGATCCGGTCGGACTCCCGACGCACCCGGCTGGGGACCAAGCTGGCCACCGTCCGGCCCCTGCACACCAGTGAGGTGGACCCCGCCCAGCAGGTCGTCGACACGACCGCCGCCCACGACGTGGTGTCCGCCGCCCTGGACGACCTGTCCGAGTCCGACGCCGAGCTCCTGCGCCTGTGGGCCTGGGAGCAGCTGGAGCCGACGGAGATCGCCGAAGTCCTGGGGTGCTCACCGGGCACGGCCCGGACGCGCATGCACCGAGCCCGGGCGCGACTGCGCGAGGCGCTGGTGCAGCGCGGCGTGAGCGGCCCCGGAGTCGACGGCCCCGGGACGCAGCAACCACCGGAGGAGAGCACATCCCCCCACGACACCCTGACCACCCCCAACGGCTCGGAGGCCACACGATGAACACCCAGAGCACCGAGGACCGCGCGGACGAGGCCCTGCGCGCCATGCTCACCCAGGCCGATCCCGAGGCCGGCGCGCCCCAGCCCGAGCCCGCCCACCTCCTGGACCGCGTCCGTGCTGCGGCCGCCGCCGGAGACGCACCCGCAGCAGAGGGTGCGCCGCAGGCGTCGGCGAGCGTCCCCACCTCGCTGGATGACCACCGGTCGTTCACCCAGAAGCACTGGCAGGGGATGCTCATGGCGGCGGCCGGGGTCGCGACCCTCGCGCTGGCCGCGGGAAGCGTCCTGCCGGGCCTGGCCGCCGGCAGCAGCTCGGACTCGACCGCAAGCGTCAGTGCCTCGGACTCGGCGGGTGGGGGGGCGCCCGGGGCACTGGACACGGGCAAGGCCACGGCTGTCGACGGCAGCGTCGCCGCCCCCGAGGCCAACCGGGACGCGGCTGTCTCCTCCGAAGCCCTGAGCCCCACCACCGGCACCACCGGGACCACCAGCGTCCCCGGTGCGGACACCACCGACGAGGCCCTGGTCCGATCCGGCTCGGTCCTCGTCGGCAGCGAGGACCCCGAGGCTGCACGCGACGCGTTCGTGGCGACCATCCTGGCGATGGGCGGCCGGGTCACCTCCGAGTCCGTCGTCACCGAGGGCGGCAACGGGGTGCAGCCCTACGGTCCCGAGGTGGCCATGTCCAGCGACATGGGGGTGAGCTACCCCTACCCGTGGTACCCGAGCGGGCCCGGCATCTGGTTGACCGTCCAGGTCCCCGTGGATGACTACGACGAGGCCATGGAGGCCGCGCGCGACGCCGGCGAGGTCGTGCAGATGCAGCAGTCCACCTATGACGTCGGGGCGCAGGTCGCCGACGTGGATGCGCGCATCAAGGCCCTTGAGGCGTCGCTGGTCCGGCTGACCGCCCTCATGGACGAGGCGAAGGACATCACCGACGTGATCACCCTCGAGCAGGCCATCTCCCAGCGGCAGTCCGAGCTCGACGCCCTGAAGGCCCAGCAGCGCGACCTGGCCAACCAGACGGCCATGTCCCAGATCAGCCTGACACTGATGAGCCCCGATGACGCCCAGAACTCGGTCGATCCGCAGCCGCAGCAGACGTGGTGGGAGTCGTTCCTCGACGGCCTGTCGCAGTTCTGGAGCTGGTTCGGCAACGCCCTGCTGATCATCTCGCCGCTGCTGATCGCCATGGGGATCATCGCCTGGGTGCGTCGGCGCCGCACCCGCCGGGCAGCCCCGACCACGCCGCAGACGCCTCAGCCCGCCCAGGCACCGGCACCGGCCGGCGCCCCGGAGGCAGCGACCCCGACCGATCCCACCACCTGAACAGGCCGGCACGCGCCGGGCACGCATGACGAAGGCTCGTCACCGGGTCGAGGGGCGACGAGCCTTCGCCATGCGACGCCCCGCGCCCTAGTCGGGGGCCGGCGGGACGTTCCGCCCGAAACCTGTGCGGTCCGGACATCTGAGACGTTACTGCGGATCGCCCTTCTGGGCGGCGATTTCGGCGCGGACCTCGTCCATGTCGAGGCCGCGGACCGCCTCGATGACCTGCTCGAGCGCCGGCGCGGGCAGTGCCCCGGGCTGGGCGTAGACCAGGACTCCCTCACGGAAGGCCATCAGCGTCGGGATCGACGTGATCTGCGCAGCGGCGGCCAGCGCCTGCTCCGCCTCGGTGTCGACCTTGCCGAACACCACGTCCGAGTGCACCGCGGAGGCGGACTCGAACACGGGCGCGAAGTTGCGGCACGGGCCGCACCAGGCAGCCCAGAAGTCGACCAGGACGATGTCATTGCCCAGGACGGTGGACTCGAAGTCCGTGGCGGTCAGGGTCAGGGTGGTCATGTCGTTATTCCTTGCACTCGGTGTCTGCGTGGTCTCGCCAGATATACCCCGGCAGGTATGGAACCACACCTGTGGCCGCAGGTATTCCTGCGCCGACGGCGAAACCCCGCCAGTTCCTCGTAGTGGACAATGGCCGGCCATGGGACGTCGGGCACTTCGCGGCACCGTGACCCGCACGGTGGCCGGGGGCGAGGCGACCCTGGTTCCCGACCCGGACCTGCCCGAGGGCTGGCTGCTGCTGATCGAGGGGACACAGCAGTCCCATGTCGACCTCGCCGACCCGACCAGGCTGGCCTTCGAGTACATGCGCCGCATCGGGCACGTGATCGACCTGCTCCCGCCGGGGCCCATACGAGTGGTGCACCTGGGCGGCGGGGCGATGGCCCTGGCCCGGTACGCGAGCGCCACCCGGCCCCGGACCCGCAACCTCGTGATCGAGCACGACGCCGCACTGGTCGAGCTGGTGCGCGCGCACCTGCCCTGGCCGCGGGACTACCAGATCCGCGTGCGCACCGCCGAGGCGCGCACCACCCTGGAGTCACTGCCCGACGGGTCGGCCGACCTGGTCGTCCTCGACGTCTTCGCCAGTGCCCAGACCCCCGGGAACCTCACGACCGTGGAGGCCTTCGGCCACGCTCGACGGGTGCTCACCCCCGGCGGGACCCTGGTGGCCAACATCGCCGACGAGAACCCCCTGACCTACGCCCGCCGATACGTGGCCGGGGTGCAGGCAACCTTCGACCGGGTCGTGGTGGCTGCCGAGCCAGCGGTCCTGCGCGGGCGCCGGTTCGGGAACCTGATCGTGGTCGCCCAGTCGCCGTGGGCCGAGCCCCTGGACATCGCCGCCCTGACACGGCGCAGCGCGGGTGACCCCTGGCCGGCCCGGGTGCTCCACGGCGCGGAGCTCGACGCCTTCGTCGGCGACCACGCCCCGTTCACCGACGCCACGGCGACAGGATCGCCGGTCCCCCCTCCGGGAGTCTTCGGCTGACCCGTCCCCCGTTCGGCTGGGTCGTCCCCGTCCTGCTGGGTCGGCCCCGGAGCCGCAGGGCGCCGGGGCGCAGGGACAGGGCTCAGCGGAGCTCGCGGTACAGGATGGTCGCGCCCTGCACCTCCCCGGTCGGGGACAGGGCATACCCGGGGATGGTCCCGAGGGCCACGAAACCCAGGCCACGGTAGAACTCCTCCTCCGGCCCGCCGGCGACGCAGTCGAGGGTGAGCAGGGTGAACCCACGGTCGCTGGCCTCCGCCACGGCCGCGTCCATCAGCCTCGTTGCCACACCCCGGCGCCGGTCTGCCGAATGCACGAGCAGCTTGCTCAGCTCAGCCCGGTGCGGCTGGTTGGGCGCGACCGCAGGGTTCAGGGAGACCGTGCCCACGACCTCAGCCTCGTCGCGGGCCACGAGGAGGATCCGACGGCCCGAGGCCACATCCTCGGCCTGCGCGCGCCACCAGGCCTCGCCGTCGACCGCGGTGAACGGGAGCATGAAGTTGACGCCCGCACCCGAGGCCACCGCATCGGCCACGATCTCCCCGAGCCGGGGGCACAGCGCGGGGAACTCCGCCGGATCCAACAGCCCGATCGTGACCGAGTCACCGGCGTAGCGCTGGGGGTCGAGGATCGACTGTCCGAACGGGAACTCGGCGACCGGGCGCCAGACGCCATCAGCACCCTGGATGAAGAGGCTGAGACGGTCGACGTCGAAGGCCGCACGGTAGGCCGACAGCGCCTCCTGGGCCTGGTCGAGCCACTCCGCCTCGAGGTCGTGGGCGACCGTGACGTGCGGGTGGTACGGGAAGTTCAGGGGCCGGTCCAGGGGGCCACGACGGACCGACTCCTCAGCGGCGCGCACCTGCGGCTCGCCCTCGACGAGGGGGACGAAGACCACCTGGGAGGTCGGCCGGAAGGTCCCGGCCCCTTCCAGGACGACCGGGAACGGCTCCATCGCCGCAGCCTGGACCTGGAGGTGGGCCAGGATCTCGGCCAGGTGCTCCTCGTCGGCCACCTCAGTCGGCGGCACCAGGGTGATGTGCGCGACGATCGCGTGCGCCATCGGGTCGCCGAACCGCTCGCGGTAGGCGCCCAGCTCGCCGAGGAACGGCTCAGGGATCGGCAGGGCCACGCCGATGGTCAGCGGCCAGTCCTGCGGCTCGGAGCCGAGGACGTCCGCGGGGACCACCGGTGCGACGCTCATCGGCCGGTCACGAAGCCCAGGTTCGTGTACACGTCGGCCAACGTGGCACCGGCCACCTCACGGGCACGGGCGGCACCGACGGACATCTGGCGGTCGAGCTCGGCGGGGTCCTCGAGGAGCTCGGCCACCCGGGCCTGGAAGGGCTCGACGAACGCCACGACTGCCTGCGCTGCCTCCTTCTTGAGGTCGCCGTACATCCGCCCGGCGAACTCCGGCTCGACCTCGGCGACCGTACGTCCCGTGAAGGTCGCCAGGATCGTCAGCAGGTTGGACACGCCGGGCTTGTTCTCCGCGTCGAAGCGCACCTCGGTGTCGGAGTCCGTCACCGCGGATCGGATCTTCTTCGCAGTCAGCGTGGGCGGGTCGAGGAGGAACACGCAGCCGGCAGGTGAGGACTTGCTCATCTTCGAGGTGGGATCGGCCAGGTCGAAGATCTTGGCGGTGTCCTTGACGATGAGCGGCTCCGGGACAGTCAGGGTGGGCCCGAACCGACCGTTGAACCGGACCGCCAGGTCGCGGGTCAGCTCGAGGTGCTGACGCTGGTCCTCGCCGACCGGGACGGCGTTGGCGCGGTACACCAGGATGTCGGCGGCCTGCAGGATCGGGTAGGTGAACAGCCCGACCGAGGTGCGGTCGCTGCCCGCCTTGGCCGACTTGTCCTTGAACTGCGTCATCCGCCCGGCCTCGCCCATGCCGGTCAGGCACGCCAGCGCCCACTGCAGCTGCGTGTGCTCGGGGACCTGGCTCTGGACGAACACCGTCGAGCGCTGCGGGTCGACGCCCAGGGCCACCAGCTGCGCGAAGGACACCCGGGTGCGCCGGTTCAGCTCCGCGGGGTCGTGGTCCACCGTGATGGCGTGCAGGTCCACGACGCAGTAGAAGCAGTCATGGGTCTGCTGCAGCGAGACCCAGTTGCGCAGCGCGCCCAGGTAGTTGCCGATATGGAAGGAATCAGCCGTCGGCTGGATCCCGGACAGCACACGAGGTCGCTCAGACATGGGCGCCATTGTCGCAAAGTTCTGCGCGGTTCCCCGACCCCACCGGCGCCGGCACCCTCGGGTGGTGGGTCAGGCGTCGGAATCCTCCGACTCGGCCGCGGCGGTGGAGTCCGACGTGATGACCGCGGGCGTGACCCGCAGCCGGGCGATCCGCCGTCCGTCGAGCTCGATCACCTCGAACCCGGCGCCGGTCCCCTGGAGCTGGTCACCGAGTGCTGGCAGCCGCCCGAGCTGGGCGACGAACCAGCCGGCAACGGTCTCGTAGGGGCCGTCACGGAGCACGATCCCCGATTCCTCCTCGAAGTCCTCGAGGTTGAGCAGCCCGTCGACCTCGAAGGGTGCCCCCGTGCGCACGGCGTGGGCCTGCGTGGTGGCTGCCTGGTCGTACTCGTCGTGGATGTCGCCGACGAGCTCCTCGACGAGGTCCTCGAGGGTCACGATCCCGGCGGTGCCGCCGTACTCGTCGGCGACGACGGCCAGGTGATGCCCACCGCGGCGCATCTCCGTGAGGGCGGGGATCACCTGCTTGCTGCCCGGGAAGAACGCGACCTCGCGGGCCAGGTCCTCCAGTCGGACGGACCGGCCGACCATCGAGGGGGTGAGGATGTCGCGGACGTGCACGAACCCGAGGACGTCGTCCGGGGAGTCACCGATCACCGGGTAGCGGGAGTGCGGCATCTGGGCCACGAGCGACGCGGCCCGGAAGGCCGGCAGGGACGCGTCGAGGAAGGCCACCTCCGTGCGCGGGATCATCACCTCGCGCAGCTCGGTGTCCCCGGCGTCGAAGACGTCGTCGATGAGCTCGCGCTCCTCAGCGGTCAGGTCGGTGTGCGCGGCCACCATGCCGCGCAGCTCCTCGCCGGTGATGACCTCCCGCCCGCTGGAGGGGTCGAGTCCCAGGATCCGGACGATCAGGTTGGTCGACGCCGACAGCAGCCAGATGAACGGCCGGGAGATCCGCGCGATGAAGTCGATCGGCGCGGCGACGGCGAGTGCGATGGACTCGGACTTGGCCAGAGCCAGGCGCTTGGGGACCAGCTCGCCGAGGACCAGCGAGATGTAGACGACCAGCACCGTCGAACCGACGAACGCCACCGAGTCAGCGACGGCCTGGCTCATCCCCGCCGACACCATCCATCCGGCGACCACCGGGGCGATCCGGTTGGCCCCGAACGCGGCCGAGATGAACCCGGCCAGCGTCACGCCGACCTGGACGGCTGCCAGGAAGCGGTTCGGTTGGTCCATGAGTGCGCGCAACCGCTGGCCCCGGCGCGGGTCGGACTCGACCAGCCGGTTGATCTGGCTCTCCCGCAACGACACCAGCGCCGTCTCGGACGCCGCGAAGAAGCCCCCGATCAGCGTGAAGACCAGGATGATGGCAAAGGTCGCACCCAACTCGCCCACAATGCTGGGAAATGTACCGCACGAGCCCTCACGGGGGCTGTGGAATCGGCCCCGCGAGGGTGCGCCGGGCGCCTGCGCCGGGGGTCGGTGGGGGCTGATCGGATTCACGTCGCGCGAACGTGACCGCGTACCGTTGTTCCATGAGTGCCGAGAAGCCGACCACGAACCCCTCGACGTCGGCCAAGAAGCGCACCGCGGCCCCGACCGGGGCCGGTCCCACGAGGACGGGTTCGCACGCGGTCGGGCTCGGGCAAGGCGGACTCCGGCAAGGCGGGAGCCACAGGAGCCCGCATCCGCCAGGACCCCAGCGAGCACGGCCCCGGCAACGAAGGCGAACTCGTCGCGGTCCACCTCCGCGAGCACTGGGACGGCCTCGCCGGCGGCTGGGGGGTCCACGACGAGCCCCCGTTCCGCGAAGGGGACCCGCACCAGCAGCGACCGACCGTTCGCACCGGCCGCGTCCACGCCGTCCGGCTCCCCGCACCGGAGCCCGCGTCCACGCGCGCCTCCGTCCGGCGGACCGGGACGAGCCGCAGCGCCACGAGCCGAGCCGCCCGTCGCCAGACCGACGATCGACCCGCCCCGACCACTCGCGCAACCGGCTACTCCGCCGTCGAGGCCCTGCTCGCCGACTACCCAGCCGAAGGTCGCGCAGAGGCCCCCGCTGAGGGTCCAGCCAAGGACGGAACAGAGGCCCGCGGCAGACGCCCGGCAGAGCCCGGCAGAGGCCCGGGCGAGGCCCGGGCTGAGGCCCGGCGACGCGAGGGCCGCGCCGAGCGGGCCCAGGAGGCCCCGGCAGCCCGGCGACCCCTGGACGGGACGCCCGTGCCCGCCGCCTCCACACCACGGCCCACCACCACCCTCATCACACGACCGGCGTACCCGCCCGCCGAGGACGTGGCGCTCGGGGTCGTCTCCCTGATCGCCGATCGGGCCTGGCGCGCCGGCTCGTGGGGCATCGCGACCGTCACCGGGATCACGATGCGGGCAGCCGACATCGTCCGCGCGATCTCGCCGACGTTCGCCACCGAGATGGCCGATGCCCGCCTGGCGTCCCTGGCCGAGCGGGGCCGGGCCGTGCGCGCGGAGCGCTCCGAGGCGATGAGCGCCGTCGTGACGAACGCCATCACGAACGCCGCGACCAGCGACGCGATGCGCCAGATGTCGGTCGCCGCGATCGAGGAGGCGACCGACGACGTCCTGGCGGTCGTGCTGCCCGGCCATGTTGGAGGCGGTCACCGAGCTCGAGACGCAGGAGAAGCTCGACGAGCTGATGGCCGGGCTGCTGCTGCGCCAGCTGCCGAGCGCGCTGGAGAAGACCCTGCCCGGCGTCATGATGCGCACGGCGACCAAGCCCGCCGCCGGGCTGAACGCCTTCCTCAGCGGCGTCCTGCCCAAGGGCTGACCGGCGCAGGGACGCGTGCGCTCGCGCCCCCTGTCCCCCGGGATAATCGCCTCTCGTGGCTCTTCACGTGGTGACGGCCAACGTCAACGGCATCCGCGCGGCCCTGCGCCGCGGTGGCCTGACGTGGTTGGCCGACTGCGGCGCCGACGTGCTGTGCCTGCAGGAGGTCCGGGCGACACCCGAGCAGGTCGATGAGGCGCTCGGAGCCGGAGGGCTGGGCGACTGGCACCTCGCCCTGGCCCCCGGGGCCCGCAACGGGCACGCCGGGGTGGCGCTGCTGTCCCGCTCGCCGTTGACTGACGTGGCGCTCGGGGTGGGGGCGCAGGAGTTCGCCGACCAGGGCCGGTGGGTCGAGGCGGGAGTCGCGGATCCCGTCGACGGTTCGACGGTCCGGATCGCCAGCGTCTACGTGCACACCGGCGAGCCGGACGGCCCCCGGGCCGAGGAGAAGGACCGGTTCCTCACCGCGATGGGCGCGTGGATGGCCGCCCGCGCCGGCGGGGCCGCGCTCGTGTGCGGAGACCTGAACGTGGCCCACACGCAGCACGACATCAAGAACTGGCGCGGGAACCGCGGGAAGGCGGGGTTCCTGGAGTCCGAGCGCGCCCACCTGGACCGCTGGTACGCCCCGCCGCCCGAGGGCCTCGGGTGGGTCGACCTGGGCCGCCACTTCGGCGGCGACGGGCCGGGACCGTACACGTGGTGGTCCTGGCGGGGCCGCGGGTTCGACACCGATGGCGGCTGGCGGATCGACGCGGTGCTCGCGTCGCCGGCGATGGCCGGGCGCGCGACGGGGGTCACGGTGCACAAGGCGGCCAGCTACGCCGAGCGCTGGAGCGACCACGCGGCGGTCTCGGCAACCTTCCGGTGACGCCGTGCGCCCGGTCCGTCGACCGTCGTCGAGGCGGACACGCCCGACCGCTGAGCGCATTGGACAGTACTGCGTTTCGCGTAATAGTGTGCGCCGCGGAGGAGGGCTCATGGACACCACGCAACTGCTCAAGGGGACACTGGACGCCGCCGTGCTCGCCGTGATCGCCGACGAGGACGGCTACGGCTACGACGTCGTCCGTCGACTGCGCGAGAGCGGCCTGGAGGAGGTGGGCGATGCCTCGGTCTACGGGACGCTGCGCAGGCTCTTCGCCTCGGGGTCGCTGACCTCGTACGTCGTGGCCTCCGAGGAGGGGCCGCACCGCAAGTACTACGGGCTCACACCCGCCGGTCGCGTCGCGCTGGGCGACGCGCGCAAGGCCTGGGGCGAGTTCGCCCACGTCATGGACCGCCTGCTGGGATCCCGGCCGATCGAGGGGACGCACTCATGAACGACGACACCACTGGCACGAGCGCGTTCCCCACGCCTGACGGGGAGCCCACGATGGTCCTGCCCGGTGCGGATCCCACCCTGGTCCTGCCCGGCGCGGACGGCACGCCGACCACCGTCCTGCGAGCTCCCGGGACGGCTGGCGCACCCACCGGGCCTTCCAGCCCGGTGGACAGGGCGCAGCGGCGACGGCGGTGCTGCCCGACCCGCGCATCACCCCGTACCTCGACGCCGCCGCGATCCACCTGGCCGACCTCCCGCCGGGCGAACGTGCCGAACTGCTCGAGGACCTCGCGGCCCACCTCGCTGAGATCGCCGCGGACGAGGGGCCCGCGTTCGCCACTCGGCTCGGCTCCCCGGACCAGTACGCCGCGGAGTTCCGCGCCTCGGCCGGGTACCCCCCGGCCGGCTCCGGGTCCGCGGGGCAGCGGAGCCCGGGACGGCTGCGCACGCTCGGCCACGACGCGGCCGCGGCCACCCGCGAGCTGGGCGCACGGATCGCCGACGGCGTCCGCGGCTTCCCCGGAGGCACCGCGCTGATGACGCTGCTGCCCCGGCTCCGCCCGGCGTGGTGGGTGTTCCGGGCGTGGCTGGCAGCACTGGTGGTCGGGGTCGACTGGCCGACGGGCGCCTACAACGGCATCGGCCACTGGGGCGCCTTCGTCTGGCAGATGCTGTTCGTCGTCCTCTCGGTGGCCTGGGGCCTGCGCACGGAGCGGCGTGGCGCCAGCGCGCCCACCGCGGAGCGCGTCGTCCTGTTCCTCCTCAACGGGATCGCGGTATGGATCTGCCTGCTGGGCGTGTTCGGCAGCGGGCCGTTGACCGACATCAACAACCGGGCGAGCCAGACGTACGACGAGGCCGAACCCCTATGTCCCGTACGGATCGGCTGGCGGCCTGAACGTGGATGGAAACCCGGTCACCAACCTGTCGGCATTCGACCTCGAGGGGAACCCGATCCCGGGCTTCCAGCTGTTCGACCAGGATGGGAATCCGGTCGTCGCGGCCACGGACGCCCAGCCCGGGCCCAACGGGGAGACCGTCTACCCGCTGCCCGCCACCGACGCCAGCGGCTACCCGGTGTCGCGGCGCTTCCCCGTCACCTACGTCGCTCGCGACCGACTACTTCGACGAGGCCACCGGGGAGTCGGTCACTGCAGGTGAGCCGGATCCTCGCACCGCAACGGGTGGCCCCGCTGACCGGGATCACGGCGCCGGTCGTGCCGCCGATCGGGGCCGATCGTGCCGTTCAACGACGACGGGCCAGCCCGACTGGGCTGCCGCGCAGACGCCCGGCGGCGCAGGCGGGTGCTGTGCCCGACGCCGAGCCCGACCCCGACGGACGCATCGGCTGGAGCCGGACGAGCCCTCGGCCAGCCCGCACCGCGACCGCGGAGACCTCCGATGCGGCCAGCCCCTGCGGCGAAGGCCAAGGCGAAGGCGACCGGAGCCCACGAAGTCGGCCAAGGACAACTGACTGCGGCATCCCCGGGCGATGGCCGACTACGCCAGCGGGTCGACGACTTCGAGGCCGGGGAAGCGGTGGAAGTCCTGGTCGCGGGTGTAGATCCGGCGGATCCCAGTGCTCGGCGAGAACCGCGGCGATGTGCGCGTCGTGCACGAGGTCCCGGGCGCGCTCGCGGACTCGGTCCACGAGGGCGTCGTCGAGCACCAAGGTCGTCTTCATGGACGTACGGTAACGCCGTACGGCCCGTACGGCGATACCGTTACGCCGACCTCGCTCGGCCCGGTTCAGTCGGCCAACGAGGCCAGGATCGCGTTGAACGTCGCGCTGGGCCGCATGACCGCCGAGGCCTTGGCCTCGTCCGGGCGGTAGTAGCCACCGATGTCCACCGGATGGCCCTGGACGGCGATCAGCTCGGCGTCGATCGCCTCGGACTGCGCGACCAGCTGCTCGGCCACGGGGGCGAACATGGCAGCGAGCTCGGCGTCCTCGGCCTGAGCTGGCCAGCTCCTGGGCCCAGTAGCGGGCCAGCCAGAAGTGGCTGCCCCGGTTGTCGATCTGGCCCACCCTCCGGGCCGGGGACTTGTTCTCGTTGAGCAGGGTCTCGGTGGCGCGGTCGAGGGTGTCGCCGAGCAGCTGCGCCCGCGCGTTGCCCTTGGCCCCCTCGTGCCGGAACGACTCCGCGAGCGCGAGGAACTCCCCGAGGCTGTCCCAGCGCAGGTAGTTCTCGGCGACCAGCTGCTGCACGTGCTTGGGGGCCGAGCCGCCGGCGCCGGTCTCGAACAGGCCCCCGCCGTTCATCAGCGGCACGACCGACAGCATCTTGGCCGACGTGCCCAGCTCGAGGATCGGGAACAGGTCGGTGTTGTAGTCGCGCAGGACGTTGCCGGTGACCGAGATCGTGTCCTCGCCGCGGCGGATCCGCTCCACGGAGAACCGCGTCGCGTCCACCGGCGACATGATCCGCAGGTCCAGGCCCTCGGTGTCGTGCTCAGGCAGGTAGGCCTCGACCTTGGCCATGAGGTTGCGGTCGTGGGCGCGGGTCTCGTCGAGCCAGAAGATCGCGGGGGTCTGCGAGGCGCGGGCGCGGGTGACGGCCAGCTTGACCCAGTCGCGGATCGGGGCGTCCTTGGTCTGGCACGCCCGCCAGATGTCACCGGCCTCGACATCGTGGGCCATCAGGACCTCACCGGCGGCGGTGACGACCTCGACCCGGCCCGGGGACGCGATCTCGAACGTCTTGTCGTGGCTGCCGTACTCCTCGGCCTTCTGCGCCATCAGCCCGACGTTGGGCACCGAGCCCATCGTGGTCGGGTCGTAGGCGCCGTGGGCCTTGCAGTCCTCGATGACGGCCTGGTAGACGCCGGCGTACGAGCTGTCCGGGATCACCGCCAGGGTGTCGGACTCCTGCCCATCGGGACCCCACATGGAGCCGCCGATGCGGATCATCGCCGGCATCGAGGCGTCGACGATGACGTCACTGGGCACATGCAGGTTCGTGATCCCCTTGTCGGAGTTCACCATGGCCAGCCTCGGGCCGTCAGCCAGCCCCGCCTCGAAGGCGGCCCGGATCTCGGCACCGTTGGGCAGGGCGCCCAGGCCGTCGAGGATGCTGCCCAGCCCGTTGTTCGGCGACAGCCCGGCGGCCTCGAGCTCGGCGCCGTAGGTGGCGAACACCTGCGGGAAGAACGCCCGCACGACGCGGCCGAAGATGATCGGGTCGCTGACCTTCATCATCGTCGCCTTGAGGTGGACCGAGAACAGGACGTCCTGCTCCTTGGCGCGGGCGATCTGGTCGGTGAGGAACGCCTCAAGGGCGGCGACCCGCATGACCGTCGCGTCGACGACCTCGCCGGCGAGGACCTTCAGGCCGCCCTTGAGGACGGTCGTCGTGCCGTCCTCGGCGACGTGGCGGATGGTCAGCGTGTCATCGGCGGGCAGCACGACCGACTGCTCGTTGGAGCGGAAGTCGTCACGGCCCATGGTCGCCACGGAGGTCCCGCTGTCCGCGCGCCACGCGCCCATCGAGTGCGGATGCTTGCGGGCGTAGTTCTTCACCGCGGCGGGCGCCCGCCGGTCGGAGTTGCCCTCGCGCAGCACCGGGTTGACCGCGCTGCCCTTGACCTTGTCGTACCGGGCGCGGATGTCGCGCTCCTCGTCGGTCGCCGGCTCGTCGGGGTGGTCGGGCAGGGCGTACCCCTTGGCCTGCAGCTCCGCGATCGCGGCCTTGAGCTGCGGCAGGGATGCCGAGACGTTCGGCAGCTTGATGATGTTCGCCTCGGGGGTGGTCGCGAGCTCGCCGAGCTCGGCGAGGGCGTCACCGATCCGCTGCTCCTGCGTGAGCCACTCAGGGAACACGGCCAGGATGCGCCCGGCCAGGGAGATGTCCCGGGTCTGCACGTCGACTCCGGCAGAGGAGGCGAAGGCCTGGACCACCGGCAGGAAGGACTCCGTGGCCAGCATCGGGGCCTCGTCAGTCAGGGTGTAGATGATCGTGGCCATCTCGTCGCACTCCTCGTGGTGGGTGGTTATCTTGACGTCGAGAGAAACTCTAGGGGACTCGCGGTTCGGGCGGGCTCCTCGAGTGGCGTTCCGCGGCAGCGAGGCGCCCGTGACCGAACCGGGTGCGGGCGTGGCCAGCCGTGCGGGCTCCTCTCGCCGCGGTCAAGGATAGTCGCGGGCACACGGGCGTCGTCGGGGGCCGCCGACGCAGCGGGGCCGCGCGACACCCCGTGTGAGGCCATCTGCCCGTCTGCCGGGGCCCGTGGCGGCCACCGACGCTGCGCCCACACCCGCCTGCGGATATCCCGGCCTTTACCTGTCATTAGGCAGAAATGGGCGCCCGAATGGGTGATCGGCTTTCCTTCCGGAATCCGACACGCGTACCGTATGGGTATGAACACAAACAGAACAGGCATGCGTACCGTCCTCGCCGCAGCCGCCGCGGGGGCACTCATTCTCGGTTCCGCCGGTGGCGCGATGGCCGCCAAGCCCGACCGCCAAGGCCCCGCCCACGTCGTCAAGATCCAGAAGGTGAACATCCACGGCCACAGCCCGATCAACGTCGACTCCACGCGAGTCGCCCGCGACGATCAAGGTGCGCGCACCGTCCGCGACACCGACGTCGCGAGGCGCCGACGCCGACCGTCACGTCGACAGTCGACGCTGGCCGCAGTACGCGAAGAAGGTCGGACGGGAGCCGATCCCGGCCGGCCATCTCCGATCGCGC
This sequence comes from uncultured Actinomycetes bacterium, assembly GCA_963812395.1. GTDB lineage: Bacteria > Actinomycetota > Actinomycetes > S36-B12 > CAIYMF01 > Prado023. Next base: position 14,907 of record CAWEVG010000038.1, read on the forward strand.
CGTCGGCCTGACCATCGACCACCAACGACCGAGCAAGACCTACGAAGTACCTCAAGGGCGACCTCCGTGCACGAACGATCACTGACCTCGGCGCCGTTCAAGGCTCCGTGCACGCCGAGTGACGCGACGGCGCAGTCCTGGGCACTGCTGTGCATCAGCGACGGTCGCACTGTGCCGAGCGACGTCACGTCAACGCGTGGTCGACGCAGACGATGAAGCAGGTCTCAGCGCATGGACGCCAAGAAGACCGTCCGCGACTGCGTGAAGGTCGTCAACCCGAACGCCGATTCCGCCAAGTCAGACACCATCACCCGCCGGGTCTCCGGCACCTGACTGACCCGAAGGGGCTGGCCGCGAGCATCGCAGCCGGCCCCTTCGGCATGTCCGCGTCAGGCTATGCCCTGCCCGCCGGTGGGCGGCCCTGGCCAGCCGGTCGCGGACGGCCAGCGCCAAGGGCCCGCCTGCGGGATCCGGCAGGACGGCCACCACGAGGTCCAGCCGCAGCTCATCGGCCCGTCGGAGGGCGGCGTACAGCCCGCGGGCGTACTCCTCGGCCGAGGTGGGCGCCGTCAGCCGCGTCCAGCCCGTCGGGCGTGGCCACGTCGACCGGGGCCACCAGGCCGATCGAAGGGAGCGATCCGGGGTCGTCGTCCATGATCCGTGCACGTTCGGAACCCTCTAGCGTCCCCAACCCGAATGGATCACGCCGGGCGGGCGGCGAGCGCAGGCTCGACGAGCGCCCCGAGGTCCGCCGGACCGGCCCGGTGGGGCTCGACGAGGAGCACCGGCCGCCACGGGGGCGTAGTGCGACTCGAGGGAGCCCGGGCGCCCGGACATCACCGGACTCGGCACCCTCCCGCCCCGACCCGGCCCGACTCCCGCCCGGACTCGGCCGACCCTCCGCGCGCCGTCGCTCCGCACGGCAGCCGACCCCCTCCGGCGCCGCTCACCGCCGCCCGCCATCCGCCGCCGCCAGCCCCGTCCCCTGCCAGGACCGCGTCGATCTGCTCCTGGCTGATCGCGCCGAGCCGAAGAACCCGCGGCGGTGTGGCCGTGCAGTCGACGATCGTGGACTCCACGCCGATCGCGCACGCGCCGCCGTCCACCACGAGGTCCCGCGCCGCGTCCATCGAGGCCCCGACCTCGGCGAGCACGTCGCCGGCCCGGGTCGGGCTGACCCGGCCGAACCGGTTGGCACTGGGCGCTGCGACGCCCCGCGCGGGATCCCCCGACAACCGGGCCAGCGCCTCGAGGCAGGCGCGCGCGACCGGATGATCCGGGCAGCGCAGGGCAACGGTGTCCTGGCCGCCGGTGATGAAGTCCCCCGCCCGATCATTGCGGGCCACGACCACCGTCAGGGCGCCCGGCCAGAATGCCGAGACCAACCGCTCGGCGACCGCATTGGGCTCGGCGCACCACCCGGCCAGCGCCTGCGCACCCTGCACGTGGACGATCAGGGGATGGTCGGCCGGCCGGCCCTTCGCCTGGTAGACCCGCGCCACGGCGGCGGCGTCCTGGGCGTCAGCTGCAAGGCCATAGACCGTCTCGGTGGGCAGTCCCACGATGCCCCCCGACAACCAGGCACGCGCCACACGCGAGGCGACGTCCGCATCGGGCGAGCCGTCGGTGCGCAGACCGGCCAGCAGGGGGATGTCCACGACGACGATTCTACGGTCGCCGCAGGTCCCGACCGGGCGGTCGAGACCGGGCCGGGGGCCTCAGCGGCGTTCGCTCGCGCGGCGTCTTCATTACGTTCCGGGGCCCCACCCGGCCGGCTCCCCCACGATGTCGTCGGACCGCACCTCGGGCCTTGACCGAGTGCCACGAATGGCCCAACCAGTCGGCGTTCGGGTCAGTTCTGCAACCGTGGGTCGCCGTGGCAGCGCTTGTACTTCTTGCCCGAGCCACACGGGCACATCGCGTTGCGGCCCACTCCGGCGAACTCGTTGGCTCCGGCACCGACCACAGTCGCCTCGCCGGTCTCCGACGGGGCGGTGTACTGGACGCGATCGGGCCGGCGGGGACCGAGCCCGGCGGCGTTGAGGTCGGCCAACGGATGCCCCGCCTGCGCCCCGACACCAGCGGCAGCGCCGACCGGGGCACGCGGCGCCCTGGGTGCAGCCGGCCGCTCCGCGGCAGGGAGCAGCACCCACGGCCTGCGCCCTGCCTCGCCCTCGTCGACCTCGCCCAGCTCCTCGAGGTCCTCGTCGAGCTCGTCCTGCGCCTCGCCCGACTCGACCGTCACCTCGAGGTTGAACAGCAGCCCGACGGTCTCCTCCTGGATCGAGTCCATCATCGCCCGGAACAGGTCGTAGCCCTCACGCTGGTACTCCACGAGCGGGTCGCGCTGGGCCATCGCACGCAGGCCGATGCCGTCGCGCAGGTAGTCCATCTCGTAGAGGTGCTCGCGCCACTTGCGGTCGAGCACCGAGAGGATGACGCGCCGCTCGAGCTCGCGCAGGGTGTCCGCGCCGAGCTCCTCCTCGCGCGCCTCATAGGCGGCCCGGGCGTCGGCGAGGATCTCCTCGCGAAGGAACTCGCGCGACACCGCCGAACGGGAGCCGCCGGCCTGGGCCTCGACCTCCTCGATCGTCACCGCGACGGGGTAGAGCGAGCGCAGTGCGCGCCACAGCTCGTCGAGGTCCCACTGCTCCGGGTAGCCCTCGGCGGTGGCCGCATCGACGTAGCTGGTGATCGTCTCGGTCAGGAAGTGCTGCACCTGCTCGTGGATGTCCTCACCCTCGAGGACGCGGCGTCGCTCCTCGTAGATGACCAGGCGCTGCCGGTTCATGACGTCGTCGTACTTCAGGACGTCCTTGCGGATCTCGAAGTGCTGGGCCTCGACCTGGGTCTGCGCCGATCGGATGGCGTTGGTCACCATCTTCGACTCGATCGGCTGCTCGTCGGGCACGTTCGCCCGACGCAGGAACGCATCGACCATGTCCGCCTTGAACAGGCGCATGAGGTCGTCCTGCAGGGACAGGTAGAAGCGCGACGAGCCCGGGTCGCCCTGACGGCCGGAGCGGCCACGCAGCTGGTTGTCGATGCGTCGGGACTCGTGGCGCTCCGTGGCCAGCACGTACAGCCCGCCGAGGTCGGTGACCTCCACGTGCTCGGCGGCGAACGCCTCCTGCGCGGCGTGCAGCGCCTCGGGCCAGGCGGCCTCGTAGTCCTCCGGCGTCTCGCTGGGGGTCAGGCCCTGGTTCTGCAGCGACAGGTCGGCCAGGAAGTCGGCGTTGCCGCCCAGGATGATGTCCGTGCCGCGGCCGGCCATGTTCGTCGCCACGGTGACC
>CAWEVG010000039.1:0-196346 GCA_963812395.1 uncultured Actinomycetes bacterium
CATCGCCGGGGTCGCCAAGTCGCTCTGATCGACCTGGACAGGATCCAGCCGGGCCCACGCAACCCCGATCAGGGCCGTCGTCCACGCGACGACTGCGGCGCACGTGACCAGAGCGGTGATGGATGTGCCCTGAGTCAGGCCGAGACCGACTAGGGCCGCGACGGCCGTCCACAGCAGGACCGTGGCTCGCCGATCCTTGTGGGCCATCCGGGCGTAGAGAAGGACCTGGACCACTCCGAAGCCGGCGCCAGCGAGCGCGAAGATCCACGCATCTTCCGCGACTGCGAGGTACTGCACGCCGGCCATGATCCCCACGACGAGGGTGGGGAACAGCGCCACGAATGCCGTCGCCAGCAGTCCAAGGGCGGCCACAGCCGCGACCGCCTGACGCTGTGCGTTCCTGGCCCCGGCGACGATCCTGGGGAACGCCGCCACGAGGATCGCCTGGGGGAGGAAGAACACGGCACGGGCAACGAGCGCACCGGAGGCGTACAGACCGGCGTCGAAGGCGGACAGCTGCGCGCGGGCCAGGAGGACGTCGAGGTTGGTCAGCGCGTAGAGGGCGATCAGCGCGTGCGCAGCATGCCCGGTCTCAACAAGGTAATCCGCGCGCCCTCTTCAGACCGCCACGCAAGCCGCTCGATCAGCAGGAAGTGCCCCACCAATGCGCCGAGCGCCGCCCCGATCGCCAGCCCGAGCATCGCGGAGTCGGCGGTCTGGCCGAGCGCCGCCCCGATGACCGCAAGGACGACTCGCGTGAGGGTCGAGAGGACGTAGAGCAAACCGAGGCGCGGATGGTTCTCGTAGCCCTGGAGCAGCCCAGTTGCGCTCCGGTGATGGCGAACGGGATGAAGGTGGCAGCAACCAGCATGAGTCCAGCGACGTCATTGAGGTTCAGGACGTTGCTCAGCAAAGGTGACACGGCGGCCGCCATCGCGAACGTGATCAGCCCAGCGGTGAGTACCGAGCGGGCACCGATCTGCTCCAGTGAGCGTCCCGACGCCACGTGCCGGGCGATGGTGACCTGTGTAGCGGCCATGACGGTGCTGCCGATCAGCAGCACGACGGCCATCGCTCCGAAGGCGCCGAACTCCTCCGGTCCGAGGATCCGGGAGACGATGAGCATCTGCAGCATCGAGCAATACGTACTCGCAGCCATGGCCCTGGCCCTGGCCCTGGCCGGATCCTCGGACCGGAGGAGTTCGGCGCCTTCGGAGCGATGGCCGTCGTGCTGCTGATCGGCAGCACCGTCATGGCCGCCACACAGGTCACGATCGCGCGGCACGTGGCGTCGGGACGCTCGCTGGAGCAGATCGGTGCCCGCTCGGTGCTCGCCGCTGGGCTGGCCACGTTCGCGCTGGCGGCCGCCGTGTCGCCGCTGCTGAGCAACGTCCTGAACCTCAATGACGTCGCTGGACTGCATGCTGGTTGCTGTGACCTTCGTCCCGTTCGCCATCACCGGGGCGCAACTGGGCCTGCTCCAGGGCTACGAGAACCATTCGCGCCTCGGTGCGCTCTACGTGCTCTCGACCCTCACGCGAGTCGATCGGTGCGGTCATCGGGGCGGCGCTCGGCCAGACCGCCGACTCCGCGATGCTCGGGCTGGCGATCGGGGCGACGCTCGGCGCAGTGGTGGGGCACTTCCTGCTGATCGAGCGACTCGCGTGGCGGTCTGAGGAGGGCACGCGGGACTACCTCGTCGAGACCGGGCACGCTGCGCACGCGCTGATCGCCCTCTACGCGCTGACCAACCTCGACGTCCTCCTGGCCCGCGCGCAGCTGTCCGCCTTCGACGCCGGTCTGTACGCCGCCGGTGCGCTCGTTGCCCGCGCCGTGTTCTTCCTCCCCCAGGCGATCCTCGTGGCGGCCTTCCCCAGGATCGTCGCCGGGGCCACGCAACGCCCAGCGCCAGGCGGTCGCCGCGGTGGCCGTCCTCGGCCTGCTGGCGACGGCATTCGTCGCGCTGTTCCCCACCCTCGTCGTGTCGATCATGGCCGGCGAGCAGTACCTCGCAGTCGCGGACGAGGCGTGGATCTTCGCGCTGGCGGGCGCCGGCTTCGGAGTGGTCCAGGTCCTGCTCTACGCCCGGATGGCCCACAACGATCGGCGGGCCACGGTCCTGCTGTGGACGGCCGTGGCGGCCCTGGTCGGTCTCGGCCTGACTCTGGGCACATCGATCAGCGCTCTGGTCACGTGCGCCGCAGTCGTCGCGTGGACGACGGCCCTGATCGGGGTCGCGTGGGCGCGGCTGGATCCGGTCCAGGTCGATCGAGCGACTGGCGACCCCGGCGATGTACCGCCGTCAGCCGCCGCCGGTCACCGCGCCGCGGCCCGTCAAGACCTTCCCGGTGCGCGGCGAGCAACCTCGCACGGCACTGGCACTGAACTTGCGAGTCCCTCCGAGTTCGGGAGGCGTTTCGGGGAGGTTCGCGAGGAGGGCGCTACTTGACCGTGGCGGGCTTCCTGGCCGTCGCCTTCTTCGCGGGCGCCTTCTTCGCCGCCGCCTTCTTCGCCGTGCGCTTCACCGGCGGGCCCGCCGCCCGCCGATCGGCCAGCAGCTCCGCCGCCCGCTCCAACGTGATCGTCGCCGGCTCGTCGCCCTTGCGCAGGGACGCGTTGGTCTCCCCGTCGGTCACGTACGGCCCGAACCGGCCCTCGCGCAGGGTGATCGCACCGCCGCTGGCCGGGTCCACGCCGATCTCGCGCAACGGCTCCGCGACCCGGCCCTGACCGCGGCGCTGCTTCGGCGCCGCGTACAGCGCCAGCGCCTCCTCGAGCGTCACGGTGAACAGCTGGTCCTCGGACGCCAGCGAGCGGTAGTCGGCCTTGCCGTCGACCGTCCGCGCGATGTACGGCCCGTAGCGGCCGTTCGCGGCCGTGATCTCGTGGCCCTCGGGATCCACGCCGACCACCCGCGGCAGCGTCATGATCCGCAGCGCGTCGTCGAGCGTCAGGGTGTCCAGCGACATCCCGCTCAGCAGCGAGCCCGTCCGCGGCTTGGCCGACTTCGGCGCGTCCTCGGGCAGCACCTCGGTCACGTAGGGCCCGTACCGGCCCGGACCTGGCCACGATCTCCAGCCCCGACTCGGGATGCTGCCCGAGCACCCGATCGCCCGACGGAGCAGCCAGCAGCGCCTCGGCCATCGCCAGGTCGAGCTCGTCGGGGGCCACGTCCTCGCCGACGTTGCCCTTCTCCTCGCCACGCTCCACGTAGGGCCCGTACTTGCCCACGCGCAGCACGATCTCGCCGGGCGCGCCGGTGACCAGCCCCTCGGACAGGCCGTTGGGCCCGATCGGGAACGAGGCCATCGCCCGGGCGTCGATGTCGCCCAGGCCCTTCACCAGCGGGTCCAGGCCGGGGAAGTCGCGGGTCGGGTCGCCGTAGAAGAAGCCCTCGAGCACGCGCAGGCGGTCGGTGGAGGCGTTCGCGACCAGGTCGAGGATCTCCTCCAGGCGCGCGGTGAAGTTGTAGTCCACGAGCGCGGCGAAGTGCTGCTCCATCAGGCGGGTCACGCTGAACGCCAGGAACGTCGGGATCAGCGAGGTGCCCTTCTTGCGCACGTAGCCGCGGTCGACGATCGTCGCGATGATCGCCGCGTACGTCGAGGGCCGGCCGATGCCGCGCTCCTCGAGGTCCTTGACCAGCGACGCCTCGGTGTAGCGCGCCGGCGGGGACGTGGTGTGGCCCTCGGCGCGCAGCTCGGTGCACCCCAGGGCGTCGCCCTCGCGCATCGCCGGCAGCCTCCGGTCGGCCGCCCGACCGCCGCCCTCGGACCCGGACTCGTTGTCGCGGACCTCGTCCGTGCCCTCCTCGTAGGCCGCGAGGAACCCGGCGAACAGGGTCACCGTGCCCGACGCGGAGAACTCGACGTCCCGGCCGTCCGAGGCGCCGGCACCCAGCCGCACAGTGGTCGTCGCCAGCCGCGCATCGGCCATCTGGGAGGCGATCGTGCGCTTCCAGATCAGCTCGTACAGCGCGAACTCGTCGGCGCTCGACTCGACCGGCCAGCTCCGCGGGACGGGCGAACGAGTCCCCCGCCGGACGGATCGCCTCGTGCGCCTCCTGGGCGTTCTTGACCTTCCGGTCGTACTTGCGCGGCGTCTCGGAGACGAACGCCGCCCCGTAGATCTCGCTCGCCGCCTGCCGCGCCGCCCGCAGCGCACCGGCCGACAGCGTGGTCGAGTCGGTGCGCATGTAGGTGATGTGGCCGTTCTCGTACAGGCCCTGGGCGGCGCGCATCGTCCGCTGGGCGCCCCACCGCATCTTGCGCGAGGCCTCCTGCTGCAGCGTCGAGGTCATGAACGGCGCCGACGGCCGGCGCGTGGTCGGCTTCTCCGTCACCGACCGGACCGACCAGGACGCGCCGTCGAGCGCAGCCACGAGCCCCGTCGCGGTCGGCTCGTCCAGGCGCAGCGCACCCGCCTTGGCCGCGGCCGGCTTCAGCTGCCCGTCGTCGCCGAAGTCCCCGCCGCCGGCGACCCGGGAGCCGTCGATCGCGACCAGCTTCGCGGGGAACTCCCCACCCTCGGCGACGAACGTCCCCGCGGCGTCCCAGTACCCGGCCGAGCGGAACGCGATCCGCGCCCGCTCCCGGTCGACCACCAGGCGCGTGGCCACCGACTGCACGCGGCCCGCGGACAGCCCCGACAGGACCTTCTTCCACAGCACCGGCGAGACCTCGAAGCCGAACAGCCGGTCGACCAGGCGGCGGGCCTCCTGGGCGTCGACGAGGTCCTGGTCGAGGTCACGGGTGTTGGCCGCGGCCTCGTTGATCGCGTCGCGGGTGATCTCGTGGAACACCATCCGGCGGACCGGCACCTTCGGCTTGAGCACCTCACGCAGGTGCCAGGCGATCGCCTCGCCCTCGCGGTCCTCGTCCGTCGCGAGCCACAGCTCGTCGGCGGAGGCCAGCGCCTTCTTCAGCTCGGCGACCTTCGCCCGCTTGTTCGCCGTGACCACGTAGTACGGCTTGAAGCCGTCCTCGACGTCGATCGCCAGGCGGGCCCACGGCTTGCCCTTGATCGACGCGGGCACCTCACCGGCGCTGTTGGGCAGGTCGCGGACGTGCCCGACGGAGGCCTGGACGTCGTACCCGGAGCCCAAGTAGCCCTGGATCGTCTTGGCCTTGGCCGGCGACTCGACGATCACGAGGCGGCGGAGGGAGTCGGTCGTTGCAGCGGGCACGGGTCCTCATCTGGTTCTGCGATGCCGGCGTTCCCCGGCGGGCGCCGGTGGGAGGTTCCGACCGGCGTGGTCGTTCACTGGGCGCCGTTCGGCGGCTCCCGGTGCAGTCCGGGACCGATGGTCGACCGGCGCGTGACGCATTCCATCATCGCAAACGCCGGTCGCGGCACTGTCATTCGGTGCGCACTATGCCCACCCGGACCAGTTCACGCAAACCCATCAGGGCCGGCCCGAGCACGTCGAGGGGGTCCAGGCCTTCGGCCTGCGCGACCGCGTCGAGGCGTTCACCGATGGGCGTGTCGTGGTCGGCGAGCAGGGCGGAGAGCAGCTCCGGGGGGACCGTGACGGCCGGTCGCCAGCCTCCCGGGCCCACCACGCCGGCCAGCCCGAGGCGCGGCGGGGCATCGACGTGGGACGGCCCCGGCGAGGTGGGTCGTGGTGGTGATCGTGGCCCCCTCGGCCAGGCGGGCGGGCGCTGCCAGGAGGCTCGGGGCGGTGAGCTGCTCGGCCGCGCGGCAGCCCTCGAGGAAGGCCAGGACCTCGTCGCCGCGCGGCAGCCGCTCGATGTGGGCCAGGTCCTCGACGAGGACCCAGGCGGCGCGGGCCCGGTGCGGACGCCGGCGCTGCCGGACGCCCGGTGCCCCCGGCGCCACGAGGATGAACCAGCCGAACCCGACCTCCACGCACCCCTCGTCGGCGAACGCGTCCAGCCACTCGTTCATCGCGGCGTCGAACTCGGGGCCCTCGGGAACCTGGGCGTCGCGCAGCCAGGTCGCGGCGTAGTCGGCGACGGACTGCGCGTCGCGCTCGACGATCCACGCGTCCACGCCCGTGCCGGACACCCACTCGGCGACCCGCTCGCGCCAGTCCTCGCCGGCCACGTGCAGCCAGTTGCCCAGCACCGCCGCCATCCCGCCGGGCGCCAGGTGGGCGGCGGCGCCGCGGACGACCAGCCGGGACAGCTCGTCACCGGGCAGGCCGGCGTCGCGGTAGGTGAAGCGGTGCGACGGCGAGATCACGAACGGGGGGTTGGACACCACGAGGTCGAAGCGCTCGTCGGAGACGGGGGCGAACAGCGACCCCTCGCGCAGGTCCACCTGCTCCTCGGGGATCCCGGACAGCGCGGCTGTGAGGGCGGTGAGCTTCAGGGCGCGCGGGTTGGTGTCGGTGGCCACGACCCGGCCGGCATGACGCGCTGCGTGCAGCACCTGGCCGCCGGCTCCGCATCCGAGGTCCATCGCCCGGCCGATGTCGCGGCGTGGGGTGATCCGAGCCAGCGTGAGGGAGGCGCCACCGAGGCCGAGGACGTGGTCGGGGGTGGCCGGGGCGCCGATGTCGCTGACGATGAACCAGTCGGTGTCGGGCTCACCGTACGGGCGCACGTCGACCAGCGGGATCAGGCGCCCTGCCTCGCGGCGGACCATGCCGAGCGCCTCGAGGTCATCGACGACCTCCGCGGGAAGGGCGTCGCCGGGGATCGGGTCGGCGAGCAGGAACGCCTCGATCAGCCGGTCGAGCACGCGCGGCTCGGACGCTGCGAGCACCCGGCGGATCGGGACGGTCAGGTCCCGGCCCAGCGCGGCGAACGCCTCGGAGCCGACCCGCGCGAGCACCCCGTCGGTGGTGAAGTCCGCATCGAGCAGGAACGCCCGGACGCGGCCAGCAGCTTCGTGGGTCATGGGCCTCATTGTGTCCCTGGCGCACGGGCGCCGCCCCGGTGGCGTCGCAGCCTGGACCAGCACGTCGCGCGCGCCCGTGCGTGGGGACGGTCGCGCACCGGTCCGTGCCGCGGATTCCCCCGGATCGGCCAATCAGCGCCGCGATCCGGCCATATCTGGCCGGAATGCGCCGCACGATCACAGACCGGCCCGGCTGACCGGCCTCGAGCGAGGCGATCGACGTCCTGGGACTCGATGACCGCCAGCCCCTGGGACGCCGCCAGGACGCCCAGGTAGCGCTCGACCGCGTGGGCCAGCGTGCCGTCCACTGCGCCCGTCTCCGGGCCGAAGTCGTCGGCGGTCAGGCCCAGGTCGGCCAGGGGCAGCAGCACCTCGGGGCGGGTCCAGAACATCGATCCGGCGGGGAACCAGAGCGCATCGGGGTCGAAGGCCCGCCCGCCCTTCCGGGCCAGCGCCTCGAGGCGCGGCCGGTTCGCTCCGAGGAACTCGCGACCCAGGACGTTGCGGGCCGGCACGACCATCCCGATCCGTCGATCGGCGGCCATGAGCCCGAGGATCGCCTCGATCCGCGCCGTCGACCCGACGAGCCCGTCGAGCAGCTCCCGGCGCCACGAATCGCCGTTGCGCATGTGCGGGGACCGCTTGGTGTGCACCTTGAGGACGGCGTCGTGGCCCGGGACCCGGTCGAGCACCTGGAGCAACGGCCACACATCGCGCCCCTGGTTCGGCAGCACCCGCACGTCGGCTCCGGGGAACCGCGCCCGGATCGGGTCGGCAAGGTGCTCGGCACGTCCCTCCACGAGCGTGACGACGACGTCCACGTGACCAGGCACCAGCTCGATGCCGGCGGCCAGCTCGTCCCACAGCTCGGGGTAGTAGACGTGCGCGACCGCCAGCACGCGGGACGGCTCGCCGGCCCTGGGACGCTGCGGGCGGTGCGCGCCGGCTCGGGGTCGACGCAACCAACTCGCGCACGAAGCGCGCGCGCCGTGGCCGCATCCGGATCAGCCGCAGCCGCGTGACGACGCGGTGGCGCGCCGAGGAGGCCAGCGAGCTCGAGACCTCCGGTGCCATCCCCCTAGTGTCCTGCACCGGGTGCCGGATCCGTCGGAGCCCGCCGATCACGTGCCCCGCGGGCGGCGGGGAGCGCGGACCCCCGGATCGGCCGATCAGCGCCGCCAGCCGGCCATATCGGGCCGGAACGCGCCCACGATCACGGAGTGGACTGGGCAGGGGCCTCCGGCGTCGCCGATGGCTCGGCCAGAGCCCCTGCCGGGGCCTCCACCCCGCCCTCCACACCGGACCCTCCCTCCAGCTCGCGCTGGGCCACCGCGTCCTCGTACTCGGCGTGGACCCGGTCGGCCATCTTGTCGATCAGGTCCTCGCCACCGCCGCGGTGGCGCCCGGAGGCGATCAGCGAGCCGACGATGATCGCCAGGGCGCCCACCGCGATGCCGATGCGCAGCCCGGTCCGCCCGTCCAGGGTCACGGCCACGACCGCCGGGGCGATCAGCAGCGCCACCAGGTTCATCACCTTGAGCAGCGGGTTGATGGCCGGGCCGGCGGTGTCCTTGAACGGGTCGCCGACGGTGTCGCCGATCACGGTGGCCGCATGGGCGTCGGAGTTCTTGCCGCCCATGTGGCCGTCCTCGACGAACTTCTTGGCGTTGTCCCAGGCGCCGCCGGAGTTGGCCAGGAAGACCGCCATGAGCGTGCCCGTGGCGATCGTGCCGGCCAGGAACGTGCCCAGCGCGCCGACCCCGAGGCCGAACCCGACGGCGATCGGCGTCAGCATGGCCAGCAGGCCGGGCGTGCTCAGCTCGCGCAGCGAGTCGCGGGTGACGATGTCGACGACCTTGCCGTACTCGGGCTTCTCCGTGCCCTCCATGATCCCCGGATGGTCGCGGAACTGACGGCGCACCTCGTAGATGACCGCACCGGCCGCCCGCGACACGGCGTTGATCGCCAGCCCGGAGAACAGGAACACGACGGCGGCGCCGATCAGCAGCCCGACCAGGTTGCGCGGGTTGGCCACGTCCAGGACACCCATGTACTGGCCGAGCTGGGCCAGGTTGCCCATCGCGTCGGCCGTGGACTGCCCGGCGGAGATGGCGGCACCGGCCACCGCCTCGCGGAACGCGCCGAACAGGGCCGTCGCAGCCAGGACAGCCGTCGCGATCGCGATGCCCTTGGTGATGGCCTTGGTGGTGTTGCCCACGGCGTCGAGCTTGGTCAGGATGACCGCGCCCTCGCCGGTCACGTCCCCGGACATCTCCGCGATGCCCTGGGCGTTGTCCGAGACAGGTCCGAAGGTGTCCATGGACACGATGACCCCGACCGTGGTCAGCAGCCCGGTGCCGGCCAGGGCGATCGCGAACAGGCTGAGCACGACCGACCCGCCACCGAGCGAGAACGCGGCGAACACCGCGGCACCGATCAGCAGCGCGGAGTAGACCGCCGACTCGAAGCCGACCGACAGGCCGGTGAGGATGACCGTGGCCGGGCCGGTGAGCGCGGACTTGGCGACGTCGTCGACGGGTCGCCGGCCGGTCTCGGTGAAGTAGCCGGTGAGCTGCTGGATCGCCGCTGCGAGCACGATGCCGATCAGCACGGCGCCGATCGCCAGGAACCGCGGGTTGAAGGACTCCGCCTTCACGACGTCCAGGCCGAGGGCGTCCAGCCGGATGCCGGTGATCCGGGTCAGCCGGTCGGGCAGGAACACGTAGGCGGCGATGACCACCAGGACCGCGGACAGCGCGGCCGAGATGAAGAAGCCGCGGTTGATGGCCGACATCCCCGAGCGGTCCCCGGCGCGGGGGGCCACGGCGAAGATGCCCACCACGGCGGTGACGACGCCGAGCGCGGGCACGATCAGCGGGAACACCAGGCCCAGCGAGCCGAACGCGGTGGTGCCGAGGATGAGCGCCGCGACCAGGGTCACGGCATAGGACTCGAACAGGTCCGCGGCCATGCCGGCGCAGTCGCCCACGTTGTCGCCCACGTTGTCGGCGATGGTGGCGGCGTTGCGCGGGTCGTCCTCGGGGATGTGCGACTCGACCTTGCCGACCAGGTCGGCGCCGACGTCCGCGGCCTTGGTGAAGATGCCGCCGCCGACACGCATGAACATGGCCAGCAGTGCGGCGCCGAAGCCGAAGCCCTCGAGCACCTTGGGCGCCTCGCCCTTGTACACGAGCACCACGACCGCCGCGCCGAACAGCCCCAGGCCGACGGTGAACATGCCCGGCCACACCGCCGGTCCGGAAGGCGATGCGCATCGCCTGCTGCTCACCGGAGTCGCGCGCGGCCGCCGCGACGCGCACGTTCCCGCGGACCGCCAGCCACATGCCGAAGTAGCCCGTGGTGGCAGAGAACACCGCGCCCACCAGGAAGAACAGGGATCGGCCGATCCGCTCAGATGTCGTGTCGGCCGGCAACAGGAAGAGCAGGAAGAAGACCAGGGCAGCGAAGACACTCAGGGTGCGGAACTGCCGGCTCAGGTACGCCGAGGCACCCTCCTGGATGGCGGCGGCGATCTCCTGCATCTTCGCGGTGCCCGCAGGGGCCGCGAGCACCTCACGGGACAGGACCCAGGCCACGCCCAGGGCGGCAAGCCCAACAGCCGCGACCACCCCCACGATCAGCATGTCCGTGGAATCCAGGGTGACTGTCGCGATCTCGGTGCGCATGTGCCGTCTCCTCGCGTGGGTGGGTCTCAGGCCGGAGCCAGGACCTCACGTGTGGCGCACGCCCGGGACGGCTGGTGGCCGGTCCGGGCAGCATCGGGTGTGCGGAAGTGTAGGGCCGATGGGTGGGCGCGATCACACACCCCCTGAGATCGCGCTTTCTGCGGCCCTGTCGGGGGAATGGCGTCACCCGAAACCGGTGCGATCCGGGCAGGGGCAGCCCGACGGGGCTGGTCGCGAGTGCAGCGAATCGCGGTGCGCCCCAGGCGCTACTCGATGCCCAGGAGGTCGTCAGCGACCGGCCAGGCCATCCGGATCTCGCACCCGGAACCCGCGGCGCGCACATCGCACTCGAAGGCCAGGGCGTGGGCCACGGACAACGCCAGGCCACCGTCCTCGTCGCCGAACTCAGGCGTGGTCGCCTCGTGGACCCGCACGGTGAACAGCTCGTCGTCGTCGGTGATGTCGACCACCACCGGGTCGGGCAGGCCCGCGCGCTGCTGGCGCAGCACCGAACGGGCGATGACCTCACCCACGGCCAGGCGGATCTCGTCGATGCGGTCCTCGGAGACCCCGCACCGGCGGGCGGCGGCGGTCGTGACCAGTCGGGCCGTGCGCACCTGCTCGGCCTGCGGGGGGATCGTCAGCGTCGCCGTGGCCATCCGGGCCCCTCCTGACTGGTCGGAGCCGCGTGCCCCAACCTGTAGATGTCCGTTGTACACCCGCCGAGGTGCCGCGCCGGTCAGCCGGTGATCGCGTCCTGTGCCGTGTCGAAGATGGGGATCGAGGCGTCGAGCCCGGTGATCTCGAAGATCTTGCGGATGCGGTCGCTGGTGACCACCAGATGCAGCCACCCACCGGCTTCGCGCGCATGCTTGAGGGCCTTGACGAGCACCCCGAGGCCGGTGGAATCCAGGAAGGCGACATCCGAGAGGTCGACCACGAGCCGGGCGTGGCCGTCGGCGATCAGGGCGTCGAGCTCGGTGTCCAGGCCGGGGGCGGTGAAGACGTCGACCTCACCCCGAGCGCTCACCACTGACACATCACCCTCGTGGCGCGTGGCCAACTGCAGCTCCATGCCGCCTCCTGTCGTGATCTGCGCCAACTCTGGCACACGCGCCTCGGCTGCTGGGCATCCGGTGGGGTGGCGCGCAAGGCCAGTCTGCCCAGCGGCCCTGGATCGTGGCCCGCGAACGGTGGCCGAGGTGGCGCGAACGCTCCTGGGCGGGCGTCGGGGGAGGATGGTCGGGTGGTGACGAGCACGGAGGGCGCGGGCATCGCGGCGATCGCCGAGCGATTGGCTGCGGATCCGCGCTCCGTGGGGCGCATCAGCCTCGCGGCACGGGAGGGGCGCACCGCGGACTGGCCGACC
Organism: uncultured Actinomycetes bacterium; assembly: GCA_963812395.1. Classification (GTDB taxonomy): domain Bacteria; phylum Actinomycetota; class Actinomycetes; order S36-B12; family CAIYMF01; genus Prado023. The sequence goes on from CAWEVG010000039.1 coordinate 11,920, forward strand.
TGGCTGCACCCGGATGTCCGGCGTGCCTACGAGGAGCGCGGGATCGTCCGGCCCTGGCTGCACCAGGTACGCACCGCCGACCTGGCATGGTCCGGCCAGCACGTGCTCATCGCGACCGGGACGGCCTCGGGCAAGTCCGCCGCCTTCGGGATGCCGGCGCTGACCATGGCCCTCGCCGAACCCGGGGGCGCCGGGCGCCGTGGTCCGACGGTGCTCTACCTGAGCCCGACCAAGGCCCTGGCCCACGACCAGCTCGCCGGGCTCAGCGCCCTGGGCCTGCCCGGCCTGCGGGCTGCCGCTGTCGATGGAGACACCCCCGACGAGCAGCGTGCGTGGGCCAGGGCGCACGCCCGGTGGATCGTGACCAACCCGGACATGCTCCACCGCGGGATCCTGCCCCGCCATGATGCGTGGCGGGCGTTCCTGCGCAGCCTGCAGTTCGTCATCGTCGACGAGGCGCACACCTACCGCGGCGTCTTCGGATCGCACGTGGCGCTCGTGCTTCGACGCCTGCGCCGGGTGGCCGCCATGCACGGCGCGGCACCCACGTTCATCGCCGCCTCGGCCACGGTGGCCGACCCGCGACCGACTGCTGCCCGCCTGCTCGGGGTCGATGCTGAGGTCGTCGACGTCGACGACAGCGCCCGCGGAGCCGTGGACATCGTCCTCTGGAACCCGCAGGGGCAGCCCTCCGCGACGGACCCCTCGATCGACCCGGTGCTCAGAGGCGGTACGGAACCGGCTGGTCGACCCGGGGGTGCGCCGACCGGCCGGGTCCCGGCGGCACGACCGGGTGCCGGACGACCGGGACGGACCTGCCCAGCGACCCGGACCAGCCGGTGCCCGGGTTCCGCGGAACCCTGACGGAGGCGGCCGACCTGATGGGCCAACTCGTTGACCAGGGCACCTCGACGCTGACGTTCGCCCGATCACGGCGGGCCGTGGAGATCCTGGCCACGTCAGTCCGGGATCACGCCGCGAACGGCGACCGGGTGCGCGCCTACCGCGGTGGGTACCTGCCCGAGGAGCGCAGGGCGCTGGAGTCCGACCTGCGCTCGGGACGCCTGCTGGGCCTGGCCGCCACCAACGCCCTGGAGCTCGGGATCGACATCAGCGGGCTGGATGCGGTCCTGCTCGTCGGGTGGCCCGGGACCCGCTCGTCGTTCTGGCAGCAGGTCGGCCGGGCGGGCCGACGCGGCGGCTCGGCCCTCGCCGTGCTGATCGCGCGTGAGGACCCCCTCGACCAGTACATCGTCAGCCACCCCGAGACTCTGACCGGCCGGCCCGTCGAAGCCAGCGTGATGGACCCGGAGAACCCGTACGTCCTGGCCGGGCACCTGTGCGCAGCCGCCGCCGAATCGCCGCTGATCGACGCCGACCTCGAGCAGTGGTTCGGCTCCGGGGCGCCGCACCTGTGCACCGTCCTGGCCGACCGCGGGCTGCTGCGCCGACGACGGGGCGGCTGGTACTGGACCGACTCCTCGCGTGCAGTGGACCTGGTGGATCTGCGGGGAGCGTCGGGCGGCCCCGTCCGGGTCGTCGAGGAGGGCACGGGGCGGCTGCTGGGAACCGTGGACCCGGCCACCGCGCCCTCGGCGGTCCACGAGGGGGCGCTGTACGTCCATCAGGGCTCCGCGTTCGAGGTCCTGAGCCTCGACCTCGACGCGCGCGTGGCCAGTGCCGCCGCAACCGTCACCGACCTGAGCACCCACGCCCGGAGCACCGCGGACGTGAGGTTCGAGTCCGTGCGTGCCACGACCCGGTGGGGCCGGGTGGACGTGTCCTGCGGCGAGGTCGTCGTGACGCGACAGGTGACGTCCTACCTCGTGCGCCGCTGGCCCTCGGGCCAGGTCCTGGCCGAGCACCTCCTCGACCTGCCTGCCATGACGCTGCAGACCGTGGCGATGTGGTGGTCGATCCCCGACGAGATCCTGCGGGAGGCCGCGGTCGATGAGGCCGACGTCCCGGGCGCCGTCCACGCGCTCGAGCACGCCTCGATCGGGATCCTGCCGCTGCTGGCGACGTGCGACCGGTGGGACCTCGGAGGCGTCTCCACCGCACGGCACCCGCAGACCGGCCAGGCGGTGATCGTCGTCCACGACGGCCACCCGGGAGGAGCCGGGTTCGCCGAGCGTGGGTACCACCGCGCCCATGAGTGGCTGACCGCGACGAGCGAGGCGATCGGCCGCTGCCCGTGTGCCTCGGGCTGCCCGGCGTGCGTGCAGTCGCCCAAGTGCGGCAACGGCAACGAGCCCCTCGACAAGGCGGCGGCCCTGCGCCTGGCCCGCGTCCTGCTCCACGAGCATCCGGCCGACGGATAGCCCTCCGGCGCCGTGCACGCGCTGGCCGCTCACCAGCCGCGCGCAGCCCACTCCTCGAGATGCGGGCGCTCGTTGCCCAGCGTCGTGTCGTCCCCGTGGCCCGGATACACCCAGGCGTCGTCGGCGAAGGCCTCGAACAACTTGTCGCGGACGTTGCCGAACAGGGTGTCGAAGGCGTTCCGATCGCCCCAGGTCCCGCCGACTCCACCGGGGAACAGCCCGTCGCCGGTGAACAGGTGCGCACCACCGGACGGGTCGTCGTACACGAGGGCGATCGAGCCGGGGGTGTGGCCGCCGAGGTGCACCACCTGCAGGGTGCTGACTCCGAGGCGCACGACGTCCCCGTCCTCGAGAGCGGCGTCCACCGGGACGGGCAGCGCCGGCGCGTCCAGGACATGGGCAAGCACCGCAGCCCCCGTCCGCTCGGAGACGACGGCGAGGGCCTGCCAGTGGTCGGCATGCCGGTGCGTGGTCACGATCGTGTCCAGCCGGCCGGGACCGAGGATGGCCATCAACCGGTCGGGCTCGGCCGCGGCGTCGATGAGCAGCCGCTGCCCGGTGTGGCGGCAGGTGAGCAGGTAGGCGTTGTTGTCCATCTCGCCGACCGACGCCTTGAGGATCTCGATGTCGGCCAGGAGGCGCCGGGCTGGGGTCCCGGCGCGATCGACGTGACCGGTGTAGGACGTGTCTTCGGGCATCCGCCCACGATAGGCGTCCAGCGCACACGGGCACGCGGGTGCTCACGGATCCTCTGCCGTCAGCTCGGCATGTGCTCGCGCACGCAGGCGGGCTGCCCGGCCGGGCACGAGCCACTGCACCGCCGGTGGGGCTGGGACCTGGGCCACCACCCACACCTCGGTGCCCCCGACTCGGCATTCGGTGAGGCGGGCGCCGTTCTCGCGGGCGATCCGGGCAGCCCGCGTGCACGCATCCGCCGGCTCGCTGAGAGTCGCGGCCGCCCCGGCGAGGGCGGCGAGGTCGGCTGCGGCCGAGACCGCCTCGCGCGCCGCGAGTGCGCTGCTCAGGGCGATGGCACCAGCCACCAGCATCGTCAGGACCACGCTCCACAAGGCGACGAGCACGCTCGCTGAGCCGCCGTCGTCGAGCAGCCTCCGAGCCCGCCCGGGGTCGTTGACCCGTGCCCGCAGGTCGCTGCTGCGGGCGGCCCTCGCCAGTCGGGCGGCCCGTGCCCGGCCGGCGGCCCGTAGTCCGAGCTCGGGCGGCCCGTCCCACTCGCGCGCATCCCCGTGATCGAGCGCCCCGTCGCCGCCCGATCATGAGTCCTCCCGCCAGCTGGTCGCCGATGCGCGCACCTCGCGGCGCAGCGGGCGCAGGAAACGGATCGGTGGAGTCCGTGTCACGGAGGCGGTGACCGACACCGTCCCCCCCGATCGCCGAACCGTCACGGCCGCGTCCGGGGCCACCTGCCGAGCAGCCGCGCGGACGAGAACCACCGAGTCCCCGCGCGCCGCCGCCCTGGCTCCCTCACGGGCGGCCTGGGCGACCACGCCCTGCGTGACGCCGAGGCTGAGCAACCAGGCCAGCGCCACCACCACCGCCACGAGCGCCGGGATGGCCATCGCCATCTCCGCCGTGACCATCCCGGACTCGGACCGGGTGGCGGCCCGAAGCCGCCACCCGACCTTCCGAATGTCCATCAGAAGAGGAACGAGAACGCGGTCGAGATCACCTGCCAGAGCAGGTCGGCGAACTTCTCGCTGCTCAGCAGCTTGATCAGCACGCCCCCGAGGCCGCACACCGCGACCGTGCCCACCGCGTACTCCGCCGTGGACATCCCCTTGTCCTCATCCCGCATGCGCACAACGAGCTCATTCATGGCAGTACCCCCGATCCCCCGGTCCCCCGGAGCCACCCTCCCTGGGTGGCTGGCCCAACCCTGTCGCGGGATCGGTGATCCGTGAACCCCGTTCCGCCCAATCTGTGGACAACCGATCCGCGATCACAGGGAGGGGAGCAGACCGCCCACGATGGGGGCGATCCCGAGCAGGGCGAACGCCGGCAGCAGGCACAGCCCCAGGGGCAGGACGGCGCGCACAGCGGTGGCCCGAACCTCGGCCAGGGCGGCCGCGGAGGCCTGCGTCCGCAGGTCCTCGGCCGACTGTGCGAGCAGGGCGGCCAGCGGCGCGCCCGTACGGCCCGACCGGGCGACCGCCCGGGCCACACCACCCAGACCGGGAGCCCCTGCCAACCCCGCCCACGCCCGAGTGACCGGCTCACCGAGCTCGACGCGGCGGTGGACGGCCATCAGGCAGTCGCCCGCAGCACCTCCGATCGCACGCGCCACGACGGGGATCGCGTGCTCCAGGGGCACCCCCGCCAGCAGCGCCGCCGAGAGCAGGTCCGCGACCAGGGGTGCGGAGCCGATGAGCTCGAGGCGCTCACGACGCACACGCGCCGGCTCGAGCCGGGCGATCAGCAGCGGCAGGACCACCGCCACCACCACGCCCAGGGCAGCGCCCACAGGTCCTCCGAGGAGCAACCAGACCGCCACCCCGGCGAGGGAGCTGACCGCCCGAACCGTGAGGGGAGTCATCCCGGACCCGGGACCTGATCCGTGCGCCCGCGGCTGCCCCGGGCCCACGGACTGACCGGTCCACGTCTCCCTTCGCATGCCCGTCGGGGCCAGGTCCAGGATCGCCTCGGGACCAACCGGGCGCACCGATCCGCACGACGGTTCGAGTGCCCGGGCGCGGGTCGGCTCGGGCACCCGAACGTCGCGTGGTGGGCACAGCGAGGCCGACCGCGAGGGCGGCAAGCGTCGCGGCAGCCAGCAGCAGGGGGCTCACAGCCGGTCCCGGGTGGCCGACACCATGTGCCGCAGCCACACCATCCCGAGCACCTGCAGGACCAACCCCGTCAGCAGCACGCCTCGACCGACCCAGCTGCCTGACAGCCATGTCAACGGCTCGGCTCCGATCCACTGGCCGATGAGCAGTCCGAGCAGCGGCAGCCCGGCCAGGAGGCGCGCGGATGCGCGCACGGCCGCAACCTCGCCGGCGAGCTGGGCATCCGCGTCCGCCCCGGCACGCAGGGCCGCGGCCAGGCGGGAGACCGCCACCGACAGCCCGGCGCCCGACCTCTCGGAGACCTCCCAGCAGGCGGCCAGCCCGCGCAGTGCCTGGGAACCGGGGGCGCGCGCGTCCGCGCGCAGGGCACTGGCCACATCCGCGCCGGTGCGGTACGCGGCGATGGCCTGTGGGCAGGGATGCGGGTGCCAGCCAGGCTGCTGCGGACTCCAGGGCCAGACCCGTCGGCTGGCCCGCGGCAAGCTCGGCAGCCAGCGCCGACAGCAGCTCGGGGATGGGCGCCGGCGGTGTCGGTCGCAGCCGGTTCACGAGACGGTCGATCCAGCCCGCCCGGGGGCCGGGTCCGCTCACGCCCCGTGCGGGACGGGCGGGCCAGAGCAGGAGGACGGCGCCCGCCGCGCCCACGGCCGCGCAGAGCACCAGGACATCCGGGTTCACCGATGACCGCCCAGACGATCGGACAGCGCCGGGAACCCGGCGGCTGGGCGCAGCACGCCCTCCCGGCGCACCAGCGCGGGTTGGACCTCCGTCCCGTCGGCGCCGCTCGTCACGACCCCGAGCTCGGCGACCACGCGGGTCCCGTCCGGTTGGCGCGCGAGGTGCAGCACGACCTCGAGCCCGGCGCTGGCTTGCGCGTGCACCCCGGCGAGGGTCATCCCCGCTGCCAGCGCCAACGCGACCAGACGGTCGGGCACGGCGGCTGCACTGTTGGCGTGCACGGTCCCGCAGCCGCCCTCGTGGCCGGTGTTCATCGCTGCCAGGAGGTCAACCACCTCCGCCCCCCGGACCTCGCCGACCACGAGGCGATCCGGGCGCATCCGCAGGGCCTGACGGACGAGTGTGCGCAACGCGATCTCGCCCTGACCCTCGAGGTTGGCGGGGCGGGCCTCGAGGCTGACCACATGCGGATGCTCCGGGGCGAGCTCGCACGTGTCCTCGACGACCACGATCCGCTCCCGTGGCGGGACGAGGCCCAGCAAGGCTCCGAGCACCGAGGTCTTGCCGCTGCCGGTGCCCCCGCTGACCAGGAAGGCCGCCCGGGACCGGATCAGGGCCCCGAGCCAGGCCGCGCCTTCCTCATCGACCGACCCGGCGGCCACGAGATCGGCCAGCGTGAACCGGCGCCGGCTCGGGATCCGCAGCGAGATCGTCGTGCCCCGCACGGACAGCGGCGGGATCACGGCATGCAGGCGCTGCCCGCCAGGAAGTCGCGCGTCCACGTAGGGGGTGGCGTCGTCCAGGCGACGCCCGGCGCGCGATGCCAGTCGAACGGCCAGCTGTCGGACCGCGGCCTCATCCGGGAAGGTCACCGGCAGCCCGGATCAGGCCGCCACCGCGGTCGAGCCACACCTCGTCGGGGGCGTTCACCAGGACATCGGTGACCTCCGGGTCGCGCAGGAGGGGGTCCAGGGCCCCCAGGCCGCCCAGCTCGTCGCCCAGGGCGCGGGTGAGCTGGTCCAGGCCTGGCCGGTCGAGCACCAGGCCTGACGTGCGCACCGCTGCGGCGATGGCCACCTGGTCGGCCGGGTGGCGATCCTGTGCCAATCGGGAGCGCACGGCATCCACCAGGACCGGATCGAGCGTGCTCACGCGAGCTGCCCCCAGATCTGCTCACCGAGCGTGCGCAACGCCCGACCGGTCCGCCCGGAGAGGAGGTCACCGCAGTCGGCGAGCTCGGCGGCACGTCGCAGCCGGGGGACCTCGAAGGCCACCGGGACCCCCAGCTGCTCCGCCACGTCGGCGGGGGGCAACCACCCCGTCGGCCGCAGCAGGACCACGACCTGCCGGGCGGCCAGGCCGTCGAGCGCTCGCCTGCCGGCGACGACACCGGCGAGTGTGGCGGGCAGCACCAGGACCACGGGATCACCTGGACCGAGGACGCCCGCCGGCAGTCGACCGCGCCCGGCATCCACCACCGTGCGGGTGAACTCCGCGCGCCCGACGCCCAGGACGCCGGCGACCCGCCCCGACCCCGGGAGGGTGCCCGGCCCGCCCCCGGATGCCAGTCCGGAGCCGATCCCCGAGCCGGTGACCACGGTGAGCCCGCCGACCTGCGGCAGCGCGGACCGAAGCGACACGGGGTCAAGTGGGTCCGGCGTGTCCGGGATCTCCGACCACCGCACCCCCGCACCCTCGGGGATGCCCAGCGGCAGGTCGAGGCCAGGGGAGTCGGGGTCGGCGTCGACCAGCAGGCAGTCCGGACCGGCCCCCACGGCGCACCCGATCGCGATCGTCGTGGCCCCGACGCCGCCGACCGCACCCACGATCCCCAGCACGGCCGATCCACGGTCCGGGGCCAGCTGCGACACCAGCCAGGGCGCCCCGAGAGGCAGCTCGACCACGTGGGCGCAGCCCACGGCGACCGCGGCCTCGCGCGCCCACTGGCCCTCACCGGCACGGCAGAGGACGACGACAGGCACTCCGCCCGGATGCGCCCCTGCACGGGCGTCGGGGCTGCTGCCCCACCACTGCTCCCCCGGAGCGGGATCACCACCGATCCGGTCAACCCCAGCCGGCACCCCGAAGGGACCGCCGGGGCCTCCGGGCGCCTCCGCACCGACCACGGCCACATCCACGAGCACCAGGTCGACCTGCACCTGCGGCATCTGCCCGCCGACGGCGTGGACCACCTCGGCCGGGCCCAGGGACACGACGGACGCACCCGCCCGCGCCGCCAGGGCCGCCACCTCCACAGCGAGGTCGGCGCGTTGCCCGACCAGCCCGATCCGCACCCCCATCGTCCACCCCCGGGGACAAACCCTGCCCCCGAGGTCGGCCCTGGCCAAGACCTCGACACCCCTCCTGTGGACAACTCACCCCAGGGCACACGGGAACGAGCCCGGAGGGACATCCCCCAAAGGGACGGCCCCCGCCGGGGGGTGCGGGGGCCGTCAGAACGTCAGCTCGGGGGGGAGGAGCCGACGGTTCGGTCGATCAGGACCGGACAGTGAAAGCATGAAGGCTGCCCCGACGGAATGCAACAGGCAGAGCGACCCACGAGCGCGCTTCGTGCGATCGGCGTCCGCTCGCCCATCGCCCATTCCGCGCAGAGCACACAAATCACCCGGCGCCGTCCGCATCGGGACCTCGGCGAAGCCCCGCCGATCCCGGGCGAGGGCCGTCGCGCAGGCGAGCGGCCACGCTCCGGAACCGGATCCCGGGCGACCCTCAGGTCCCCTCGATCCACGTGGCGGGCTGCTGCGCGCCGAGCTCCACCGCCGCCGCCACCAGCCGGACCATGTCGGCCACACCCTCCGGTGACCCCTGGGCGTAGCCGCGCACGGCACGGACGTACGCCGGCCGCCCGGCCGCCTTCAGGCCCACCTCGGGGGCACCGAGCATCCCCGGGTCGACACCGCGCTGGGCCAGCAGCAGCCGGGGCAGCGCCCGGGCCACGAGCCCGGACCCCCAGCCGAAGGGCCGCATCGACGCGATCTCCGCATGTGCCACCGCCGCGACGAGGATGCCGGGAGCAGTCGAGGCGACCAGCACCTGGCTCAGGTCGGACAGCCGTTCGGCGACCTCCGCGGAGCCCGCGACCATGCCCAGGCGCAGCGGGTCGTCGACCACATCCCCCGACCGTGGTCGCCCGAGCTCGGCGTCCGGCGCGAAGCCGCTGGCGACGATCGCGTGCATCCGGGCCAGGGCCTGTGCCGGAGCGGTTCCCACGATCCCCACGAGGCTGGGCAGCTCGGCGTGCATGGCCACCACTCCCGAGAGGAGCCGACCGATCGGCGAGCCGTCGAGGGCGGCCCCGCTGCGCATCTCCGGCAGGCCGGCCTCGGCCCCGTCGAACCAGGCGTTGGCCCACGCACCGCGCAGGGCGGACTCCGCAGTGACCTCCTGCTGGGCACGGCCCACGGCGCGGTCCCAGAGCAGGGCATCGACCGCGCCGCGGGCTGACTCCACCGCCCCGGCGACCCCCGGGAGGTCCAGCAGCCCGAGCAGCGGATCGTCCACGCCTACTCCGAGCCCGCGTCGGCCAGGCCCTGGCCGATCAGGCCCATGACGGTCGGGTCGGCCAGGGTGGTGACATCGCCCAGGGTGCGGTGCTCGGCCACGTCACGCAGCAGCCGCCGCATGATCTTGCCCGAGCGGGTCTTCGGCAGCTCGGCGACGATCAGCACCTGCCGCGGCTTCGCGATCGGGCCGATCTCGTGGGCCACGTGCGCCCGGAGGTCGGCGACCACGTCGGGGCCACCCTCGACCCCGGCGCGCAGGATCACGAACGCCACGATGCCCTGGCCGGTGGTCTCGTCGGTGGCGCCCACCACCGCGGCCTCGGCCACCTTGGGGTGGGACACCAGGGCCGACTCGACCTCGGTCGTGGAGATGCGGTGTCCCGAGACATTCATGACGTCATCGACGCGGCCGAGCAGCCAGATCGCGCCGTCCTCGTCGAGCTTGGCCCCGTCGCCGGCGAAGTAGAACTGCGGCCAGCGCGCCCAGTAGGTGTCCACGTACCTCTGGTTGTCGCCCCAGATCCCGCGCAGCATCGCCGGCCAGGGCTCGGTGAGCACCAGGTACCCGCCGCCCCCCGGGCCGACGGGGTCGCCGTGGTCGTCGACGACCTCGGCACCGATCCCGGGCAGCGGGCCCATGGCCGATCCCGGCTTGCACGTGGTGACCCCGGGCAGCGGGCTGATCATGATGGCGCCGGTCTCGGTCTGCCACCAGGTGTCCACGATGGGCGTGCGCCCCCCGCCGATCACCCGGCGGTACCACATCCACGCCTCCGGGTTGATCGGCTCCCCCACCGAGCCCAGCAGCCGCAGGCTCGACAGGTCGTGGCCGGCCGGGATCTCCTCGCCCCACTTCATGAACGTGCGGATCGCGGTGGGCGCGGTGTAGAGGATCGTGACGCCGTACTTGGCGATGATCTCCCACCAGCGACCGCGGTGCGGGGTGTCCGGGGTGCCCTCGTAGATGACCTGGGTCGCCCCGTTGGCCAGCGGCCCGTAGACGATGTACGAGTGGCCGGTGACCCACCCCACGTCCGCGGTGCACCAGTACACGTCGGTGTCGGCCTTGAGGTCGAACACGTTGTGGTGGGTGTAGGCGGCCTGGGTCAGGTAGCCCCCGGTCGTGTGCAGGATCCCCTTGGGCTTCCCGGTGGTCCCCGACGTGTAGAGGATGAACAGCGGGTGCTCGGCGTCGAAGGCCTGCGCCTCGTGGGTGGCGGGCTGGCGCTCCACGAGGTCGTGCCACCAGTGGTCGCGGCCCTCGACCCATTCGACGTCCCCGCCGGTGCGCCGCACGACGAGCACGTTGCGGACGCTGGGTGTCTGCTCGACGGCCTCGTCCACGGCCGGCTTGAGCGGGGAGGCCGACCCGCGCCGGTAGCCCCCGTCGGAGGTGATCACCAGGACGGCCTGCGGCGTCGTCGATGCGCGAGCGCAGCGCCTCGGCGGAGAACCCGCCGAAGACGACGGAGTGCACCGCGCCGATCCGGGCGCACGCGAGCATGGCGATGACGGCCTCGGGGATCATCGGCAGGTAGATCGCCACCCGGTCGCCGTCGGACACCCCGAGCTCGGTCAGCGCATTGGCCGCCCGGGCCACCTCGTCGGCCAGCTCGGCATAGGTCACCGTGCGGGTGTCCCCGGGTTCGCCCTCGAAGTGGATCGCCACGCGATCGCCGAGGCCAGCGGCCACGTGACGGTCCACGCAGTTCTCCGCGACGTTCAGCCGTCCGCCGACGAACCACTGCGCGAAGGGGGCGTTCGACCAGTCCAGGGCCGTGTGCCAGGGCTCAGCCCAGTCCAGCCGACGGGCCTGCTCCTCCCAGAAGGCGATGCGGTCTGCCGCGGCCAGTTCGACGAGCGCCGGGGTGGCGTTCGCGGCCGCCGCGAACGGCCGGGTCCGGGGGGAATGTCCGGTCCTCGTGCAGCAGGTTCTCCAGCGCCTCATGGCTCACGCTCGGCCTCCTCGGGCAGTCGGGAGCGCAAGGCTATCGGGCGGCACGCGACCTCGGCACCGCCGCGGCACGGGCCGGGATTCCAACGCCGCTGAGGAGGTCGGCCCGGCTCACCCGGCGTGCGGGCGGGGCACCCACCCCGACCCGCTCGTCTGCCATGCTGGTCGTCCCATGGGTGAGCAGCTGTTCGACCGTCCCTCGCTGAGCGAGCGCGGCTGGCTGCTGCGCGTCCTGCGCCTGGAGACCGTCGGCGGAATCCTGATGCTGGCGGCGGCAGCCATCGCCCTGGTGTGGGCGAACTCGCAGTGGGCGGGGTCCTACCAGACGCTGATCAGCACCGAGATCGGGCCCGAGGCGCTGCACCTGCACCTGCCGCTGAGCGTCTGGGCAGCGGACTTCCTGCTGGCGTTCTTCTTCTTCCTGGCCGGTCTCGAGCTCAAGCACGAGGTGCAGGTCGGCACCCTGAGCAAGCCCTCCCAGGCGGCAGTCCCGGTGGTTGCCGCGATCGGCGGGATGATCGTGCCGGCGCTGATCTACCTGGCATTCACCGGCGCCCTGCCCGTGGAGCGGTCGGGATGGGGCATCCCGATGGCCACGGACATCGCGTTCGCCCTGGCGGTCCTGGCGATCATGGGGCGCGGCCTGCCCCTGGCCCTGCGCGCGTTCCTGCTGACGCTGGCCGTGGTCGACGACCTCGGTGCCATCACCGTGATCGCGATCTTCTACTCCCACGGCTTCCAGCTCGCCTACTTCGTGACCTCGATACTGCTGGTGGCGCTCTGGTGGTTCCTGCAGCGCCGACGGTTCCAGGGCAGGCGCGCTGCCCTGGCCGTGTACCTGCCCCTGGCCCTGCTGATCTGGTACACCACGCACGAGTCGGGGATCCACGCGACGGTCGCCGGCGTGGCCATGGGACTGGCCACGCGGGTGTCCCATGACCCCGGGGAGGACAAGTCGCCCGGGGACCGGGCCGAGCACGCCCTGCGCCCCTTCGTCGCCGGTTTCGCCGTCCCGCTGTTCGCGTTCACGAGCGCCGGGGTGACCGTGCGCGACGTCGGGGTCTCCTCCGCGCCCGTCGAGTCCTTCGGGGAGACCCTCACCTCACCCGTGGCCCTCGGGGTCCTCGTCGGACTGCTCGTCGGCAAGCCGATCGGCGTGATCGGCGGGGCCTGGTTGATGGCCCGTTACACGCGCGCCTCGCTGAACCCCGCCCTGCGCTGGGCCGATGTGATCGCCGTCGGCGTCCTGGCCGGCATCGGCTTCACGGTCAGCCTGCTGATCGCCGAGCTCGCCTTCGAGGCGGACCCAGCCCTGCTCACCGACGCCAAGGTCGGCATCCTGTCCGCAACCCTGGGGGCGGCGGTGCTCTCGGCACTGGTCCTGGCCCGTCGCAAGCGCGCACTGGACCAGATCGTGGCCGAGGAGGACGTCGATTCCGACGCCGATGGGATCCCCGATGTGTACGAGCACGAGAAGTAGCCCAAAGCGGCACGCGATCCCGCCGGCCACGCAGGCACGGGCCGTCCCGCGATAGCCTTGCGCCGACTTCCTCGAAAGGACCGCGGATGGACAGCAACTCCGACACCAGCGTCAGCACCCTGGTGAACTCCGCCATCACCGACGCCCAGAGCCTCGTCCGCCAGCAGATCGAGCTGGCCAAGGCCGAGGTCACGCAGAGCGCCAAGCAGGCCGCTGGCGCCTCAGGGCTGTTCATCGGCGCCGCGGTCCTCGGGTTCCTGGCGTTCGTCTTCGCGCTCGTTGCCGGCGCCTACGGGATCGTCGCCGCCGGGCTGCCGGTGTGGGCCGGCTTCCTGATCGTGGGCGGCGTCCTGCTCCTGGTCGCCATCATCCTCGGGCTTGTCGGCAAGTCGCGCACCAAGCACATCACGCCCCCGCAGCGGGCCATCGGCGGGGTGGAGAAGACCAAGGCGTCGCTGTCGGGGATCACCTCGTCGGCCAAGCCCGGCACGGCCCTGGCCCCCACGACCGACAGCGCAGTCACGATCCCCACGCCGTGACCCTTCTCGACCCCGAGGAGGTCGTCCGGGTCGAGGGGCCCTGGACGCACCGGGACGTGCCCGCGAACGGCTCCCGGTTCCACGTCGCCGAGATGGGCGAGGGCCCCCTGGTCCTGCTCCTCCACGGCTTCCCGACGTTCTGGTGGACCTGGCGCCACGCCCTTCCGGTCCTGGCCGAGGCCGGCTTCCACGCAGCGGCCATGGACCTGCGCGGCTACGCCGGCTCCGACCACCCCCCGCGCGGCTACGACCCGTTCACCCTCTCGGCGGACGTCAGCGGGGTCATCCGCTCACTGGGGTCACGCGACGCCGTGGTCGTGGGACATGGATGGGGCGGCTTCCTGGCGTGGACGGCCGCCGTCACGCACCCCGAGGCGATCCGCGCGATCGTCCCGGTGTCGATGCCGCACCCCCGCCGGCTGCGGGCCTCCCTGCTGGGCGACGCCGGACAGCGCAGCGCCTCGGCCTACGCCTTCGGCTTCCAGGTGCCCGCCTCCCCGGAGCGCGACCTGCTCGAGAACGGGGCCTCCGAGGTCGGGGACCTGCTGCGCGCGTGGTCGGCCACCCCGTCCTGGCCCGACGACCACACCGCGGCGACCTACCGCGCGGCCATGCTGCTGCTCAACACCGCCCACTGCGCGCTGGAGTACCACCGGTGGGCGCTGCGCTCGGTGCCGCGACCCGACGGCATCCGGTACGCCAAGCGGATGAAGGCCCCCATCACGGCCCCCGTGCTGCACGTGCAGGGAGCGGCCGACCCGACGGTGCTGCCCAGCAGCGCCCGCGGGATCCGGGGCCTACGTCACCGGGCCCTACCAGTACACCGAGATCCCCGAAGCCGGGCACTTCCCGCACGAGGAGCGCCCCGAGGAGTTCCACGCCACGCTGCTGGACTGGCTCGCGACGCTCTGACCGCCCCGCTGTCGGACCGGCCCTACAGGACCCGGCAGGGCGCCCGAGGACACCTCGTCGGTCGCGTTCCGCGTCGCCTCGATCGCCGCCCGGACCTCCGCCTGGGTCAGGGCGAACCCGGTCTGGTCGTCGTCCTGGGCGTTGGCGAAGACCAGCCCGAGGACCGACCCGTCCAGGCCGCAGCAGCGCGCCGCCGGAGTTCCCCGGACGCACCAGCCCCCGGAACACGTGCACCTCGCGACTGCCCGACCCCTGGTCGTCCGCGACCAGGATCTGCCCGCGGACCCGGGCCTCGCCCAGGGTCAACGGCCCACCACCCGGGTATCCGGCCACCACGGCGTCGGTCCCGCGAGGAGCCTCGGCGACCCACCGCGGCGCCGGGGACTCGAGCCCGGGGACGTGCAGGATCGCGACGTCGTTCTCCGGATCGAGGTAGACCAGGCGTGCCCCGCGGGTGGCGCGGTCGCTCGCGGAGCCGACGGTGATCCGACCGGCACCGGCCACCACGTGGGCGTTCGTGGCCACCCGACCGGGGCTGACCACGACCCCCGAGCCCAGCGACGAGGACCCGCAGCGGGTCGAGGTGGTCGACACCTGGACCACCGAGTCACGGGCGACCCGCGCGGCAGCCTTCGAGATGTCGACGTTCGACGGATCCTCGACCGGTGGCAGCGTGGCCGGGTTGAACGGCAGGCTGGGCACGTCGATGGTGGCCAGCAGCTCGCGCGCGTCATCCAGGAGCGCCCCCCCGGGGCCGGCCAGGACCTGGTCGAGCAGGGGGAACCCCCGCGAGGCCCGGACCTGCTCGGAGGTGGGACCGAGCGAGCTGGAGGCCGCCACGGACAGCACCATCCACGCGCACAGCAGGAACGCCAGGACGCTCACGACCATCCCGGAGGCGCTGTCCACCAGGCGGATCGGGCGGAAGTCGACGGCATCGCGCACGGTCCGCCCCGCGAACCCCAGGATCGCCTGGCCGATGACCCCGAGGACGAACATCCCGGCCAGCGTGGCCATGGCCTGCAGGAAGGTGGGCCACTCGCGGCCCTGGCAGCAGCTGCGGCACCAGCCAGGCACCGCACAGGGCACCCCCGATGAAGCCGGCGAAGGCGGCGGCCGTGGTGATGACCCCCGATCGCCATCCCGCGATCGCCACCACGAGCAGCCCCACGAGCAGTGCGATGTCGACCCAGTTCGCGCTCACCAGGAGATCCCGACCTCACGCTCCGTCGGCCACGGCTCGGCCCAGCCCGCGAGGTCGAGCAACCGGTCGAGGAGGCCGGCCGTGAAGCCCCACACCAGCATGTCCGCCACCTGGAAGCCGGGCCCCCGATAGCCCGACGGGTGCACGACCGTGACCCGGTTGGCCGGGTCGACGAGGTCGGCCACCGGGATCCGCTCGGCGCGGGCGACCTCCCGCGGGTCGGCCGCCCAGACCGGGGCCGGGACGGTCCAGTAGCCGATCACCGGCGTGACGGTGTAGCCGCTGGGGGGCAGCCAGAGGTCGGGCAGGACCCGCGCCACCGTGACGCCGGCGGGCTCCAGGCCGGTCTCCTCCTGGGCCTCGCGCAGGGCGGCAGCGACCGGCCCGTCGTCCTCGGGATCGACGCCCCCGCCCGGGAACGCCGGCTGCCCGGCGTGCGAGCGCATGTCGGCAGCCCGCTCGATGAGCAGCACGTCCGGGCCGTGTGGGCCGTCACCGAAGAGGATCAGGACCGCCGAGGACCTGGTCTCGGAGTCCGGCGGCGGGGTGAAGCGCGACAGCTCATGCCCGGCCACGCCGTCGATCGCGGCCAGGAAGGCCGAGAACCACTCGGGCACTGGCCGCGGCTCCCGCTCCGGTGCTGGCCCGGCAGGCGCCCACGACCCGTCCGGGCTGCTCACGACGCCACCTTGACCAGCTTCGCGGCCTTCACCGGGTCGGTCTGACCCTCCCCGAAGCTGGGGCACAGCTGGGCCAGCGGGCAGGCGCCGCACGCGGGCGTCCGGGCGTGGCAGACGCGGCGGCCGTGCCAGATCATCCGGTGCGACAGCATCGTCCAGTCCGACTTCGCGAACAGCGAGCCGACCTCGGCCTCGACCTTCTCGGGGTCCTCGGCCGCGGTCCAGCCGAAGCGCCGGGAGAGCCGGCCGAAGTGCGTGTCGACGGTGATCCCGGGAACGCCGAAGGCGTTGCCGAGCACCACGTTGGCCGTCTTGCGGCCCACCCCGGGCAGCGTGACGAGGTCCTTCAGCCGACCGGGGACCTCACCGTCGTAGGCCTCGACCAGCCGTGCGGCCATGCCCTGCAGGGAGGCCGCCTTCGCCCGGAAGAAGCCGGTGGACTCGATCATCGACTCCAGCTCCGCGCGGTCCGCGGCAGCCAGGTCGGCGGCGGTCGGGAAGGCCGCGAAGACGTGCGGCGTGACCATGTTGACCCGCACGTCGGTGCACTGGGCGGACAGGATCGTGGCGACCAGCAGCTGGTAGGGCGTCTCGAAGTCCAGCTCGCAGTGCGCATCGGGGTAGGTCTCACCCAGGATCCGACCCATCCGGCGGGCACGCCGGACCAGCGCCGTGCGCGTCGCCGGAGGTGCGGGGGTGGGCATGTGGATAGCCTAGGGCCGATCCG
This sequence comes from uncultured Actinomycetes bacterium, assembly GCA_963812395.1. GTDB lineage: Bacteria > Actinomycetota > Actinomycetes > S36-B12 > CAIYMF01 > Prado023. Next base: position 28,746 of record CAWEVG010000039.1, read on the forward strand.
TGCCACGCGAGCCTGCTGGGAGAGCCATGGCGACCAAGCCCCCGCCGACACCACCCGAGGTGGATCCGGCCTACTCCGGGCTGACCCTCGACGACCTGCGCGACCTGCGTCGCGAGCTCGGCGACGAGGAGGCACGGGTGTCCTACTGGCGCCGCATCATCCAGGCGCGCATCGACCTGCTGACCCGCGGGAGCTCCGACGGGGACATCGTCGAGCGGCTCACCACCGTCCTGGCCGAGAGCGGCGCCGTGCATCGTCGCCTGGCCAACCTGTCGGTCAAGCCCGCCGGTGACATCGACGCCCTCCCGGACCTGCACAGCCTGTGGACGCGGGTCGTCGACTCGCGGGACACCGAGGCCGTGGCCGGCTTCGTCGAGGAGCTGCGCGCGGTGGAGACCGACATCTCCGCGCTGCGCCGGGAGATCCACCAACGCCTCGACGAGGCGACGGGGCAGCTGATCGCCCGCTACCGGCAGGATCCGACCCTGGCGCTCACCGCGCTGCCCGACATCGGGCTGCGCTAGCCCACTACTGTGTGAATCCTGCGGGGGCAAGTACCGCACGCCCATGGGAGGAGTCACCCGTGCAGGACCGGCTGCGCTCCGCGCCACTGTTCACCGCCCTCGACGACGATGCAGCCGCCGCCATGCGAGCGTCGATGGTCGAGGTGCGCCTGACCAAGGGCGACGTCCTGTTCACCGAGGGCGAGACCGGGGACAAGCTGTACCTGATCGAGTCCGGCAAGATCAAGCTCGGGCATACGGCCTCCGACGGCCGTGAGTCGCTCATCGCCGTGCTCGGGGCCGGCGAGATGCTCGGCGAGCTGTCCCTGTTCGATCCCGGACCGCGCACTGCCACGGCGGTGGCCGTGACCAAGACCAAGGTCCTGTCCATGGGACATGAGGCGCTCCTGCCCTGGTTGGTGGGGCGCCCCGACATGGCGGTCGCGCTCATGGCCTCCCTGGCCCGGCGGCTGCGCCGGACGAACGAGGCGATGGCCGACCTCGTGTTCTCCGATGTCCCGGGCCGGGTGGCCAAGGCCCTCCTGGAGCTGGGCACCAAGTTCGGTGAGGAGACCCCTGAGGGCCTGCTCGTCAGCCATGACCTGACCCAGGAGGAGCTCGCCCAACTCGTCGGCGCCTCCCGCGAGACGGTGAACAAGGCGCTGGCGGACTTCTCCCAGCGCGGCTGGATCCGCATGGAGCAGCGCCAGGTGACCCTGCTGGACGTACCGCGGCTGGAGCAGCGCGCCCGCTGAGCACTCCCGGGGACGGTTCCGGCCCGGGCCGCTACATTGACCCCATGTCCGAACGAACCCGGTGGGAGTACGCCACCGCACCCCTGCTCATCCACGCGACCCAGCAGATCCTCAACAACTGGGGAACCGACGGCTGGGAGCTCGTCCAGGTCGTCCCCGGCCCGAACCCCGAGCAGCTCGTCGCCTACTTCAAGCGCCCGCTGGCCTGACATGGGAGCCGTCGAGGAGCGTCTCTCCGCGCTGGGTCACACCGTCCCCGACGTGGCCCCGCCGGTTGCGGTCTACGTCCCGGCAGTCCAGACGGGCAGTCTCGTCTACACCTCCGGACAGCTGCCGCTGGTCTCCGGCGTCCTGATGGGCACGGGCAAGGTCGGCGCCGAGGTCACCCCGGAGCTGGCCGCGAGGATGGCCGCGCAGTGCGCACTGAACGCGATCGCCGCGGTCCGGGCCCTCATCGGCGACCTCGATCGCGTGGTCCGCGTGGTCAAGGTGGTCGGTTTCGTGGCCAGCGACCCCGGCTTCAGCGGGCAGCCGGGAGTGGTCAACGGTGCCAGCGAGCTCCTCGGGGCCGCCTTCGGCGATGCAGGTGTCCACGCCCGATCGGCCGTGGGGGTTGCGGTCCTGCCGCTCGACGCACCCGTCGAGGTCGAGGTCATCGTGGAGATCGCCTGAATGGTCCTCGAGATGCCCGACGAGCTGGTGCAGCGGGCGCGGCTGCTGGCACGGGGAGGTCCCTGGGACCCACCTGCGTCGAAGGACGCCGCCACGATCGTGCTCCTGCGCGACGGGGTTGCCGGGCTCGAGGTCCTGCTGATGCGCAGGCCGGACTCGATGGCCTTCGCCCCGGGGATGCACGTGTTCCCCGGAGGCCGGGTCGACCTGGCCCAGGACAGCCAACCCACGATCCAGGGGACGGTGCGCGCGGGTGCGTGGACCGACCCAGCCCTGGCACGCGCGCTGATCGTCGCCGGGGTCCGCGAGACGTTCGAGGAGGCCGGCGTCCTGCTGGCCGTCGACCGGTCCGGGCGTCCCGCTGCGCCCGACGCGGGCTGGGCGCGTGACCGCGCGGCCAGCGAGACCGCGAGCGGCTTCCCGGCTGTCCTGCGTCGTCGCAAGCTGCACATCCAGGCCGACCTGCTGGTCCCGATCGCGCACTGGATCACCCCCGAGGTCGAGACCCGCCGTTTCGACACCCGGTTCCTGGCTGCGGGCCTGCCCGCGGGCCAGGACGTGGACGCGCACGTCACCGAGACCGACTCCGCCCACTGGATGGCCCCGGCGGATGCCCTCGCTGAGTACCGCAGGGGCGCCCTGGCCATGCTGCCGCCGACGGTTGCCGTGCTGGCCGACCTCGCCGGCCAGCGCTCGGTCGGGGATGCGCTGAACTGGGCGCGCACCAGGGAGGTCGTGCCGCTGCTCCCCCGCGCGCAGATCTCCGGCGACGACCTCACCTGGGTCCTGGTGCACGCCTACACCGGCGAGGTGCTCTCCGGTGCCGAGCAGCCGTCCGGATCCGAGGAGCGGGGGACGCGCTGATGCGCCCCCTGGGATCGTCCGGTCCGTGGGCGGCCGGACGGGTCACCGCCCGGGCCACCGCGATCCTGGCACCCAACGCCAGCTGGATGACCCTGGACGGCACCAACTCCTGGCTGCTCGCGGAGCCGGACTCCGACCTCGCTGTGCTCGTGGACCCCGGGCCCGATGACCCCGGTCACCTCGCCGCCCTGATCAGCGCCGCCGAGGAGCACGACAGCCGGATCGCGCTGATCCTGCTGACCCACGGACACGCCGATCACAGCGCGGGTGCCCGCAGCCTGCACGACCTGACCGGGGCCCCCGTCAGGGCCCTGGACCCTGCCCATCGGCTCGGCGACGAGGGGCTGGGCGATGGCGAGGTGGTGTCCGTCGGCGGCCTGGAGCTGTCCGTGGTCGCGACCCCGGGACACACCACCGACAGCCTGACGTTCCTGCTGCCCGCCGACGGCGCCCTGCTCACGGGGGACACGGTCCTGGGACGCGGCAGTGCTGTCATAGCCCACCCCGATGGACATCTCGGGGCCTACCTGGCGTCGCTGGGTCGGCTGGCCGAGCTCGCGGGGAGCACGGGAGCCGGGTGGGTCCTGCCCGGGCACGGTCCGGCCTGCCCCGACCCGGCCGGCCTGCTGGCCGACTACGCCGAGCACCGGCGGGAACGGCTGGACCTCGTGGCCGCCGCCCTGGCCGCAGGCACGACCGCGCCGGACGACCTGCTGGCGGTGGTCTACCCGGAGGTGCCCCCGGCCCTGCGCTGGGCCGCCCGGCTGTCCCTGGCCGCCCAGGTGGAGTACCTCACCGACCGGGCGCCCGGGCTCACCGCCCAATAGTCTTCGACGGTGACCGCGCCCCGGCTGTTCCCCGACGTGCGGCTGCACATCGTCTCGGGCAAGGGCGGGGCGGGCAAGACCACGGTGGCCGCCGCCCTGGCGCTGGCCCTGGCCGCCGAGGGCCGGCGGACCCTGCTGATGGAGGTCGAGGGCCGGCAGGGGATCGCCCAGCTCTTCGACTCCGCACCCCTGCCCTACGAGGAGCGCCGCGTGGCCCGGGCTCCGGACGGCGGCGAGGTGCGCGCGCTGGCAGTCGACCCCGAGGCCGCGCTGCTGGAGTACCTCGAGATGTTCTACAACCTGCGCCGGGCCGGCTCGGCGCTGGCGCGCATCGGGGCGATCGACTTCGCCACGACGATCGCCCCGGGCGTGCGCGACGTCCTGCTCACCGGCAAGGCCGTCGAGGCCGTCAAGCGGACCAGGGACGGCAAGCCGGTGTTCGACGCCGTCGTGATGGACGCCCCGCCGACCGGGCGGATCACCCGGTTCCTCAACGTCAACTCCGAGGTCGCCGGGATCGCGCGGATGGGGCCGATCCACAGCCAGGCGAAGTCGGTGATGTCGGTGATGGCGTCCCCGCGCACCGCCGTGCACCTGGTGACCCTCCTCGAGGAGATGCCCGTCCAGGAGACGATCGATGGGGTGGGCCACCTGCAGGAGGAGGGACTTCCGGTGGGGGCCGTGATCATCAACTCGGACCGGCAGCCCATGCTGACCGCGACCCAGCGCTCCGATGCCCTGGGCGGCACGCTGGACCGTGCGGCGCTGGCCGGGGCGGTGCGCTCGGCGGACGTCATCACCTCCCGGGACCCGCACACGGTCGAGGAGGTGGTCGACGCCCTGGTCGAGGAGGCCCGCGACCACGCCGAACGAGTCGCTGTCGCGGAGCAGGAGCGGGCCAGCCTGACCCAGCTGGACCTGCCCCAGCTGTCCCTGCCCCACATCCCCACCGGGATCGACCTCGGGGCCCTCTACGAGTTGGCGGCCCAGCTGCGCGCCGCCGGCATGGGTCCGGGACCACGCCCATGAGCACGGCGCGGTGGGAATCGGCCACCACCCTCGACGTGGACGCCCTGCTCGCAGACCCGGGCACGCACATCATCGTCTGCTGCGGCTCCGGCGGTGTCGGCAAGACGACGACGGCCGCAGCACTCGGCGTGCGGGCCGCCGAGGCGGGCCGACGGACGGTGGTGCTCACCATCGACCCCGCCCGTCGGCTGGCCCAGTCCCTGGGACTGTCCGAGCTGGACAACACCCCGGCCCCGATCCCGGGGGTCGACCTGTCCGCCGGGGGGTCCCTGGACGCGATGATGCTGGACATGAAGCGGACCTTCGACGAGGTCGTCATCGCCCACAGCGACCCGGTCCGCGCGCAGGCCATCCTGGACAACCCGTTCTACCAGGCCCTGTCGAGCTCCTTCGCCGGCACGCAGGAGTACATGGCCATGGAGAAGCTGGGGCAGCTGCACCGCGAGTCCCAGTCCGCCGGCCGCTGGAACCTGATCGTCGTGGACACCCCGCCCTCGCGCTCCGCCCTGGACTTCCTCGACGCCCCGATGCGGCTCGGCGCGTTCCTCGACGGACGGCTGATCCGGATCCTGGCGGCGCCCGCGCGCGTGGGCGGGCGGGCCTACATGCGGCTCGTGTCGGCCAGCCTCGGGGTGTTCAGCAACGTCCTGAACAAGATCGTCGGGGCCCAGGTCCTGACCGACCTGCAGACGTTCGTCGCCTCGGCTGACGCCCTGTTCGGGGGATTCCGGGAACGCGCCGAGCAGACCTACGCCCTGCTGGCCGCCCGCGGCACGGCCTTCCTCGTCATCGCGGCACCCGAGCCCGACGCCCTGCGTGAGGCCTCCTACTTCGTCGAGCGCCTCGAGTCCGAGGGCATGCCGCTGGCAGGGCTCGTGCTCAACCGGGTCGCGCCGGTGCGGCTTCCCGAGCTCAGCCCCGACCAGGCCGCCGCCGGGGCCGAGCGGCTGCGGGCCGCGGACCCGGCCGAGGACTCCGCCGCGGCCCTGACCGCATCCCTGCTCGAGCTGCACGCCGACCGGATGCGCCAGTCCGAGCGCCAGCACCGGCTGGCCGATCGTTTCGTCGCCGCGAACCCGCGGGTGCCGGTGACGGCCGTCACGGCCCTGGCCCAGGACGTCCACGACCTCGAGGGGCTGCGCCGGGTGGGGGACCTGCTGGCGGAGCGACGCGCACAGTCGCACGACGGGGCACCGCCTGAGTTGGCGTAAAATCGCCTCCATGCCCTCTCCCGATCGCGCCCGTCGTCGGCCAGGCTGCCTGGTCCGTGACGCGTCTGGTGGCCCTCGTGGCTGTCGCCGCACTCGCCGGCATCGTGGTCGCAGGCATGGCCCTTCCCGTGATCGGCCCCGTGGGGGTCCTGGCCCGCGACTCCATCTCCTCGTTCGAGGATCTCCCCCGTGACTTCCGCGAGCCGGCCCTGCCCGTGCGAACCCGCGTGTACGCCGCGGACGGCACGAAGATCGCCACGGTCTTCGAGGAGAACCGCAAGGAGGTCACCCTGGAGAAGGTCGCCCCGGTCATGGCAGCAGGCCGTGGTCGCGATCGAGGACTCCCGGTTCTACGAGCACAACGGCTTCGACCCGCGCGGGTTCCTGCGCGCTGCGGTCACGAACGTCACCGCCGGCGGGGTGGCCCAGGGTGGGTCCACCCTGACGATGCAGTACGTCAAGAACGTCCTGCTCACGGCCGCCAAGGACGAGGAGGAGCAGGCGGCCGCCAAAGAGGACACGATCACCCGCAAGGTTCGCGAGATCCGCTACGCGATGGCCCTGGAGAAGCGCCTGACCAAGCAGGAGATCCTCGAGCGCTACCTGAACATCAGCTACTACGGTGCCCGCGCCTACGGCGTCGAGGCCGCCTCGCAGCGCTACTTCTCCAAGAGCGCCAAGGATCTCGAGCTCGTCGAGGCGGCGACCCTGGCCGGGATCGTGCAGCAGCCGTCCCGCTTCGACCCGACCCGCAACCCGCGCCAGTCGCAGAAGCGCCGCGACGTCGTGCTCAACCGGATGGCCGAGCTCGGCTACATCACGGTCGAGGAGGCCCGCGCCGCCAAGTCCGCCGACATCGAGGACTACCTGAATCCCAAGGTCCAGTACAACGGCTGCACCACCTCGTTCGCCCCCTACTTCTGCGACTACGCGATCCGCCAGGTCACGCAGATGAAGGCCCTCGGGGCCACCCCCGAGGAGCGCGAGGCTGCGTGGAACACCGGTGGCTACAAGGTCTACACGACGCTGGACATGAAGGCCCAGAAGGCGGCCACGAAGGCCGTGATGGAGGCCATCCCGCCGAAGGACGCGAGCCGGAAGGCCACGGCCATCGCGATGGTCACCCCGGGCACCGGAGACATCCGGGCCATGGCCCAGAACCGCGTCTGGGGAACCAGCAAGTCGGACAAGAAGTGGTGGGAGACGACGTACAACTACGCGGTCGACCTCGCCGACGGCGGCACGCAGGGCATGCAGGCCGGCTCGACGTTCAAGATCTTCACGATCGTCGCTGCCCTGGAGAAGGGCATCAGCCCCTTCACGGTCATCAACGCCCCGCCGCGCAAGGAGTTCACCGGGTTCGTCGGATGCAACGGCGCACCGTTGTCGGGTCCCTCGAGCGGCGGCACCGAGCCGTGGCCGGTGTCCAACTCCACCTCGTCGGGCAACTTCGACATGTTCCGGGGTGCCGCGTACTCGGTCAACACGTTCTTCGCCGAGCTGGAGAAGCGCGCCGGGGTGTGCGAGACGGTGGAGGCAGCCCGCAAGTTGGGCGTCAAGTACGCCGACGGGTACGACCTCAGCGAGGTCAAGCCCAACGGGCAGACCGCCGAGGTGGCGTCCTTCACCCTCGGGTCCACCGAGATCTCGCCGCTGACGCTCGCCAACGCCTACGCCACGGTTGCCGCGCACGGCGTCTACTGCAAGCCCCGAGTCATCACCAAGATCGTCGACCGGGACGGCAAGGAGCTGTCCGTACCGGCGCCGAAGTGCGACCAGGCCATCACCCGCAACGTCGCCGACGGGGCGGCAGCGGTGCTGACCAACGTCGTGGACGGCAACATCTCCGGGCGGACGGGCGGCCCGATGACCCTGGGCCGGGACACGATCGGCAAGACCGGCACCATCGACAGCCATGCTGCGGTCTGGTTCGCCGGGTCCACACCGGACCTCGGCGCGGCAGTGTGGGTCGGTGACCCCCGCGGCGGCTACCGGTACCCCCTGCAGAACCTGACCATCAACGGCCGGTACTACCCGCAGGTCTTCGGCTCCTCGCTGCCCGGACCCACATGGAAGAAGGCGATGGAGGGTGCCCTGGCCGACAGTCGCGCCCGTCGCCATGGACCTGAAGAACGAGTGGGGTCTCCTGCCGGCCCGTCAGACCGGCACGCCCTACCAGCGCAGCCGGTACGCCGCGCCCGAGGTTCCCTGGTGGCAGCGCACCTTCCCGGGCTTCGGGGACACCAGCCGTGGCCAGGGACAGGACCAGGGTCAGCAGGACCAGGGTCAGCAGGGTCAGGGTCAGGGGCAGTAGCCTCGCCGACGCTCAGGCGAGAGCTGCGCGGACCATGGCCGCCAGTTGGCCGCCGTCGAATCGGCCCGCGGTCTGGGGCGTCAGCTCCTTCATGACCCGACCCATCGCCGGCATGCCCGTCACGCCCTCGTCGGCGAGTCGTGCCACGGCGGCGTCGACCAGGGCGTTGACCTCCTCTGCCGTCAGCGGCTCGGGCAGGTAGCGTCCCAGCACGTCGAGCTCGGCCAGCTCCCGCTCGGCCAGTTCGGGCCGCGAGGCGTCCGTGAAGGCCGTCGCGGCCTCCCGGCGCTTCTTGGCCTCCTTGTTCAGGACGCCGACGACCTCCGCATCGCTGAGCGTTCGCGCGGACTTGCCGGAGACCTCCTCGGTGGTCACCGCCGTCAGCGCCATCCGCAGGGTCGCTGCGGAGAGCTCATCACGGCTGCGGATGGCCGAGGTCAGGTCGGACTGGAGGGTCTCCTTCAGGGTGCTCATGGCCCCATTGTGCGGGGTGGCGGCGAACCGCCGGCCCGCGGCCCTGCTCGCGGATGTGGGATCCACGGGCGGCCCCTGCCAGACTTGGGCGCATGCCGTCAGCCTCGCACCTCCCTGAGTGCCGCGGCGTCCATGCTGGCCCTCGGCGCCGCGACCACCGCCTACAGCCTCTGGGAGGCCCGCCAGTACACCCTGCGCTCGGCTGAGGTCCGGTTGCGGCGGCGCCCGGAGCAGGCCGGCGAGGGCCTCCCGCCGCTGCGCATCCTGCACCTGTCGGACCTGCACCTGTCCCCGCGGGACACCGACCGCATCGCGTGGGTCCGCTCCCTGGGCGAGCTCGAGGTCGACCTGACAGTCGTGACCGGGGACTTCCACGGCGACGCCCAGGGGCCCCGCCTGGCGCTGCACGCCCTGGAGCCGCTGCTCGACCGACCGGGGCTGTTCGTGCGAGGGTCGAACGACTACTACGCCCCTGCACGCGCCAACCCGGCCAAGTACCTGTCCGGTCCGAGCGAGCTGCGGACGAAGCGGCCGAAGATCGACGTCACGCCGCTCAACGAGGGCCTGGCCGCGGCCGGATGGCACGACGTGGACAACGAGACCGCCGAGGTGACCGTTCGAGGCTGGCGCATCGATGCGCGGGGGGTTGACGACCCGCACATCGGCCGCGACCGGTACGCCGACGTCGCCGGCCCGTTCGATCCTGAAGCCGACCTGCGACTCGGCATCGCTCACGCTCCCTACCGCCGGGTTCTCGATGCGATGGCCGCCGACGGCTCCGACCTGATCCTGGCTGGCCACACCCACGGTGGCCAGGTGTGCCTGCCGTGGGTCGGGGCGCTGGTCACCAACTGCGACCTGCCCCGCCGCCAGGCCAAGGGGCTGTCGGGATGGCAGGAGTCCGCCCTGCACGTCTCAGCCGGGCTCGGGACCAGCCCGTTCACCCCGATCCGGCTGGCGTGCCGGCCGGAGGCGACGGTGCTGACCGTGGTGGCGGGGTAGGCGGGGCGGACGGGAGCCGCCGGTCGTGCCCGTCGGCACGCCGGGCCGGGATGGCGGAGCCGTCGCCGCGCGGCTCCTCCCGAAGCGCCGCTGGATCGGGATGGCGGGAGCCGTCGGCCGCTGCGCGGCCTCCTCCCGAACCCCGCCAGGTCCGTCACATGTGAAGGGCCCCGGGGACAAGCCCCGGGGCCCTTCACATGTGTCGGGATGGCGGGATTCGAACCCACGACCTCTTCGTCCCGAACGAAGCGCGCTACCAAGCTGCGCCACATCCCGATTGCGGGTCCGATTCTAGCCGCACGCTGACCCCCAGCCCAAACCGCCGCCTCGGGCCGGAGGGCTGGTCGATCAGGCGCGCTCGAGCCAGCAGGGCTGCGATCTGCACGGCGTTGAGGGCCGCGCCCTTTCGCAGGTTGTCATTGGACAGGAACAGGGCCAGGCCCCGCCCATCCGGCACACCCGGGTCCTGGCGCAGGCGTCCCACGTAGGTCGGATCCGCACCGGCGGCCTGCAACGGGGTCGGCACGTCCGACCAGACGACGCCCGGGGCGCCCTCCAGGAGCTCGCGGGCCCGTTCCACCGACAGCGGCCGGTCGAACTCAGCGTTGATGCTCAGGCTGTGGCCGGTGAAGACCGGCACGCGCACGCACGTGCCCGACACCGCGAGGTCCGGGATGCCGAGGATCTTGCGGGACTCGTTGCGCAGCTTCTGCTCCTCGTCGGTCTCCCCGGAGCCGTCGTCCACGATGCTGCCCGCCAACGGGATCACGTCGAAGGCGATGGGGGCGACGTACTTGGTCGGCGCCGGCAGGGTCACCGCAGAGCCGTCATGGGTCAGCGCGGTCATGTCCTGGGCCACCGCGGCCCGGACCTGTCCAGCGAGCTCCTCGACCCCGGCCAGCCCGCTGCCCGAGACCGCCTGGTACGTGCTCACGACCAGCCGCCGCAGGCCGGCCTCGGCATGCAGCGGCGCGAGCACCGGCATGGCGGCCATCGTGGTGCAGTTCGGGTTGGCCACGATCCCCTTCGGGATGCTGCCCAGGGCGTGCGGGTTGACCTCGGACACGACCAACGGCACATCAGGGTCCATCCGCCACGCCGAGGAGTTGTCGATGACGGTCGCACCCGCTGCCGCGAACACCGGCGCGAGCGCCTTGGACGTCGACCCACCGGCGGAGAACAGCGCGATGTCGATCCCGGACGGGTCGGCGGTCGCGGCGTCCTCGACCACGATCTCGGTGCCCCGCCACGGCAGCGTCGTCCCCGCAGAGCGCGCACTGGCGAAGAAGCGAACCGCCCCCACGTCGATCCCGGACTCGTCGAGCAGGCGGCGCATCACGCCACCGACCTGGCCGGTGGCCCCCACGACCGCAACAGTGACGCTCATCGGCCCGTCCCTCCGTAGACGACGGCCTCGCCGTCGGCGTCCAGCCCGAAGGCCGTGTGCAGCGCCCGGACAGCATCGGCGGCGACGTCCGGTGCTGGTCACGACCGAGATCCGGATCTCGGACGTGGTGATCATCGTGATGTTGATGCCGGCATCGGCCATGGCCCTGAAGAAGGTCGCCGAGACCCCGGGGTCCGACCGCATGCCCGCCCCGACCAGCGAGACCTTGGCGATCCCGTCGTCGAAGGCGAGGTCCTCGAACCCGATCTCGCCCTGCTGCCCGGCGCAGGGCATCGAGGGCATCCTGGCGCGAGGCCACCGGACAGGTGAAGGTCACATCGGTGCGCCCGGACTCGCCCAGGGACACGTTCTGGACGATCATGTCGACGTTCACGCCGGCATCGGCGACGGCCCGGAAGATCTGCGCGGCCTCACCGGGACGGTCGGGGACACCGACCACGGTGATCTTGCAGTCGTTGAGGTCATGGGCGACCCCCGCGATGATCGGTTGCTCCACAGTTGTCCCTTCGGCGGGATGGGCCGCTGCAGGCAGCGGATCGGACGAGTTGAGGACCCAGGTGCCCTCCTTGTCGGAGAAGGAGGACCGGACATGGATCGGCATGTGCGCCCGGCGGGCGTACTCCACGCAGCGCAGGTGCAGCACCTTGGCGCCCGCCGCAGCCAGCTCGAGCATCTCCTCGTAGCTGATCCGGGGCACCTGACGGGCCGCCGGCACCACCCGGGGGTCGGCGGAGAACACACCGTCGACGTCCGTGTAGATCTCGCAGACGTCGGCGTCGAGGGCCGCGGCCAGGGCCACGGCCGTGGTGTCCGAGCCGCCGCGCCCCAGGGTGGTGATGTCCTTGCTGTCGTAGGACACCCCCTGGAAGCCGGCGACGATCGGGATCGCTCCATCGGTGATCGCGTGCCGGATGCGACCCGGGGTCACGTCGATGATCCGGGCCGCCCCGTGCGCGGAGTCGGTGATGAGCCCGGCCTGCGAGCCGGTGTAGGACCGGCCCTCCTCGCCGAGGTCGTGGATCGCCATGGCCAGCACCGCCATCGAGATGCGCTCGCCGGCGGTCAGCAGCATGTCGAGCTCCCGGCCCGGCGGGTTCGGGCTGACCTCGTTGGCCAGGTCGAGCAGCTCGTCGGTGGAGTCGCCCATCGCCGACACGACCACGACCACGTCGTTGCCGGCGCGCTTGGTGTCCACGATGCGCTTGGCCACACGGCGCACGCTGGGGGCATCGGCGACGGAGGATCCCCCGTACTTCTGGACGATCAGGGCCATGCGCGACTGCTCCCGGTAGTGGTCTGCGGCGTTCCGGGGCCCAATTCTAGGGGGTCGGTCACGCCACGCTCGCCCTGATCGCGTGCGAGCCACCCCATGACGAGGTGCTCGGCGCGCGCGAGGAGCTCAGCGGTCCGACTCGCCGGCCACCTCGAGCGGGGCACCGGCGCGCACATGGGAGACCAGGGACCGCAACGCCCGCAGCGCCATCGCCCCGGAGTCGCCCCAGGAGCTCAGGTAGGTCGTCTGCCACCACCACAGCGCCTCCAGGGTGCGCCCGGCGGTGTGGTGGGCCAGGCCGTGCAGGAGGTCGGAGACGATGGCGGAGATGTCATCGGAGAGCCGTGCCGGGAACCAGCTCGGGGCTGGCGTAGGGATCGAACACCTCGATGTAGGAGTCGACCGGCGCCAGCCGCTCGGCCAGGGCCGCCCGCAGGCGATCCACGTCGGGCTCGACCCCCGCGTCCGGCTCGAAGCGGCCCTCGGGGACGACGTCGTCGATCGCGCCGAGACGGGCGCCCATCGCCAGGACGTCGGAGACCTCGAGCAGGAGGATCGCGATCGCGTGGTCCTCCCCGATGCCGGCAGCCACCGCCTCCGCGGCCTGCACGAACCGGGCCGAGGCCTCGGCCAGGCCATCGGCCAGGGTGACCAGGTCGTCCTCGACCGCGGTGGCGGGCGTGGTGAGCACCGCCATCGCACCCTCCATGGGTGCCTCGTCGACACTCATGCCTGCCCTCCGATCCGTCGTCGTCCCTCGAACGCCCGGCCGAGGGTCACCTCGTCGGCGAACTCGAGGTCGCCGCCTACCGGTAGTCCACTGGCCAACCGTGACACGGCCAGGCCGAGCGTGCTCATCAGGCGCGCCAGATAGGTGGCCGTGGCCTCGCCCTCGAGGTTCGGATCGGTGGCCAGGATCACCTCGACCACGGTCCCGTCGGCCAGGCGCGCCATCAGCTCGCGGATGCGCAGGTCGTCGGGACCGACGCCCTCCATCGGGCTGATCGCCCCGCCGAGCACGTGGTACCGGCCGCGGAACTCGCGGGTCCGCTCGATGGCGACGACGTCCTTGCTCTCCTCGACGACGCAGAGCAGCGACGGGTCGCGTCGCGGATCCCGGCAGATCCCGCACGTCTGCTCCTGGGAGACGTTGCCGCAGATCTCGCAGAACTGGACCTTCTCGCGCAGCGTCAGCAGGGCCTCGGCGAGGTCTGCGACCTCCTGCGGGTCGGCCTTGAGCAGGTGGAAGGCGATCCGCTGGGCACCCTTGGGCCCGATCCCGGGCAGGCGGCTGAGACCGTCGATGACGTCCTGGATGATGCCCTCGTACATGCCCAGCCCCTAGGAGTGGTCGATCTCACCGATGGGCCGGGCGCCGAGCTCCCGGGTGATCAGGGCCAGGCCCTGCGCGCCACCGGGATCGAGGTCCGGATCGTCAGGGCTGGGCTCGTCGGCGACGTCGGCGGTCGACCGGCGCCGAGCCGGCCTCCCGGACCACATCGGCCGGGCGCGCCGTCGGCGGCGGTCGCCTGCCCGGGGGCAGCCCGCGCCCCGTGGCCGATCGGTCGCACCAGCCGCTCCCGGCGCGCCGCTCGACGGCCTGCGATCCCGCCGCGGATGCGGCCGCGCTCCCGGTGACCCCGGCACCGGCCAGCGCGGGCCGCGCGGGCTCGGGGTCATGCAGGACATCGATCGTGAGGTCGAGGGCCAGGACGTCGATGATGGCCTGGCGCAGCCGCTCGTCGTGGCCACGTTGGGCGATGGCCCGCACGTTGCCCGGCTCGGCGACGGCCACCGCCAGGGCGCCGTTGGTGCAGGAGACCGGGGTTGCGGCGTGGAACGCCGTCCAGGCCACCCGGCTCGAGGACGCCAGTCGCTCGAGGATCGCCGGCCACGCGTCACGGATCCGGGTGATCAGGGTCTCGTCGCCCGGCGCTGCGGACGCGTCGTCGGCGCGCCGCTGCGGTTCGCCTGGATCCGACGGCTCCCCGAGTGCCGCCGCGGCGGGCTCGGGCGGGGACGTGGGGTCCACCGGCGGCGCTGGATCCGCTGCCGTGGGGGCGGCTGCCACGGCGGGTGCATCCCGGCGCAGCTCCGGGCGGCGCGGCGGTGATCGGCGGGCCCTGCGGACGCAGTCGCGGCGGGCGGGTGGACCGGAGGTGGTGGACGGCGCCTGCGCGCGCGGCACCTCCGCCTCGGCACCGGCGTCCGCGATCGGCCTGCGGCGTCCGCCCTGGCTGCGGGGAGCGCCCGTCCGCGCCGCTCGGACGGCGCGGGGCCCCGCCGCGACTCCGCGGCCGGAACCGACGCCGCCGCCCTGACCCGATGCCGGTGCGGGCGAGCCGCCCCGCTCGAGTCGATCCAGGCGGGCCAGGACGCGAGCTGAGATCGTCTCCCGGACCGGGCAGGGCCAGCCGGGCGCAGAGCAGCTCGAGCTGCAGCCGAGGCGCGGTCGCGCCCTTGATCTGGCCGAGCCCGGCGCTGACCAGGTCGGCGGCGCGGGACAGCTCGGCAAGTCCCAGGGACTGGGCCTGGGCCACCATCCGCTGGCCCTCGTCGTCCGGGACGTCGATCAGGCCCTTGGACAGGGCCTCGTGGTCGGCCCGCAGGATGATCAGGTCGCGCAACCGGTCCAGCACGTCGGTGACGAACCGGCGCGGATCGTGACCGGCGGAGATCACGACGTCCACGATGCCGAACATGTCCGCCGCTGACCCCGCGGACAGGGCCGCGACGAACTCGTCGATGAGGCTGGTGTCGGTCAGGCCCAGGGCGGAGATCGCATCGGCATAGGTCAGGCCCGCGGGACCGGCACCGGCCAGCAGCTGACCCAGGACGGACAGGCTGTCCCGGACGCTGCCGGCACCCGCCCGGGCCACGATCGCCAGCGCGGGTGCCTCCGCGGCGACGCCCTCAGCGCGGCAGACCGAGCCGAGGTGATCGGCCAGGGTTCGGGCCGGGACCAGCCGGAAGCCGTAGTGGAACGTCCGCGAGCGGATCGTCGGGATGATCTTGTCCGGCTCGGTCGTGGCGAAGATGAACCGAAGGTGCGGCGGGCGGCTCCTCGACCAGCTTGAGCAGGGCGTTGGCCGCCTCGTTGGTCAGCTGGTGGGCCTCGTCGATGATGTAGATCTTGAACCGGCTGGCGGCCGGGGCGTAGATGGCCTTCTCGCGCAGGTCGCGAGCGTCGTCGATGCCGCGGTGCGTGGCGGCGTCGAGCTCCACCACGTCCATCGAGCCGGGGCCGTTGGGGGCCAGCTCGACGCAGCTGCGGCACTCGCCGCAGGGGGTGGCGGTGGGCCCCTGCTCGCAGTTCAGCGATCGGGCCAGGATGCGTGCGGTGGAGGTCTTGCCGCACCCACGGGGACCGGAGAACAGGTAGGCGTGGTGGGTCCGGCCCGAGTCGAGGGCGCGCGCCAGCGGCTCGGTCACGTGCTCCTGGCCGATCACCTCGGCCAGCGAGCCCGGCCGGTAGGTCCGGTAGAGCGCCAGTGCCACGTCGCTCACCCTAACGGTGCCCGCCGACAACGGCGGCGGGAATCCACCGTCCCCAAGCTATCCACACCTGGGGATAACTCACACCGGTGTAACTACGGCCGTGTAACTCGACTGGCGGCCGCCGACTCGGCTACAGCGCCCCGCCCGCCGCCGTCGGAGCAGTCGGGTCCGGGCCCCCACCTGCACCGGTCTCGCGCGCCAGGTAGTCCTCGAGGAGCATCACGTTCTCGCCCACCCGCCTGCCCACCTGCAGGAGCGTCGAGATGGACGCGACCTCCTCGACCTGCTCCTTGAGGAACCAGTGCATGAACTGCTCGCCGAGGTAGTCCGACTCCGCCCGGGCCAGGGCGATCAGGGCCTCGAACTGCGAGGTCACCTGGCGCTCCTGGGCCAGTGCCAGCTCGAGTGGCTCGACCACCGACGCGAACTCGTTGCGGACCGCCGGAACCCCGGGGATCACGACCTCGGCCTCACGGTCCATCAGGTACTGAACGATCATCATCGCGTGGTTGCGCTCCTCGACGGCCTGCGCGTAGAAGTGCGCGGCGAGCTGGGGCAGCGCCTGCTGGTCGTACCAGACCGCGATGGCGACGTACTGCTGGGACGCGAAGAACTCGTGACCGATCTGGTCGGTGAGCAGGTCGTTGACGGGACTCATGCGGGACTCCTCGAAGATCGACGCGGGAGGTGGCCGTGGCGCGCACGCCAACCTCGGCAAGCCTACGCGGAGCGTGTGGGCGCACGCAGGGCCGCGGACACACGCGGGCCCGGACCCGCAGGGGGTCCGGGCCGGTGCGACCCGTGCGGGTCAGTGAGCCAGGTGCGGCGGTGGCGGTGGGATTCGAACCCACGGTGGGCTCATCACCCACACACGATTTCGAGTCGTGCTCCTTTGGCCGCTCGGACACGCCACCGCCGAGAATTCTACGGGCGGTGGGTCCCGCGGCGGAAATCGCACTCGTACCCTTGGCCCGTGCCCGTCGGTCCCCATCCCCTGCCCTGGCCCGACGACCCCCGGCTCGACCCGGCGCTGCTGGCCCACGGCGATGCCCGCAACGTCGTGGATGGCTACCGCTACTGGACGGTCGAGGCGATCGTGGCTGACCTCGACACCCGGCGCTCCCCGCTGCACGTGGCGATCGAGAACATCGAGCACGACCTGAACATCGGCTCGATCGTGCGCACCGCCAACGCGTTCAACGTCGCCGGCGTGCACGTCGTGGGCCGGCGTCGCTGGAACCGGCGTGGGGCGATGGTCACCGACGCCTACCTGAGCATCACCCACCATCCCGACGCCGACGACCTGCAGGGCTGGGCCCGGGCGCAGGGACTGCCGATCCTGGCCATCGACGTGGTGCCCGGGGCGATCCCCATCGACGAGTACGCGATGCCCCGCAGGTGCGTGCTGCTGTTCGGCCAGGAGGGGCCCGGGCTCAGTGCGCAGGCCATCGCCGGGTCCGACGCAGTGCTGTCCATCAGCCAGTTCGGGTCCACCCGATCGATCAACGTGGCCGCCGCCGCGGCCATCGCCATGCACACCTGGGCCCGCACTCACCTGGGCCCAGCGGGCACTGAACCGGGGTAACCTTGTGAGGTGAGCCTCAGCCTGTCCGTCGCGTCGGCGGTCCCCACGATCGTGAGCACCCTGGGCCCGGACTGGCTCGACCCGCAGAACCTCGACCGGTTCGGCACAGCCGCCTTCTGGATCGCCCTGGGGATCATCTTCGCCGAGTGCGGGCTGCTCATCGGGTTCTTCCTGCCCGGCGACTCGCTGCTGTTCATGGTGGGCCTGTTCATCGCCAGCGGAGTCATCGCCATCCCCATCCAGGTGGCCTGCGTCCTGCTCTCGATCGCCGCCGTGGCGGGCAACCTCACGGGCTACTGGATCGGCTACCGCGCGGGCCCTCCGCTGTTCAACCGGCCGGACTCGCGGTTCTTCCGCCAGGAGTACGTCGACAAGACCCATGGCTTCTTCGACAAGTACGGGTCACGGGCCATCGTGCTGGCTCGCTTCGTGCCGATCGTGCGGACGTTCATCACGGCGATGGCCGGGGTCGGGCGGATGGACCTGCGCACCTACGCGCTGTACTCGACCATCGGCGGTGTCCTGTGGGCCACGGGCGTGACCCTGCTCGGCTACTACCTCGGCGGCATCCCGTTCGTGAAGGACCACATCGAGCTGATCCTGATCGGCATCGTCGCGCTGTCGATCATCCCGATCGGTTTCGAGACCTTCCGCCACCGCCGCGAGTCGAAGGCCGCCCAGGCTGCGACCGTCGAGCCCGCCTCCTGAACCCCGCCCGTGGGGCGCTGCGCCCGGCATCCCCGCGCAGGACCTAGGGTTGTCGCCGTGACTGACGCGCGCGAGCAACTCCTCGACCAGATCCGCACCAAGGCCGTCGTGCACGGTCGGGTCGTGCTGTCCTCGGGACGCGAGGCCACTACTACGTGGACCTGCGCCGGGTGACCCTGGACGGCCACGCGGCGCCCCTCGTGGGCGAGGTCATGCTCGACCTGACCGCGGACCTGTCCTATGACGCGGTGGGCGGACTGACCCTCGGCGCCGACCCGGTGGCCACCGCCATGCTGCACGCCGCGGCGGCCCGCGGGCAGCACCTGGACGCCTTCGTGGTCCGCAAGGAGGAGAAGGCCCACGGGCTGCAGCGGCGCATCGAGGGCCCGGATGTCGTGGGCCGTCGGGTGCTGGCCGTGGAGGACACCTCGACGACCGGGGGCTCGGTGATGGCCGCCGTGGAGGCGCTCCGGGAGGCAGGCGCGGAGGTGGTGGGTGTGGCCGTGATCGTCGAGCGCGGCGCTGCCGGCATGATCGCCGGGGCGGGCCTGGAGTATCGAGCCGCGTACCAGTTGGCCGACCTGGGCCTCGAATGACATGACCGGCGTCACGGTCGTCCTGTGTCCCGCACTCGATCCGGGCGCACCCGATGGGCAGCGACGTGAGCTCGCGGGCGTCCTCGCCGGCTGGGGGATCCCCGTGGTGATCGCCCACATGGCGCCCCGCGAGGGTGCGGAGGCGACTGACGAGCGCCTGGGGATCGCTGCCTGGGTGGCCGACCAGGCCATTGCGATCACCGCTGCGCAGGTGGAGGGGCCGCTGATCCTCGTGAGCTCCGGGGAGGCCAACCGCGCTGTCCCAGCCCTGGGGTTCTCCCAGCGGGCCTCGCGAAGAAGCGTCGTGGCCTACGTCCTGATCGACGGGCCGCTGCCGGACCCGAGTCGGGCCGGCACGGACTGGCCGGATGCCCCCGTTGTCCTCGTGACCAGCCAGGGCGCCGACGGTGCCCCGGCAGCAGCAGCCCGACTGCGCGGGTGGTCGACCGTCGAGGGCGACCCGATCGCAACCGTGACCGCGATCGCCAAGGGCTGGCCCGACTCGATGCCGTGACCGTCTGGGGCACACTGGGCCAATGACCGCATGCATCACCGGCGCAACCGCAGGGATCGGCCTGGCATTCGCTGAGGAACTGGCAACCGAGGGTTCGGACCTGGTCCTGGTGGCCCGCGACACCGGGCGGCTCGAGGCGCTCGCCGAACGCCTCGCCGCCGAGCACGGCGTCTCGGTGGAGGTCCTGACCGCCGACCTGGCCACCGATTCCGGTTGCCGGGTGGTGATGGATCGCCTGGCCGCGGGCTCCCGACCCATCGACGTCCTGGTGAACAATGCGGGTTTCGGCGTCAACCAGGACTTCGTCGCAGGCGACCTCTCCGACGAGGAACGCCTGCTCGACGTCCTGGTCCGGGCCACCTTGCGGCTGACCCATGCAGCCCTGCCGGGCATGGTGCGAACGCGGGCGCGGGATCGTGATCAACGTGTCGAGCGTGGCTGGGTGGGTGCCGATGGGCACCTACGCCGCAGCCAAGTCCTGGGTCACCGTGTTCACCGAGGGTCTCGGCGCGGAGCTGTCCGGGACCGGGGTGAGCGCCACGGCGGTCTGCCCGGGCTTCACCCACACGGAGTTCCACGAGCGCGCCGACATGGACGTGGTGTTCCTCCCCGAGTTCGCATGGCTCGATTCGCGTCGCGTGGCCCGCGACGGCCTTCGGGATGCCCGCGCCGGACATGCGGTGAGCGTGCCGTCCAAGCGCTACGGCGCCCTGGCACTCGTCGCCCAGTACATCCCGCGTCCGCTCCTGCGGACGGCCGGCAACCGGATCGCCCGGTCCCGCGCCGAACGGAGGTGACTGACATGTCCCTGCGACGCATGCACCGTGGGGTGGGTCAATGACCCACCCTCTCGTGCGGCGGATGCAGCCCCATCGACGCAGCATCTTCGGCGAGATGTCGGCCCTGGCCGCCTCAGTCGGGGCGATCAACCTCGGTCAGGGGTTCCCCGACACCGACGGCCCGGCACTCGTCCGGGACGCGGCCCTGGCCGCCATCGCCGACGGTCGAGGTGCGCAGTACCCGCCCGCCCACGGCCTGCCCGAACTCCGGAATGCGATCTGTGCCCACCAGGAGGCGTGGTACGGGTTGGCCTGGGATCCGGGCACGGACGTGGTGGTGACCACCGGCGCCTCGGAGGCGATCGTCGCCTCCGTGCTCGCGTTCGTGGAGCCGGGAGACGAGGTGCTGGTCCTCGAGCCCTGGTTCGACCTGTACGCCGCAGCCATCGACCTCGCAGGCGGCGTGCGCGTCAGTGTCCCACCTGTCCCTGGGACATTCCGGCCGGATCCGATGGCGCTCCGAGCGCGCATCACGTCGCGGAGCCGGATGCTGATCGTCAACTCGCCGCACAATCCCTCGGGCTGCGTCCTCACGGAGGCCGAGCTCGCGGCCATCGCGCGGGAGGCGATCGCCGCGGACCTGGTGGTGCTCTCCGACGAGGCCTACGAGCACCTCTGGTTCGACGGGCACCCGCACATCCCCATCGCGACCCTGCCGGGAATGCCCGAGCGGACCATCACCGTGGGCTCGGCGGGCAAGAGCCTGTCGTTCACGGGATGGAAGGTGGGCTGGGCCACCGGCCCCGCGGACCTGATCGGTGCGGTCCGGGTCATCCGCCAGCACCTGAGCTACGTCTCGGGAGGGCCCTTCCAGTGGGCGGTGGCCGAAGGGCTGACAGGGCTGCCCGCCGCGCACTGGGACGCCTTCCGCGCAACGCTGGCCCATCAGCGCGACCTGCTCACCGACGGGCTGTCCGGCATGGGCTTCGAGGTGCTGCCCAGCGAGGGGACCTACTTCCTGCTCACCGACGTGACCTCGGTGGGCTACGACAGCGGCGAGCTGTTCTGCGCCGACCTTCCCCAGCGGGCGGGGGTCGTCGCCATCCCCGTGGCCCCCTTCTGCGACGACCGGTCCGTGGGTCAGTCCTGGGTCAGATGGGCGTTCTGCAAGCGCCCGGAGGTCCTGCTCGCGGCCGTGGACCGGCTTCGGGCGGCCATGGGCTGAGATCTGCACCACATGGCCGTGCGGCGGCGCCAGGCGTCGCCGCGGACGAGTCAGGTCGTTCTGGCCGCGCCCACGACCGGGGCCAGGCCGTCAGCGCGCTGCACCGCCCCGGGATCACCGCACCGGGCCAACCAGTTGGCCAGCATCAGGTGGC
Source organism: uncultured Actinomycetes bacterium (assembly GCA_963812395.1). Classification (GTDB taxonomy): domain Bacteria; phylum Actinomycetota; class Actinomycetes; order S36-B12; family CAIYMF01; genus Prado023. The sequence continues at coordinate 50,137 of CAWEVG010000039.1, forward strand.
CGCCCTCGGTGAGCACGGACTCGGGATGGAACTGGACACCCTCGATGTCGAGCTCGCGGTGCCGCAGGGCCATCACGACGCCGGAGTCGGTCCAGCCCGTGATCTCCAGCTCCTGCGGGACTGACCCGCGCTCGACGGCCAGGGAGTGGTAGCGCGTGGCACGGAACGGATCAGGCAGCCCAGCAAGGACACCGACGCCGCTGTGATGCACCATCGAGGTCTTGCCGTGCAACAACTCCGGGGCCCGGGAGACGACCCCCCCGAACACCGCCCCGATCGCCTGATGTCCCAGGCAGACCCCGAAGAGGGGGACCTTCCCGGCGCAGGCACTGACCATGTCCATGCACACCCCGGCGTCGTGCGGGTCGCCCGGTCCCGGGGACAGCAGCACGCCGTCGTACCCGGCCGCATCCGCTGGTCGACACCTCGTCATTGCGCCGGACATCGACCTCTGCACCCAACTGCGCGAGGTACTGGGCCAGGTTGAAGACGAACGAGTCGTAGTTGTCCACGATCAGGATGCGTGCAGTCACGCGGCCATTGTCGCGGGTACCGTAGTCACGTGCACTCCCCCCTCGGCGCGTCCGGCCCCGGATCATGGGATTCCGCACGCTCGACTGAGGCGCGGGACCGGGACCGTGGACTCCGTCGCTGACACCGCCCCCGTGGAACCAGCGGCCGCTGTGCGTCGCCGGCGTCGGGTTCGCTGGCCGGATCTCGTCGCCGGCGGGGTCTTCGCCATCGCCGGGGCCATGTTCATCGCGAGTGCAACCGCATCTGAGGACGGGATCCTGCGCCTGGACCGCACCGGGGGCCTGCCCGATGCCATCACGGCTCGGGCTGAGCAGAACAGCTCCCTGAAGGACGACGTCGACCGACTCACCACCGAGCTGGCCGCCCTGCAGTCCCAGGATGATCCGGGGATCGCCCTCGCGCTCACCACGAAGCAGATCGCGGAGTTGGCCCCGGTGGTGGGACTGACCGAGGTCGTGGGACCTGGTGTCACTGTGACACTCGACGATGCGGAGGCGCCCAACCCCCTGCCTGACGGGTTGACCGGCGACGACTACATCGTCCACCAGCAGGACGTGCAGGGCGTTGTGAACGCCCTGTGGCGCTCCGGGGCCTCAGGGGTCACCGTCATGGGACAGCGGCTGATCAGCACGAGCTCCGTGCGCTGCGTGGGCAACACCGTGATCCTGCAGGGGCAGGTCTACTCCCCCCCGTTCGTCATCGCGGGGGTCGGGGACCTGGACCGGATGACCACGGCGCTCGAGGAGGACGAGTCGGTGCAGTTCTTCCGTCAGTGGGCTGGGGTCGTCGGCATGCGCTACGAGCAGAAGACCTCCCGTGAGCTGGTCCTGCCGGCCTACACCGGCCCCCTGTCGACCGACGATGCCCAGGTGGTCCGATGACGGCCCCTCAGACCGAGGAGATCTCGCACCGGCCACCCTCGCGCATGTGGTCGGCCGTGGGGGTTCTCGGCGAGCTGCTCATCACCCTCGGCGTCCTGCTCCTGCTGTTCGTGGCATACCAGCTCCTGTGGACGAATGTGACCGCCCAGAGGGCAGCAGACCACGTCGCCTCCGACCTGCAGGACTCCTGGACCCGCCCGGGTTCCGCACCGACCGGGTCAGGCGGTGACGGTGACTCCGGTGACGACACCCCGGAGGCCCGCCCGGAGATCGGCAACGCGTTCGCCCTCATGTACATCCCACGCATGAGTGACAAGGTCTGGGGGATGCCGGTGCTCGAGAGCGTGGCGCTCCCCGACCTGGCGCGTGGCATCGGGCACTACCCCGAGACCCAGCTGCCGGGCGAGAAGGGCAACTTCGCTGTCGCAGCCCACAGGGCGACCAACGGCGAGCCCTTCCGGGACATCGATCAGCTCCGGGTCGGTGACAGGGTCTTCGTCGAGACCCAGGACTCGTGGTTCGAGTACACCCTCCGACGCGACCAGATCGTGGCCCCGCAGGCCACCTGGGTCATCGACCCGGTTCCGGGCGACCCCGGCGCGACACCCACCGACCGGCTGATCACGCTGACCACGTGCAACCCCCGCTGGGGTCAGCACGACGCGTTGGGTCTGGTGGGGGGACCTCACCACCACGTACGACAAGGCCGCGGGGGAGATCCCGCCGGAGGTCGAGGCGGGCCGGTAGATGTACGGCTGGATCTGGAACCACCTCCCCGGACCCACGGCGGTCCGGGCACTGATCTGCGCGCTCGCCCTCGCCGCGCTCGTCGTCGTGCTCTTCACCTGGGTCTTCCCGTGGCTCGAGCCCCGCTTGCCCTTCACCGACGTGACCGTGGACGGGATGTCGTCCACAGGGTTATCCACAGCTGGGGACAGAACTACACCGATGTGATTCGCAGTCCCGCGGTGGTGGTGGAGTCACTGTGTGTTGATGTTCGCCGACACCACGTCCCTCGAACGCCTCAGGGAACGGGGTCACAGAACGTGACGCAGTTCACCCGAATCGGCCCCGAGCGTGACTATTTGGGGTATTTGTCCGGCTCAGCGCCACTTCGTGGACAGTCCGAACCCGACCATGATCAGGCCGAACCCGATCACCATGTTCCAGCGGCCGAGCGAGGACATGACCGGCATCCCCGGCGCGATGTAGTACGCGACTATCCACAGAAGCCCGAGGACGAAGCAGGCCACCATGAGGGGCGCCAGCCAACGGGGTGAGGACGTGGGGATGTCCTTCTTGGCAACAGCCGGCGCGGGACGCGACTTCGGCGTTCCCCGGCCCTTGGACTCCGGCATGAATTCCTCTCTGACCACCGTGCGGGCCCGAAGCAGTCCTCCGGCGCACGACAGGGCCGCATCGTACCCCGAGGTCTCAGCCGAGCAACGCCGGGACCATGTCCTGGATCTGCGTGGTGCGCACGACGGTCAGCGCGATGAGCCCGACGAGCACCGCCGCAGCCGCCGCGGACTGCCGGCCGAGCTGGGCGCGACCCTGCTGGCCCCGGCCCGTGGTGAGCACGAGCGCGACGAGCGCACCGGTCACCGCCCCGCCGAGGTGCGCCCGCCAGTCGACCCCACCGAGGAAGAACCCCAGCGCGACGTTGATCCCCAGCAGGACGATGATCTGGGTCACGTCCCGCTCGAGGCGCCGTCCCACGACGATCCAGGCGGTCATCAGGCCGAAGATCGCACCACTGGCCCCCACCGACAGCGTGTTCACCGGGGAGAACCAGTAGGAGGCGACTGAGCCGCCGATCCCCGAGAGCAGGTACAGGGTCAGGAACCGGCCGTGTCCCAGGACCCGCTCCAGCGGTGGGCCGAGGATGAACAGCACGTACATGTTGAAGCCGATGTGCAGCCATCCCGCGTGCAGGAAGATCGACGAGATCAACCGGAACCACTGGTCATCCAGGGCGATCGCCAACGGCTGCATCCCCCATCGCGCCAGTCCGCCGGCCATGTCGAGCAGCGTGATCGTGACGAACAGGAACGCGCAGACGCCCATCAGGGACATCGTGACCGCGCCGTCGCGGGTGAGCGTCCCGCCGAACACGGTCCGCGACGTGGGGATCGAGGCCGCCCCGGCACGCACGCACTCGGGACACTGGTAGCCCACCGCGGCGGCCGTCATGCACTCCGGGCAGATCGGACGACCGCACCGGGTGCACTGGATCCAGGTCTCGCGCCCTGGGTGCAGGTAGCAGACGGGTGCGGGTGGTGCGGCCTCCGCCGGCAGGCCGTAGCTCACTGCTCGATGGTCACCGAGGTGATGACGACATCGGTCACGGGGCGGTCGCCGGGGCCGACCGGGGTCGTGGCGATCGCGTCGACGACATCGCGGCTCGGCTGGTCGGCCACCTCGCCGAAGATCGTGTGCTTGCGGTTCAGGTGCGGCGTCTTGCCGACGGTGATGAAGAACTGGCTGCCGTTGGTGCCGGGACCGGCGTTGGCCATCGCCAGCAGGTAGGACCGGTCGAAGACCAGCTCCGGGTGGAACTCGTCGCCGAACCGGTAGCCGGGGCCACCACGGCCGGTCCCGGTCGGGTCCCCGCCCTGGATCATGAAGCCACGGATCACCCGGTGGAAGATCACGTCGGTGTACAGGGCGCCCTCTCCCGGACGGCCGGTCCGCGGATCGGTCCACTCCAGGGACCCGTCGGACAGGCCGACGAAGTTCTTCACCGTCTTCGGGGCGTGGTTGTCGAAGAGGGTCATCGCGGATGTCACCGAGGGACGTGTGCAGGACGGCAGTTGTCATGGCCGGAATCCTGCCACAGGTCGCAGGGGTGGGCAGGGTCGGGCTGTGGGGGCACGTGGGTGGGCACTGGGGTGAGCCCTGGGGTGGCTGGCGTGGGCGTCCGTCGCCTGGAGACGAGGGGAGCCGTCGGCTCGCCTCTGGCGAGCCTCCTCCCAAGTCCCCGCTGCGCTCCTGGCACACATGACCGTGGCCCCGGGGAACAGCCCGGGGCCACGGTCATGTGTGGAGACGAGGGGACTTGAACCCCTAACCCCCGCCTTGCAAAGGCGGTGCTCTGCCAGTTGAGCTACGTCCCCCCGCTGGGTCAGCGAAGGTCGGGGGCGGAGGTGGCCTCGTTCCAGAGGTCGCGCTCCTCCTGCGCCTGGGTGACGCGGCTGTAGGCGACGTAGCCGGCAGCGGCGATGGCTGCGAGCAGCAGGACCTTCTTCAACATGGTGACCTCCCGGGGAATCCGGAGCGAGCCAGCTCGCGCCGCGTGGGCCTAAGAGGACTTGAACCTCTGACCTCTTCCTTATCAGGGAAGCGCTCTAACCGTCTGAGCTATAGGCCCTCCGATGCGTTCCTGCACCGTCGGAAAGGGTACCCCAGCACCGCAGTCGGACCCAAACGACGACTAGTCCTCCTCGGACAGCGTGACCTCGAGGCCGCCGCCGATGCCGACCGACAGGTTGTACATGAATGCCAGCAGGGTGCACAGCGCCGTCACGAGCACCGTCTCGATCCCTGCGACGACCAGCGCAGCGCCCATGATCTTGCCGAAGTCGAGGAACCCGGTGACGCTGGCACCGCTCTCGCCACCCACGTCGGTGGCGGTCCTGGTGATCGCATCGATGATCCCCGCGGAGTCCAGGGCGAACCACAGGGCGGCGGAGGCCGCCAGGATGATCACTGCCAGCGCCAGGGACAACAGGAACGCCTGCTTCATCACCGACCAGGGGTCGACGTGCGTCAGGTAGACGCGCGCCGCGCGGGGACCGGACGAGGGCCGCACGGCGCTGCGAGCCACGCGGGCCACGCTGGTCTGCTGCGGCCGCGGTTGCGGCTGTGGCGGGGGCAGGCACAGCAGTCGGAGCCGGCGCTGGGGCACGTGGTGCAGGCGCCGCGTCGGACGCGGCCATCCCCGCTGCGGCTGCAGCGGCGACCGGGGCCGCGGGGGTGGGACCGGTGGGGGGGGCCGACGGCGCAACACGGGGAGGGACGGGCGCCGCGGGAGCAGGAGCGGACGCTGCCGGCGGGGCCGCCGCAGGGGCCGCCGAGGCGGAGGTCACCGGGGGGATCAGCACGCTGGGTCGCGGTCGAACAGGATCAGGACCGGTCATGCGGGCTGCCGGGCCGGGGCGCCCGACCGCACGATCAGCACCCGGCTGACCCTGCACATGCTCCGCCATCTCGATACTCCTGTCACCGATGCGACCAGCCCCGATGGTATACCGCTCGCCCGGGGACAGCCCGGCGCGCCGGCCCGGGTCCTCGTGGGACCCAGGGGACACCTCTCACTCGTCCGGCGTCACTGCCTGTCCCACTGTCCTGGGACAGGTCATCAGCGATGCTCTCGGGCTGGTCACCTGCCGGCAGGTCAGCGACGACCTCGTCCGTGTCTTCCGGGTCTGCACCGTTCTCCAGATCCAGGCCGGGGGCGTCGCCGTCCACCGGCTCGTCGTCCTCGCTGAGGTCAGCCGAGCGGGCAACGCCAACCACGCTGTCGCCCTCAGCCAGGTCCATCAGGGAGACGCCCATCGTGGCCCGTCCGGTGGCCCGCACCTGGTCCACGCGGGTCCGGATCACCACGCCGTTGCTGGCGATGGCGTACAGCTCGTCGGACTCCTCACAGATCAGCGCGCCGACCAGCGAACCACGCTGCTCGACGAGCTTCATCGCCGTGACCCCGTAGGTGTTGCGTCCCTGGGTGCGCCACTCGGTCACCGACGTGCGCTTGGCATAACCCGCCGTCGGTGACCGTGACCAGGTGCGACCCCGGACGTACGACCTCCATGGACAGCGCGCTGTCCCCGGGACGCAGGCGGATCCCCTGCACGCCGGAGGTCGCCCGACCCATCGGGCGCAAGCGTCGCGTCGTCGGCCCGGAACCGCACGGACGCGCCCTTGGCCGAGACGAGCATCAACTCGTCCTCGGCGCTGACCAGCTGTGCGGAGATCAGCTCATCGCCCTCGCGCAGGTTGATCGCCGCCAGGCCGTTGGAGCGGATCGAGTCGAACTCGCGCAGCCGGCTCTTCTTGACCATGCCGTCACGGGTGGCCAGCACGAGGTAGTCGGCGGTGCCGAAGTCACGCAGGTCCAGCACCTGGGCAACGGACTCGTCGGGCTGGAACGCCAGCAGGTTGGCCACGTGCTGGCCGCGGGCGTCGCGCCCGGCGTCGGGCAGCTCGTAGCCCTTGGCCCGGTACACCCGGCCCTTGGTCGTGAAGAACAGGACCCAGTGGTGGGTCGTGGTGACGAAGAAGTGGCTCACGACGTCGTCGCCGCGCAGCTGGGCGCCCTTGACCCCGCGACCGCCACGGCGCTGGGCCCGGTACAGCCCGACGTCGGTGGCCTTGGCATACCCGCCCCGGGTCAGGGTCACGACGATGTCGCGCTCGGCGATGAGGTCCTCGTCGGTGACGTCGCCCTCGTCGGCCACGATCTGGGTGCGCCGCTCGTCGCCGAACTTGGCCACGATCTCGGACAGCTCGTCGCCCACGATCGTCCGCTGGCGCTGCTCGCTGGCCAGGATGGACTGGTACTCGGCGATGTCGCGCATGAGCGCGTCGTAGCGCGACTGCAGCTCGTTGCGCTCCAGGGCCGCGAGCTTGCGCAGCTGCATGTCCAGGATCGCCTGGGCCTGGATCTCGTCGATCTCGAGCAGCTCCATCAGCCCCGCCTGGGCCTCGGCCGCCGAGCTCGACGCGCGGATCAGGGCGATGACCTCGTCGATCCGGTCGATCGCCTTGAGCAGCCCACGCAGGATGTGGGCGCGCTCCTCGGCGACCCGCAGCCGGTGCGTGGTGCGCCGGCGGATCACGGTGATCTGGTGGGTGATCCAGTGCCGGACGAACGCGTCGAGGGGCAGTGTCCGTGGGACACCGTCGACCAGGGCCACCATGTTGGCCCCGAAGGTCTCGCGCAGCTGGGTGTGCTTGTACAGCTGGTTGAGCACGACCTTGGGCACGGCGTCCTTGGACAGGATGATCTCCAGGCGCATCGTGTCCCCGCTGGACTGGTCGATGATGTCCGAGATCCCCGACATCTTGCCCTGCTTGTGCAGGTCCACGATCTTGGCCAGGAGGTTGTCCGGGTTGACCTGGTAGGGCAGCTCGGTGACGACGAGCATCGTGCGCCCACGGGCGTCCTCGGTCACCTCGACGACCGCGCGCATGGTGATCAGGCCACGACCGGTGCGGTAGGCGTCCTCGATCCCGCGACGGCCCACGATCTGGGCCCCGGTCGGGAAGTCCGGGCCCGGCACCCGCTCCATGAGGGCGGCGAGCAGCTCCTCGCGGGAGGCCTCCGGGTTCTCCAGGGCCCACATCACCCCGGAGGCGACCTCGCGCAGGTTGTGCGGCGGGATGTTGGTGGCCATGCCCACGGCGATGCCCGCGGACCCGTTGACCAGCAGGTTCGGGAACCGCGCCGGCAGGACCGTGGGCTCCTGGGTGCGGCCGTCGTAGTTCGGGATGAAGTCGACGGTCTCCTCGTCGATGTCCCGGGTCATCTCCATGGCCAGCTGGGCCAGGCGGCACTCGGTGTACCGGGAGGCGGCCGCGCCGTCGTTGCCCGGGGAGCCGAAGTTGCCCTGACCCTGGACGAGCGGGTAGCGCAGCACCCAGGCCTGGGTCAGGCGGACCAGGGTGTCGTAGATGGCCAGGTCGCCGTGCGGGTGGTAGTTGCCCATGACGTCGCCGACGACGCGGGCGGACTTCGAGAAGTTGCGATCCGGGCGGTAGCCCCCGTCGTACATCGCGTAGAGCACGCGCCGGTGCACGGGCTTGAGCCCGTCGCGGACGTCGGGCAGCGCCCGGGACACGATGACGCTCATCGCGTAGTCCAGGTAGGAGCGCTGCATCTCGACCTGCAGGTCGATGGGCTCGATCCGGCCGTGGATGCCGGGGCCGTCGGTGATCTCAGTCATCAGATGTCCAGGAACCTCACGTCGCGGGCGTTGCGCTGGATGAACGAACGACGGCTCTCGACGTCCTCGCCCATCAGCGTCATGAACAGTTCGTCGGCCTGGGCCGCGTCATCGAGGGTGACCTGCAGCAGGATGCGCACCTCGGGGTTCATCGTGGTGTCGCGCAGCTCCTGCCAGTTCATCTCCCCGAGGCCCTTGTAGCGCTGGATCGCCTCCTCCTTCGGGCAGCTTGCGCCCCGCGGCGACCCCGGCCTCGATCAGCGCGTCACGCTCCCGCTCGGAGTAGGCGTACTCCGGCGCGGACTTGATCCACTTGATCTTGAACAGCGGTGGTTGTCCCAGGTACACGTGTCCGTGCTCGATCAGGGGGCGCATGTACCGGAACAGCAGGGTCAGCAGCAGCGTCCGGATGTGCTGGCCGTCGACGTCGGCGTCGGCCATGAGGACCAGCTTGTGGTAGCGCAGCTTGTCCTTGTCGAAGTCGTCCTGGACCCCGGCGCCCATGGCCGAGATCAGCGCCTGGACCTCGTTGTTCTGCAGGACCTTGTCGATGCGGGCCTTCTCGACGTTGAGGATCTTGCCGCGGATCGGCAGGATCGCCTGGGTCTTGGGATCCCGGGCCTGGCGGGCCGACCCACCGGCCGAGTCACCCTCGACGATGAACAGCTCGCAGTTCTCCGGCTCGCGGCTCGAGCAGTCGATCAGCTTGCCCGGCAGGCCACCACCACCGAGCAGGCCCTTGCGGTTGCGGGCCAGGTCGCGGGCCTTGCGGGCGGCCATCCGGGCGTGGCTGGCTGAGACCGCCTTGCGCGCGATCTCACGGCCCTCCGCCGGGTTCGACTCGAACCAGGCACCGAGCTGCTCGAACACCACCGACTGGACCACGGTCTTGGCCTCGGTGTTGCCCAGCTTGGTCTTCGTCTGGCCCTCGAACTGCGGCTCGCGCAGCTTCACGCTGACGATGGCGGTCAGGCCCTCGCGGATGTCCTCGCCGGAGAGGTTGACGTCCTTCTCCTTGAGGATGTTCCAGGTGCGCGCGAACTTGTTGACCAGGGTGGTCAGCGCCGCCCGGAAGCCCTCCTCATGGGCACCGCCCTCGGTCGTGTTGATCGTGTTGGCGAAGGTGTAGACGCTCTCGTTGAACAGGTCGCTCCACTGCATGGCGATCTCCGCCGAGATGCCCTTGTCGAGGTCCTCGGCGAAGAACTCGATGACCGTCGGGTGGGCCGCGCCACGCTTGGCGTTGAGGTACCGGACGAAGTCCGCGATGCCACCGTCGTAGTGGTAGGTCACCTGTCGCGGCCCGGGCTGCTCCTCCACGGAGTCGTCATCGGTCGGGTGCACGCGCTCGTCGGCCAGGGCGATGGTGAGGCCCCGGTTCAGGAACGCCATCTCCTGGAAGCGGCGTGAGAGCGTCTCGAAGTCGTAGTGCGTGGTCTCGAAGATGTCCTCGTCGGCCCAGAAGGTGACCGACGGTCCCGGTGTCCTGGGTCGGCTCGTCCTTGGACAGGGGCGCCTGCGGAACGCCGTGGGCGTACTCCTGCCGGAACACGTGACCCTCGCGGCGCACCTGGACGTCCAGGCGGGTGGACAGCGCGTTCACGACCGAGACGCCCACGCCGTGCAGGCCGCCGGAGACGGCGTACCCGCTGCCGCCGAACTTGCCGCCGGCGTGCAGCACGGTGAGCACGACCTCGACGCCCGGCTTGCCCTCGCTGGCCACGATGTCCACGGGGATGCCACGGCCGTTGTCCACGACGCGGACCCCACCGTCGGCCAGCAGCGTCACCTCGATCCGGTCGCAGTAGCCGGCCAGCGACTCGTCGACCGAGTTGTCCACGACCTCGTAGACCAGGTGGTGCAGGCCACGCTCACCGGTCGACCCGATGTACATGCCCGGGCGCTTGCGCACGGCGTCCAGCCCTTCGAGGACCGTGATCGCACTCGCGTCATAGGACACCTGGCAACTCCTGACTCTGGTGGGACTTCGAACGGCAGTCGGGGAGCCCGGCGGGTGCACGGGACCCGCGACTCCTCGACGACTGCGTGATGCCAGGATTCTACCCTGTCCAGGGCCGTTGACGGCCGGAAATCCACATAGGACGCGCGCAGGGCGCCGCACCTGCCGGGGACGATCCCCCCCACATGCCTGCGGACCGGCGCGATTGGCGGCGATTCTGGCGGCTGACGGACCGAGGTCAGCCGTAGGTGTCGCGGGGCCCCGGCCCGCGCACCCGCAACCTGCCCCGCGTGCGCGGTGGTGTGGGTCCGACGACCCGGATGTCGCGCACGACCCCGGGGCCCACCTGGGCCTCGATGGCGGTTCGCAGGGCGGGCATCATCAGCCGCAGCTGCTCGGCCCAGGCCGTGGAGGACGTGCGGATGAGCAGGACCCCGGACTCCGGATCGAACGACTCGGGCGTTGCGTGCTCGGCGTTGGCGGCCCCGACGATCTCCGGCCACATGCCGAGCAGTCGCGCGACGTCGAGGCCGCGTGCGCCACCCCTGCTCGTCGACGAGCCGGGACCAGGCCCCGCCGATGGCCAGGGGATCGCGCTCATCGGGACCGGGTCCGGAGAACCCTGCGACCGATCGACGCCTGCGTCGGGTGGCCGACGGGCGCGTCTGCCGTGGGTCGCTCGAGGCCGCCCCACCGGCCCGGGCCGCGGACCTGACCCGGGACAGGACCGCACGGGCCGCATCCGGCACGCCCGAGGACGATTCGTCGAGCTCGTCGTCGCGGTCCTCGGCCACCGGGCTGGGAGCTGGATCGGACGTGTCGGGCATCGCCCGCCCGGGCCGGTCGCGACCTGCTCCCGGCGCACTCATGCTGCGCTCGCGACCAGGTCGGTGACGGCCACGGTCCGACCCCGCAGGATCCCGGGCACGTCCTCGGGGACGGCGGCGGTGATCAGCACCTGCTCCACCTCGGCGACCGCAACCGCCAGCCGCTCCCGGCGGTCGGCGTCGAGCTCGGCGAAGACGTCGTCGAGGATCAGCACGGGCTCACCACCGGGGCCAGCCTCGGTCCGGACAATGTCATAGGACGCCAGCCGGAGGGCCAGGGCCATGGACCAGGACTCCCCGTGCGAGGCATACCCGCGCACGGGCATCCCGTGCAGGGACACGGCCATCTCGTCGCGGTGCGGGCCGACCAGGGTGATCCCCCGGGCGAACTCCTCGTCGCGTCGGGCCAGCAGGGACTCGCGCACCCGCTCGGCCAGCTCATCGCGTCCGAGTCCGTGGGCCTGTGGCACGCCCGGCACGTACTCGATGACGGCCCGGGGATCCCTGTCCCCGGGGGCAACCGCCCGGTAGGCCTCGGACAGGGGTGGGGACAGCCGCTCAACGAGCGCGGCTCGCGCGGCGATCACGTCGGCCGACAGGGCGGCCAGCTGGTCGTCCCAGATGGACAGGGTCGCCTCCGCGGCCGACCGGCTGCGAGCACCCCCGCCCCGCAGGGCAGAGGCTGACTTCAGCAGGGAGTTGCGCTGTCGTAGGACCCGCTCCAGGTCGGACAGGACCGCGTCGAAGCGGGGAGCCAGGGCCACGGTGAGCTCGTCGAGGTACGTGCGGCGCTCCCCGGGGTCACCCTTGACCAGGAACAGGTCCTCGGGGGCGAACAGCACCCGGGACACCTGACCCAGGACATCGCGCTGACGAGGCACCGGTGACCGGTTGAGGCGCGCACGGTTGGCCCTCCCCGGTGTGATCTCCAGCTCGACGACGATCTCTCGTCCACCCCGGTCGGCATGGACCCGGACCACGGCGCGCTCGCGCACCCTGCCGCACGAGCGGGGCGTCGGTGGCCACCCGGTGGGAACGCAGCGAGCACGCGTACCCGATCGCCTCGACGAGGTTGGTCTTGCCCTGCCCGTTGGCGCCCACGAAGGTGGTCACCCCGGCGGGGAGGTCGAGCTCCACGGCCCCGTAGGACCGGAAGTCGACCAGGCCGAGATGGGTGACGTGCACGCTAGGACGGCAGGCGGACAGGCATCAACAGGTACAGGTAGTCATCGGAGGCGTCGGCGTCGAAGCTCGTCGCGCCGGTGAGCACCGCAGGCTTGTTCGAGTTCGTGAAGGCCATGTTGGTCACGGGCTTGGAGATCGCGGCCAGTCCCTCCAGGAGGTACCCGGGGTTGAACGCGATCCGCTCCATGGGCTCTCCGGTCAGGACGCACTCGATGGCGTCCAGGCCGATGGCGTCGTCGCCGGTGCCGGCCTCGAGCACGAGCTCCTGGCCGTTGAAGATCATCTTGACTGCGCTGGAGCGCTCGGCAACCAGTGCGACGCGCTTGACGGCCTCGGTCAGCGCGGCCGTCTCGACCCGCGCGACTGTCGGGGACTCCGAGGGCAGCAGCGCCCGGTACTTCGGGAAGTCCCCCTCCAGCAGGCGGGTGGTGGTGCGCCGGTCCAGGCCCTCGATGCCGAGCAGGCCCTCTCCGAGGGCGGCCGACCCGAAGGCCAGGTGGACCTCGTCGGCGTGGGCCAGGGCCTTGGCGGTGTCGGCGAGGGTCCGGGCGGGCACCAGTGCGGCGGCACTGAAGTCAGGCGTCTGCGGGGTCCACGAGAACGTGCGCACCGCGAGTCGGTAGCGATCGGTCGCAGCCAGCGTCACCTGGTCGCCGTCGACCTCGACACGCACGCCGGTCAGGAACGGCAGGGCGTCATCGCGCCCGGCAGCGACCGCCACCTGTGCGACGGCACCGGCCAGCACGGTTCCGGGGACGCTCCCGCTGGGGTCGGGCATGGCCGGCAGCGGCGGGTACTCCTCGACGGGAAGCGTGGGCAGCTCGAAGGAGGCACGCCCGCACCGCACCCGCAGCCTGGTCCCCTCGATCTCGATGTCCACCGGCTGGGCAGGCAGGGAGCGTGCGATGTCGACCAGGAGCCGGCCGTTGACCAGGGCGATTCCGGCCTCGGCGACATCGGCTGCGATCTCGACCCGTCCGGAGACCTCGTAGTCGTAGCTGGCGATGGACACCTTGGGGTCGGCCCCATCCACGCACTCGAGGCGCAGCCCCGACAACATGGGCAACGCAGGCCGGGTGGGCACGGTCCGCCCGGCCCATGCCACGGCATCGGCGAACTGGTCACGGTCGACGCGGAACTTCACGAACTCCTCCTGGATGTGCGCTCTGCTGGGTCACCCTACGACGAGCCGGTGACACCGGGATGCACCGCCGCGACAAACCGTGACCCCAACCGGCCCTGTTGAGTGGCCCTACGGGTCGCCCTCGTCGACCGGATCGACGGTCATCCACAGGAGGGCCGGCACTGAGGGCGGTTCATCGAATCATCCCTAAGTAGATGGAGTCTTCGTAGTAGGTGCTGTGGATTCTGGGGACAACTGCCATCGGCGCAGGTCGCGACGCGTGTCCTTGGCCACAGCGCCTGTGGGCGCAGCTGAGTCGGACCGATGTGATTCGTGGACATCGGGTCCCACGCACAGGACCCGACGACCTCGTCCACAGCCTGGCGGGCCAACGAGGGATGACACGCCGCGCCCAGGCGCGCGTCGTCCACAGGGGGCCGTGAGTCAGCGGGTGGCGGCGGAGGCCCGGATGCGGGCGGTGAGGTCCATGACCGAGTTGTAGAGCGAGCGCCGCTCGGCCATGAGCGTGCGGATCTTGCGGTCGGCGTGCATGACCGTCGTGTGGTCCCGGCCGCCGAAGAGCTCGCCGATCTTGGGCAGCGACAGGTCCGTGAGCTCACGGCACAGGTACATGGCCACCTGGCGGGCGGTGACCAGGGTCCGGGAGCGGGACTGCCCGGTCAGGTCGTCGATGGTCACGGAGTAGAACTTGGCGGTCTCCAGCATGATCGCCGGGGCGGTGATCTCCGGGCCGGCCTCGTTCGGGATGACGTTGCGCAGGACCTCCTCGGCGAGGCTGAGGTCCACGGGGCGCTTGCTGAGGCTCGCGAAGGCGGTCACGCGGATCAGCGCCCCCTCGAGCTCGCGGATGTTCCGGGAGATCTTGCTGGCGATGTACTCCAGGACGTCGGCGGGGACGGTGATCCCCTCCTGGTCGGTCTTGCGGCGCAGGATGGCGATCCGGGTCTCGAGGTCGGGCGGCTGGATGTCGGTCGTCAGTCCCCACCCGAACCGGGTGCGCATGCGGTCCTCGAAGTCCTTGAGCCGGTTCGGGGCGATGTCGGAGGTGATGACGATCTGCTTGTTGGCGTTGTGCAGGGTGTTGAAGGTGTGGAAGAACTCCTCCTGGGTCTGCACCTTGCCCGACAGGAACTGGATGTCGTCGACGAGCAGGACGTCGACGTCGCGGTAGCGGCGCTGGAACTGCAGCGCGGCGTCGTCGCGGATCGAGTTGATGAACTCGTTGGTGAACTCCTCGCTGGACACGTAGCGCACCCGGGTGCCGGAGTAGAGCATCTGCGTGTAGTGGCCGATCGCGTGCAGCAGGTGGGTCTTGCCCAGCCCTGACTCCCCGTAGATGACCAGCGGGTTGTAGCTGCGGGCCGGCTGCTCGGCGACGGCCACCGCGGCCGCGTGGGCGAACCGGTTGCTGGCGCCGGCGACGAAGGTGTCGAACGTGTAGCGCGGGTTCAGCCGGGCTGACTGCTCCGGCTTCACCTCAGTGGCCCGCGCTGCGGGTCGGACGACCGGCTGCGGCCCGGTCGGATCCGTGGGCCGGTCGGCGTACGTGGAGTCGGCCCAGATGTCGGCGAGGTCGTCATCGACGTCCAGCGACGGATCGACGGTGACCGCGAGGCTGATGTCGCGGCCCAGCAGGGCGGCCAGGGCGTGCTCGATGGGCGGTCGCAGGTGCGACTCGAGGACGTCCTTGGCGAACGGGTTCGGTGCGGCAAGGACCGCGACACTGCCGTAGACGTTGACCAGGCGGGAGAGCTGCAGGAACGCTCGGTGGGAGCGGCTCAGGGCCGCGCTGTCCAGGGAGCTGATCGCGCTGGCCCAGATGTCGGCCGGGTCTGCAGTGTCATCCACGGGTGGACCTCTTTCCTGGCTGTGCGTACCGACGCCACGATCCGCTCCGCGGACAACCCGGCGAACCTATGCCCCTCGGGCGCTGGCGTGCAAGAGTTTTCCACAGGTTGGCGAGCTCGCCCTGACCAGCGTCCGAGATCGGTTCGATCGAGGGCGGGTTCGCGGCGCTGAGTGTCTCCTGCGGGACCACGGTGAACGGTGCCGGAGCACGCGCGTTTGACCCGTCCTCAGGCAGTTGCGTACCTTAGTACCCAGGAAGAGGTCCGTCCGGCCAGTGGTGACACGCCGAAGGCTCTTCGTCCGAGATCACCCAGCCGCAAGGATGAGACGCCATGAAGCGCACTTTCCAGCCGAACAACCGTCGGCGCGCCCGTACCCACGGGTTCCGGACCCGCATGAGCACGCGGGCGGGTCGTGCCGTGCTCGCCGCGCGTCGCGGCAAGGGTCGCACTCGTATCTCGGCCTAGTAGCCGAGCCGTTCGTGCTGCCCGGGCATCGAAGGATCCGGCGCGCTGAGGACTTCCGCGTCGTGATGCGCACCGGGTCCCGGGCTGCCTCGCGCACGGTGGTGGTTCACGCGCGCACGTCGCCGACCTCAGCACCCGCCCGAGCTGGGTTCGTCGTCGGACGGTCCGTGGGCGGCTCCGTGGTCCGCAATCGGGTGACCAGGCGGCTGCGACACCTGATGGCGGTCCACCTCGAGGACCTCCCCGCCGGAACCGACGTCGTCGTGCGGGCGCTGCCCCCGTCCGCCGGCGCGTCCGGAGCGGAGCTGGCCCACGACGTGACCTCGAGTGTCCGGAGGGTCATGTCCAGGCTGGGACATGACGCAGGGACGCCGAGGGTGGTGTCGCAGTGACACAGGGCCAGGGATTCGGATCCGCAGCACGTCGTGCATGGGACATGACCCTCGGTCGCCTGCTGTCGGTGATCCTCGTGGGCGGGATTCGTGGCTACCAGCGGTTCATCTCGCCGCTCTCGGGGCCCACCTGTCGTTACTACCCCACCTGTTCGGCTTATGCTCTGGGGGCGGTACGCACCCACGGGCCGGTCAAGGGGTTCCTCCTTTCCGTCGGGCGGCTGGTGCGCTGCAACCCCTGGTCCCCCGGTGGGATCGATCATGTGCCGGCCAAGGGGTCCTGGCGGGGTGGTAAGGACGTCCGTCCCACCACGCAACGAGTAGGGAGCTAGTTCGTGTTCCTCTGGCAATGGCTGCTCGACGCAGTCTCGTGGATCCTCGTGCAAGTTCCACCAGTTCTTCTCCCTGTTCTGGGGCACGGACAGCGGCTGGTCCTGGACCTTCGCGATCGTCGGACTGGTCGTCGCTGATCCGGATCCTGCTGATCCCGCTGTTCGTCAAGCAGATCCGCGCGCAGCGCAACATGCAGGCGATCCAGCCGCAGCTCAAGGAGATCCAGGCCAAGTACGCCGGGGACAAGGAACGCCAGTCCCAGGAGATGATGGCGCTCTACAAGGACACGGGGACCAACCCGCTGGCCTCGTGCCTGCCGATCCTGGCGCAGTCCCCGATCTTCTTCGCCCTGTTCCGGGTGCTGCAGCGGCGCGTCCGAGGAGCAGCCGGTCGGGGTCTTCGAGTGGCCCCAGTACCAGGACCTCCTGCGTCTCGTTCCACGACGCGGAGATCTTCGGCGTCCCGCTCTACGGCACCTTCGCGCACGCCGCTGAGACGCCCAACCCCACGAACACCAAGATCCTCGCCGTCGTCCTGATCATCCTGATGTCGGTGACGAGCTTCATCACCCAGCGACAACTGCTGCTGAAGAACACCGCGAGCGACAACCCGATCGCCCAGCAGATGAAGATCATGATGTACATCTTCCCGGTGATGTTCGCCCTCGGTGGCTTGAACTTCCCGATCGGTGTGCTCATCTACTGGTTCACGACCAACCTCTGGACCATGGGCCAGCAGTTCTGGGTCATCCGGAACAACCCGCAGCCCGGGACGCCGGCGGCTGAGGCCGCGGCGGCGCGCAAGGCGCAGAAGGCGGCGAAGAAGGGTCTGCCCGTTTCGCCGGAATCATCCGGTTCCCCGGGGGTGATCGTGGGCGAGGTCGTCCCTGAGGACAAGCCCGGCGGCCGCACCCAGCCGAAGAAGCAGCCTCGGAGCAAGCGGACGGGACCACCACCCAAGTCCAGCTGAGCACCATCGAGGCATGACTGGAGGAACTCAATGAGCAACAGATCAGAGCTTGAGCGCGAGGGCGATGTCGCGGCCGACTACCTGGAGGCACTGCTTGACATCGCCGATCTCGACGGGGACATCGACATGGACGTGGAGCGCGATCGCGCCATGGTCTCCATCGTCGGAGGTGACCTCGATGACCTCGTCGGTCCCGACGGCAAGGTCCTGGACGCCCTTCAGGAGTTGACCAGGCTCGCTGTCACGCGGGAGACGGGCGAGCGCAGCCGACTCATGCTGGACATCGCCGGCTTCCGGGCCGCGCGTCGTCGCGAGCTCGCCGAGCTGGGCGAGCGTGCCGTGGCCGACGTGCGGCGGACCGGCGAGCCGGTCAAGCTCGCACCGATGTCCGCCTTCGAGCGCAAGGTCGTGCACGACGTCGTTGCGGAGGCCGGCCTGCGCAGCGAGAGTGAGGGAGAGGGTGCCTCCCGACGCGTGGTGGTCATGCCGGCGTGAGCGATGTTCCACGTGAAACGGAACTGAGCGCGCGCTACTCGCAGATCGCCGGGATGCAGGCGTTCGCAGACATCCTGGCGACCCGTGGCGTCGAACGTGGACTGATCGGGCCACGCGAGGTCCCCCGGCTGTGGTCGCGCCACCTGGTCAACTGCGCCGTCGTGGCCGAGGAGGCGACTGCGCAGATGCCAGCCGGGCAGCACGGTCGCCGACGTGGGTTCCGGCGCGGGCCTCCCGGGACTGGTCTGGGCCCTTGTTCGCCCGGATCTGCGCGTGACCCTGATCGAACCGCTGCTGCGGCGGGCCACCTTCCTCTCCGAGGCTGTCACGGAGCTGTCCCTGGATGGCCGGGTGGAGGTCCTGCGGGCCCGGGCGGAGGACGTCGCTCCACGGACCTTCGACGTCGTCACCGCGCGTGCGGTGGCCCGGCTCCCCCAGCTGCTCACCTGGACGCTTCCGCTGACGAGCGTCGGTGGTGTGGTGCTGGCCCTCAAGGGGTCCAGTGCGGCCCAGGAGGTCGAGGAGGCCGAGGCCACGCGCGCCGCGCTGGGAGCGGGGCCGATCACGATCCACCGGTTCGGGGTCGGGATCATCGAACCGCCGACGACCGTGGTCGTGATTCCGCGGGTCCGGTGACGGCAGGCCTGCCGGGGACGGCCGGCACCGTGCTGCCGACGCTTCTCCGATGCGCTGAGTGACCAGTCAACCACCCAGGGTGGGAATCTACGCTAAACGGACATATCATCCCCACGTTATCCACAGGGTTTCTGTGGATAACGCTGGTCTGAGCCCTACCTGACCTAGGCTCTGGGCTGAGCACAGGAGGAAGTGTGACCAACATCACATTGGAGGGTCAGGGCCGAAGCACCTGGGCGGAGGTGCTCCGGGTGCGATGAGGGCAGTGCAGGCTGACCCGGCCGCTGGTGACGCCTCGGGAATCGGGACTGCGTCGCCGATCCACTACGCCGAGCTGCCGCTCACGGCGATCCGTCCCAACCCCCGGCAACCACGCATCGGTCTTCGACGAGGACGCCCTCGACGAACTCGCCGCCTCGCTGGCCGAGATCGGCCTCCTGCAGCCCGTCGTGGTGCGTCCCCTGGGTCATGTCCCTGTGGACAGCCCGCTGGGACCGGACGAGGGCGCCGAGTACGAGTTGGTGGCCGGTGAGCGGCGATTCCGGTGCGCCCAGCGCCTGGGGTGGGACACGATCCCGGCGATGGTGCGTCCCACGGACGACGCGGACCTGCTCCGGGACGCCCTGCTGGAGAACATCCACCGCGCGGCGCTCAACCCGCTGGAGGAGGCGGCCGCCTATCAGCAGCTGCTGGCGGACTTCGGGTGCACGCAGGACGAGCTCGCGGCACGCGTGGGACGCTCCCGTCCGCAGATCGCCAACACGATCCGGCTGCTGCGCCTGCCCCCGGGCGTGCAGCGGCGGGTGGCGGCCGGGGTCCTGTCCCAGGGACATGCGCGAGCCCTGTTGTCCCTGCCCGATGACGCGAGCATGGAGGCGCTGGCGTCCAGGATCGTGGCGGAGGGGTTGTCGGTGCGCACGGTCGAGGAGATCGTCGCGCTCGGCGACCGAGCCCGCGCGGCCGCGCGCACGGCGCCCCCGCCGCACCACCTCCGATGACGGCCTGCAGGACGTTGCTGACGAACTCGCGGATCGTCTGGACACCCGGGTCCAGGTGACCATGGGCAAGGCCAAGGGGCGGGTCACGATCGAGTTCGCCGGACGTGAGGACCTGGACAGGATCCTCGACGTGCTCGTCGGCCCGGGGACAGCGACCTAGGACAGGACGTCCTCTGGCCGTCCCTGGTGGGACACGCCGAACCCGCTGTGGACAACCTTCCCGGAGATGGCCAGATGCCGACCTAGGATCCGTCCATGAGCATCACAACCACCGGCGACCGCCTCGAGGTCATCCACGATCCCACCGTCGACGACCGCCCGCAGGCGGTGGCGGACACCACCGACAGGCCCGCGGAGCCGGGTGCTGGTGTGGCCGAGGTGCAGGCCTCGACCCGCCCCACCTTCACGATCACGGACGCGGCCACGTCCTGCTCGGTGAGCAGGAAGACGATCACCCGCAAGCTCCCGGAGCTGGCGGGCCACGGTGCGGCCAAGGACGAGGACGGCGTCTGGCGGATCCCGGTGGAGGCGCTGCTGGCGAGTCGGCCTGCACCCCGGCCGGTCGCTGCCCGAGGTCGCGCCCTCTGCTGCCCGTCCGGTCGCGCCGATGCCGATCCCGGTCGCGCCCGCGGAGCAGGACACCGTCACGATCCCGCGCGATCGCTGGGACGACGTGCGGATCCGCCTCGCCCGTGCCGAGGCAGAGGCTGCCGAGCGTGGGCTCGCGCTGGCGGATGCCCGCCTGGCCCTTCGCGCCCTGACGGCGGGGCCGGTGACGGCCTCACGATCCTTCGGGACAGCCGACCGACCAGGACCACGGCGCACCCTCAGGCCCGCCTCCGGCGTTCCCTGAGGCGGGCGCAGCTGCCGGAGCGACTCCGGAGCGTCCGCAGGGGTCTCCCGCGGTCGCCGACGTCACCACCTCGATGCCGCGGGAAGCGCCCTGACTCAGGGTCGGTCGTCTCCGCCGCCGTCGACCACGGCGGGGGTCAGGTCTCCTGAGAGCGGTGGGCCCGCCGCCGGGGCGGATGGGGTGGACGCAACCCCCGCTGACATCGTCGCGGCCCGCAACCTCGCAGCACGCACGGGTGGGTACGTCCCGGCTGGGGCGACCCCGGTGAAGAAGCGCCGCTGGTGGCAGTCGCGCTGATCGGGTCGGACACCGAATCGGTCACGGGCTAGGTCACGTCACTGGGACACAGGGCACGATGTACCAGGGACATGTCCCATGACGTGCGTGGCCATCCCGCACTTCCCACGCCGACGGCGACTGCACGCCGGGCCCGGCCGACAGCAGGGGACAGCGTGGCCGTCACGCCGAGGGTGGCCCCTCGGCGATGGCCTTCTCCACCAGCACCTGGAAGACCTGTCCCAGGTCAAGCCCGGCGGCCTCGACTGCCTGCGGGAGCAGCGACGTCTCCGTGCATCCGGGGGCGACGTTGACCTCGAGGAAGGTCACCCGCCCGTCGTCGCCCACGATGAGGTCAGCCCGGGACAGGTGGCGCAGTCCGAGGCGCTCGTGGGCGGCCACAGCGATGCGGGCACACAGGTCGGCGGCCTCGGTCGCTGAGCCGCGCCGGGGCGAAGAACTCCGTCGTCCCGGCCGTGT
Source organism: uncultured Actinomycetes bacterium (assembly GCA_963812395.1). Taxonomy (GTDB): domain Bacteria; phylum Actinomycetota; class Actinomycetes; order S36-B12; family CAIYMF01; genus Prado023. The sequence goes on from CAWEVG010000039.1 coordinate 71,362, forward strand.
AGCGCGAGGCGTAGTCGTACACGCCCGAGTCGGGGACGATCTCGACCGCCGGGCAGGGCCCGAACGGTCCCGTCCGCGTCCTCGATCACCGTGACCGCCACCTCGGTCCCTGGGACATAGGCCTCGAGCATCGCGGTGTCGGCGTAGGCGAAGCATCCGACCATCGCGCCGGCCAGGTCGGCGCTCTCGCGGACGATGGCGACGCCGAGGGCTGATCCGCCCCTGGTGGGCTTGACGACCAGGGGCAGGCCGATCCGTCCCACGAGGGAATCCAGGACCGCCCCGGCACCGAGGTCGCGGAAGGTGGCATGCGGCAGGGCGACGGCCGGGGCGGTGTACAGGTCATCGCCGGCGACGTGTGCCTTGGCCACCATCTTGTCGAAGGCCAGCCGGCAGGCATCGGGGCGGGACCCGACGTACGGGATGCCCAGGCTGTCCAGGACGTCGCGCAGCGAACCGTCCTCGCCGCTGGCTCCGTGCAGCAGCGGGATCACGCAGTCCGGGGGGGAGGCCGCGAGGTCGCCGAGCAGGGAGGCGTCGAGGTCGTGGACGCGTCACGGTCTCGCCCACGGAGCGCAGGGCCTCGGCGACACGTCGACCCGAGCGGATGGAGACGTCGCGCTCGTGGGAGAGCCCGCCTGCGAGGATGACGATCGATCGGGACACTGTCCTACCCCTTGTCCTAGGCCAAATCGGGTGCGGGTGTGGTCATGAGGGCCTCGTCGTTGTGCGCCCTGACCACACCCGGGGCGGCCTGGCCGAAGGTGGCGATCAGGCCGAGCTCGTCGTCGATGACGTTGCCGAGCCGGCGCACGCCCTCCTGGATGCGCTCCGGTGTCGGGTAGCAGTAGCTCAGCCGCAGCGACCGGCGGTTGGCCTCCTGCTCGGCCTCGCCCACGAAGAAGCCCGTCCCTGGGACGTAGGCCACCAGGGCCGCGACGGCCCGGGGCAGCATCGCGCGGGCATCCAGACCCTCGGGCAGGGTCACCCACGAGTAGAACCCGCCGGTGGGCTCGGTCCAGGTCGTGCCGGGGGGCATGTGGTCGCCCAAGGCCTCCAGGAGCGCATCGCGTCGCTCGCGGTAGAGCTCCCGGAAGATCGCGATCTGGTCCATCCACGGGTTGGTGGCCAGGTACTCCGAGACGGTGAGCTGGGCGTAGTTCGAGGGGCACAGCACGGCGGCCTCGGCTGCCAGGACCAGCTTCTCGCGCACGCCGTGCGGCGCCACGGCCCACCCGACGCGCAACCCGGAGGCGATCGTCTTGGAGAACGACCCCAGGTAGACCACGCCCTCGGCCTCGTCGGCGCGGATCGCGCGCGGGACCACGCCGTCGAAGCCCAGCAAGCCCGTACGGGTCGTCCTCCAGCAGCAGGATCCCGTGGGTCCGGGCCACCTCGAGGACCTCGTGACGTCGCTGCTGTCCCTGGGTCAGGCCGGCAGGGTTGTGGTACGAGGGGATCGTGTAGATCATCTTGATCCGACCGCCGTCGGCGCGGACCCGGGCGATCGCCTCGGTCAGGGCCACCGGGGACAGTCCCTGGTCATCCATGGCCACGTGGACCACGCGGCACTCGTAGGAGCGGAACACCCCGAGGGCGCCGACATAGGACGGCGACTCCACCAGGACAACGTCCCCGGGGTCGCAGAACGTGCGCACGACGAGGTCCAGGGCCATCTGGGACCCGGTGGTGACCACGATGTCGTCGGGATGTGCCTGGATCCCCACCGGGGCCATGACGTCGAGGATCTGCTCCCGCAGCTTCTCGTCGCCCTGGCCCGACCCGTACTGCAGCGCGGTGGCACCCCGTTCGCGGATGAGCCGGGCGACCGTCTCGCTCATCGCGTCGAGGTCCAGGGCCGAGACGAACGGCATGCCGCCGGCCAGGGACACCACCTCCGGTCGACTGGCGACCGCGAACAGTGCGCGGATCTCGGAGGCCGCCAGGCCATGCGCCCGCTGGGCATAGCTGGTGAACCACGGGTCGAGGCGCGTGCCAGGGCTCATGTGCCTAGGATGCCCGATGGGAGGTGGGCTCATGAAAACGGCTGCGGTGGGTCCTGCTCGCCACGGCGGCACTGGCGGTCGGCGCGACCGCCGGTTTCGCGGTCTCCCTGCTCCGCCCGCGCAAGTACGCGGACTTCGCCGGAGTCCGCGACGACGGCCACGATGATGGCGCGGGGTTAGCCCGGCAATAAGTCCGGAGCCGGTGACCCGTGTCGGGGCGATGCCGTACATTTGGGCCACGCGTGGGGAGGAGTAGTGGTGGGGTCTACGGGCAAGGTTGACGGCCGTTGCGATGACGGGTGCCGCCCTGGTGGCGTCCACGCTGGGTTCCGTGGCCCCCGCCTCGGCTGACACGGTCGGGTCGACCGGGACGATCACCTGCGCGGTCACGGCCCCGGGGACGCCGGTCGTGACGCTGATGGACACTCCTGTCGGGGGCAACGTGACCTGCACCCACAGCGTCCCGGGGACGCCCGTGTCCTACTCGGTCGCGCCCTTCGTCATCGACGCCACGGGCCCGTTCAACGGCAAGCTCGCGTTCGACAACGCCACGGGCAACTTCCTCTACACCCCGGGCTTCTACCCGCCCGACCCCCTCAACGGTGGGAAGCAGGACAAGCTCCCCGAGTTCTCCGGCCCCGACTCGTTCACGGTGATCGCGACGTCGCCCGACGGTGCGCAGGCCTTCTTCGAGGTCCCGATCCAGATCCAGGGCCTTCCGCGCTCCTGCAACGCCGCCTTCGTGCCCGAGACGCGCACGATGTTCAACGACCCCTCCGGGCTCCGAGACCGAGCAGTACAAGATGCTGCGCTACCTGATCGAGCTGATCGACTGCACGCCCCCGCTGAACCCCGACGGGAGCCAGGCCTCGATCAAGTTCAGCTTCTACTCGCTGACCTACGCACCCGTGCAGGCCGCCCTGACCGCGGCGGCCCAGCGCGGGGTGTCCGTGCAGGCCCTGACCAACAGCCACTCGGACAAGTACTCCTCCTGGCGCGAGCTCAGCAGGACCCTGGGCGCCGATACGAACGCGGGCAACTTCGCCACCACGTGCTGGCAGGGGTGCCTGACCCCACGGAACCCGGCCGTCCCGGGCGGTCCCACCTCCTGGTACGGCGCCGATGCCACGACGCTGACCTCCAACACCGTCATCTACAGCGACCGGTCGCGCCCCGGCCTGCAGCCGATCGTGGCCTGGCACTACGACTTCGGCGACGGCACCGTCGCCGACGGCCCCGGGCCGCACACGAAGACCTACGCGGTCCCGGGCACGTACAAGACGTCGCTGACCGTGACCGACGCCGCGGGGCTCACGCACACCACGACCGGTGAGAAGACCCTCCCGGACAACATGGAGCCGATGTACCCGTCGCTGCACTCCAAGATCTACCTGTTCTCCACGGTGGGCCAGGGTGCCAACACCCGGCAGTGGGTCAGCGCCTACAGCTCGGGCAACCCGACCTACCAGCAGTCGCGCAAGGGGTTCAACAACCTCAACATCGCGGTCGGCGACAAGCCGCTGCACGACATCTTCACCACCTACTTCGCGGACCTGGTCAAGGGCTCACGCGGTGAGTTGATGACTCCCAACTACTTCCGGACCTTCGCGACACCGGGCAACCCCGCCACCGGCGCGCGGCCGACGACCGTCCACCTCGGCCCGCAGACGTCGGGTGACATCAACCGGGAGATCCTCAGGTCCATCAAGTGCAGGTACCAGGTGGGCAAGAAGTGGAAGCGGACCGACGTCCGGGTCTCGATGTTCGTGCTCACCCGCCGCGGCGTGGCCTCCGACCTCTGGCGCCTGGCCATGCAGAGGGGCTGCAACGTCGAGATCGTCTACACGCAGATGAGCCAGCGGCTCAAGGGCCCGAACGGCAAGTGGCTGGAGAACGAGGACGGCGAGGAGATGGGCTACGGCTCAGCCGACTGCCTGTCGACGCCGCCCAGCAAGGTCATCGTCACGAAGGCGAGCAAGGGCAAGCCGGCCAAGCGCAGGGTCGTGAAGAACTCCGTCGGTGACTGCAGCGGCGGCTCGCTGCGCGGCTCTGTCCCGGTCACCTCCACGGGCGTCTGGCTGAACCGCAAGAGCCCCTACGGCGGCGGCACGGCTCACGGTGCGCATGGCGTGCCCGGTCCAGCCGAAGTACGACACGGTCAAGAAGACGTGGGCGGTCCTGTGCATCCGCAACGACATCTTCACCCACCAGAAGACGCTGCTGGTCAACGGCTTCGTGCGGGGTGCCGTGCAGAAGTACGTGATGACGGGCTCGTCCAACTGGTCCTCGCCTGGACTGCGCGCCTCCGACGAGGTCATCACCGAGATCCAGAACGCCGGCAGCCTCTACGACCAGTACAAGGCGAACGGCGAGTACCTGAAGAAGGTCGTGACGCGCAACAGCGCCAAGAAGACCAAGAAGAAGTCGGCCCAGACCTACATGCTCCAGCTCTCAGGCTCCCAGCAGCTCGACGTGCGCGGCATGACCGACGAGCAGCTGGCCGGCCAGGGGTAGGACGGGCTGCATCAGCCGGCGGTCCTCGCCAGGGGCGGCTGGGACTCGCCCGCGTCGAGCCGGCTCCGGGGCGTCAGTCCGGCGGGGGCGGTGCGAAGAACCGGATCAGCGCGGCCGTGATGGCCTTCGCGATCTGGTCGCGTCCGGCCGGATCGCCCAGTCGGGCGCCGTCCTCGGGGTTGGTGAGGTACCCGAGGTCCAGGTGGACGGCGGGCATCCGCGTGAGGCGCAGGAGCTCCCACGTCTTCGGGTGGGCGCCGCAACTGCTCGCCGAGCTGCGCACCGCGATCTCCTCGAGCAGGAGCTCGGCCAGCGCATGGCCCGCCACTGAGCTCGTCCGCCCGTTGAGGGTCCCGAAGTAGAACGCGGCCATCCCGTGGGCCAGGGGGTTCGGGTGGGCGTCGCAGTGCAGCGAGATGACGACGTCGGCGCCGACCTCGTTGGCGATGGCAGCCCGCGCGGACTCGTCGAAGGAGGTGTGCCCCGCCCGGGCCGGACCGGTGACGAGGACCGTGGTACCCAGGGCAGCCAGCCGGCCCTCGACGCGCGAGGCGATGTCCGCGGCGATGTCCTGCTCCGACAGGCCGTTGCCGGTGTGGCCCCGGTGCAGGTGATCCGGGCCGGCATCGATCAGCACGACCTTGTGGGTCACCCCGGTGCGCAGCACGTCGAAGGCCTGCTGCTCACGCAGGATCGTCGAGGCCCCGCCGCTGACAGTCCGGGTCAGCCGGCCCAGGGCCCGGAAGGTGTCCGGACCGGCCGTCCCGTCGGTGGGCAGGCCGGTGTTGAGCTGGAACTCGCGCACTGCGTGGTCGGTCAGCCGGCCGAAGATCCCGTCGGGCCGTCCCGGGGAGAACCCGAGGCCGGTCAGTCGCTCCTGCAGGGCCAGGACGTCGTCGCCGACCATGAGGTGCCCGGGAAGGAACGACAGGACCCGGTCACCGAGGCGCCACCGGGCCTCCTCGAGGCGCCGGAACGTCTGCGTGCCGACGCAGCCGTCCACGGCGATGCCGCGTTCCTGCTGGAACTGGCGCACCGCGCGGTCGAGCTCCGCGTCGAACTCGTCCCCGCGGCCGTCCTCGATCAGGCCGAGCCGGTGCAGCCGGGTGCGGACCTCGGCGACCATCGGTCCCGAGTCCCCCAGCCGGCACGTGGGCCCGGCAGTTGTGGACAGGCGTGCTCTCACGGATCAGGTGGACGATCAGAGGAACTCGGCGAGGTCCTTGAGCAGGGCGGCCTTCGGCTTGGCCCCGATGATCTGCTTGACCACCTTGCCGCCCTGGAACACGTTGAGGGTGGGGATCGACACGATCCCGTAGTCCGAGGCGATCCGGGGGTTCTCGTCGACGTTCAGCTTCGCGATCGTGAGCTTGTCGCTGTGGGTGGCGTCGATCTCCTCGAGGATCGGGGCGATCATCCGGCACGGGCCGCACCAGACCGCCCAGTAGTCCACCAGGACGGGCTTGTCGGACAGCAGCACGTCGTCGGCGAAGCTGGCGTCGGTCACGGTAATCAGGGCCATCGGATCTCCTTGGGTTGGCTGGCCAATCCTAGCGTCAGGCGGTCGCCATCAGCGCGTGCTCGTGGGCGGCCAGGAACCGCTCCGCGTCCAGCGCCGCAGCACATCCGCTGCCCGCCGCCGTGATGGCCTGACGGTACGTGTGGTCCACGAGGTCGCCCGCGGCGAACACGCCCGGGAGCACCGTCCCCCCGCTGCAGGACCCTGGTGCTGCGGCCCTCGACGAGGACGTAGCCGTCGCGTCGGTCTCCACCTGGTCGCGGATGAGCTCCGAGCGCGGGATCGTGGCCGATCGCGATGAACAGCCCGGTCACGGCCAGCTCGCGCTGCTCGCCGGTGCGCGTGTCGGCCAGGGTCACCGAGCTGAGCTTGTCGGCGCCGTTGACCGCGGCGACGGTGCTGTTCCACGCGAATCGCAGCTTCGGGTTGGCCAGGGCGCGCTCGGCCATGATCCGGCTGGCCCGCAGCTCGTCGCGGCGGTGGATGACCGTCACGGTGTCGGCGAACTTCGTCAGGAACAGGGCCTCCTCGATGGCTGAGTCGCCACCGCCCGACGACCGCGATGTCCTGTCCGCGGAAGAAGAACCCGTCGCAGGTCGCGCACCAGGAGACCCCGTGCCCGGAGAGACGCTTCTCGTCGGGCAGGCCGAGCTCGCGGTACCCGGATCCCATCGCGAGGATGACGGCGTGGGCGCGGTGCTCGGTGCCCTCACCGTCCACGACGACCTTGACGTCGCCGGTCAGGGACATCGCGGTCACGTCGTCGGTGACCAGCTCGGCGCCGAAGCGCTCGGCCTGGGCGCGCAGGTTGTCCATCAGGTCCGGACCCATGATCCCCTGGGGGAATCCGGGGAAGTTCTCGACGTCGGTGGTGTTCATCAGCGCCCCGCCGGCGGTGACCGCGCCCTCGAACACCAGCGGGCCGCAATGCCGCGCGCGCGGCGTAGATGGCCGCGGTGTACCCGGCCGGGCCGGAGCCCACGATGATCAGATCCCGAACCTCGGACATGTGTCCCTCACCCCTCGCAGTCGTGGATGACAACATCCTAGGTGCGCCGGGGATTCCCGCCCGCGCGCCCCGAGGGGCCAGGCCTCAGCTGGTGACCTGCACCTCGCGGATGCCGCCCCGCCAGCCGCCGTCCACCTGGGGCAGGCCGGTCAGCCAGACCAGCACGTAGCGGGCGGAGGTCGGATCGGCGGCCTTCAGGCGGCACCTTCTCGCCCGCCTCGGTGGCCTGGGCCATGAGGTCGTAGTCCTGGGGGCTCTCGCCGGGATCGTTGCTGGTGAGCACCTGCAGGTCGGTCCCGTTGCCCACGAGGTCCAGGGACACCGAACCGATCGTGCGCGGGGCGCCGAGGTCGAGCAGGATGCCCGACCCCGGGCTTGTCCAGGCTCTTGTTGTAGTAGGTCACGGTGCGCCAGGCGGTGTTCTTGTCCCCGTCGAAGGCGAAGGGCACGCGGCCCGGGTTCTCCTCGCCGTTGCCCAGCGGGTCGAAGTCACGGCCGTCGACGATCTGGTAGGTCACCTTCTCCGGGAGCGGCCGAGGCCTCGGGCGTGGGCGAGGCCGAGGCCGTGGGCGTCGGCTCCGGTGGGGCCGCGACCGTGGTGTCCTGGGACAGCAGGCGCCACCCACCCCAGGCCAGGCCCAGGACGAGCAGGAGCACCCCGACGCCGGCCGCGATCCGGGGCAGGACACGGGAGCGCTCCGGGGGTGCGCCGGTCAGGGCGCGCCGCTCGCCCGTGAGGTCGGTGAGGCTGGCGCCCAGCGCTTCCCGGGCCTGTCCGGCCGAGGCCAGCCGCGGCCGCCCGCGGGGTGGCACGACCGGGATCACGGTGCGGGCGCAGAGGTCGTCGAGGGACTCCGGGACGTCGGCCAGGATGCGCGAGGGCGGCGGCGTGTGCCCCCCGACCTCGGGCGCGCCGGGGATGCCCTCCACGTCGCCGTCGGGCCACCGGGCCGTGAGGCACGCGTAGAGGATCGACCCGATGCCGTTGACGTCGGCGGCGACCGGGTCGTCGCCGGCGACCGGGTCGATCCCGGCCAGGACGGCGTCGATCCCGAGGCCGGTGATCCGCACCTCGCCGTCGTGGCCGACGAGGATGTTGGAGGGGCGCAGGCGACCGTGGGCGATGCCCTTGGCGTGCGCCGACTCGATCGCGCCGGAGATCTCGTAGGCGATGCGGGCCGCCTCGGCCGGGGGCATCGGCGCGGTCAGGTGGTCGCGCAGGACCTCTCCGGCGCTCCACTCGGTGACGACGACCAGGAGGTCCTCGGCGGTGAAGACGTCCAGGATCCGCACGATGCGCCGGTCGTCGACCGTGGCGGCCGTGCGCGTCGACTGGTCGAGGTCGGCGGCCAGGGCCTCGTCGGCGGCCACGAGCCACAGGGCCACCTCGCGGTTCAGGGTGCTGTCGACCGCCCGCCAGATCTGGGCGCCGTAGCGCTCCTCGACGAGGTCGTCCAGGGTGAACCGGCCGATCTGCCGGTTGGGTGCCACCTGTCCCTGCTCGTTCACATCAGGAATGCTAGGCCACGCGCAGCGGCCCTGGTGACGGGCGCGCCCCGGGTCGCCGCGGCCGTTCGGGTCAACCCGTCAAGAACCTCGGTCGGCGATGTCGATGGCTCAGGACATGACAGCGGGTGTGTCCGGGCCGGGCGATCGGGGCGGCATCGTCCTGGGCTGGCTGATGCGGGTGACGATCGTCCTCGTGCTCATGGGCGTGCTCGCCTTCGACGTGTTCTCCCTTGCCTACACCAACGTCACGACCGTCGACGACGCCGGCATCGTGGCCGGAACCGGGGCCCAGTCGCTGATGGAGAACCCGGGTGACCAGAAGGCGGCCAAGTCCGTGTCGGTGGCCCAGGCCGAGGAGCTGGGCGTGCGGATGCGGTCCAAGGACTGGTGGGTCGACGAGTCCGGCGAGGTGCATGTCACGGTCAGCCGGGATGCCAAGACCCTGGCCCTGCACTACATCCCGCAGCTGGAGAAGTACCTGACCGTCCGTGCGGTCGGGTACCGCGCGAGTTCCTGACCCAGGGACACGACCGGACCGGCTGCGTGCTGACCCAGGTCAGCGACCCACCTTGCTGCGCACCATCGACATGCGCGGCACTGACCTCCCGGATGCGCAGGGCCCGGGCCGCGCCGAGGTAGACCACCAGGCCCAGCAGGCTGGCGACCACGAGAACGCCCACCAGGCTCAGCCGCGAGTCCCACGCGCCGTCGAGGACCTGCTCGAGCCCCCGGTAGCACCCGAGGGTGACCAGCACGGTCGCCGAGCCCGCGAGGAGCATCTTGAGGACCGCCACCCAGGTGGCGCGGGTGTGCAGGCCGTGGCTGCGCCGGGACAGGATCGGCCACGCGATGGGCATCATGATCCAGTAGGTCAGCCCGAACGCCAGGCCGATCGCGGGGACCTTCATCGACGTGGGTGCCAGGTTGAACAGGGCGATCGACAGGGCCACGTTGATGGTGTTGAGCACGAGGGACAGGTAGAACGGGGTCCTCGTGTCCTCCAGGGAGTACCAGCCGCGCAGCAGGATGAAGTAGATCGAGAACGGCACCAGCCCGATGAGCATCCCGATCACGGTGTACCCGATCAGGAAGGCGGACTCCCGGTTCGCCGCCCCGAAGCCGAACAGGACCGCTGCCAGGATCGGTGACAGCGGCATCATCACGGCCGTGATCGGCACGGTCAGGGCGGTGACGGTGCGCATGGAGTCGGTCAGCACCCGGCTGAAGGTCCCGAACTGCCGTGCGGCAGCCACCCGGCTCAGGCCCGGCAGCAGCGCGGTCACCAGGGACACCGTCACGATCGAGTGCGGCAGGAAGAAGATCAGGTAGGCCTTCTGGTACGTGGTGATGCCGGCCGCGGGCAGGCCCTCGGCCTGGGCCAGGACGTTGGCCGTCGTGGCCAGGCGGCTGTGCACGATGAACGAGACCTGGTTGGCCGCGAGCAGGCCCAAGGTCCACAGGGCCAGGCCCGCCGGTCTTGCCCAGCCCCCACCCGCGCCAGTCGAACCGGGGTCGCCAGCGGTACCCCGAGGAGCGCATGAAGGGGATGAGCAGGAGCGCCTGGGTCGCCACGGCGACGGTGGAGCCGAGCCCGAGCCACGCGGTCTGCGGCGTGGTGAGCGTCCCGCTGCTCGCGGCCGCCGGCCCGGCGACGACCAGGAAGGACAGGAACACGAAGATCGCCACGAGGTTGTTGGCGATCGGCGCGTACATCGGCGGGGAGAACCGGCCCCGGGCGTTGAGCACCTGGGACACGAGGGTGAACACCCCGTAGAAGAACACCTGGGGCAGGCAGAAGCGGGCGAACGCCACGGCCAGGGACATCTGGTCGGCGGTGTAGTCCGGTGAGGCGTAGATCCGGGTGAGCAGGGGGGCCAGCACCATCGCGATCGCGGTCAGCGCGAGCAGCAGGACGCAGGTCAGGGTCAGCAGCCGGTCGGTGAATCCGGCCCCGCCGTCGGAGTCCTCGCGGCTGCGGCGCACGAGCTGGGGCACGAAGACGGCGTTCATCGCCCCACCCACGGTCAGCACGTACACGGTGTTCGGGATGGTGTTGCCCACGGTGAAGATGTCGGCCACGACCCCCAGGCCCAGGGCAGCGGTCATCGCGATGTCCCGGAACAGGCCCGTGATCCTGCTGATCACGGTGCCGACGGCCATCTGGGCGCCCTTGGCCACCAGGTCCCCCTGCTGGGGGGCGGCCGCCTGCTGGGCGGCATCGCTCGCGGCGTCGGGATCGGGCGAGCCGGTGAGGTCCGACACGTCCAGTGCTTCTGCGGGCAGGTCTCGGCTGCGTCCTCCTGCTCCGGATCCCGGGGGTCGTCAGTCACGGGCACCCTCGTCCGACTCGGCGCCGGCCGACCCCCGGGCGGTCGCGGAATGGACCTGCGAGACCTCCGGCGCTCGCTCAGCGGATCCGTCGAGCTCCCGGTCACGGGCGCGCCGGCGCCGCCGGGCACGGCGCACGCCATGGACGGCAACGGCCAGCACGAGGGCACCCAGCGCGACCTGGACCAGGACCCGGGCGGCATTGGCGTAGGCCGCGGACTCGACGACGAGCAGGCCCGGCTCCCCGAACGCGTCACCCTCGGCGGTGAGCAGCTGGATCGTGACCGGGATCGGCCCGGCCGCCGCGACCTGTGCGGTCACCTCCACGGACGTGCGCCGCTCGGGGGCGATCGTGAACGGCTCGACCGGGTCCGCGGAGAACAGCTGCGAGGGCGTGGCGCTGAGCTCGAGTCCGACAGTCACCTCGGTGGGTCCGGCGTTCTCGATCGTGATCGGGATGGTCCCCGAGGCGCCCGACACCGTGATCGACCCGCTGGAGACCACCCGGACCGAGTCGATGAGGCCGCCCACCTGCGTCGTCGACGAGGTCGGTCAGGCCGGTACGTGCCTCGGGATGGGTCCGGAACCAGGCGCCGAGCTGGCGGGTCGGGGCCGTCCGGGTCACCTCGGGGATGACCGCCGGATCGGAGACCACGCCCGCGTACTGCGTGAGGCCGCGGTACTGGTCGCGCACCCGCGCCACGTGCGCGGCCGGGCAGCTCCTGGGCCACCTGCTCGGGGGTCGGCGCCGACCAGCCCGCGGGCCAGTGAGCTCGGCTCGCGGGCCAGTGCGCGCCGCCAGCGAGGTCGCGGTGACCCACGGCGCCCCCGTCAGGGCCGTGACCACCATCTCGGCGGCTCCCGCGGGTGGGTCCCAGGCCGGGTCGGGGCCGGTCACGAGCAGCCGCTGGGTCTCGGGGAGCTCCACGGCGGTCACCAGCGTCTGTGCGAGCAGGGCCTGGCGCACCGCGGTCTGCTCGGCCGGGGTGCCCATGGGCAGGGCAAGCGTGTCCGACAGCCCGGAGTCGGTCAGCAGCGCCCGGAGGTCACCGTCAGCAGTGGGCAGCAGCACGTTGCCGCTGGGCGTGAAGTAGCTCGGGTCGACCAGTGGGGCCGCACGGTCGCTGAGCACCACCACGGTGGCCCTCGCGGCCGCCAGCGCCGCCAGGGTGCTGGGCTCGGCGACCCCCCCGGGAGCCAGGACGACCGAGCTGGGGAGCGGCGCGCCGAGGATCTCCTGCGTGGCTTCATCGATGCGGGGACGTTGGCGCAGCGCCGTCGACAGGACCTTCCCGCGTCGGGCGGCGTCGATGTCCGGCCACGCGTACAGGGAGCCGGAGGCGTCGGCGCCGGGTGCTGAGAGCGCGGCCGTCAGCGAGGCCAGCCATTCGGCCACCTCGCGCCGGCGCGTCCCCGGCTCGACGCTGCCATCAGGACGTCGCACCTGGTACCCGTCGGCCAGGTCGGCGGCCGAGTGCACGGCCTCGGGATCGACGACCAGGGACACGGACCCAGGGTCAGCCGCGGCGGCGTCGAGCAGCCGGGACAGCCGGCCGGCCGGGGACATCTGGACGGCTGCGTCCTCGGTCAGGAGCACGCCCTCGGCATCCCGCAGCGGCGCGCCCGTGAGGGGCCAGATCGTCGTCAGCAGCAGCGGCTCGACCGTGGTGTCCGTGGGCCACCAGGGCAGGAAGGTGCGGTCCAGGTCCTGGCGGACCGCCCCCGCCCCCGTCCCTGAGTCCCCGCGCGCCTCGACGCCGGTGACGTAGGCCCCGGCCCCCGTGAACCCGAGGTCGTCGACGTCAGCACGCACCTCGAACGGCGTGGTCTGTCCGGGGGCCAGCTCGTCGGTCACCGCGTCCTGGGCCCCGACGATCGGCTCGCCCAGGCGTTGACCGGCCCCTGCCAGGACCTCGGGGATCTCGTCGCGGTTGACCAGGGGGGTCGGGGACACCCGCAGCACGGCGGAGATGTCGCTCACCGGCGCGTCGGAGCTGTTGGTGATGGTGCCCGTGACCGTGAGCTCGTCGCCCGGCTCGGGGATCGCCGGGGTCAGGCTGGTGATCCGGATGGTCAGCGCGCCGACGCCGAGTGCGGGGCGCTCGGCGGTCGGCACGGACACGGCGCTCACGGTGGGGGTGCTGGCGAGCAGGGATGCCACGGCCAGGAGTGCGCCGGCGGGGCGCAACCCGGCCCGCCGGGTCACTTCACTCCCGGGACGATCTGCGGGACCTTCTCGACGAGTCGGCGCTCGTCGCCGTAGGCGAGCTTGCGCACGACCTGGTGGAACGGGATCCACTCCACGGCCTCGACCTCGACGTCCTCGTCGGACAGCTCCCCGCCGACGGCCTCGATGACGTAGTGGTGGACCGTCTTGTGGATGCGCTTGTCCTCGACGACGAACCAGAAGTCGATCACCCCCAGGGGCGCGACGATCCGACCGACGAGCCCGGTCTCCTCGAAGACCTCGCGCAGCGCGGCCTGCTCGGGGGTCTCGCCCTCCTCGACGTGCCCCTTCGGCAGGCTCCACAGGAGGCGCGATCGGCGATCGTGGCGCGCGATGAGCGCGACGGCGGGGGGGTCGCTGGACAGGTCGAGCACGACACCCCCGGCTGAGGTCTCCTCCACCTTGGGCAGCCGCCTTCCCCGCAGCCCGCCCGGGCGCACCTTGCGCACGCCCCGCCCGGCGGCCATGAGGGTGGCCGGGTTGGGGAACAACCGCCGGGCGCCCTCGGCGGACTCACCGTCCAGACTCCCGGCGGGTGCCTCCACGGCCTCCACCGGCGTCGCCTCGGCCACGATGCCCGCGCCCGGACCCTCGTGCTCCGCTCGCGCGGCGACCTGCGGTGACGCGTCGACGGCGTCCACTGCGGCCCGGCCCCGACGTGGCATCGTCCCCGGGGTGGGTCCGCCGGTCCGGGGGCCCACCGGTGGGGGGGCAGCACCGCGATCTGCGCCGCTCGGCGTGGTGGACAGGCCCGTGCCGGGCGTGGGGGTGCTGGGGGCGACGGCACCGGACGCCACGGACGGCGCCGGGATGCTCTCGGCCCCGGGCTGCCCAGCGGCCTCCTGGCCCGGTCCCGTCGTGGCCGGCTGAGCTGTCGCGGGCTCGGCCGTCCCGGGCTCCAGCGACTGAGCCGTGTCCGCCTGCGCGATCCCCTCGTCCTGCGGCGTGTCGGGGGTGACCTCCCGCTCGTCCTCAGGCGTGGACGGGCGGCGCCGCGCACCCGGATGGCGCAGGTCAGCCGGGGTGGGGATGGCGAACCGGCGTCCCTCGCGCCGCGGCGGCGGCACAGGGGTCGGCGGCGTGGACATGCTGGTCAGGATAGCGGCCACGTAGGCTATCGGCCCGTGCCCGACGTCCCCCCCCGCGCGGCGCTTGCAGCTGCGAGCCGCATGCGCATCGACGACCTGCTCGACGAGATCCCGGATCTCCTCGACCTGGCGGGACGGATGACCTCGGCCGGTCACGAGATCGCCCTCGTGGGGGGGTCGGTGCGCGACGCGGTCCTGTTGGGCACGCACGTGGACCTCGACCTGGCCACCTCGGCCCATCCGGAGCAGACGCTGGCGGTGCTCGAGGGCTGGGCCGATGCCGTGTGGGACATCGGCATCGATTTCGGCACCGTGGGCGCGCGCCGCGGCGAGCACCACTTCGAGATCACGACCTACCGCAGCGACGCCTACGACCGCACCACCCGCAAGCCCGAGGTGACCTACGGCGACTCCCTGCTCGAGGACCTGCGCCGTCGCGACTTCACCATCAACGCCATGGCCGTCACGCTGCCGGAGCGCACCTTCGTCGACCCGTTCGACGGGTTGGCCGACCTCGCCGCCCACACGCTGCGCACGCCGGCCACGCCGGAGGAGTCCTTCGCCGACGACCCGCTGCGGATGATGCGGGCAGCGCGGTTCGTCGCGCAGCTGGGCGTGTCGGTCTCCCCGGAGGTCCTGGGGGCGATGACCGAGATGGCCGACCGGATCACGATGGTGTCCGCGGAACGGGTCCGTGACGAGCTGTCCAAGCTGATGCTCACCGAGGTGCCGCGGATGGGCCTGGAGCTGATGGTCGACACCGGGCTGGCCGACCACGTGCTGCCCGAGCTGCCGGCCCTGCGCCTGGAGATCGACGAGCACCATCGGCACAAGGACGTCTACGAGCACTCCCTCATCGTGCTGGACCAGGCCATCGACCTGGAGACCTCGCATGAGCCCACCTGCCCGCCGGACCTGGTCCTGCGCCTGGCCGCCCTGCTGCACGACATCGGCAAGCCGCGCACCCGGCGCTTCGAGCAGGGCGGGCGCGTGAGCTTCCACCACCATGAGGTCGTCGGGGCCAAGCTGACCCGCAAGCGGCTGACCGCCCTGCGCTACCCGAAGGTCGTCGTCGACGAGGTCGTCCACCCTGGTGGAGCTGCACCTGCGCTTCCACGGCTACGGCAGCGGCGAGTGGACCGACGCCGCGGTGCGCCGCTACGTCCGGGACGCAGGCGACCAGCTGGCCGAGCTGCACAAGCTGACGCGCGCGGACTGCACGACCCGCAACCCGCGCAAGGCCGCGTCCCTTCGGCGTACCTATGACGACCTCGAGCGCCGCATCGCCGTGCTGACCGAGGCTGAGGAGCTGGCGTCGATCCGGCCCGACCTCGATGGCAACGAGATCATGGGGATCCTGGGCATCGGCCCCGGTCGCGAGGTGGGCGAGGCCTACCGCTGGCTCATGGAACGCCGCCTCGACGACGGCCCCCTGGGCCGTGAGCGCGCCGAGCAGGAGCTGCGTCAGTGGTGGGCCGGGCGCACCCCGGCCTGAGCACGGCGCCCTCAGGGCTGCGGCGTTCGCTGGGGGCTGATCGCGACGCGCCGCCCGCGGGGGCCGACCTCCCCGGCGATGTCGGACGGGTGCGGTTCAATGTGCCAAGCACCGCGGCAGGGTCGAGCCGGGGCGCTGCAGGAAGGAACCGTCATGTCCGGGACTCTCACCCGGCAGCGCCGCACCGTCAGACGTCCGGCACTGCCCCACCTCGTGGGACTCGATGGCCTGCGTGCGGTCGCCGTCATCGCCGTGGTGCTCTACCACGCGGACGTCGCCTGGATCCCCGGCGGGTTCCTCGGCGTCGACGTGTTCTTCGTCCTCTCGGGCTTCCTGATCACCTCGCTGCTGCTGGTCGAGCTCGACCGCTCCGGCGGGATCGACTTCAAGAACTTCTACATCCGCCGTGCCCGCCGGCTGCTGCCCGCCCTGTTCGCCGTGCTCGCGGTGACCGCCGTGCTGGTCGCCACCGTGGCCTACGACGGCGCCGCGGGATTCCGCCGCGACCTCCCGGGTGCGCTGTTCTACTACTCGAACTGGCTGAGCATCTTCACCCAGACCTCGTACTTCGAGTTCATCGGCCGCCCGCCCATGCTCAAGCACCTGTGGTCGCTGGCGGTGGAGGAGCAGTTCTACATCTTCTGGCCCGCGATCGCCCTGTTCGCCTACCGCCTGCGTGGGGCACGGGCGGTGGGGCTGGTGGCCCTCGGCCGGGGCGCTGCTGTCGACGCTGGCCATGACGATCGGCTCGTTCGTCGGCGACATGCCCGGGGCGGCCGATCCGAGCCGCTGTACTTCGGCACCGACACGCACGCGATGGGTGTCTGTGTGGGCGCCGCCCTGGCGGTCGTCTGGCGCCCGGGGCGCACCTCGCCGGTCCTGGCCCGTCAGGCTCGGATGGTGATCACCGGGGCCGGCGTGGCCGGCCTCCTCCTGCTCGTGCTCATGTTCACCGGGCTCGGGGAGTTCTCGACGTTCCTCTACCGCGGGGGGTTCCTCGTGGTCGCCCTCGTCTCGGCCGTGGTCGTGGCGGCGTCCAGCCACCGGGGTGTGCTGTTCGGCACCTGGTTGGGGATGCGGCCGATGCGCTGGGTCGGCGAGCGGTCCTACGGCATCTACCTCTGGCACTGGCCGCTGTTCCTCGTCACCCGACCAGGGGTGGACATCCCCGTCGACGGCATCGTGGCGCTCGTCCTGCGCGTGGCGATGCTCCTGGGGATCGCCGAGCTGAGCTACCGCTACCTGGAGATGCCGGTCCGCCGGGGGGCCCTGGCCCGCGGCTGGCGGCGCGTTCGTGATGGCGAGCTCCCGCAGCCCAGCCCTGCGCTCCTGGCGGGGGTGGCCGCGGTCGGCCGTCGTGGTGGTGTTCACCGGGTTCCGGGTCATCACGGCGCCCGCACCGGCTGCGGCGGCTGGGGGCATGACCGCCGAGCAGTTCGCCGCCCTGGCCCCGGCCCGCGCGCCCCTGGAGAAGGACTTCGCCCGGATGGCCGCGGCGGACGGACCTGGATCCGCGCGCCAAGGTGACGGCCTTCGGGGACTCGGTGATGCTCGGGGCCTCGGGGGCGCTGGAGAGCGACACGTTCAACGTGGACCTGCACGCGAAGGTCGCCACTCAGGCCGCCGACATCCTGGCCTCGATCAGCGACCAGGTGAGCAGCGGTCAGTTGCGTGACACAGTCGTCCTGCATGTCGGGAACAACGGCATCGTCACCGAGGAGCAGCTGCGCGCGATGCTGGCCCAGCTGTCCGGTGCCCAGAAGGTGGTCCTGGTCACCATCCGGGTCCCCCGGGCCTGGATGAAGCCCAACAACGCACTGATCGCGTCCGTCGCCAAGGACTACCCCAATGTGGTCGTGGCCGACTGGGCCAAGGCCTCCGCGGACCACCGCGACTACATGGTCAAGGACGGGGTCCACCTGACCGGCAAGGGTGCGGCCGAGTACACCCGTGTGATCGCAGAGGCGGCCGGCGTCCAGCCCACCTGAGTCGCTGCCCCGCGATTTGGCCGCCAGTGGGCGACGCCGGTACGATTGTGAGCGTTGTCATGCCGCCTCGGCGGGGTGATGCGCGAGTGGCGGAATAGGCAGACGCGCACGGTTCAGGTCCGTGTACTCGAAAGGGTGTGGGGGTTCAACTCCCCCCTCGCGCACCACAACCTGGGGGATCCCCCAGCCCGGCCCGGTCTCGGAGACGAGCACCGGGCCGTTCGCGTCCCGCCGGGCGTGCCTGCCGCCCTGCGTGCGCCGAGCCGGCCTGATGGCCCCTGCCTCATGGCCACGGAAGGTCGTTGAGCGCCCCCTCGGGGGACGGGAGAGCCCGGCGGAACTGCGAGGGCGACGTATGACTGCTTGGCCGTAGGGAAGCAGGGGACATGACGGGTCCGACGAGGGCGGCCAGCTCCTGGGGCTCCGGGGACGGCACGGCAACCAGTGGATGACCTCGAGTCGGTGGAGCGGGCCATCGTGGCGCTCGAGGCCCAGCGGGACCTGCTGGGCGACCGCGGTGGTCGACACGGCCCTGACCCCCCTTCGGGAGACGCGCGCCGCGCTGATCGCGCGCCGGACGGCAGAGCAACGCAGACTGGTGACGGTCCTGTTCGCCGACGTCGTCGACTTCACGGTCCTGTCCCGGGCGCTCGACCCCGAGGACACGCGCACCACCATCAATGCGTACTTCCGCCGCTGGCACGAGCAGATCGCCGCCCATGGTGGGGTGGTCGAGAAGTTCATCGGGGACGCCGTCATGGCCGTCTTCGGCCTCCACCGATCCCACGAGGACGATCCCCACCGCGCCATCCGTGCCGCCCTGGCCATGCGCGCCGCGCTCGCGGAGCTCAACGCGGAGTTCGCCGAGGGCCATCCCACCCTCGTCATGCGGGTCGGCATCGACACGGGTGAGGTCGTGGTGAGCTCCCTGGACGACCGGCCCGGGCAGGACGTCGTGGTCGTGGGTGACACGGTCAACCGGGCGGCGCGGATCCAGGCCGCGGCGGCGCCTGGTGGCATCCTGATCTCGCGCGACACCCACCGGCACGTGCGGGGAGGGTTCAGCTTCACCGAGGTCGAGCCGCTGCAGCTCAAGGGGATCCCCGAACCCGTCCGGGCCTACCTGGTCGGGTCGGAACGCCCGGCGGGCTACCGCCTCGACGCGGCCCGGGGCGTCGAGGGCGTGACGACGCGGACGATCGGCCGCGAGATCTTCCTGAGCCGGCTGGAGAACCAGTTCCAGGACGTCATCGACGAGCGGCGCTGGCGGGTGGTGACCGTCGTCGGCGACGCGGGAGTGGGCAAGAGCCGCGTCCTGCTGGAGCTCGACCGCTGGCTGGCCGAGATCGACCAGCCGCTCTACTGGTTCCGTGGGCGCGCAGCGCCGACAGCGCAGAACGCCGCCAACGGTCTGCTCCGGGGCGTGGTCGCAGCCAGGCTCGACATCCGCGAACGGGACGGGCCCGCGACGGTCCTCCGCAAGCTCGAGGCGGGGATCGGCGCTGCGCTCGGGAACGGTGAGGCCGCCCACCACAAGGCCCACCTGGTCGGGTTCTGGCTGGGATTCGACCTGAGCGGCAGCGCC
The DNA here is from genome assembly GCA_963812395.1 of uncultured Actinomycetes bacterium. Lineage (GTDB taxonomy): Bacteria > Actinomycetota > Actinomycetes > S36-B12 > CAIYMF01 > Prado023. The sequence goes on from CAWEVG010000039.1 coordinate 90,630, forward strand.
TATGTGACCGGGCTTCGGCACGATCCGCAGGGCCTGCGCAGGCGGGCCTCGGTCCACCTGGCCGAGTACTTCGCCCGGCTCGCCGAGGAGCTTCCCGTGGTCGTCCTCCTCGAGGACCTGCACTGGGCAGACGAGGGCTCTCTGGCGTGGTTCGACGCGGCCGACGAGGTGCTCCGCAACAGCCAGGTGCTCGTCGTCGCGACCGCCCGACCGTCGCTGCTGGAGCGCCATCCGCGCTGGGGTGAGGGCCTCGAGTTCCACGTGCGGCTGCCGCTCGCCCCACTCTCACGCCGCGAGAGCAGCCAGCTCCTGGCGGAGATCCTCCAGCGGGTGGACAGCATTCCGAGCTCGCTGCGTGACCTCCTGCTGAGCACCACGGAGGGGAACCCGTTCCACCTCGAGGAGCTCGTGAAGTGGCTCGTCGAGTCGGGCGTCATCGTCACGGGCGAGGACGCATGGCACGTGCGTGAGGCACAGCTCCACGGCGTCCACGTGCCCCCCACGCTGCGGGGGGTCCTGCAGGCTCGGATCGACGCCCTGAGCCCGCCCGAGCAGCAGGTGCTCCAGCGGGCCTCCGTCATCGGCCGCGTGTTCTGGGACGACGCAGTGGCCAGCTTCGACCCTGCGCCGACCACATCGACGGCGACCGTCGCGGCCCTGGACAGCTTGCGCGGCCGCGAGGTCGTCTACCAGCGGCCGGATTCGGCCTTCGACGGCACCCAGGAGTTCCTCTTCAAGCACGCGGTGCTGCGCGACGTGACCTACGACAGCGTGCTGCGCGCGCAGCGCCGGATCTATCACGGGCTGGCGGCGCACTGGCTCGAGCAGATGGCGGAACGCAATCAGCGGATCGACGAGTACGCAGCCCTGATCGCGGGACATCATGACAACAGCGGTGACGCGTTGGTCGCCGGGCGCTGGTACCTGCGGGCGGCGGGGCAGGCGGCGTCCGTCCACGCACTTGCCGAGGCGACCAGGCTGCTCGACCGCGCGGTCGAGGTGGTGCCCGGCGACGAGCCCGCCCTGCGCTTCGACGTCCTGCTGGCGCGTGAGGGTGTCTTCGACCGGATGGGTGACCGCGACCGTCAGCGTCGGGACCTCGACGCGCTGGACACGCTGGCGCCGCAGCTGGACGACCGGCGCCGCGTCCAGCTGCTGCTGCGGTGGGCCAGCTGGCACTTCCACCACAGTGAGTACGAGGAGCAGGAGGTCCCGGCGCAGTCCGCCGTCGCACTGGCCAGACAGGCGGGGATGGCCGACCTGGAGTCCGACGCGCTGCTGTGGTGGGGCCGTGGCCTCACCTGGAAGGGCTCCCATGCGCAGGCCAGGGACGTGCTGGAGCAGGCGCTGGCCAAGGCGCGCGCGGCCGACCAGCCCCGGGTGGTCGGCGAGAGCCTGCGGTACCTGGCGATCGTGGCCAACAACGAGAGCCAGTTCCCCCGGGCCATCGCCCTGCTCGAGGAGGCAGGCGCCGCCCACCGCGCGAACAATGACCTCGAGGGCGAGAGCACCGTGCTGGTCCAGCTGGGCTCCGTGCTGTTCAACCAGGGCAGGCACCGGGAGGCGCGGGCCTGGCTCGAGGAGTGCCTGCCGATCTTCGTCGCGTCCGGGCACAAGTACCGGCAGGCAGTGGTGAAGAGCAACCTCGGTGCGATCCTGCTCCAGGAGGGGGAACTCGGCCAGGCCCGGCGCCTGATCAGCGAGGGTCTCGCGCTGTGTCAGGAGCTGGGCGACCGTGAGGGCGTGGCCGTTGCCCTGGGCATCCTTGGTGACACGTACCGGCGTGCCGGGGACCACGCACGCGCCCGGAAGAACCTGCGCAGGTCGATCGACCTGGCCCTGGAGATCGCCTTCGACTACCAGGCCAGCGATTCCTACCTCTCCCTGGCGATCGACGCGCTCGACGCGGGGGACGCTGAGGCGGCGGGCGCGATGCTGGATCAGGCGCAGGAGCGCGCCCGGCTCGCGAGCTCCCCGCTCGGCCAGGCCCGGGCACAGGTGGGTCGCGCCCACGCGTGCCTGGCGGCGGGTCGCCTGGCGGAGGCGCACGATGCGGCCGCCGCGGCCGGGGAGGGCGCAGAGCGGCTGGGGCTGCGCGGCCTGAAGCTCGAGGTCGCAGTCCTGAATGCCAGGATCGCCCACCGTCGGGGCGACCTGGGCCAGGCGGTGCGACTCGTGGAGACGGCCGCTCGGGAGATCGACGCCGAAGCGCTGGAGGCAGCCCTGCGGCCCGGTGAGATGCTGCTCGCGCGCTGGGAGATCCTCGTCCAGGCTGGGGACCCGCGAGGTCGCGAAGCACTGAGGGCGGGCGTGGACTTCGTCGAGACGTTCGCCTCCCGCATCGACGACCCCGAGCTGCGGACCGGATTCCTGACCGAGATCCCCGCGCACGCGATGCTGCGCGCCGCTGGGCAGGCCGAGCCCGACACGTGAGGTGCGAGCGGCAGGGTCGTCGCGCGCATTCGCCTGCCGGGTCGCCGGCCCGCCGGTAGTCTCCGCTTCGTGACCGCCGCCGCGAGCTCCGCCGCCCCGCTCGAGAAGCCCGCGCACGGGTGGATCCCCATGCTCTTCATCGGGCTGGGAACCGCCCTGATCATCATGGACGCGACGATCGTCAACGTCTCCCTGCCCTCGATGATCGCCGACCTCGGGCTGAGCTCGATCGATGCGGAGTGGGTCAACGCGGTCTACTCGTTGACCTTCGCAGCCCTGCTGATCGTGTTCGGCCGGGTGGGGGACCGGGTGGGTCGTCGCGGGATCTTCACCCTCGGGGCGCTCGTGTTCGTGCTGGCCAGCATCTACGCGGCGTCCTCGAAGTCCGGCGAGCACCTGATCACGGCACGGGCACTGCAGGGCATCGGCGGCGCGATGATGTCGCCCACCTCGCTGTCGCTGGTCAACTCGCTCTACGCGGGCCGGGCGCGCAACATCGCGTTCGCCATCTACGGCTCGATCATCGGCGGGATGGCAGCCCTGGGCCCCCTCGTGGGTGGGTACCTGACCACGAACTTCTCGTGGACGTGGGCGTTCTGGATCAACGTCCCCATCGGGATCATCGTGATCGTCGGAGCGATGCGCTACGTCCCGGAGAGCAAGGACCCGGGCGACACGCAGGGCCTGGACGTCGTCGGCGCGATCCTGTCCGCGCTGGGGATCGGCCTGATCGTGTTCGGGCTCATCGAGGGCCGCAACTACGGGTGGACCCGTGTCGAGGAGGATCGGAGCCTGTTCGGGCGCGACTTCGCGGCCGGGGCTGTGTCGCCGGTTGCCATCGCCCTGGTCCTGGGCCTTGTCTGCCTCCTGGTCCTGTTCCTCGTCGAGACCCGGCGCACGCGTGCCGGCAAGTCCGCGCTGATCGACTTCACGCTCTTCCGCATCGCAACCTTCGGCCTCGGCTCCGTCGCTGCCCTGATCGTGAGCCTCGGCGAGTTCGGCATCCTGTTCTCGTTGCCGCTGTTCCTGCAGAGCGTCCTGGGGTACACCGCCCAGGGCGCCGGCGCCCTCCTGGCGACACTGGCGATCGGGTCGTTCGTCTCGGCCCCCACCGCCGCGTCCCTGGCGAACAAGTACGGCCCCCGGTTCGTGGCACGGATGGGCATGGGACTGGAGGTGATCGGAATCGTCGGCCTCGGGGCCACCGTCAGCCCGACGACCTCGGGCTGGGTGATGTCGTTCTGGCTGATCATCTACGGCATGGGCGTCGGGTACGCCAGCGCCCAGCTGACCGGCCTGATCCTCGCCGACGTCCCAGTGCGCCAGAGCGGCCAGGCGTCGGGCACGCAGAGCACGGCCCGCCAGATCGGTGCCGCCATGGGCACCGCGATCCTGGGCACGGTCCTGTTCGTCACCCTGAACTCCCAGACCGCTGCCCATGTCGAGGAGTCCGGCGTCCCGGCGGCCCAGGCACAGGAGATCGCCGACATCGTCGAGGAGTCGGCCGGCACCGTCATCCCGAGCCTGGACCAGCCGCCGGGCAGCTCCGAGATCCAGTCCGCCGCCTCACAGGCGTTCGCCGACTCCGTGGAGGTCACGGCCTATGTGGCCGGTGGCTTCGTGTTCCTCGGCCTGCTGGCCACCCTGGCCCTGCCGAAGCCGGTCGGGCGCCGCGAGGACGAGGTCGAGGCCGCTGCCGTCCGGGCTGAGGACATGTCCGGCGGCCCCGCCGGCAGCTGACCTGCCGGTCGACCCGAGGGGTCAGTACCAGCCGGTGCTGTAGGAGTGGGCCAGGGCGTTGCTCGGGTTGCCGTAGCGGCCCTGGATGTAGCCCAGGCCCCAGGCGATCTGGGTGCGCGCGTTGCTCTGCCAGTTCGGGCCTGCGGAGGACATCTTCGAACCGGGCAGCGCCTGCGGGATGCCGTGGGCGCCGGAGGGGTTGTGCGCCCGGGTGCTCCAGCCGGACTCCTTCTGCCAGAGCGTGCCCAGGTCGCTGCACTGGGAGGCCGACCAGCCCTTGTCGGCGCACATCGCCATCCCGAGGGCGCGGTTCTGCGCCGGTGATCCGCCCTGGGCGGCCCGGGCGCGGGCAGCGCGCTGCTCCGCCGCGCGACGCTTCTTCTCCGCGGCCTTGCGCGCAGCCTCCTTCTTGGCCTTGCGCTCGGCGGCCTTGCGCTCGGCCTCGGCCTTGAGCGTGGCCTCATGGCTGGCGGCGGCTCTCTGCCCGTCGACCGCGCGCTGGGTCTCCCAGGAGGCAGGCATCGCGGCGACCGAGTCGTCGGCCAGGCCGAGGGTGCTGGCCAGCGCGGGTCCGCCGGCGATCACCGCGGCCGTGGCGGTGACGGCGGCGCCAACCTTGATCAGGGTGGGGCTGAACATGGGTCCTCCGAGGGGTGGGTTCCCTCGTTCATGCCCAGCCCGCGGGGATCGGACACTGATCGTGTCCCATCTCACATCGGGCCGACGCGTGTCCTCCTTGCGCGGAGGCGGGCGCCGGCGGCCGCCGGAAGCGGCGTCAGCCCACGCGCAGGCCGAGGTTCGCGGCCTCCTCGAACAGTTCCTCGCGCACGTCCGGGTGCGCCGCCTGGGTGATCAGGTTGTGCGCCTGCTCGTCCTGGGAGCGGCCCCAGATCTCGGCGACGCCCTGTTCGGTGACCACGGCGGTGTGCTGGAAGGAGGTCACCGGCTCGTCGAGCAGCGGCACGATCGTGGAGACGTTGGCCTTGGGGTGCCACGAGCGCAGGGCGATGAACGCCTGCCCCCCCGGGGCGTGCAGCGCTCCGACGATGAAGTCGGTCTGGCCGCCGAAGCCGGAGTAGATCCGCGCGTTGATCCGCGAGGCGTTCGCCTGGGCGAAGAGGTCCACCTGCAGGGCGGCGTTCACCGAGGTCATCAGGGGCTGCTGGGCGATCAGCCCGGGGTCGTTGCTGACCTCCGTGCGCACCATGCGCACCCGCGGATTGCCGTCGATCCACTCGTAGAGCTCGTTCGAGCCGAAGAGGAAGGACACGGCCAGCGGGGCATCCGGGTCCAGCGCACCGGCCTTGTCCAGAGCGAGCACGCCGTCGGAGAACATCTCGGTCCAGAACCGCAGTCCCTTGCGGTCGGCCAGGGCGTTGAGGACGGCGTCGGGCACGGCCCCGATCCCCATCTGCAGCGTGGAGCCATCCTTGATCCGGGCGGCGATCCGCTCGCCGATGCCGCGGGAGGTGTCGTCGAGCGCGCCATGGCCCCCCGCGGTCAGCGGCTCGTCGGCCTCGAACAGCACGTCGATCGAGCTCAGGGGCACGATCGCGTCGCCATAGGTGAACGGCATGCTCGGGTTGGCCTGGGCGATGACCTTGCCGCCCCGGGCCCGGCACGCCTCGATCGCGGCGGGCATCACATTGACCTCGATGCCCAGGCTCACGACGCCGTGTCGCGGCATCGAGGTGTGCAGCAGGACCACATCGGGCTGCATCGCCCGGGAGAAGAGCGCGGGGACCAGGCTCAGCCGGCAGGGCACGTAGTGCAGTCGCGGGTTCTTGCGCATGCCCGCACCGACGAAGGACGTCTCCGGGGTGATCCCCTCGCGCTCGGGCAGGCCCGGCTGGGGGTTCAGCGTCCACAGTCGCCATTCGGGGATGTGCGCATCGAAGAGCGCCAGCGCCGTGCGGGGGCTGGCGAAGTTGCCCGACGCGACGACGCGGGGGTTGGGCGGCAGCGCCTCGAGGATGGCACCGAGGGACTCGGCCGTGGCATGCAGGGTCATGGAGGCATTCTTCCGCGGGCGCGCTCTCCCGAGGCGGTCCGGAGGGCCCGGGTGCGGCGGTCATAGGTCCCCTACCTGATGCCAGTCCCGGTGCATGACGAGAACCGCCAGGTGTCCCGACGATGAACCGGGCGTGTCGTTTGCGCGTCGCGCACGCAGTCCGCTACATTATTCGATGTATCAACTCGATACATCAGTTCGTCACTCCAGGCCAGTGAAAGGACGGTACTCCGCGATGGCAGCCACTCGCCGCAGCGCAGTGCTCGAGTTCGCGATCCTGGGCCTTCTCCAGGACGCCCCCATGCACGGCTACGAGCTGCGCAAGCGGCTCAACGCGGTGATGGGGACGTTCCGTGCCATTTCGTACGGCTCGCTCTACCCGGCGCTCAAGGACCTGCTCGACCGGGGTCTGATCGCCGAGGCGGGTGCCGCGGACGCCAGCGCTCCGGTCCTCTCGGGCCGACGCGCGAAGATCGTCTACGAGCTCACCGCCGACGGCAAGGACAGGTTCGCCGAGCTCGTCTCGCGCACCGGTCCCGAGGCGTGGGAGGACGAGGCGTTCGGCGTGCACATGGCCTTCTTCGGCAGCACCCCGGCTGAGGTGCGCGTGCGCATCCTCGAGGGCCGGCGCAGCCGGATGGAGGAACGGCGCAGCAACCTGGCTGCCTCGACCGCCCGCAACCGCGAGCGGCTGGACACCTACACGCAGGCCCTGCAGCGGCATGGCCTGGAGGGTGTCGAGCGCGAGGTGCGCTGGCTCAACGAGTTGATCGACAACGAGAACCAAGGACGGCGCGAAGGATCCGCCGACGCGTCCGACAACCAATCCGGAGATACCGGGGCCGGGCCGCGTCGCCCGCCAGCCCGCGGGTGAGAAAGGAACATCAGATGGGTGCCATTCGTGTGGCCATCGTGGGCGTGGGCAACTGCGCCTCCTCCCTCGTGCAGGGTGTGGAGTACTACAAGGACGCGGACGCCAACGACCGTGTCCCGGGCCTCATGCACGTCCAGTTCGGCGACTACCACGTCCGCGACATCGAGTTCGTGGCGGCGTACGACGTCGATGCCAAGAAGGTCGGCCAGGATCTCGCCCACGCCATCGTGGCCAGCGAGAACAACACCATCAAGATCTGCGACGTGCCCCCGACGGGCGTGACCGTGTCCCGCGGCCACACGCTCGACGGCCTGGGCAAGTACTACCGCGAGATGGTGACCGAGTCCGACGAGGAGCCGGTGGACATCGTCGCCAGCCTCCTGGAGAACAAGGTCGACGTCCTGATCTGCTACCTGCCCGTCGGGTCGGAGCAGGCCGCGAAGTACTACGCGCAGTGCGCCATCGACGCCAAGGTCGCCTTCGTCAACGCGCTTCCCGTGTTCATCGCCGGCACGCCGGAGTGGGCCAAGAAGTTCGCCGACGCCGGCGTGCCGATCGTCGGCGACGACATCAAGAGCCAGGTGGGCGCCACCATCACCCACCGCGTGCTGACCCGGCTGTTCGAGGACCGCGGCGTCACCGTCGACCGGACCTACCAGCTCAACGTCGGCGGCAACATGGACTTCATGAACATGCTCGAGCGCGATCGCCTCGAGTCCAAGAAGATCTCCAAGACCCAGTCGGTCACCTCGCAGATGGCGGGCAAGATCGAGCCGCGCAACATCCACATCGGTCCCTCGGACTACGTGGCCTGGCTCGACGACCGCAAGTGGGCGTTCGTGCGCCTCGAGGGCCGCGCGTTCGGCGACGTGCCGCTGAGCCTGGAGTACAAGCTCGAGGTCTGGGACTCCCCGAACTCGGCCGGCGTGATCATCGACGCGCTGCGCGCGGCGAAGATCGCCAAGGACCGCGGCATCGGTGGCCCGATCCTGAGCGCGTCGAGCTACTTCATGAAGTCCCCGCCGGAGCAGTACGCGGACGACATCTGCAAGATCAAGGTCGAGCAGTTCATCGCCGGCGAGATCGACCACTGAGGCTGATCCGCAGGTAGGCAGTTCGAGAAGGGCCCCGGGTACGAACCCGGGGCCCTTCTCGGCGCCCAGCCCGCTCCTCGCGCGCAGTCCGGGTCGGGCCCGCAGGGCCACCGGCCCTCAGCCGGTGACGGCGTCGGCGTCGAAGGCGGAGATCGCGTCGAGCCAGGATCGCGAAGCACCTGCGCGGCCCTCCAGCGCGACCGCGGCGTCGAACAGCCGTGCCAGGGCAGCGCCGTCCCCGCCGAGCACCGCGGCCCGTACCGCGTCGGCCCACTGCGACTCCATGTGCGCAGTATCGATCCGCGCACCGGTTCGCGCCCATGGGCGGTGGAGCCACGCGGTCGGCTCGCGCCTGTGGACGGGGGGTACCCGGAGCGGGCATGCTGCGAAGCATGGGCCCCGGTGCCGAACCGCGCGATCCGGGGCAGCCGGGGGCAACCGGCCTGCCCGCGCCGGACCCTGCGCCCGAGCCGGTCCCCCCCACCGCGCCCGAGCATGCCCGTGGCCCCAGTGCGCCTGCCCCCGGCCGACGAGCCCGGAGTGCGCTGGCCCGTGCTGGCCACGGCCAACTCCCGGCGGCTGCTCGCCACCCGGCTGACCGGCCAGGCCTCCGACGGGCTGCTCCAGGCGGCCCTGGGCTCCTTCGTGCTGTTCTCCCCGGAGCGCCAGGCCACCGCCGGTCAGGTCGCCGCCGCCTTCGCGCTGCTGCTGCTCCCGTACTCCCTGCTGGGACCGTTCACCGGGGTGTTCCTGGACCGCTGGAACCGGGCGCGGGTGCTGGTCGTGGCCAACCTGGCCCGGGGCCTGGTGATGATCGGGATCGCGCTGATGGTGGCTGCGGGCCGCGACGGGCTGGACCTGGGCACCGCCGTGCTGGTCACGATGGGGATCGGCCGGCTCTGGCTGGCGGGCCTGTCCGCCGGCCTGCCCCTGGTGGTGGCCCCGGCGCACCTGGTCACGGCCAACGCGCTGTTCCCCACCGCGGGCACGATCGCCGCGGCGATCGCCACCGTCACGGGCCTGCTGCTGATGCCCGTGCTCGGACCCGACGGGGCCAGTCGGCTGATCCTGATGGTGGCCGCCGGCCTGCTGGTCTCGGCCGCGATCGCGACCCGGATCCCCCGTCGCGACCTCGGTCCCGAGGCCGGCGAGGCAGGCATGGCCTCCCTGACCTCCGACCTGCTGGCCGTGGTGCGCGGCATGGTCGCGGGAGTCGTCCACGTCCACCACCGGCCGCGGGCCCGTCGCGGGATGGCCGTGGTGATGGCCCACCGGGTGGCGTTCGGCGCCCTCCTGGTCGACGCCCTGCTGCTGGTGCGCAACACCCTCAACACCCCCGACAGCACGGACGCCGCCCTCGCTGACTTCGCGCTCACGGCTGCCGGGGCCTCGTTGGGCAGCTTCCTGGCCGCGGTGACCGCGCCGCGGGTGATCCGACGGATCGGCCTGGCCCCGTGGTCGGCCACGACCCTGTTCGTGGCGGCCGTCGTGGCGCCCCTGTGCTTCGCCACCCTGCAGCTGCCGCTCATGGCGATCGGCTCGCTGACCATGGGCTTCTCCGGCCAGACGGTGAAGATCGCCGGTGACACCGTCCTGCAGCAGGACATCGAGGAGGGATACCGGGGTCGCGTGTTCTCGCTGTACGACGTCGGGCTGAATGTCGCCCTCGTCAGCGGGATCTGCCTGACCGCCTTCTCCGCCCCCACGGATGGGATCGCGGCACCGCTGTGGATCGGCGTCGGGCTGCTGCTCGCGGCGACCGGCGCGTGGAGCCTGCGGCCCGCGGCGGTGCGTGGCTAAGATCGGGTCCGTTGCCGGTGCCGTCCGCCCTGTGGGCGGGCTCGTATGCACACGAGCGGAAGGAGGTGGCCGGTGGGGATGCTCGACAACTTCGAGAAGAAGTTGGACCGCATGGTCAACGGCGCGTTCGCGAAGGCCTTCAAGTCCGAGGTGCAGCCGGTGGAGATCGCCGCCGGGTTGCAGCGCGAGCTCGACGACCGTGCCACCGTCGTCAGCAGGGCGCGGACCGTCGTGCCCAACGTCTTCGTCGTCGAGCTGTCCGCGGCGGACTTCGAGCGCCTGTCCGCGTTCGAGGCCACGGTCAACGAGGAGCTCGCCGGCCTGGTGCGCGAGTACGCCCAGCAGCAGCGCTACGCGTTCGTGGGTGCCGCCGAGGTGACGCTGGCCCAGGATGACTCCCTGGGTACCGGCGTGTTCCGGATCCGCTCCGAGGTGCGCCCCGGTGGGCAGTCGGATGGGGCCGTCCCCATGGATGTCAGCGGTGAGCCGCACCTCGAGGTCGACGGCATCACCTACCCGCTGCACGCGGTCACCCGGCTGGGTCGCGGCACGGACGTGGACATCCGCATCGACGACCCCGGGGTCTCCCGGCACCATGCCGAGATCACCCTCGGCACGGACGTGACCCTGCGCGACCTCGGATCCACCAACGGCACGCTCGTCAACGGCCGGATGGTCGCCACGCGTGGTGCTCACCGATGGCTCCCGGATCCAGCTCGGGACCACGACGCTGACCTACCGGGCCAGGTGACCGGTGTCTGAGTTCGCGATCACCCTGATGCGGTTCGGCTTCCTGGCCGCGCTGTGGCTGGCAGTGTTCGCGATCGTCCTGGTCCTGCGTCGCGACCTCGCGGCCCCGAAGGAGGCGCGCCCGCAGCCGGCCAGTCGCCCGGTCCCGGGCCTGCCCACGTCCAGCACCCCCGCGGTGCCCCCGCAGCCCAAGCAGCGCGCGGCTGCCCGCAGCTCCTCGACCCCGCGCAAGCTCGCGGTGGTGGAGGGTGAGCTGGCCGGCACGGTCGTCCCGCTGGGCACCTCGCCGATCACGGTGGGTCGGGCCGCCGACTCCACCCTCGTGCTCCAGGACGACTACTCCTCGAGCCGGCATGCGCGGTTCTTCCCCTCCGACGGCCAGTGGATCGTCGAGGACCTCGGGTCGACGAACGGCACGTGGATCGATCGCACGCGGATCACCGGCCCCACCGTCCTGCGGGTCGGCGCGAAGGTGCGCGTCGGCCGCACGACCCTGCAGCTGCAGCGGTAGGGCGCGGCGATGACCCAGTTCCTGCGGTACGCGGCGAAGTCCGACGTGGGCATGGTGCGTCGCGACAACGAGGACTCGGGCTACGCCGGTCGGACCCTGCTGGTCGTCGCCGACGGCATGGGCGGCCACGCAGCAGGCGAGCTGGCGAGCTCCACGGCGGTCGCCACGCTCGCGGAGCTGGACTCCGAGGACCTGCCCGCCGGCGACGTCCTGACCGCCCTCGACGACGCCATGCTCACCTCGGCCGAGCGGATCGCCCAGTTCATCCAGGCCGACCCCTCCCGTGCGGGGATGGGGACCACCCTGACCGCGGTGCTCTGGCGCGGGGGGCGGATCGCCCTGATCCACGTCGGGGACTCCCGGGCGTACCTCCTGCGCGACGGCGAGCTCAGCCAGATCACGCACGACCACACGTACGTGCAGACCCTCATCGACTCCGGCCGGATCACGGCCGACGAGGCGCGCAGCCATCCCAAGCGCAACCTGCTGCTGCGCGCGATCGATGGCACGGGGGTCCCGGAGGGCGAGACCTCCATCCGTGAGGCGCGGGTCGGGGATCGCTACCTGCTGTGCAGTGATGGGCTCTGCGGGGTGGTGACCGACTCCGCGATCGAGGCCGTGCTGGCCCAGGTCTCGGATCCGACTGCTGCCGTCACCGAGCTGGTCGACCTGGCCCTGGCCGCGGGGGCCCCGGACAACGTGACGGCCGTCATCGCCGACGTGGTCGAGGTCGACGACGCGGACCACGACCTGGAGTCCGCCCTTGGGGGACCGGTCGTCGTGGGTGCCGCCGGTGACCGGCGCAACCGGGCGGCCCTGCCCGGGCTGATGTTCCCCGACGACGTCGGACCCGGTGATGACGGCACTGACCCGACGACGTCGCTGGGGGGGCCCGTCGTGGCCGGCGGGCTGGCGGCCCGGAGCCAGACGCGCGCCCGCACGGGGTCCGCCGACGAGCTCGAGGGCCCTGACGAGCTCGAGGGTGAGGATCACGACGCAGCCGATCGCCAGGGCCCGGAGGCATCGGACGGCGACATGGTGGAGGCCTTCCCGACCGCCGCGCCGGAGCCGGGCTCGATCGGTGCCGCCGTCGAAGCCGGCCACCTGCCGGTCGGGGGCACGGTCGCCCCCGTCGTGGGGGCCCCGGTCGACGCGAGCTCGCACCGAACCCGGCTGGCTGCGCCGGCACTGGCGGGGCGTGTCGGCAGGCGCCGTGGTCGTCGGGGTCCTGCTGGTCGGCGCACTGGGCTTCACCTGGTGGTTGAGCTCGCAGTGGTTCGTCGGCCCCAACGCGGAGTACGTGGCGATCTACCAGGGCATCCCGCAGGAGGTGGCCGGGGTGCCGCTGAACCGGGTCGTGACCAGCACCGCGCTGCGGGTGGACACCCTGCCGTACTACGACCAGACGCAGCTCACGGGCACCCTCGATGCCGGCGACCCAGGCCGAGGCGCAGCGGATCGTCACCGATCTCGAGGCCAAGTCCGCGTCGTGCTCCTCCGAGCAGGCCCCGCTGGGGTGCCCCGCCCAGCCCGGCGGCCGGGTCGGGGACGATCCTGCCGAGCGCCACCCCGACCGCACCGGCGCCCACCTCGAGCCTCGGGACACTGCGATGACGGCGACCGTCATCCCGGGGTCCGCGCAGTCCCGCGTGGCCTCCACCCAGCCGACCCGGCGCAACTCCGAGCTCGCCCTGCTGGTGTTCGTCTGGTTCCTCGGCGCCCTGGCCCTGGTGCTGGCCAGCGAGGGCGCGGCCGGCGAGGTCGTGGCCGAGGTGCGCACCATCGTGATCATCGAGGGGGTGTGCCTCCTGGGCATCCACCTGGTGGTGCGCTGGCTCGCCCCCTATGCCGACCCGGTCATGCTGCCCGCCGCAGCGGCGCTGAACGTGCTGGGCATCGCCATGATCGGCCGCCTGGACATCGCTGATGCGAAGCGGGCTGCGGCCAAGGGGGTGGAGGTCCCCGACCCCGTCGCGGTCCAGCAGGCGATCTGGCTCGCGGTCGGGGTGGTCGCCTGCGCCCTGGTGCTGGTGATCGTGCGCGACCATCGCAACCTGCGGCGCTACACCTACCTGATCGGGCTGTCCGGGCTGGTCCTGCTCCTGCTGCCGATGGTCCCGGGCCTGGGCCTGACCATCCGCGGGGCCAACCTGTGGATCCAGGTCGGACCGTTCACCTTCCAGCCCGCCGAGCTGGCCAAGGTCCTGCTGACGATCTTCTTCGCCTCCTACCTGGTGCTCACCCGCGAGTCGCTGTCGCTGGTCCGGCACAAGGTGCTGGGCCTGGGCATCCCGCGGGGCCGCGACCTCGGACCGATCCTCGTCGCCTGGGCGATCGCCATGGGGATCGTGGTCTTCCAGCGCGACCTGGGCACGGCGGCGATGTTCTTCGGGCTCTTCGTGGGCCTGCTCTACGTGGCCACCGGCCGGCGCTCGTGGATCGTGCTCGGCTTCCTGCTGACGGTGTTCGGGGCGGTCATGGCCTACCTCGCGTTCAGCCATGTGCAGATCCGGGTGAAGGTGTGGCTGGACCCGTTCGCGTACGCCAGCGCAGAGGGCTACCAGATCGTCGAGTCGATGTTCGGCTTCGCCAACGGCGGGATGATGGGCACCGGATGGGGCCGGGGCTACCCGCAGCTGGTGCCCTTCGCCGAGAGCGACTTCATCTTCGCCGCCCTCGGCGAGGAGCTCGGGATGGCCGGGGCCTTCGCGGTCATCGTCCTGTTCGCGATCCTGATCCAGCGGGCGCTGCGCGCGGCGCACGCCAGCCGCGACCCGTTCGGCACGCTGCTGGTCACCGGGTACGCGATCGTCCTGGGCCTGCAGGCCTTCATCGTCCTCGGCGGGGTCACCAGGCTGATCCCGCACACCGGCCTGACCACGCCCTTCATGTCCGCCGGCGGGTCCTCGCTCCTGGCCAACTGGATCATCCTGGGACTGCTGCTGCGGGTGTCGGACCATGTCCGTCGGCCTGATCCGGTCATCATCCGCCCGGATGACGCGACGACCGAGGTCGTGCGCGTGCCATGACCAGGTCCCTGAACCGCCTGGCACTCGGGCTGCTGGTGCTGATGGTCGCCCTGCTCGTGCAGCTCACCCGCATCCAGGTCTTCCAGCGCGCCGAGCTCAACGCCATGCCCGGGCAACCAGCGCACGCTGCTCACGGAGTACTCCCGCGAGCGCGGGCCGATCCTGGTCGATCGGGCGCCCATCGCCGAGTCCGTCGCGACCAAGGGCGACCTGAAGTACCTGCGCAAGTACCCGATCGGGCCCATGTTCGCCTCGGCCACGGGCTTCTACTCGATCGTCTACGGAGCCACGGGCCTGGAGAAGGCGGAGAACCCGGTGCTGTCCGGTGAGGACCCGCGCCTGTTCGTCGACCGGATGCAGCAGCTGTTCGCCGGCCGGGAGATCCAGGGCGGGTCGGTCACCACGACCCTGGACGGCGCGGCGCAGCAGGCGGCCTGGGACGGGCTGAGCGGCATGGTCGGGTCGGTGGTGGCCATCGAGCCGAGCACCGGGCGCATCCTGGCCCAGGTCCAGAGCCCGTCGTTCGACCCCAACAAGTTGAGCTCGCACAACTCCAAGGAGGTCAACGCCTACTACCAGTCGCTCGAGGACGACCCCGACAAGCCGCTGCTCAACCGGCCGATCGCCAGGACGAACCCGCCCGGATCCACGTTCAAGGTGGTGACGGCCGCGGCGGCGCTGGAGTCGGGCAGGTTCGAGCCGGACAGCGTCCTGCCCGGGCCGGCCACCTACACGCCCCCCGGGACGAGCGTCGCGATCCCCAACTACTTCAACGGCCCCTGCGGCCCCGACGGCAAGGTCACGCTCGCCGAGGCCCTGGCCATCTCCTGCAACACGGCCTTCGCCTGGCTGGGCAACGAGCTCGGCGACGACGCCCTGCGCGACCAGGCGCAGAAGTTCGGCTTCGACGAGTCCTTCGAGATCCCGTTGCGCGCTGCGACGTCGCGGTTCCCCGCCGACCCGGACGAGCCGCAGACGGCGATGTCGGCCATCGGGCAGTTCGACGTGCGCGCCACGACGCTGCAGATGGCGATGGTCGCCGCCGCCATCGGCAACACCGGGGTCACCATGCGCCCCGGCCTGGTGGACCAGACCGCCGCCCCGGACCTGAACGCCCTCGAGACGTTCGACCCGACCGAGTTCGCCACGGCGATGAGCCCGGAGAACGCCGCGCAGCTCGCGGAGATGATGGTGGGCGTGGTCAACGAGGGCACCGGGTCGAACGCGAGGATCCCCGGGCGTGGAGGTGGCCGGCAAGACCGGCACCGCACAGACCTCCAAGGAGCGGCCCAACATCGCCTGGTTCATCTCGTTCGCCCCGGCGACCGACCCCCAGGTGGCCGTCGCGGTGGCCATCGAGAAGTCCGGGGCCGCCGAGGTCGGCGGCAACCTGCTGGCGGCCCCGATCGCCCGTGCCGTGATGCAGGCGGTGCTGTCCGGCTGACCCCGGCGCGCTGGCCGGAGGGGAGCGCGCTCCCGGGCGGCCTGCCTGCTTCGCGGTAGATTGGGCGCCGGTGGGCGGGTGGTTCGGGCGCCCAGCCCGATCCGGATGGCCTGGGCGCGTGCTCGGCGCGCGAGGGCCACGGGACAGGAGAGCGGATGAGCGACGTGCGCCGGCTGGGCGATCGGTACCAGGTGGGCGAGCTGCTCGGCCGTGGCGGCATGGCCGAGGTCCACGAGGGCCGCGACCTGCGCCTGGGTCGCCGTGTGGCGATCAAGATCCTCAAGCCCGAGCTGGCCCGCGATCCGGCCGTTCCTGGCGCGGTTCCGCCGGGAGGCGCAGAGCGCGGCCTCCCTGAACCACCCCAACGTGGTCGCGGTCTACGACACCGGTGAGGACGTCCTCGGTGAGGGACTGACCGCCGAGACCGTCCCGTTCATCGTCATGGAGCTCGTCGAGGGGATCACCCTCAAGGAGCTGCTGAACTCGGGGAACAAGCTGGTCCCGGAACGCGCCCTGGAGATCACGTCGGGCATCCTCGCGGCCCTGGACTACAGCCACCGGCATGGCATCGTCCATCGTGACATCAAGCCCGGCAACGTGATGCTGACCACCACCGGCGCGGTCAAGGTGATGGACTTCGGCATCGCCCGTGCCACCGCCGATGCGGGGCACACCGGCACCAGCACCTCGACGGTCATGGGCACGGCTGCCTACCTGTCCCCGGAGCAGGCCCAGGGCCTGACCGTGGACTCCCGCAGCGACCTCTACTCGGCCGGCGTGGTGCTGTTCGAGCTCCTCACCCGGCGCCCCCCGTTCGTGGCCGACGCCCCGGTGGCGGTGGCGTTCGCGCATGTCAACGAACCGCCCCCGGTCCCGAGCACCCTGGATCCGACGCTCCCGCCGCAGCTGGACCCGATCGTGGCCCGCGCCCTGGCCAAGGACCCCGCGCAGCGCTACCAGACGGCCGTGGAGTTCCGTGCCGACGTGGAGCGGGCCATCGCCGGCGTCCCGGTGACCCGGGTGATGCCCGTGGCCCCGGTGGCCGGTCCGGACTCGCAGGCGACCTCCGTGCTCGGCGGCGTCGACCCGTACGCGACCGCGGCCATGGCCGCGACGGGCGCGGCGGCGACCGGGGCGATGCCCCCGCTGATCCCCGGGGGTGCGGGGGACCCCTACGCGGCTCCCGACCCGATGACCACCACCGCGCAGAACGAGCCGCCGCGCAAGGGTGGGGTGCTCAAGGGCCTGGGCATCGCGGCACTGGTCATCGCGCTGATGGGTGCGGGCCTGTGGCTGGGGCTGAAGCTGCTGAGCTCCACCGCTGCGGAGACCGTCGAGGTTCCGCGGGTCGAGGGGCTCACGGTCGCCAAGGCCGAGGCGGAGCTGCGCGACGTCGGCCTGCTGCTCGGTGGCCCGGAGGTCAAGGTCTCCGACCTGCCGAAGGACACCGATCATCAGCCAGGATCCACGGCAGGGCGAGCTCGTCGAGGTCGGCAGCCTCGTGGATGTCGTGGTGTCCGCGGGCAAGGCGCAGGTCCAGGTCCCCGACCTGGTCGACTTCAGCTCCGTGGCCGATGCCCGCAAGGCCCTGGCCGATGCCGGGCTGGCCATGGGCAAGGTCACCGAGGAGGACTCCGACAAGCCCGAGGGGACGGTCCTGCGCCAGGAGCCGGCGGCCTACGAGACGGTGGACGCCGGGTCCGCGGTGGCGATCTGGGTGTCCAACGCCCAGGTCGAGGTGCCCAACGTGGTAGGGTCGCACCGAGGCCCAGGCCCGCACGGACCTGTTCAACCAGGGCTTCGAGGTCGCCTACGACAATGAGGTGGAGACCTCGGAGTTCGCACCGGGCACCGTGGTGGACCAGACCCCTGCGGGGGGCGAGAAGGCCAAGAAGGGCTCCCTGGTGACCCTGACCCTGGCCAAGGCCCCCGCGCCGACCCCGACCCCGACGCCCAGCGTGCCTGCTGATGGCGGCGGCGCGGACGGGACCGGTGGCGGTGGAACGGCCAACGGCAACCCGGGCCTGTCGGCGTCGCCGGTGCCGTAGTCGCTCGACGGGTCGGCAACCTCGCACGGGTCGCGCTCGGCAACCGGCGGGCTCCCAGGCGCGTCGGGACGTGTCAGGGGCGCGTCTGCCAGGCCGCCCACGCCGAGTCGGTCATGTCACTCAGCGACCGTCGTGCACGCCAGCCGAGCAGCGTCCCCGCCAACCCCGGATCAGCCACGAGCGCCGGAGGGTCCCCGGCACGGCGCGCCACGATGTCGACCGCGAACTCCTTGCCCATGGACCGGCGCAGCGCCTCGATGACCTGGAACACCGAGTACCCGGTGCCGGTGCCGATGTTGACCGCGACGTGGTCCTCCAGGCGCGGGGCGTCCTCGACGCCGGCCACCCGGGCCACCATCGAGCCCAGCTGGGAGGCGACCTCGGCCACCAGCTCTCCGGCCTGCCCGCGCCGGCCACCGGGGCCGGTCGTGGAGCGGATCACCCCGGGGATGCGCTGGGCGGCCATCTCGACGGCGCGGGCAGCCGCGGGCATCCGCTCGATCGCGCGCGCCGGGACATGTGAGGCAGCCTCCACCGCAGCGGACCCCCCCGGGATCCGGGAGGCGGCCGACTCCGCGCGGGCCGCCGCATCCTGGACCCGGTCACCCGCGGCGCGCAGCACCTCGGCCTGGTGGGAGATCTCCACGATGCGGGCGGCAGCCACATGCGCGGCCGAGAGGTCCGCGACGTGGATGTAGTCCCGGATGCACGAGCCGTCCGCGGTCGGGTAGTCATCGCCGAACACCTTGGGCCGACGGCCGGTCTCGAGGGCCTCGAGGACCATCGGGATCAGGTTCAGCGCCGCCGGGTCGCCGAGCTCGGGGCTCGCGGCCCCCGCCACGTTGAAGTACCTCAGGCTCATCGCGTGCCACTGGTGGGCGTGCGCGGTGGCCGCGATCATGTGCTCGCCGGCCAGCTTGGTCGCACCGTAGGGGTTCATCGGCATGCGCGGCGCGGACTCCAGGATCCGCCCGTCCCCGGAGATCCCCGCAGCGCCTGGGGTGAGGTCCGGCTGCCCGTAGACCGCCGCCGAGGAGGAGAACACCATCTGGGTGGTCCCGGACGCCACCATCTCCTCGAGCAGGACCTGCAGGCCGCCCACGTTCTGCGACCAGTAGTACAGCGGGCGCTCCACCGACTCGCCCACCTGCTTGCGGGCTGCGAAGTGCATCACGCCGGTGATCGGGTGGCTGGTGAACGCCCGTCGGACGGCGCGGCGGTTGTTGATGTCCGCCTTGATCAGCGGGACCCCGGCGGGCAGCCGACTGGCCCGGCCGGTGGACAGGTCGTCGAGCACGATCACCTCACGGCCGCTGGCCACCATGTCGCGCACGACGTGCGCCCCGATGTATCCAGCCCCTCCGGTGATCAGCCACGCCATGGTGGGCAGCCTAACGCCTGCACTACTTCAGCAGCCGGCTCATGCGTCGATCGGCCAAGGGCTTGCCACCGGTCTGGCAGGTGGCGCAGTACTGCAGGCTCGAGTCGGCGAAGCTGACCTCGCGCACGACATCCCCGCACACCGGGCACGGCCTGCCGGTGCGCCCGTGCACCGCCATGCCGGCCTTCTTCTCCGCCTTGAGGCTCGCGGGATCGGTGTCCCGGGCCGCCGCAACCGCCGCACCCAGCGTGTCGCGCATGGCTGCGTAGAGCCGTTCCTCGGCCTCCGGTGACTGCGTGCCGGCAGGGGCGAAGGGGCTCATGCGGGCGGCGTGCAGGATCTCGTCGGAGTAGGCGTTGCCG
Organism: uncultured Actinomycetes bacterium; assembly: GCA_963812395.1. Lineage (GTDB taxonomy): Bacteria > Actinomycetota > Actinomycetes > S36-B12 > CAIYMF01 > Prado023. Next base: position 110,107 of record CAWEVG010000039.1, read on the forward strand.
ATCCCGGCGATCCGCGACTGGTCGCGCAGCACGCCCTTGACCTGGGAGCGACCGGCAGCGACCAGGATCTCGTGGAAGGACTCCGGCGTGAGGTCCTCCAGCGGGTCGGGGCCCAGGCGGGCCACCGCCGGCACGTCTGCGGGGTCGCGCACGACGTGGACCGCGAGCCGCTTCTGCGTGCCCGCCTCCGTGACGTCCATGGCGGCGATCGGCGTGCCCGGCGGCTGCCCGTCGGGTCCACCGGAGTCGCCAGCCCCGAAGACGATGCGCAGGGCCAGGGCCGAGCCGGCACCTCGTCCGGGCCCGCGCCGACCGAACGGGGCAGGCGCTGCGGGTGGGTCGTCGCGCCACCGGGCCCACCCGGCCCTGGACAGGTGGATGACCACGTACAGGGGCTCGCCCTGCGGATCGACCAGTTCGAGGACCAGGTGCTTGCCGAGCCGGGTGAAGCCGAGCACGTCGCAGCCGGCCGCCGCGCTGACGGGGGGGTCGAACGTCTTGAGGGCGCTGATCGCCGCCACCTCGATCCGGGCCACCCGCAGGCCGGCGGTGCGTGCGGACAGCGCCTCGGCGAGTGCGGTCACCTCGGGCAGCTCGGGCACGGCACTCAGGGTGGCATGACCGCGCCGGGGATGCGCGCAGTCCGGTCCTACCGCCGGGGGCGACTGCGCCCGAGGGTGCGTGGCCGGCCGTCGCCGAGGATGAAGGAGATCACCAGGTGGTTCCACGAGCACTGCCGGCAGACCTCGACCACGTACACCGTGAACCGGCCGTGCTCGTGGGCCATCCCGGGCAGTTGGGCCTGGGCCCGGGCGGAGCCGCTCAACGGGCCGAGCTGCGCCCCGTAGACCCACGTGACCTCGACGAGTTCGGGGCGGCGGCACACCGGGCAGCCCCGGTCCGTGGCCTCGCCGTGGTACTTCGCGGCCCGCAGCAGGCCCGGATCGGCGTCGCAGTAGTCGCTGTTGAAGGCACCGCCGCGGCGCATCTTCTCGAGGGCGGAGCGGCGCGCGAGGGCGAAGGAGACCACGTCGCGGGGGGCCTCGGGGTCGTCGACGGATTCGGGAGCGAACTCGTCGGGACGGGGGGCCGGGGCCTTGGTGGGCACGGACGTGCGGGAACCCCGGATCGTCGACGAACGCGGGGCGGCCATCGCACAAGGGTAGGCCGGACTGGCGCGCAGCGCACCCATCATCGCGGTGACCCTGCCGCGATCACGCCGCGGTGAGGGCCCGGGTCCACTACCGTACCCAGCGTGAGGATCAACTACCCACGGGATGACCGCCAGGGATGGAAGCGCTTCATCCCCTCCTGGAAGCTCTTCTTCGGCACGCTGGCCACGCTGTTCGTCGTGGGGGTGGCGGCCTTCGCAGCCCTCTTCGCGTTCGCCTGGGCCACGATCGACATCCCGGAGGAGAACGAGGTCGCGGCCGCGCAGACCTCGATCATCTACTGGAACGACGGCGAGAAGGAGCTGGCCCGACTCGGGGACACCAACCGGATCTCGGTGCCGATCGAGGACATCCCCGAGGACATGCAGCACGCGGTGGTGGCCGCCGAGGACCGCAGGTTCTACGAGCACGGCGGGTTCGACATCAAGGGCTTCAGCAGGGCCATGTGGAACAACCTGACCACCGGCTCGTCGCAGGGTGGTTCGACGATCACCCAGCAGTACGCGAAGAACGCCTACCTCACCCAGGACAAGACCTACATCCGCAAGTTCAAGGAGCTCGTGCTCAGCTTCAAGCTCGAGGCCACGCTCGACCAAGGACGAGATCCTGGAGCGCTACCTGAACACCATCTACTTCGGGCGCGGGGCGTACGGCGTCGAGACGGCCGCCGAGGCCTACTTCGGGGTGTCGGCCTCGGAGCTGACCCTCGAGCAGTCGGCGGTCCTCGCCGCCATCATCAACTCGCCGGGCAACTTCAGCCCGGACACCAACATGGACAACCTGCAGACCCGCTACGCCTACGTGATCAACGGCATGTACGACGAGGGCTACATCACCGAGAAGGAGCGCGACGACGCGCTGGACAACTTCCCGGAGATCAAGAAGCGCAAGGTAGAGCGAGAAGTACGCCGGGCCCGACCGGGTACCTGATCCGCTCGGTGCAGGAGGAGCTCGTCACGCTCGGGTTCACCGAGGCGGAGATCGAGGGCGGGGGCCTGCGGATCGTCAGCACGTTCGACAAGAAGGCCCAGGCCGCGGCGGTCGAAGGCGGTCAAGGAGCAGGCCCCCACCACCGGGATCGAGGGCGTGCGGATCGGCCTGGCCGCGGTCGAGCCGGTCACGGGCGAGTTCGTGGCCATGTACGGCGGTGCGGACTACCTCGAGGACCAGCTTCAACAACGCGACCCAGGCCATCCAGCAGGCCGGCTCCACGTTCAAGCCCTTCGGCCTGGCGGCGGCGACGGAGGACGGCATCGGCCTGGACACGCTGTGGCCGGGCAACTCCCCGACGGAGGTCGCCGGATACGAGGTCAACAACTACGGCGACAACTCCTACGGCGCCCAGGTCACGCCTGCTCAAGGGCACGGAGCAGTCGATCAACACCGTGTACGTGTCGGTGGAGGACGAGACGGGCGTGGACCCGGTCCAGGAGGCCGCCCTGCGTGCCGGGATCCCGAAGGACACCCCGGGTTGAACCTCGAGGAGCCGAACCTGACCTTCGTCCTGGGGACTGCCTCGACGCACACCGATCGACATCGCGCCGTCCTACGCGACCTTCGCCGCCCGCGGGGAGCGTGCCGCCACGACGACGATCCGGTCGGTGTCCGGCCGACCGACGGCCGCGTGCTCTACGAGCGCACGGACGACCCCCAGCGGGCGTTCGACAAGAACACCGCCGACGTCGTCAACTTCGCGCTGCAGAGCGTCGTGACCAACGGGACGGGGGCCCCGGCCCGGGCCCTGGGCAGGCCCGTCGCGGGCAAGACCGGGCTCGACCGACGAGTACCGGTCGGCATGGTTCGCCGGGTACGTCCCGCAACTGGCTGCCGCGGTCAGCTTCAGCAAGGACGGACCGAACGGCAACGTCCGTGTCCCTGTCGGGCATCGGGCGGGCATGCCGCAGTTCTTCGGCAGCGGCTTCCCGGCGCGGGTGTGGACGGCCTTCATGAAGGGTGCGCTGGAGGACACGCCGGTCGTGGACTTCGTGGCTCCCGCGGACCCGCCGTCGGGCGGCGGCGGGTTCGCCACGGCCAGCGCGACGCCAACGACGCCGACCGCCGACGCCGACCCCGACGCCGACGCCGACGCCGACCGACCCGACGCCCGAGCCGCCGACCCCGACGCCGACGCCGGAGCCGCCGACCCCGACGCCGACCCCGGAGCCGCCGACGCCCACCCCGCCACCGGCCGACACCGCGCAGCCGAACGCGGGCGGCGGCGGTCAGGGCCAGGGTCAGGCCCAGGTCGCGAACGGCACGGTGTCGGCCACGCCCAGCCCCACTGGATAGCCGATGCCTGGCCGTACCCTGACGGGCGTGAACCGCACCGAGCCGCGGCCCTACGTGGTTCCCACGCAGGCCGATCCGGTCGCGCGGGCCGCCCTGCCGCTGCTCGGCGGCCCCGTGGGTCGGCACGCGGGCCTGGGGCGGTCGTGGTGGACCCCGATCCGGGTGTCGATCGTGGTCGGGTTGCTCGTCTACGCGGTGGGGTGGCTGTCCAAGGGGTACTGCCTGGCCAACGGCTGGGGGGCGCCCCAGCGCTACATGTACCTCTGCTACTCCGACATCCCGATCCTGTACTCGGCCCGCGGGCTCGCCGACGGGGCGTTCCCCTACCTGCTCGACCCCGGCCCCGGCCAGCAGGTGCTGGAGTACCCGGTGCTCACCGGGGTCTTCATGTACGTGGCCGCGTGGGTCACCCGCCTGTTCGGCGGCGGCGCCCAGACCTTCTTCGGCGTCAACGTGGTGGGCATGTCGGCGCTGCTGGCGTGGACCATCGCGAGCACGGGCGCCACCGTGCGCCGCCGGCCGTGGGACGCGCTCATGGTCGCGCTCGCACCGGTGGTCGCCCTGGCCGGGTTCGTGAACTGGGACCTGCTCGCGATCGCACTGACCTCGGCCTCGCTGGCCGCGTGGTCCCGGCGGCACCCGGCAGTGGCGGGGATGTGGCTGGGCCTGGCTGTGGCGGCCAAGTTCTACCCGCTGGTGATCGTCGGCCCGATCGTCCTGCTCTGCGCGCGGCGGGCACAGTGGCGGGCGCTGGGCGCGTTCCTCGTCGGGGCCCTCGGCGCGTGGCTGGTGGTCAACGTCCCGGTCATGGTGGCCAACTTCGAGGGCTGGTCGCGGTTCTACACGTTCTCCCGGGAGCGCGGGATGGACTTCGGCTCGCCGTGGTACGCCCTCACGCTGGTCGGCGTCGACATCCCGGCCGAGGCCGTGAACTCCCTGGCCTCGGGCTCGTTCCTGCTGGCGTGCGCCGCGATCGCGTGGCTGGTCCTGCGTGCGCCCCAGCCTCCCCGCCTGGCGGCCCTGGCGTTCCTGACCGTCGGTGCGTTCGTCCTGACGAACAAGGTCTACTCGCCGCAGTACGTGCTGTGGGTGCTCCCGCTGGCGGTCCTGGCCCGACCCCGATGGCGTGACCTGCTGATCTGGCAGGCCGCGGAGTCGGCCTACTTCGTGGGGATCTGGTGGTTCCTCGTCGGGTACGGCACGCAGGACAAGGGCCTGCACGAGGGGTGGTACGTCGCCGCGACGGCGGCGCACTGGCTGGCGACTGCGTGGTTGATGGCGCTGGTCGCCCGAGATGTGTGGTCCCCGCGGCACGACCCCGTGCGCACCGACGGGTTCGCCGAGGACGTCGACGACCCGGGCGGCGGTGTGCTCGACTCGTCCCGGGCCGCGCCGGTGACAGCCCTCCCGGTTGCTCCTGGGCAGTCGGTCGCTGCGGCCATGGGGGCTGAGGTCGAGGCGGACCCGCTCAGCCGATGATCGCGTCGGGGGCGACGGTCGTGAACCGCACGTCGCACTCGAGCAGCTCACCGACCGGCGGGGGGATCGTGCCCTTGGGGATCCGCAGCATCGAGACGTGCATGTGTGGCGGCTCGAGGAACCAGGCCTGACCGCCCGAGGGAAGCCGGAACGGGGAGCGGAACCGCCCCGCGGCCTCCAGCGCCCCGGACCCTGCCGCGGCCGCACGTTGGCGGGCGTTGCGGGCCGGACGCGGCGCGGTGAGGGCGACCCCGTGCGAGGTGCCGCCGCCGATCACGACCACGTAGCCCTCGCGCGGCCCGCGGCGCTGGTGGTAGCCGGCTGACTGGCCCTGCGGTGTGGCGTGCACGGCCAGCACCGTCCCCCCGGCACGCAGCGCGCTCCGGTCGCCCAGCCAGAGCCGGGTGCCCAGTCGCAACCGGATCGGCATGTCGGGCAGTGCCTGCCGGACCTGGGTGCACTCGCGGTCGTCGAGGTGGCTGACCCACAGGGACCCGGCGTCGGTCAGCCCCGCCAGGTTGGCCAGGAGGTTGGGCCACAGCAGGCCCCAGGCGACGACCTCGTGGACCCGGGCCGACCCGATCACGACGGGCTGCGGAGCCGAGTCATCGGAGGTGAGCATCGCCATCGACCCGATGCGCGGCTCCTCGGGGGTGGCGATCGGCAGGTGCAGGGCCAGGCCCTCGAGGCGGATGGCCCCGGAGGCGATGTGCGGCGCGAGCGTGGTGATCGCGGCAGCCACCTCGTCCTCGGTCATGCCGAACCGGCGCATCGACGTCAGCCCCTCGAGGACCACCCGGCGAGGTGTCTCCGGCGACGCGAGCGCCACGATGTCCGCGGCCGACTCGGGGCTGGCCACGGTGTGGATGACGCGGGCGGCCTCGGGGTGCTCGGCCAGGGCCCGCCAGGCGTCGGCCACCACCGCGCCGCGCAGGGTCAGCGGCTCGAGCACCAGCACGTCGAGCTCGGCCTCGGCGGCCAGGACGGCCGGCGCCTCGTGGACGGTGCCCACCGCGACGCAGTCGGCGCCGAGCCGTCGGGCCTCGGCGGCCAGCCGGACGTTGCCGACGCCGTAGCCGTTGCCCTTGGCGACCGGGACCAGCGTGGCGCCCGTCGCGGTGATCGCGTCGCGGACCCGGTCCTGGTGGGCCCGCCAGCGCGGGGTGTCGATGGTGATGACGAAGCTCATGTGCCCTCATGTCCTGCGGTGCGGTGGGTCCTGCTGGTGCGGTGCGTGTTCGTGCCGGTCGGTCGTGGTCCGGGGTGGTCCTCGGGTCGCGGCGCCTCAGCGCCGGCGCATGTAGGCCTCGAACGCCCGGGTGAGCGCCGGGCGGATCGCGATAGTCCCATTCCCCGACGTACTCCTGGGCAAACCCCCCGGTGCCGACCTTGAACTGCAGCAGGCCGAACAGGTGGTCGTCGGGGTCGAGTGTGTCGGTGATGCCGCGCATGTCGTAGGTGTCGGCCCCGGTGTCGCGCGCGTCGCGGATCATCTGCCACTGGATCGCGTTGCTGGGCCGCAGGTCGCGGCCGGCGGTCGTGGAGGCCCCGTAGGAGTACCAGACGTGCCGGTTGACCCGCACGGCGATCGTCGCGGCGTGGCAGGTGCCCTCGTGCTCGGCGAGGTACAGCGAGATCCGGGCGGGGTCCTCCGCGCGCAGGGAGGTCCACATCCGCTGGAAGTAGGGCAGGCCGCGGGGGGTGAACCGGTCGCGCTCGGCGGTCTCGACGTAGACCTCGTGGAACGTGGGCAGGTCGGCGGCGTCGCCCTGGCGGACCGTGACCCCGGCCTTGGCGGCCTTCTTGATGTTGCGCCGCCACAGCTGGTTGAACCCGGTGAGCAGGTCGGCCTCGGTGCGCCCGGCCAGGGGGACCTGGAAGACGTAGCGCGGCTGCACGTCGCCGAACCCGGCGCCCGGTGGAGGGCTTCTGGGTCCACCCCACCGCCTCGAGCACGTCCGCGGCGGCCAGCGCCCGGCCGTCGGTCTCGTCGGCGGTGATGTCGCGCAGCGCCGTGGCCTCGCCGGCGGCGATGGCGTCCTTGAGCGTGGCCGCGCCCCAGCGCCGGGTCCAGATCGGCGGGCCGATCTTCGCCGCGAACGCCCCGGCGGACCTCAGGTGCGCGAGCATCGGATCCAGCCAGTCAGGCAAGGGGATGGACCTGCTCCGGCGCCCCGAGGATCCCGCGGGCGGCCGGGCCCTCACCGAGCCAGTCGATGTCCGGGCCCTCGGGCAGGTAGGCCAGGTAGCGCGGGAGCCGGGGGACCTGGCGGTAGAGGACCAGGCCGGCGCCGACCAGCGACTCGCCGTCGAACCACCCGAGGGACTCGTTGCGCCAGTCGGACTTGACCGCCGCCCAGCCGGGGACCTGCAGCGCGCTGACCAGGCCGGTGCCCTGCGCGCGGGCGGCGATGTGGGCCAGGTGCTGCTCGGCGGTGATCCGCCGGACGGTCAGGGACATGGGCCCGAGGCTACCGACCCGCGCGCGATCTGCCCTGCCCGGTGGGGCGGTCGCGCGACGATTTCGTCACCGTGGGCGCGGCGGGATACCCTGTGGGTCTCTGGGCACGTCGTGGCTGTGGATAGTCACTGGCGGATGTCGGACCCCCACGTCACCATTCGTGACCGGGGGGACGGCCGCGCCCAGGGCGCTGCAACCCTCCTGTCACGGATGGACCGTGACCGCTTGAGTCCGAAGGAGGTGGGTTCTTGAGCACGCGCCATTACGAGATCATGGTGATTCTCGACCCCGAGCTGGATGAGCGCACTGTCTCGCCCAGCCTGGACACGTTCCTCAACGTCATCCGTCAGGATGGTGGCACCGTCACGTCCGTGGACGTGTGGGGCCGTCGTCGTCTGGCCTATGACATCAAGAAGAAGTCCGAGGGCATCTACGCGATCCTCGACATCAACGCGACGCCGGCCTCGGTGAGCGAGCTCGACCGTCAGCTGGGGCTGAACGAGTCGGTGCTGCGCACCAAGGTCATGCGGCCCGAGATCAGGTAGGGCGCTTCCATGGCTTCTGGGGACATCCCGATCACCGTCGTGGGCAACCTCACGGGAGATCCTGAGCTGCGGTTCACGCCCTCCGGGCAGGCCGTCGCCAACTTCACCGTGGCGTCCACCAACCGGATGCTGGACAAGGCGACCAACGAGTGGAAGGACGGCGACACCGTCTTCATCCGCTGCAGCGTCTGGCGCCAGTACGCCGAGAACGTGGCCGAGTCGCTGACCAAGGGCACCCGCGTGGTGGTCACCGGTCGGCTCAAGGTCCGCCAGTACGACACCCGCGAGGGCGGCAAGGGCACCAGCGTCGAGTGCGACGTCGACGAGGTCGGCCCGGCGCTGCGCTACGCGACCGCCAAGGTCAACCGTGTGGCCCGTTCCGACGGGTTCGGCGGCAACCAGGGTGGTGGCGGCTTCGGCGGCTCCCAGGCCGGTTCCGGCGGCGGCTCGCAGGCCGGCGGCTTCGGCGGTCGTTCCGACGACCCCTGGGCCAGCCAGTCCGGCGGCGGCTTCGCCGACGAGCAGCCCCCGCCCTTCTGATCGCTGCGATCCCTGCTGATCCCCTCACCGCGGGCTGCGTCGGCCCCCGCCGACCGGCCCGCACCCACTCATCACCGACCATCCCGGCCACGCGCCGGGCATCCGTAGAAACGGAGCACCACGATGGCAAAGCCCGTTGTCAAGAAGTTCAAGAAGAAGGCCTGTGCGTTCTGCAAGGAGGGCGCGGCGCCCGTCGACTACAAGGACGTGCCGACCCTGCGCAAGTACATCTCCGACCGCGGCAAGATCCGCGCGCGGCGGGTGTCCGGCAACTGCACGCGCCACCAGCGCGACATCGCCATGGCCGTGAAGAACGCCCGCGAGGTCGCCCTGCTGCCCTACACCTCGACCGCTCGCTGAGCCGGAAGGAGACACGACGATGAAGCTCATCCTCACGTCCGACGTCCTGGGCCTCGGCGCGCCAGGAGATGTTGTCGAGGTCAAGGACGGCTACGGCCGCAACTACCTGCTCCCCCGTGGCCTGGCTGTCGCCTGGACCAAGGGCGGCGAGAAGCAGGTCGTGCAGATCAAGCGGGCCCGTACGTCCCGCGAGGTCCGCGACCTCGACCACGCCAAGGAGATCAAGGCGGCTCTGGAGGCCAAGCCGATCAGGCTGGTCTCCAAGGCCGGCGGCGGGGGCCGGTTGTTCGGCTCCATCGGTGGCGCTGACGTCGCCGAGGCCGTCTCGGCAGCCGGTGGCCCGGCGCTGGACAAGCGCAAGGTCACCCTGCCGGCCCCGATCAAGTCGGTGGGCACGCACACCGCGACGGTCGCGCTGACCCCGGAGGTCTCGGCCACGGTCACCCTCGAGGTGGTCGCCGCCAGCTGATCGCGGCATCGACGCACCGCAGGAGCGGGTCCCCGGGTCCTCCGGGTGGCCCGCTCCTGCTGCGTCCGGGCGGATCACCCGTGCACCTCCACCGTCGCGCTGTGTGGTCGAGTCGTCATTGACGGTTCCCGAACCACCTGCCTACGCTTGAGGTATGGGGCTGCGCACGCGGTGGACCACCGCCGTGGCGGCGGTGATGGTGCTGGGGGTGGTCGGTGCCGCGCCCGCCCACGCAGACCCCAACACCGCCCCGGTGGCGGTTCCCGACACGGCGAGCGTCGTCGTCGGTGCCGAGGTCCGGATCGACCCTCTGGCCAACGACACGCGACGCCGATGGGCGATGCGCTGACCGTGACCGGCGCCCGTGCTGCAGAGCGGGTCGGCCACGGTGACGCTCGATCGGCAGCCCAGCAGGTCGCGATCACCCCGACGCCGGTCGGCCACCGTCGCTCGTCCTGCCTACACGATCACCGACGGCAAGGCGCCACCGCCAGCAGCACCATCACCGTCGATGTCCTGCCCCCGCCGAACCAGGCCCCCGTGGCCGCCCCGGACGTCGCCCAGATGTACTCCGGCGGCCAGCTGCAGGTCGACCCGCGCGCCAACGACTCGGATCCCGACGGCGAGGCGCTGACTGTCACCTCCGCGGTGGTGACCTCGGGGGCGGGCACCGTGACCACCGACGGTCAGGTCCTGGCCATCGGGGCGGCAGCGGGCTTCGTGGGTCCCCTGGTGGTCACCTATGTCGTGTCCGACCCCCGGGGTGGGCAGGCGCAGTCGACGGTGACGGTGGACGTCATCACGGCGCCCAACCGACCGCCGGTGGCGGCCGCCGACGCGGTGAGCGTGAAGGTGGGGCGCACCTACCGGATCCCGGTGCTGGCCAACGACTCGGACCCCGACGGGGACCGGCTCACCCTGGTGAAGGTCGGCAAGGCCAAGCATGGAACGGCCAGGCGCTCGGGCTCCAAGGTCGTCTACCGCGCGCCGAAGTCGTGGACCGGGACGACCACCGTCGCCTACACGGTGCGCGACGCGGCCGGTGCGACCACCAGGGGGACGCTGACGATCACCGTCGAGCGCCGCACCCCGGTCGCGAAGCCCACGCCGACGCCGAAGCCCACGCCGCCCGCTGCCGGGGACGGGCCGTCCAAGGCCGACGTCGAGTCCGCACTCGCGCGGATGGGCCTGCCCACAGGAAGCGCGGACGGTCGCTACGACGCCCGCACCCGTCGCGCCGTCTGCGCCTGGCGGACCGTCACCGGTCGCCCCGAGAGTCGCAGGGCACCCTCGGCAGCCGAGGCCAGGGCCATCGTGGCCACCGGGGGACTGCCCACGGCCCAGGGCTCGATGGTCACCGGCGTGAACGTGTCGATCACCTGCCAGGCGGCGTTCTGGGTGGGCGCCAACCGGGAGTACCGCCGCGTGATGGCTGCGACCACGGGCAAGAAGGGCTTCCGGACCCGGGTGGGGACGCATCGGATCTTCGTGACCCATCACGTGTGGCGGTACTCGACGATCTACCCCGAGGCCCGGATGTACAAGCCCATGCAGTTCTCCGGCGGCCAGGCGTTGCACGGGTCAGCCACGGATCGGCTGGTCAAGACCTATCCGGCGTCCCATGGGTGCGTGCGGATGCTGCACCGCGACGTCGATGCCATGCAGGCCGGCGGTGTCGGCAACGGCACCCTGGTCCGGGTGTTCGGGGCCTGGTGACCGATCGGGATCGGGCGACTGCTCCGGGCCGGTGACCGATCGGGATCAGTTGACCGGGTCGCGGATCAGGTGGCGCGACGCTCGGCGTCCAGCGCGCGCAGGTGCGCCGTCAGCGCCGGCATCGAGCGCTCCACCATCGTGCGGACCAGCCGGTAGGCGTCCAGGGTCTCGTAGTACGGGTCGGGCACGTCCCCGGGGCCCTCGGGGTCGAAGTCCCGGAAGGCGACGATGTGCGCGTCGGGGGCGCCATGACGTGCCGCGACCGCCCGCAGGTCGCGCAGGTGCCCGGCGTCCATCGCCAGGATGAGGTCGCGATCCCCGAGCCAGTCGGGGTCGAACCGGCGCGCGCGATGGCTGATCGTGTACCCGCCCTCGGCCAGGATCTGGCGGGCGCGAGCGTCGGCGTCGTCGCCCACGTGGTAGCTGTGGGTCCCGGCGGAGTCGACCACCACGCGCCCCTCGAGGTCGGTGCCGCGCAGCGTCTCGCGCAGGATCGCCTCGGCCATCGGCGATCGGCAGATGTTGCCGGTGCAGACCATCGTGACGCGGATCGGATCGGCTGTGGAAAACTGCGGTCTCGGCGTGCTCACGACCCCCATTGTGGTGTAAAGGGACCGTCAACGCGTGGGACAGGCTACCGTCGCCGTAACCGCGAAGAAACTTCCCAGATTTCTTCAACGCACAGGGTGGGGATGACATCGTCGCAGGTCAAGAGGGGTTTGTGAGCGGGGGAGCGTTCTCCGTACCCAGGTTGTCCACACCTCGGACCGGCGTGTGTGCCGCGTGTCACACACTTTGTCCACATGGTTATCCACAGGGGGGGCTTTCCGGGGTGGCGAGGAGGGCCTAGGTTCACCCGGGGGCACCAGTCGCGGACCGATCATCCCGCGATGTCGGACCCCCGGTGTAGACCGATGGCCAGGAGGGGTGGGATGAGCGTCGCTGAGCTGGAGCTGTCGGTCTCTGATGGAGGGGCACCGTTCGATCGGACGCCGCCTGCGGACATGGCTGCGGAGGCGGCGGTGCTCGGGGCGATGCTGCTGAGCAAGGACGCGATCGCCGATGTGGTGGAGTCGTTGAAGGTCGAGGACTTCTACCGCCCGGCGCACGCGACGGTGTACTCGGCGATCCTGGACCTGTACGCGGCGGGTGAGCCGGCGGACGCGGTGATGGTGGCCGGGGAGCTGACGAAGTCCGGGGAGATCGCGCGGATCGGTGGGGCGTCCTACCTGCACACGTTGGTGTCGATGGTGCCGACGGCGGCGAACGCCTCGTACTACGCGGAGATCGTCTCGGAGCGGGCGGTGCTGCGCCGGATGGTCACGGCCGGGACCCGGATCGTGCAGATGGGGTACGCCGCCGAGGGTGACGTGCACGACCTGGTGGACCGGGCCCAGGCCGAGGTGTACGACCTGACCAGCGGTCGCACGAGTGAGGACTACTCCCCGCTGCGCGACATCTTCGACGGAACCCTGAACGAGATCGAGGCGATCGCCTCGCACGGTGGGCAGATGGTGGGGGTGCCCACCGGGTTCGCCGACCTCGATGCGCTGACCAACGGTCTGCACCCGGGGCAGCTGGTCATCATCGCCGCCCGCCCGGCGATCGGTAAGTCGACGCTGGGCCTGGACCTGGCCCGGTCGGCGAGCATCAAGAACGGGCTGACGAGCGTGATCTTCTCCCTGGAGATGGCGCGCAACGAGATCGTGATGCGCCTGATGAGCGCCGAGGCGCAGGTGCCGTTGGCGCACATGCGCTCGGGGACGATGTCGGATGCGGACTGGCAGAAGCTGGCCCGCAAGTCCGGGGCGATCGTCGAGGCACCGATGTTCATCGACGACTCGCCGAACATGTCGATGATGGAGATCCGGGCCAAGTGCCGGCGGCTGAAGCAGAAGCACGACCTGCGCCTGGTGATCGTGGACTACCTGCAGCTGATGAGCTCGGGGAAGAAGGTGGAGTCCCGCCAGCAGGAGGTCGCGGAGTTCTCCCGGGCGCTGAAGCTGCTGGCCAAGGAGCTCGAGGTCCCGGTGATCGCCATCGCCCAGCTGAACCGTGGCCCGGAGCAGCGCCAGGACAAGAAGCCGATGATGAGCGACCTGCGCGAGTCCGGCTCCCTGGAGCAGGACGCCGACGTGGTGATCCTGCTCAACCGCGAGGACGCCTACGAGAAGGAGTCCCCCCGCGCCGGTGAGGCCGACTTCATCGTCGCCAAGCACCGCAACGGCCCCACCGCCACCATCACCGTCGCGTTCCAGGGGCACTACAGCCGGTTCGTCGACATGGCCGCCATGTAGGCGGCTGCGCCGAGCGAGGATCGGGCCGCGCGCATGAGGTAGCGGCGCAGGTCGGATTTCGCGACCTCAGGCTCGAGCATCACTGGACTATGTCAGGGCAGGGACTGCGCGTCGAGGCCAGCCAACGCCGCCTGGGCTCGCCGGCGACCGGTCAGCCCCGAAGGACCTTGTCCATCGGCTTGCCCTTGGCGAGCTCGTCCACCAACTTGTCGAGGTAGCGGATCCGCTGCATGAGGGGATCGTCGACGTCCTCGACGCGCACCCCGCACACCACCCCCGTGATCAAGGAGGCATTCGGATTGAGCCGCGCGTCGGCGAAGAAGCCCTCGAAGGTCGTGCCCGCGACGAAGGTGGCGACTCAGCGCCGATTCGTCGAAGCCAGTCAGCCACTGGATCACCTGATCCAACTCGGCCTTCGTGCGCCCCTTCTTCTCCACCTTCGCCACGTAGTGGGGGTAGACCGAGGCGAAGCTCGTGGTGAAGATCCTGCTCACGGGCGGAAGCGTAACGACTCGCGCTCAGGGCGACCCGCCGCCGGTGCTGGAGGCGTGCGACGAGTGGGAGAAGACGGCTCCCGACGGTAGCCTGCCGGCATGGCGACACTCGTGCTCACTGTGATCGGGGACGACCGGTCAGGTCTGGTCTCCGCCCTCTCCGGCGTCATCGCCGACCATGGCGGAAGCTGGGAGCGAAGCCAGATGGCCCGCCTGGCGGGCAAGTTCGCCGGCATCGTCCTCGTGGCGGTGCCCGACGATCGCGCGGAGGCCCTGATCGCCTCGCTGGGCCCGCTCGGAACCGAGGGATTGCTCGACGTCACCGTCGAGCGCGCCGCCGACGAGGTGCCTGTCAGCACGGACCTGACCCGTCTCAGCCTCGAGCTGGTCGGCGCCGATCGGCCGGGGATCGTGCACGACATCTCCCGGGCCCTGGCAGCGCGTCAGGTCAGCATCGAGGAGCTGCACACCGCCACCCGCGAGGCGCCGATGGTGGGCGGGATGCTGTTCGAGGCGACCGCGACACTGCTCGCGCCGCCGACCGTCCCGATCGCCGACCTGCAGGCAGTGCTCGAGGAGCTGGCCAACGAGCTGATGGTGGACATCTCACTGTCGGCCGACTGACGCGTCGGCGTCACCCCCCCGGAGCCACGGTGATGACCACGTGGCCCTTCTTGTGGCCCAGTCCGACGTAACGGTGGGCCTCGACGATCTGCTCGATCGGGTAGCGCCGGTCGATCACCGCCCGGATCAGGCCCCTGTCGACGAGGCCGGTGAGGAAGACCAGGTCCTCGGGCCTGACATCTCCCGCCGAGCCGGAGTCCTTGACGACGTTGAGGTGCACGCCCGTCGGCTTCAGGCGCCTCGTGCCCCATCCCCGGTCCAACTTGCCCACGGCGTCGAGGATGACGTCGTAGGTCCCCTCGTCCCCAGTGAAGTCCGGCTCGGTGTAGTCCAGCACCGAGTCGGCCCCGAGCGTGCGGACCATCTCGAGGTTGGCTGTGCTGCACACGCCGGTGACCGTGGCTCCGAAGTACTTGGCCAGTTGCACTGCATAGGTGCCCACGCTTCCCGAGGCGCCGTAGACGAGGACCTCCTGCCCTGTTCGGACATCAGCCTTGCTGAGCAGCCTCAACGCCGTGATCCCGCCCGTGGCCAGCCCGGCGGCGGCCTCGTCGAAGGTCATGGTGGCCGGCTTGCGGACGATCATGCCCTCCTTCTCGGCTGACTTCCTCGGCTGCTCGGGCAGGCACGTGTACTGCGCGTACGCGCCGAAGCCCCATCCTGTGAACGCGAGGACCTCGTCGCCCGCGCCGAAATGCGTCACTCGCCTGCCCACGGCCTCGACGACCCCGGCCAGCTCCATCCCCAGGATCGGGTGCCTGGGCCTACGGAGGCCGAGCACCAGGCGCGCCATGACCCGTTGACCCCGCGGAACGTCGAAGGCGCGGATGCGCACGTCGCCGGCATGGACGGTGGTCGCGACGACGCGGATCAGCACCTCGTTGTCCCTGGGGGTGGGCTTGTCGACCTCCACGAGGTGCAGTACCTCGGGCGGGCCATATCCGGTGCACACGACTGCTCTCATGTGGACCCCTTTCGGGCCCCGGTGACAGTGCCCGTCTCCATCCAACGGGATTGCGCCCGGCCGCGCTCCCTGGGGAGCCGATCCCGGTCCGATTGCGCCCGGACGCGTCCACGCCGAACCCCGCGAAGCCCTGTGGGGTGGGCGATCGCGGCATCCGGGGCGGGAGTAACGTGCTGGGCATGACCGCAATCGCATTCGATGATCCGTACGGCACCGACATCTACACCGAGCCCGAACCCAACCTGAACGCCATGGCCGCCCTGGGCCCGCTGGCGGCACTCGCAGGCGTGTGGCGAGGCACTGAGGGTGTGGACACCCACCCGGAGGCCGGCGGCGTGACGGTCTCGGAGCCCTACGTCGAGACCTGGGAGCTCCAGCCGTGCGACCCGCAGACCTCGGGCCCGCAGCTGCTCTACGGCTTGCGCTACCACCAGGTCGCCCATCGACCCGACGACGATGTCAAGACCTTCCACGACCAGGTCGGCTACCTGCTCTGGGAGCCCGCCGCCGAGCGCGTGATCATGACGCTGGCCATTCCCAGGGCCCAGGTCGCGATGGCCGCCGGGAGGGCCACCGCCGATGCCACGTCGTTCAGCCTCAGGGCCGTGCACGGCGAGGCTGACTGGGGGATCTGCACCAATCCGTTCATGGAGCGGGCCTTCGAGACGGCGGAGTGGACCATCCGGTTCACGGTCCACCCCGACGGGACGTGGTCCTACGAGCAGGACACCGTGATGATGGTGACCGGCATCCCCGGGCCCTTCCACCACACCGACGCCAACGTGATGCACCGGATCGCCGAGCCGACGCCCAACCCTCTTGCGAGCCGCGCCTGACGAGGGACACTGGGGGCGTGACTGAACGCAACGTCCTCGGTGGGGAGCTGGAACCGTGCGGCACCGACCCCCTGACCGGGTTCTTCCGCGACGGGAGCTGCTGCACCGGGCCCGAGGACCTCGGCAGCCACACGATCTGCGCGGTCGTGACTGCCGAGTTCCTCGACCAGCAGCGCAGGATCGGCAACGACCTGTCCACGCCGCGCCCGGAGTACCGCTTCCCCGGCCTGGTTCCCGGTGACCGGTGGTGCGTGACTGCCGTGAACTGGGCCCGGGCCTACAACGAGGGCGTCGCGGCGCCGGTCGTCCTGGCGGCGACCAACGCGGCGGTCCTGGAGATCGTTCCGATCGCCGCGCTCCAGGAGCACGCCGTGGATGTTCCCGGTGATGTCAGCTCGCTGGACTCCTGAGCCTTCCTGCTCGGGCGCCGATGGCCGAATGCCCCGCTAGGGTGCGTGGATGCGCGCCGTGTCCGTCCTCGTCGGGCTCCTCCTCTGGGTGGCCGCCTGCTCGTCGGTGATGCGCACGCTGATCGTTCCGCGGGGCAGCTCGGGCCTCAACCGGTTCAAGAACAGGGCCCTGCTCGTCGGATTCCGCGCGGTCGCCCAGCGCGCCTCGACCTACGAGCGGCGTGACGCCGTCCTGACCTGGCTGGCCCCGGTGGCCATCGTGACGTCGCTGATCATGTGGCTGGTCATGTACTTCGTCAGCTACGGCCTGTTGATGTTCGGCACCACCGACCTGCCCTTGCGCGCGCAGTTCCGCGAGGCGGGGTCGAGCCTGTTCACCCTCGGGTACGCGAGCACGGATCGCAACGCGCTGACGGCGCTGGACTTCATCGCCGCCGCCACCGGACCGATCGTGATCGGCCTGCTGATCGGGTACCTGCCCACGATGTACGCGGCCTACCAGCAGCGGGAGTCGGAGGCGACCCTCCTGCTGGGCCGCGGGGGTGAGCCGAACTGGGCCCCGGAGCTGATCCGGCGGCACGCCCTGGTCCGCAACCTGGATCGACTGGACACGCTGTGGCCCGCATGGGAGCGCTGGGCCGCCGAGGTCGGGGAGAGTCACACCAACTTCCCGGTGCTGATCCAGATGCGCTCCGCACGGCCGAACCGCAACTGGCTCATCTCCCTGCTCTGCGTCATGGACACCGCAGCGATGCACATGTCGCTGAACCCCAGCGAGCCGCAGGGCAGCATGCGGGTGGCGATCCGCCAGGGGATCGTCTGCATGCAGGAGCTGTGCAAGGTGGAGCGGATCGAGTTCGATGCCGACCCGATGCCGGACAAGCCGTCGGCGGTCTCCCTCGAGGAGTTCGAACGGGCCTGCGAGTTGCTCGGGCGGGCCGGCTACACGTGGGAGCGGGAGATCGCGGAGGCCTACCGGCACTTCCAGGGGTGGCGGGCCAACTATGAGGACATGGCCTTCGCGCTGGCCGCCGAGATCGACGCAGTGCCGGCCCCCTGGAGTGGTCCGCGCACCCGGCCCGTACCCACCATCGAGCCCGACCGGCAGCCCAACCGGAGCCCTGATCGCCCACAGGGGGGCTTCGCCTAGCGCGAGCCATCGGCTGCGGCCTGAGGGCTGCGGTCGCGTGGGGATCACGACGGACCACGCGTGCGCACCGCTCGGGGTGGACACTGGCGCGGTGCATTCGCGGCGCGTGGCCCTGCTCACGATGGTCGCCCTCGGGGCGTTCGCCGGGAACTCGCTGCTGTGCCGAGCAGCCCTGCGCGACACGGGGATCGATGCCGCGAGCTTCACCGCGATCAGGATCGCCAGCGGTGCGCTCGCCCTGTGGCTCATCGTCCGGGTGCGCAACGGCCCCGGTGCGTCGGCGGGTGCTGGAAGCTGGCGTTCTGCGGTCGCCTTGTTCACCTACGCGGCGGCGTTCTCGTTCGCGTACCTGTCTCTGACCGCTGCAACTGGCGCGCTGCTGCTCTTCGCTGCGGTGCAGGTGACGATGATCGGGGCAGCTCGCCTGCGCGGTGAGCGACTGCATGGGCTGCAGGGCCCCGGACTGCTGCTGGCCTTCACGGGCCTGGTGGTCCTGCTGATCCCCGGCCTGTCGGCACCGCCCCTCGGAGGCGCCCTGCTGATGATCGCTGCCGGCTGCGCCTGGGGCGCCTACTCGCTGCGGGGGCGTCGCGCGGTGTCGCTGGGCCACGACCCCACGGTGGAGACAGGTGGGAACTTCACCCGGGCCACGCCGATGGCGGTGGCGCTCCTCGGCCTCGGCTGGGCCCTGCCTGCCGGGGTCCATGTCGATGCGGCGGGGGTCGCACTGGCCGTCGCCTCGGGGGCGATCACCTCCGGCATGGGCTATGCCGTCTGGTACTCGGCCCTGAGAGGCCTGGCATCGACGACGGCAGCCAGCGTGCAGCTGAGCGTGCCCGGTGCTCACCGCAGTCGCAGGCGTGGTCCTGCTCTCCGAACCGCTCACGCTGCGGATCGCGGTGGCCTCGGCGGCTGTGCTCGGCGGCATCGCGATGGTGATCCTGGCCAAGCGCCCCACGTGACCGGGGGCCCGTCCCCCGCGCCTTCGGCCATGAACTCAGGCAACGACGGCTCGGGACCTCTGGACCTAGCGCGGAGCCTGAGGACGTGATCTGTTGGAGCAGTCAGGCGGTCGTTTCGCGCGCGGCCCTCCCCAAGCGGGCGCGGTGACTGGCCGCATCGGGTGGAGTGGATGTGAGGGGTGGTTCAGATGACACGGCGCCGCGGGCTCATGACCGGGGTTGCGCTCGCCGGACTCCTGCTCAGTGCGGGGCCGTCGGGAGCCGCGACCAGTTCGCAGGGCGCCGTTGCCGCGCTGGCGGCCGCCCCGGTGCCCACCGGAATCCAGGTCCTCATCGACGTGTCGAAGGACGGCAGGATCGCGCTGGGGAGGTTGACGGAGACCGGGCCAGTCGTCATTCGCGACCTCGTGAAGAACAAGACCCTTCGCACGTTGAAGTCCACGGGCAACTACACCTACAAGTCGCTGTCCAGCAACGGCAGGTACGTCTCCTTCAACAAGTCCTACAAGAAGGGCGCCTGCACCTACTCGCGGCCGTGGGTCCTGGATCGCAGGACGGGCAGGGCGCGGCTGGCGGCCACGACCAAGGCTGGCAAGCAGCTCCGGCCCACGTGGAGCCAGGCCACCGAGTGCGCCCAGTTCAGCACCGCGGAGGCGTCCTTCGGGACGTACTTCCACAACGGCACGGTGGGCCCGGGACAGATGTCACCGGACGGTCGCTTCGTCGCGTTCTGCGCGAATCTCGATCGATCCCGCGCGCGGTGACCTGTACATCAAGGACATGAAGACCCGGAAGCTCACGATCCGCCCGGGGATCTGCCACTGGACGGGCGATGTGCAGGAGCTGTACGCACCCCACGTCTCGGAGGGCGCCCGCACGATCATGCTCCCGTTCAACGACCACGGAAGCACCCTGAGCCATCGGGTCGATGTGCTCCTGAACCGGACCACCCTGCGCACCGTGGCCGTTGCGGATTCGGAGCGGCTCATGCTCACCGACGACGGCAGCGCGATCTACTACCAGGTCGGCGGCACGAACGACGCCGGGCGGTATGACACGGCGACGGCAGCCGTGACCCCATTGCTCGCGGGTGACCCGATGCGTCGCGACGAGATCCAGCCCGGGAAGGAGTACCGGGAGCCCCAGGGCATGACCCGGCGCGGGCGCTACGTCTCGTACCACGGGTCGCGCATCACCGATCCGACTGTGGACAGGGTGGGCCTCATCGGCGTCTTCGACCGGGACACCGGGGTTGCCGTGGATCTGACCCCGGCGTTGACCGCGGCCGGCGTTCCGCTGCAGATCGGGGGCAATGTCGTCGAGCCCAACAGCCTGATCACCGCCGAGATCTCCGGTGATGGACAGGTCATCTTCTTCCCGGCTGCGACCGGGTGGGTGTCCGTCCGGTGGATGGGCTGACGGGACTACTGGGAGGCAATCGTCATGACCTGCTACCAGCGGCACCTCACGGGGTTGTTCGAACTGCTGGACATGACCTACGACAAGTCGAATCGGGCCGTGGTGCACGAGGCGCTCCTCGAGGCCCTTCGCCTGCCGCAGGACGCGCACTGCCCGCAGGTGTGGCAGAGGCTGAAGGACGAGTACGGCCCGGTCGACGAGAATCTCGATGCCATGGCGCGCGACGTCGCCCTCGTCCTCAGTTCCGCACGACTGATCGACTCGTCGACCGGACCGGGCTCGGGGTGCCGGTGGTCATAGCCGCCAGAGAAGGGCCCAGCGCGCCCATCACGGGCCGGCCGTGGAGGAGTCGCCCACCCCACGGGCCGGCCGAGGAGGAGTCGCCCACCCCACGGGCCGGCCGAGGAGGAGCTCGCCCAGGACCTACCCTTGGCCGGTGATCGCGTGGACGCCCTTCGCCGCCGGCCTCGCCGCTGGCCTGGGGATCGCGTTGCCCCTCGGCGCGATCGGCGTGCTGATCGTGCGCGAGGGCGTGGAACGGGGGATCCGGCCGGCCGGGGTTGCCGCCCTGGCTGTCGCGACCGTGGACTTCGGGTACGCGCTCGTCGCCGTGGTCGTCGGCGACCGGATCGCTGATGCCCTGTCGGGGGTCGAGCGCGTGGTCCAGCTGGTCGGAGCCCTGGCCCTCACCGCGGTCGTGGTCATCGGTGTTCGCGACCTCCTGCGCAGCGTGCGCGTCCCCGCGGTCCCCGACACGTCAGCCGTGTCCGAGCTCCCGGTCGGGTACCGCAGGACGTTCCTCAGGTTCGTCGGGCTGACAGCGATCAACCCCATGACCGCCGTCTACTTCACCGCCCTGACCGCGGGTCTCTCGCAGCGCCTGTCCGGTTCCGGGGCAGGTGCGGCGTTCGCCGTCGGGGTCTTCCTCGGATCGTTGGCGTGGCAGCTGGTGCTGGCGATCGGCGGGGGGACCGCCGGGTCCCGGATGTCCGAGCGGGTGCGGATCGGCGTCTCCCTGACGGGGTACGCGATCGTCGCCGGATACGCACTGAAGCTGGCCCTCGGCGGCTGAACGCCCACCCCGTCCCGGCGATCCGCCCCAGTCCGACGATCTGCTCCCATCCCGACGATCCGCTCCCATCCGAACGGGAGCAGATCGTCCAGTCGGGAGCGGATCCGGGATGGGGCGCCCTGATCTGGAGCGACGTCCGAGTGGCGGGGGTTGACATTGACGTGACGTCAACTTCTACGGTGGTGCCCTGAGGAACGGCGGAGCCTGTGACGAAGCGCGAGGAGGTGGACGCAATGGGCAGCGCAGGAACGGTGGACGCGGCGGGCAGGGTGGAGGAGCCCCACGACGGTGGAGCGGCGGAGCCCCGAGCGACGCTGGAGGTCGAGTACGGGATCGCCGAGGTCGCCCGGCTGGCCGGCACCACGAGTCGCACGCTGCGCCACTACGGCGAGGTCGGGCTGCTCGAGCCGTCCCGGATCGGGGCCAACGGCTACCGCTACTACGACACCGCCGCCCTGACCCGGCTGCAGCGGATCCTGATGCTGCGCCAGCTGGGGCTGGGCGTGGCGGCCATCGGGGAGGTCCTCGACGCCGCCGATGACACCTCCGCGCTGCAGGCCCACCTGGAGTGGCTGCGCGCGGAGTCCGAACGGCTCGCCCGGCAGATCGCCAGTGTCGAGCGCACGATCAGGAGCATCGAGGAGGAGGAACCGATCATGGCCAGCGACATGCTCGACGGGTTCGACCACACGCAGTACAAGGAGGAGGTCGAGGCGCGCTGGGGCGCGCAGGCCTACGCCGACAGCGACCGCTGGTGGCGCGGGCTCGGCCCCCAGGGCCAGCAGGCGTTCAAGGACGAGCACGCCGCGATCGCAGCGGCCTGGGCCGAGCTGCGGGCGGCAGGGGCTCCGGTCGACGGCGCGCAGGCGCAGGCGTCTGGCCCGGCGTCACCACGCCTGGATCGCCGCCGGATGGGGCAACAAGCCCCCGAACGCCGACCAGTTGGCCGGCCTGGCCGACATGTACGTCGCCGACGAGCGGTTCGCCGCCAACTACGGCGGGACCGAGGGGGCGACCTACGTCCGCGACGCGCTCACGCACTTCGCCATCACCGAGCTGACCTGACCGGATCGTCCGGATCTGACGGCTTCGTGGGGTTCCCACCCGGGCTGACCGGGGCTACTCTCACACGTGTGGACGCGGCGTGGTTTGCCCGCCGGGGGGTGGGAGGCGTCCTCCCCCCGGCGCGCGCGCATGCACGGCGGTGGGCCCCTGCGCGGGGCGCCCTCGCCGTCCTTGCCTCGGCTGCGCTGCTGACGACCGGCGCGCTCGGTGCCGGGACCCCGAGCGCCGCGCGTCCTGTCGCCGACCCAGCCATCCTGGTTGTCGCCAACGCGTCAGCCGGGCCAGCGGATCCCGTGACGCAGGCAGCTCGCGACCACGATGCTCGCGACCACCGGGAGCAGGCCGTCGCCGGCCCAGCGACTGGATTCGCTGGTGGCGCAGATCGCAGACACCCAAGCCCGACTCGATGCCGCCGAGGCCGAGGTCGTCTCGCTCACTGCCCGCCGAGGCCAGGTGGGTCCGGAGATCACGGCTGCCCGCGCGAGGCGCTCGGCTGCCGTGGCTGCCGTGAAGGAGGCTGCCACGGAGGTGGCGTCCACCGGCACGGAGCAGGCGCAGGCGAAGTCCGCCCAGGACGCGGCGGTGGCGGCGCAGGCGGCCGCGACAGCCGAGTTCGACGCGGCCGCCACGGTGGATGAGGCCGCCCGCGTGCGCCTCGAGGACGTGACCAGCCAGGCCGAATCGGCGCGCTCAGTGGTGAAGCGGGCCGCAGCGAAGGTCGACAAGTCCCAGGGGAAGGCCTACGCGTCGGCGTTCACCGCCTGGCAGATGGCAGCGATCGCTGACCGCGCGGGCCGAGCGCGCGCGATGCAGGCGAAGCAGGAGGCGTCCGACGCGGCCACGCTGCTCAAGGCGGCCGACGCCGTGCTGTCCGCTGCGTCGACCGCCCGCACCCAGGCCGATGACCGGATGGCCCGGGCCAGCGCCGCTGCCAAGGAGGCTGACGAGCACCTGGCCGCAGCCAGGACGGAGCGGGCCGCAGCCAGGGAGCAGCTCGCCGCCCTCAGCGCGGAGAAGCCGCGCGTCATTGCGGCATTGGCCAAGGCGAGGTCGCAGGCCCAGCGGCTCCGCCACGAGCTGGCCGTTCTCACCAAGCGCCTTGCCAGGGCCCGGGACGAGGTCGCCCAGGCGGGGACGACCCCGAAGGCGACACCATGAGGCGCGTGCTCGCGGTCGCCCTCGCCGCCCTCCTCGTGACCATCGCCATCCCCTCGGCTGAGGCGCGTCCCACCAAGGAGCAGTGGCGCGAGTCGGGCGTGGTCGCGACCGTCCTGGATGGGGACACCTTCGACATGACGACCGAGACCGGGCTGATGCGCGTCCGGGTGGTCGGGATACAGGCTCCGGAGTCCTCCTGGTGCGGGGGCAAGGAGGCGAAGGCCGCCCTCAAGGAGATCCTGCCCGAGGGCACGGAGGTCCGGTTGACCAGCCGCAAGGAGACCTCGGGCAATGCGCCCACGGGGGTCTGGCGGATCAAGCGGACCGTCCACGTCGAGGTCGACGGCGAGTGGGTCGACATCGCCCCCGGCCTGCTCTCACGCGGAGTCGTCTTCCCCTTCCCCTTCATCGGCGAGGACGTCCACAACGAGCAGTACATGGCACTGGCCCTGACGGCGTCCCAGAAGCAGCTCGGCGTGTTCGACCCGACCGCGTGCGGTTCGAGCGGGTCCGCGGCGGACCTGGAGCACCTGTCGCTGGAGGTGGTCGCCGATGGGCCCGGCCACGGCGCCGACGCCGAGTTCGTCATGATCTACAACGGCTCCGACCACGACATCGACCTGCGCGGCTGGATGGTGCAGGACACCTCCCCGCTGAACGCCTACTTCTTCCCCAAGGGGGCTGTGGTGCGCGCTGACGACTATGTCGTGGTCTTCTCCAGCTCGGGAGAGCGCGGAGTGGCCCCGGACGGCAGCCAGGACGACCGCTTCTTCTACGCGGGCACGGGAGTCCGGTGGAACAACGACACCACCGACATCGCCTTCCTCTTCGACGATGCGGGCAAGGACAAGACGGGCAACCTGCGCGACTGGCTGATCGTCAACCCCGAGTCCTGAGCTGCGAGCCCCGCTGCCGTGTTCGACGTCGTCCTGTTCTCCCCGCGCATCCCGCCCAACACGGGCAACGTGATCCGGCTGTGCGCCAACACCGGGTGCCGCCTGCACCTCGTCGAGCCGCTGGGCTTCGTCCTCGATGAGGCCCGGGTGCGCCGCGCCGGGCTGGACTACCACGACATGGCGGTGGTGACGGTCCACCCCAGCCTCGCCGCTGCCCGCGAGGCGTTGGCCGACCGGCGCTGGTTCGCCACCACCGCACGCGGCGGCACCCGACCGCACGAGGTCGCGCTCGAGCCCGGCGATGTGTTCCTGTTCGGCCCCGAGCCGACTGGCCTGCCCGCCGACGTGCTCGACACGTTCGGCCCGGACCGGCGGCTGCGGCTGCCGATGCTGCCCGGGAACCGCTCGTTGAACCTGTCCAACGCCGTCGCCGTCATGGTCTACGAGGCATGGCGGCAGAACGGGTTCGCCGGCGCGGAGTAGCGCTCGGGAGTCGGGGCCACCGGCCGGCGGAGGTGTTCTTGGCCCCGGGGGCGGTGTGGGTCCATGCTTGTCCGATGCCCTCGGCGGAATTCGAGCCTGAGGCGGCCGGGAGCCCGGTCGCCGGGTTCGCCGCGCCCGGCGAGCGGCCCCTCGCCGAGCCGGACCCCGCCGACCCCATCCCCGACCCCGCCGGCCCCAGCGTCGACCCCACGGACGACCTCGCCGCCACGGCCGCGGCCGCCGCCGACCCGACGCGCAAGAAGGCCCTGACCAGGCAGACCCTGACGCTGTACTGGTCGGCCGCCGCGGAGTTCCCGTGGCGCCTGGGCATCTCGCTGGTGGTCCCGGTCATCACCGTCCTGTTCGCGCGCTTCGTCGGTCCCTACGTCATCTCGCTGTTGCTCACGCAGGTGCAGGACGGAACCGTGACCTGGGAGTCCGGATGGCCGCTCGTGCTGGCGTACGGGCTCTCGCAGTTCCTCGGCCAGGTCGTGGGCTGGCGGATCGCGCTGTACGCGGCCTGGTCCTTCGAGGTCATGGCCATGAAGCGTCTCTACCAGCGCGTGTTCGACCACCTGACCCGCCAGAGCCTGGGATTCCACTCCGACCGGTTCTCCGGCTCGTTGGTCTCCCAGACCAACAAGTTCACCGGTGCCTTCGAGATGTTCTGGGACACGGTCGTGTGGCAGGTGATCCCCGTCCTGACGACCGTCGTGGCGGCCGTGGTCATCACGGCGTTCATCCTGCCCGTGGTACTCGGTGTTCCTGCTGGTGATGACGGTGGTCTTCGGCGGCTTCGTCGTGCTACTCGGCGCGCACGATGGAGCGCCTCAACGTGGTGGAGGCGCAGTCCTCCACGCACATGACAGGCTTCCTCGCCGACGTGATGAGCAACATCTCCGCGGTCAAGGCTGCCGGCGCCGAGGCCACCGAGAACGCCGGCGCCCGGTTGGCTGCCGGCCAGTGGCGCACGAACTCGTTGAACGTGATGCGGGCGTTCCTCGGCTACTCGTCGGGCTTCTCCGCGGTGATCGCGATCATGAACACCGGTGCGGTGCTGGCCGCCGTCGTCGCCTCCGAGCAGAAGTACCTGTCGGTGGCGGCGGTGTACCTGGCCACGACCTACACCCTGACGGTGACCGACCAGCTGTGGGAGATCACCCAGGTCATGCGCAACTACAACCGCGTCATGGGCGACGCCCACGACATGGTCGAGATCCTCGGCATCCCGCCCGCCGTGCTCGGACAACACCGATGTCGACTTCCGGCGTGGTCCCGGGGCCGTCGAGTTCGACCACGTCACCTTCACCCACGACGGGGCCGGCGACGACTCCCTGTTCGAGGACTTCACCCTGAGGATCGCACCGGGCGAGAAGATCGGGCTGGTCGGGCACTCGGGCAGCGGCAAGACGACGCTGACCCGTCTGCTCCTGCGGTTCTCCGACGTCGACTCCGGCGCCATCCGCATCGACGGCCAGGACCTGCGCGATGTCACCCAGGCCTCGCTGCGCCGTTCGATCGCCTACGTCGCCCAGGAGCCGCTGCTGTTCCATCGGTCGATCGCGGACAACATCGCCTACGGCCGACCCGGCGCAACGCCGGAGCTGGTCCGCTCTGCCGCGGTGAAGGCCAGCGCCGACGAGTTCATCGCGAAGCTGCCCTCGGGGTACGACACGACGGTCGGCGAGCGGGGCGTGAAGCTGTCCGGGGGACAGCGCCAGCGGATCGCGATCGCGAGGGCAGTGCTCAAGGACGCCAACCTCCTGGTCCTCGACGAGGCCACCTCGGCGCTGGACAGCGAGAGCGAGGTCCACATCCAGGCCGCCCTGGCCGAGGCCATGAAGGGGCGCACGACGATCGTCATCGCCCACCGGTTGAGCACCGTCCAGGCGATGGACCGGATCGTGGTCCTGGCCGACGGCCGGATCGTCGAGCAGGGCTCGCACGCCGAGCTGCTCGCTGTGGGCGGGGTCTACGCCGGCCTCTGGGCCCACCAGTCCGGCGGCTTCCTCGAGTAGGCCACGGGCCGGTCTACCGGCGGGGTTCGGGGATCCTCGGGCTCGGTTGGGGGTCAAGGCGCAGGGCGACCAGCGTCACGTCGTCGCGGCCCAGGTCGTCGGCGCGCTCGCGCACTGTGGCCAGCACCTGGGCGATGACCTCGGCGGGGTCGTTCCCCGCCTCGGCGGCCGTGCGCAGGTGGGTGTCCAGGTCGTCGTCGCCCAGCTCCTCGCCCGCCAGGTCACGGCTCTCGAGGATCCCGTCGGTGAACGCCAGGACGACGTCGGCGGGGTGGAGGTCGCTCGGTGCTCATCGACCAGGTACCGCCCAGCCAGCTGATCATCGGACCGGTGGTGCCCAGCCGCACGATCGTGCCGTCGGCCCGGATGATCCGTGGCGCCGGGTGCCCGGCGTTGACCCACTGGACCTCGCCCGTGCCCGCGTCGGCGATCAGGATGACGGCGGTCGCGAACCGCCCGGGCTCGTCGGCGAACGCGTCGCACGCCCGGTGCAGGATCTGCGGCGGGTCCTGGCCGGCGACCAGTCCCAGGGTGATGGAGGTCTTGAGCCGCATGGCCACGATCCCCGCGCGCGGACCGTGCCCGGAGACGTCGCAGATCACGGCGGCGGCGCGGCCGTCGGTCAGCGGGATCCGGTCCCAGAAGTCCCCGGCCAGCACCCCCTCGGCCGGGCGCAGCACCCCCGCGATGGTCACGCCCAGCGGGGTGGCCTCCGTGCGGGCGGCCAGCTCCCGGCGGATCGCCTCGACGACCGGGCCCTCCTGCTCGAGGGCCTCCCGGGCGGCGGTGGCCTCGTCGATCTCGTGGACCAGCGCGCGGCGCAGGGCCTCGGCGTCCGCACCGAGGTCGCGCAGCTCCGGCGGACCGACCGGGCACGATCACGGCGTCGTGGTGGCCGGGTGTGGCCGCCTCCCGGCAGCTGCTCGCGCAGCGGCAGCGATCGGGCTTGAGCACGTGCCGACGGACCGCGACGTAGGTGGCCAGCGGCAGCAGGAGCAGCACGACCAGGGCCGCTCCGAGGGTCCATGCCAGCCGGCGTGGCGGCCGCGGCGAGGTCGTCCAGGGTCTCCTTCTGCTGGCGGGTGAGGAGCGTCGACAACCGGAACGTGTCGGAGGTCAGCTGGACGTAGGCGGACTGGGACTGCGGGGAGTCGAGGATCCCCTGGGCGACCTTCCGCTCGCCGTCGTCCATCGCCGAGGTCACGGGGTCGCCCACGGTCGCCAGCCACGCCGCGAGGTCCGAGTCCACGTCCTCGACCAGCGTGCTGTCCGGCTCACGCCCCTCGAGCAGGGTGCGCAGCTCCTCGAGGTTCGACTGCGCGGACACCACAGCCGCCCGGTACAGCAGTCCCATGCCCATCGAGTCCGAGGACACGTAGATGCGCAGCCGGCGCTCCATGTTGTTGACGTCCTCATTGAGGTCGGCCACGGCGGTGCTGGCGGGGGCGAGCGTGTCGACGACCTCGGACACGCTTCGCTGGGTGTCGGCGTACCGCAGGACCAGCTGCGCGCCGAGCACGGCGATGATGGCCAGCGCCGCGAGGGCGACGGCGATCACCCGGTGCCGCAGCGTCATGGGTTTCAGGCTAGTGGGAAACGATGCCCGGTTCCGTGGCAGGCTCGGCCCATGAGCACCCGGCGCATCGCAGACCTGTCCGTGCATCCCATCGGGCTGGGCGCCATGCCCCTGTCGGATCCCGGCGATGCTGGCCGAGCGTCCACGCGCGCTGGCGACCGTGCACGCGGCCCTGGACAGCGGCGTGACGCTGGTGGACACCGCCGACATCTACGCCCCCGACGGGGAGCACTTCGGCCACAACGAGGTGCTCGTCGGCGAGGCGGTGCGCTCGTGGGCCGGGTCGGAGGGCGACCGGGCCCGGATCGTGATCGCGACCAAGGGCGGGATCACCCGGGCTCCCGGGCCCGGACGGTGACCTGTGGGGCCGCGCCGGCACCCCGGCGGCCCTGGGGGCGGCCGCCCGCGCCTCCGCCCAGCGGCTCGGCGTCGACGTGATCGACCTGTACTTCCTGCACCGTGCCGACCCGACGGTCCCCTTCGCCGAGCAGGTCGGCGGCCTGGCTGCGGTGAAGTCCGACGGGATCGCCAGTCACATCGGGCTGTCCAACGTCACGCTGGCGATGCTCGACCGTGCCCTGGAGCTCGTCGGCGGGCCCGACGAGGGCGGGATCGCCGCGGTGCAGAACGAGTTCTCGGCGCGATACCGGGCCGACGCCGACGTGCTGGCGCGCTGCATCGAGCGCGGGATCGCGTTCCTGGCGTGGTCCCCGCTGGGCGGGGCCTCCCAGGCCGGCGAGCTGGGCTCGCGGTACGCCACGTTCGCCGAGGTGGCAGCAGAGCGCGGGATCTCGGCCCAGCAGGTCGCGCTCGCCTGGCTGCTGGCCCTCGGCCCGCAGGTGATCCCGATCCCAGGCTCGACGCGGCCCGCGACAGCCCGCGCGTCCGCGGCCGCGGCGGCCATCGAGCTCAGCGACGAGGAGGTCGCGCGCTTGTCGGCGACGGTGCCCGAGGACGTCTCGGTGTTCCCGGACGACACCCCCGAGCCACCGCTGTAGTCCTCGTTCGCGGGCCCCGCCGGCGATCGGCGCGATCGCCCACGTCATCGGCGATCCCGGCTGATCCGGGTGTGATCCAGATCATACCCGCCGGGGTATGACCTATGAACCGGGCTAAACGGGACCAAGGTCCCGGAAGTTACGGGCGATGGTCGGCATCTGCCGCCCTCCGGTGGTGGGAGGCTGACGACGACTGCGCCGCTCTGGCCGGTCTGTGCAGACGAGGATGCCCATGGACGTCTTGGACCTTGCCCGATGGCAGTTCGGTATCACCACGGTGTACCACTTCTTCTTCGTGCCGATCACCCTCGGGCTGAGCTGGCTGGTCGCCATCATGCAGACCGCAGTGGGTCCGCAGCGGTGACGAGAAGTGGCTGCGCGCCACGAAGTTCTTCGGCAAGATCTTCCTGATCAACTTCGCGATGGGCGTGGTCACCGGGCATCGTGCAGGAGTTCCAGTTCGGGATGAACTGGAGCGACCTACTCCCGGTTCGTCGGCGACATCTTCGGCGCCCCGCTGGCTGTCGAGGGCCTGCTGGCGTTCTTCCTGGAGTCGACGTTCCTGGGCCTGTGGATCTTCGGCTGGGACCGCCTGCCCAAGAAGCTGCACCTGGCCACGATCTGGCTGGCCTCCCTGGGCACGATGCTCTCGGCCTACTTCATCCTGGCCGCCAACTCGTGGATGCAGCACCCGGTCGGCTACGAGTTCAACCCGGTCACCAACCGCGCCGAGCTGACCGACTTCGCCGCCGTGCTGACCCAGAACACCGCCGTCATCGCCTTCGTGCACACGCTGTCGTCCTCGTTCATGGTCGCCGGCTCCCTGGTCGCAGGCATCTCGATCTGGCTGCTGGTCAAGGACCGCGGCGCGGACGTCGCGAGGTCCACGATGAAGCTGGGCCTGATCACCACGGTGATCGCCGCGGCCCTCGTTGTCGTTCTCCGGCGACATCGACGGCAAGATCATGACCGAGCAGCAGCCCATGAAGATGGCCTCCGCTGAGGCCCTCTACGAGACCTCGCAGCCGGCTGACTTCTCCCTGTTCACCATCGGGACCCTCGACGGGTCCGAGGAGGTCTTCTCCATCACGGTCCCGAAGCTGCTGAGCTTCCTGGCCACGGGTGACTGGGACGGCGAGGTCAAGGGCATCAACAACCTCAACGAGGAGTACGCCCAGACCTACGCCTCCACCGGCCTGACGAACTTCGCCCCGAACATCCCGGTGACCTACTGGACGTTCCGCCTGATGATGGGACTCGGGTTCCTCGCAGCGCTGTACGCGCTCTGGGCGCTCTGGGCCTACCGCGGTGACCGTCGACCGCGCAGCAAGTGGGCGGCTCGCATCGCGCTCACCCTCCCGCTGCTCCCGCTGTTCGCCGCGAGCTTCGGCTGGATCTTCACCGAGATGGGTCGCCAGCCCTGGATCGTCTTCGGCCTGATGACCACCGCCGCGGGCGTCTCGGCCGTCGTGTCGAGCTTCCAGGTCTGGGTCTCCCTGGTCGGCTTCACCCTCCTGTACGCAGTCCTGGCCGTCATCGAGATCGGCCTGATCGTGCGCACGGTCAAGCAGGGCCCACCCGAGGCGGTGGTCGACCCGTTCGTCGACCGCGAGCTCGACGCCCCGCTGACGATCTCCTACTGACGCCCCGAGAGGAACTGTCATGGAACTGACAACCGTCTGGTTCATCCTGATCGCGGTCCTGTGGATCGGGTACTTCGTCCTCGAGGGCTTCGACTTCGGCGTGGGCATGCTCCTGCCCGTGATCGGCAAGAACGAGGCCGAGCGCCGCGCGATCGTCACGACGCTCGGCCCGCTCTGGGACGGCAACGAGGTGTGGGTGCTCGTCGCAGGTGGCGCCACCTTCGCGGCGTTCCCGGAGTGGTACGCCACGCTGTTCAGCGGCTTCTACCTGCCGCTGTTCCTCATCCTCGTGGGGCTGATCCTGCGTGGCGTGGCCTTCGAGTACCGCAGCAAGCGCTCCGGCGGCTCGTGGCGAGCCCGCTGGGACGCGGCCATCGTGGTCGGCTCCGCGATCCCCGCGCTGCTGTGGGGCGTGGCGTTCGCCAACATCGTGCGCGGCGTGCCGCTCAAGGAGCTGAACGGCAACGTCGAGTACGACGGCGGGTTCTTCAACCTGCTCAACCCGTTCTCGCTGCTCGGCGGGCTCACGTTCGTGGCGATCTTCCTGACCCACGGCGCGGTGTTCCTGAGCCTCAAGACCTCGGGCACGATCCGCGACCGGGCCCACCAGGTGGGCATCCGGACCGGCGCTCGTGGCGGCCGTGCTCGCCGTGGCGTTCCTGATCTGGGCGCAGCTCGCGTACTCCGACAAGGCCTGGACCTGGATCCCGGTGCTGCTGGCGGCTGTCTCCTGGGTGGTCGCGCTGCTCATGCACATGAAGCGCTCCGAGGGCTGGGCGTTCATCTTCAGCGCGGTGACCATCGGCCTGGCCGTCGTGGCGCTGTTCGGGATGCTCTTCCCGCACGTGATGCCGAACATCAACGGCGGCGAGCCCTCGCTGACGACGACCAACGCCTCGTCGACGCACTACACGCTGACGATCATGACCTGGGTCGCGGTGATCTTCGTGCCGATCGTCCTGGCCTACCAGTCGTGGACCTACTGGGTGTTCCGCAAGCGCGTGTCCGCTGACGACATCGTCGATCCGGAGAAGGGCATCCTCGACGAGGTGCCTGCCTGATCCGCGGAGGTCCGCGGACCTGGTGACGCACGACCGAGGCCCCGGCTCCCCGTTCAGGGGGTCGGGGCCTCGACCATGCGCGGGATGCGCGCCACGCACCACACGCGGCGACCGCCCGGCTCAGCACCGGGGCTCAGTCCAGGGGTACCCGCCAGCTGAGCACGGACCCGCCGGACGCGCCGGGGGTGATCGTGCAGGAGCCGCCGTAACGGGCTGCCCTCTCGGCCAGGTTGAGCAGCCCGGAGCGCCGGCTGAGCTCCTCGGGGACGCCGACCCCGTCGTCGGTGACCTGCAGCAGCACCGCGTCGTTCTCGACCGCCACGAGCACCTCCACCCGATCGGCCTGCGCGTGCTTGGCCACGTTCGCCAACGCCTCGCGCAGCGCCCCGAGGAGGTCACCGGCCAGGGAGTCGTCGACCAGCGCATCCACCGCCCCGGTGAAGCGCGTGGACGGGGCGTGGCCGAGGACCACGGCGGCCGCCGCAGCCTCCTCGAGGATCCGGCCGCGCACCCCACCGACGGCGTGACCGACCGGCTGGTGCAGCTCGAAGATGGTCGCCCGGATCTCCTTGACCGTGGTGTCCAGGGCATCCACGGCCGACTCGAGCCGGTCGACGACGGGCTGGGGGGTGTCGGCGACGCGTGCGGCACCCGACAGCGAGATCCCGGTGGCGAACAGGCGCTGGATCACCAGGTCGTGCAGGTCCCGGGCGATCCGGTCGCGCTCCTCGAGCAGGACGATCCGCTCCTTCTCCCGCCGGCCGCGCGCGAGCATGAGCGCGAGCGCCGCCTGGCCCGCGCAGTTGTAGGCCAGCTCGCGCTGCTCGGAGGTCAGGGTCGCGCCCGGGCGCGGAACCAGTGCCAGGACACCGAGCACGTCATCCGGGGTCCGCAGGGGCAGCGCGAGGACCGGGATCTCGTCGGCCGGTCGCCCATCGGGGGACTCCGCCGGGCCCACGAGGCGCTCGACGCCCTCGGCCGCCTCGCCGGTCGCGAAGCAGCGTGCGATCGGGCCGTCAGGGTCCACGGCGGCCCCCCGCCAGCGGGCCAGTCCGGTGTCGTCGGTGGGCACATCAGCGGCACCGACGCGCCAGCGCGACGCCCGTGCGCCGGGCTCCAGGTCGCTGATCACGATCTCCACCCGGAGGACGCCGGCCGGTGACGGCAGGGCCACGATCCCCGCCCGGGCGTGCACGAGCTCGGCGGCGCGCGTCGTGCCGATCTGCAGCACCTCGCCGGCATCAGCCCCCTCCAGCACCGCCCCATGCATGTGGGCGACGGCGGCCTGCCAGCGCTCGCGCATCACGGAGCGCTCGTAGAGGCGGGCGTTGTCGATGGCCACCCCGGCGGCTGCGGCCAGTGCGGTCACGATCCGCTCGTCGGCGGTGCTGAAGCCCTCGGCTCCCCGCTTGTCGGTGAGGTAGAGGTTGCCGAACACCTGCCCGCGCACCTTCACCGGCACGCCCAGGAAGGACTTCATCCGCGGATGACCGGGCGGGAACCCGACGGCCGACGGGTGGCTGGTCATGTCGTCGAGCCGGATCGGGACCGGGTGGTTGACGAGCAGCCCCAGGATTCCACGCCCCCGGGGCAGGTCGCCGATCACGGCCTGGGCGGCCTGGTCGATGCCGACGTGGACGAACTCCGTCAGGTCCCCATCCGGGCCGAGCACCCCCAGCGCTCCGTACGAGGCGTCGACGAGGTCGACAGCCGACTGCACGATGCGCCGCAGGGTCGCCCCCAGCTCCAGGCCCGCGGCCACCGCGACGACCGCGCTGAAGAGCCCGCGCTCGTGTGCATCAGCCATCCGTGGGCTCCTTCGGGTCCAGCGTGCTGCCCTCCTCGCGGGCGGCGGCCTCGGCGTACCAGCCCTCGGCGCCGGCCAGCTCCTCGGGCGTGCCGCGCTGCACGACCTGTCCCTGGCTCAGCACGACAACCTCGTCACAGTCCCCAGTGTGGGCCATCCGGTGGGTGATCAGGACGACGGAGCGCCCCGCGGTGGAGCTCAGCGCCGCCGCCGTCACCTGGTCGGCCATGTCCGGGTCGAGGTGCTCGCCGGGCTCGTCGAGGACCACGATCGGCCGGTCGGCCAGCAGCACCCGGGCCAGGGCGATCCGCTGGGCCTGACCGCCGGACACGGCCGAGCCGTGGGCGCCCACGCGGGTGGCCATCCCGGCCGGGAGGCTGTCGATCCAGCCGTCGAGCTGGGCGCCCTCGACGGCGGCGCGCATCTGCTCGGCGTCGGCCTCGCGGTTGGCCAGTCGCAGGTTCTCCTCGATGGTGGTGTCGAAGAGGTGGGCCTTCTGGTCGACGGCGACCATGGCCTCGCGGACCCCGTCCTCGCCGAGGTCGCGGACGTCCTGGCCGGCGAGCTGGTAGCTCCCGGTGCGGTGGTCGAGCAGGCGCAGCAGGACCGCGGCGATCGTGGACTTGCCCGATCCGCTCGGGCCCACCAGGGCGATCCGGCGACCGGGGGGCAGGTCGAGGTCGATCCCGGCTGACCGCGTCGGAGTCGGCGCGGGGGTAGCGGGCGGCAGACTCCGGCGAGGGTCAGGGCGGTGTCCGGCGCGCGGCGCCGGCGACGCGTGGCGCGGCCGGGTCGGCGCGCTGGGCCGCGGCGCCGGCGCGGCACCGGGTCCGGGGCGTCGATCACCTCGAAGATCCGCTCGGCGGCACCCGTCACCGGGCGCCGTCGCCAGCGCGGCGGCGGGCATGCCGGACAGGACGTCGGCGATCGCCAGCGGAAGCAGGACGAGGGTGGCCAGCCAGACGCCGTCGACCTGCCCGTCGCCGACGGCCGTCACGCCCAGGGCGATGCAGGCCACGACGGTCAGCCCGGTCGCCAGGGCGCTGAGGGCTCCGCCGAGCCCCGACGCGGTCGCCGACCGGCGGTCGAGGGCGGTCAGCTCCGCGTCTGCGCGGGCGATCCCTGCCACCGCCGCGTCGACGGCGCCGTAGGCGAGCAGCTCGGGTGCCGCGGACAGGCTGGTGACGACCTGGGCCGACAGCCGGCCCTCGGCTGCCGCGCGGGACCTGCTGGGCCTGGGCGCCGATCCGACCGGTCAGCCACGGGGACAGCACCCCGACGACGATCACCATGGCCAGCAGGGCAAGGCCCGCCGACGGCAGGATCGCCGCCCCGATCGCCACGGCGAGCCCACCGGCCAGGAGGCCGGAGATGACCGGCAGCACGACGCGCACGATGAGGTCCACGGAGGAGTCCACGTCGCCGACGAGCCGCGCCATGAGGTCGCCCTGCCGGTAGGCGCCCAGGCCCGCGGGAGACAGCCGCTCGAGCCGCTCGTAGACGCCGACGCGGATCCGGGTCAGGCTGCGGAACGCCGCGTCGTGACCGACCAGCCGCTCGGCGTAGCGGAACACGCCGCGGAAGATGCCGAACGCGCGCACCGAGACGATCGCCACCTGCAGGAACAGGATCGGCGGCTGCTCGGAGGCCCGCGAGATCAGCCACGCCGACACGGCGAGCAGGCCGACCCCGCACGCCAGGGAGAGGGTCGCCAGCAGGGCGGCCAGCGCCAGCCGGGCGCGGTCCGGGTCAGCCAGCCGCCACAGGCGGCGCAGGGGCGGTGGTCGGGTCGTGGCGCGGTCCGGGCGCGTGGCGCGTGCGCGAGGTGCGCGCTCGCGGCACCCCG
Organism: uncultured Actinomycetes bacterium; assembly: GCA_963812395.1. GTDB lineage: Bacteria > Actinomycetota > Actinomycetes > S36-B12 > CAIYMF01 > Prado023. Next base: position 145,917 of record CAWEVG010000039.1, read on the forward strand.
TCCGGAGTGGCCGCGTCGCCCGGCACGCCCGGCGCAGCGCCCGCGCCGCGGTCGCCGGACCCGCGCCGGCCGACCGCGCCGCCCGCCTCAGCCGGGGCCAGGACCACCACGTCGTCGGCGAGGTCAACCAGCGACTGCCGATGGGTGACCACCACGACGGTCCGCCCGCGCGCGGCAAGGTCGGCGACGGTGGCGCCGACCTCGGCCTCGCGCGTCCCGTCCAGCGCTGCCGTCGGCTCGTCGAAGAGCAGGATCGCCGGGTCGGCGAGCAGGGCCCGGGCGACGCCGATGCGACGGGCCTGCCCGACCGACACCCCGGCGCCCCCCTCGGTGATCGCCGTCGCCAGCCCGTTCGGCGAGCTCGTCGGGATCGAGACCGGCCGCGCGCAGGGCGCTGGCCACGTCGGCGTCGCGCGAATGCCGTCCCGGCCGAAGCGCACGTTGTCGGCCACGGTTCCGCCCAGCATCGCGGGGGACTGCGGCACCCATCCGATCTGGGCCCGCCAGGCAGCGGGATCGAGCTCGGCCAGGGCGGTGGCGTTGCCGGCGCCGTCCACGACCTCGACCACGCCCTCGACCGTGGCGGTCGGTGGCCCGACCAGCCCGAGCAGCACCGACAGGATCGTGGACTTGCCGCACCCCGACGGCCCGACGATCGGCGGTGACCCGGCCCGGGCAGGATCTCGAACGAGGCCCCGGCGACCGCGACCCGGTCGCCGAACGTCACACCGAGGTCGCGCACCCGGATCGTGGCGGTGGCTGCGTCGACCGCCTCGGTCCCCGCGCGGCGGCGCGTCGGCCTCGAGGACCTCGAACATCCGCTCGGCCGCACCGACCCCGTCGGCGGCGGCGTGGAAGTGCTGGCCCACCAGGCGCAGTGGCAGGTAGACCTCAGGGGCCAGGATCAGCACGGCCAGACCGGTGGACAGCTCCATCGTGCCCTCGACCAGCCGCAGGCCGATGGACACGGCGATGATCGCCACCGACAGCGAGGCCAGCAGCTCGAGCACGAGCGACGACAGGAACGAGATCCGCAGCACGCCCATGGTGCTGGCCCGGTACTGGTCGCCCACCGCGCGGATCGTCGCCACCTGGGCCTTCGCCCGGTTGAAGATCTTGAGCGTGGGCAGGCCGGCGACGACGTCGAGGAAGTGCCCGGACAGCACCCCGAGGGTCGCCCACTGCCGGTCGACCCGGGCCTGCGTGTACCGGCCGATGAGGACCATGAACAGCGGGATGATCGGCACGGTCAGCGCGATGATGACCGCGGCCAGCGGGTCCTGGGTCACGATGACCACGGTGGCGATGAGCGGGCACCACGACCGCCAGGACGAGCTGGGGCAGGTACCGGGCGAAGTAGGTGTCCAGGGCGCTGGCCCCGCGGGTCACGAGGGTGGTCAGCTCGCCCACCCCGCGCCCGCCCAGGAAGGCCGGTCCGAGGCGCAGCGCGCGCTCGACCACCTGCATCCGCAGCTGCGAGGTGGCGCTGGCCGCCGACCGGTGCCCGACCGCCTCGGACGCCCATGCCAGCACCGCGCGGGCCACGGCGATCGCGACCAGCGCCACCAGGGCGGACCGGACCTCCGGGGTCTGCAGCCGTCGCGCCGTCCTGGAAGGCCGCGGTCACCGCGGAGGCGATCAGGAACGCCTGGGCGACCAGCAGCAGCGCCGAGGCCGTCCCGATCACCACCGAGGCCAGCAGGAACCCGCGCGTGGCGTGCGCATGCTGCAGCAGGCGCGGGTCCAGGGGCTTCACGGGTCAATTCTCGCCCACCGTCGCGCCGCCGCCGACCCGGTCGCGCCCGACGGGGCCCATCGCGACGAGCGGTAGGCGCGGTCGCCGCCGCCTCGGTGGAGCGCCAGGCGCTGCACCGGCGAGGCGGTCGGCGCGTCAGGCCGACCGGCGTGCGGCCGCCCGCGCCCGACGGACACCTCGCCGTAGTGCAGCACGCCCCGGCGCACGAGCAGCTTCTCGACCTCGACCGCGACCAGGACCACCAGGGGGACGACGAAGACGACAGCCAGCTGCGCCGGGGTCAGGGCGGTGGTCCGGAAGATGTCCTGCAACCACGGCACGTAGAGCAGCGCGAGCTGGAGCACGACTGACAGGGCGATCGCGCCCAGCAGGGCGGGGTTGGTCAGCAGGCCCATCCCGAACAGCGACCGGCTCTCCGAGCGGATGGCCATCGAGTGCACGAGCTGGCAGAACACGAGGACGGTGAACACCATGGACTGCCACTGCCGGGTGTCCTCGGACAGCGCCCAGGCCTGGGTGCCCAGCGTCAGGGCGGCGATGAGCGCTCCGACCCACAGGACGTGGATGCCCAGGCCCCGGGCGAAGATGCTCTCGTCGGGGGGGCGCGGGGGCCGGGCCATCACGTCGCGCTCGGCGGGCTCCTCGGCCAGGGCCAGGCCGGGCAGGCCGTCGGTGATGAGGTTCACCCAGAGGATGTGGATCGGCAGCAGCGGCAGCGGCATGCCCAGGAACGGCGCGAGGAACACCACCCAGATCTCGCCGGTGTTGCCGGTCAGCGCGTACCGGATGAACTTGCGGATGTCGTCGTAGATCCGCCGGCCCTCGCGCACGGCGGTGACGATGGTGGCGAACCGGTCGTCGAGCAGGACCATGTCCGCGGCCTCGCGGGCGACGTCCGTGCCCCCCTCGCCCATGGCGACGCCGATCTCGGCCTGCCGCAGGGCGGGGGCGTCGTTGACCCCGTCACCGGTCATCGCCACGCTCTGGCCGTCGGCCTGCAGGGCGCGCACGATCCGGATCTTCTGCTCGGGATCCACCCGGGCGTAGACGCGGACGCGGCGGACGACCTCGGCGAGCTGCGGCGTCGTCCAGCTGGCTCAGTGCCGATCCGGTCAGCACCTCGTCGTCGCCGGCCTCGAGGATGCCCAGGCGGCGGGCGATCGCGGCGGCGGTGGCCGGGATGGTCGCCGGTGATCATCACCGGGGTGATCCCCGCCGCGCGGCACTCGGCCACGGCTGCGGGGGCCTCCTGCCGCGGTGGGTCGATCATGCCGACCACGCCGAGGAGCGTGAGGTGCGCCGGGATGTCCGGCGGGGCGGCCCAACCCGGCGGTGTGCGGCCCGTCGGGGTCATCGACGCGCTGCGGCGGCGGCCAGGACGCGCAGGCCCCGGGCAGCCAGGGCGTCGCAGTGCGCCAGCACGGCGGCCCGCTCGGACGCCGGTGAGGGCGCACCGCGCGACGATCGCCTCCGGGGCGCCCTTGACCAGGGTGCGCAGGCCCGCCGCCCGGTTCGTCGTGGACCGTCACCATCAGCTTGCGTCCCGAGTCGAAGGGCACCTCGTCGATCCGCGGCCGTGCCGCGCGGCGCTCCTCGGGATCGACCCCGCGGTCGCGCGCCGCCTCCAGCAGGGCGATCTCGGTGGGATCGCCGGTGGCCGGGGTGTCGCCGTCCCCCAGGGTCGCGTCGTTGCACAGGACGAGGACGTCGAGGAGCGCGGCCAGGGCGGCGTCGTCGGCCGCGCTGTCCGGTGGGAGCGCGGTCCCACCGGCGCGTCCCACGTCGGTCGCCCCGGCAGGCTCCAGCACCTCGACGCGCATCCGGTTCTCGGTCAGCGTCCCGGTCTTGTCCGAGCAGATCCAGGTGACCGACCCGAGGGTCTCGACCGCGGGCAGGCGTCGCACGAGCGCGTTGTGGTGGGCCATGCGGCGCGCGCCCAGGGCGAGGGTCACGGCGACGACCGCGGGCAGGGCCTCCGGCACGGCGGCCACGGCGAGGCTGATCGCGGTCAGGAACATCAGCCCCGGGTCCTCGCCGCGCAGCAGTCCGGTGACGAACACGATGGCGCAGATGCGCGACGACGGCCAGCGCGATCCGGCCGCCGAAGCTCGACAGCCGACGCTGCAGCGGGGTCCGGACGACGTCGGCGGTCATCAGCAGGTCGGCGATGGCGCCGAGCTCGGTCTGGGTGCCGGTGCCGACGACCACGCCGCGCCCGCGACCCTGCGCGACGAACGTCCCGCGGAAGGCCATCGAGCGGCGGTCGCCGACGGGGGCGTGCGGGTCCGTGACCGGCTCGACCCGCTTGCTGACGGGCTGGGACTCCCCGGTCAGCGCGGCCTCGGCGATGCGCAGGGAGGCCAGGGAGAGCAGCCGGAGGTCCGCGGGGACGATGGCCCCGTCCTGCAGGACGACCAGGTCGCCGGGAACCAGCCCGGCGGCATCGACCTGCTGCTCGATCCCGTCGCGGACCACGACGGCGGTGGGTGCGGACATGGCGCGCAGGGCGGCCATCGCCTGCTCGGCGCGGCGTTCCTGGACGACGCCGATCACGGCGTTGAGCAGCACGATGACGGTGATGACGATCGTGTCCGCCGGCTCCCCCACGATCCCGGAGATGACCGCGGCGACGACCAGGAGCGCGATCATCGGGTCCGCCACCTGGTCGACGATCATCCGCCAGACGCTGCGCCCGGGTTCGACGGGCAGGACGTTGGCGCCGTACTCGACGAGGCGCCGCTCCGCCTCGAGTCCGAGGCCAGGCCCGAGATCGCGTCGGAGGCCAGGGCGATGACGACGTCGGCGGCCTCGAGGGTGTGCCAGGGCGGCCGGCGTGGCCCCGGTCGCCAGTCGGCTCGGGGTCGGGCTGCACCAGTTCCGGCCCTGGGCCGGCACCGGCTCGAGCGGCTCGCTGGCACCCGTCGCCGGGACTCCGCGGCCGGGGCGACCCGCACCTGCCGACTGCTCGCCGGGGCTCATCCTCCGGCCCCGGGGCGGATCGTCGCCACTGCCTCCTCGACGATCGCCAGCGCGATGTCCGTCGCTCGGGGGATGGCCGCCCGGACCGGCCCGGAGAGTGGAGCGCCGTGCTCGAAGCCGACGGCCTCGACCCCGACCACCACCAGTCGCGCGGGCAGCCGGTCAAGGGCTCGGGCCAGCTCGATCGCCCCGGCCAGGCCGAAGCCGTGCGTCCCGGCCGGCCCCGGATCGAGGCGCGCCCCGAGCGAGCGGAGGTCGTGACCGTCGGGCCCCACGTCGAGGACCGTCACCGTCGCCGGGCGCCGGCCCCCGAGCGGACGGCGTCGATGACGACCACCGCGTCCCACGCGCCCGCGGGCGCTGTGGGGATCCAGCAGGTCGACGAGCGCGGTCGGGTCCTCATGCTCGACGACGTGGACGCCGACCAGCCCGCGCGTCGGAGACCGCTCGCGCGAGCGCGGCCGCGACCTGCGGGACCCACCGCGTCGTCGCCGCGGTCCGGTGACCCGAGGCCGACCACGAGGACCCGGACATCCGGGCGCTCGCCGTCGGCCGCGCACATCAGATGTGCTCCACCGTCAGGTCCAGGAAGTGGGTGGCGCACGAGATGCAGGGGTCGTAGGTGCGGATCGCCACCTCGCACTGGCGGGTCAGCTCCTCGTGCGACAGGTGCAGGTTGGCCTGGACGAACGCCCGCAGGTCGGCCTCGATGGCCGGCTGGTTCTGCGCGGTCGGCGGGACGATCTGCGCGTCGAGGATCGTGCCGGCCTCGTCGAACCGGTAGCGGTGGTAGAGCAGGCCGCGCGGGGCCTCGGTGGCGCCGTGGCCCTCGCCCGCACGGGCCGGCACGTCGACGGCCGCGACCGGGCGCCCCGTGCCATCCGTCGATGATCGCGATCGCCTCGTCGAGGGCGTGGATCAGCTCGACGGTCCGCACGATGATCGACTTGAACGGGTTGCGGCAGGTGGCCCCGAGCCCGCCGACCCCCGCGGCCTCGCGGGCCAGCGGCGAGAGCGCGGCGGAGTTCAGCGAGTAGCGCGCGAGCGGGCCGACCACGTACGGCTGGCCGTCGAAGGTCGAGTGCAGGGCGTTGGAGTGCGCGACGTGCTGCTCGACGACGTGCTCGCCGAACGCCGACACCGGGGCGCTCAGCCCCGCCGAGGTCACCAGCGAGCCCGGACTCCAGCGGGTAGCCGTTCGAGGAGTCCAGCGACAGGTACAGGTACGGCTGCTCGAACTCGGGGAACTCGAAGCCCGACACGAGCGGCACCGCGGCGATGGCCTCCTCGCGGGCGGCCACGAGCGCCGGGCGGATCGGCCAGCAGCTCGTCGCGCCGGGGCAGCCGGTGGAAGCCGCCGACCCGGACGTTCACCGGGTGCACGGAGCGGCCGCCGACCACCGTCATCAGCTCGTTGCCCGCGCGCTTCATCCGCAGCGCCGACTCGACGATGCCCCGGTGGTCGCGGGCCATCTCGATGGCGCCGTCGTAGCCGAGCAGGTCGGGGGCGTGCAGGAAGAAGATGTGCAGCGCGTGGCTCTCGATCCACTCCCCGCAGTACAGCAGCCGGCGCAGCAGCCGGATCTCGTCGGGGACGACCACCCCGCAGGCGTCCTCGATCGCCAGGCACGCGCTGAACTGGTAGGCCACCGGGCAGATCCCGCAGATCCGCGCGGTGATGTCCGGGGGCTCGGTGTACGCCCGCCCGCGCAGGAACGCCTCGAAGAACCGCGGCGGCTCGAAGATGCGCAGGTGCACGTCGAGCACCTCGCCGTCCTGGACGTGGACGTGCATGCCGCCCTCGCCCTCGACGCGGGCCAGCGTCTCGACGCTGAGCACGTGGCTGCCGGAGGTGAGCTTGTGGGTCACGGTGCTGCGCTCCTCGTGGGTCAGGCTCTGCACCCGGAACGGCTCGGACCCGGCGTTGAACGTCCGGAAGAAGCGCATCACGTCGACCTCGGGCATCCCGTGCGCGCGCAGCCGCTCGGCCAGGGAGGCGGTGTTCGGGGTGTCGTGCGGGCCGAAGCAGCCGTAGCAGCCGCGGTGGTAGGACGGGCACAGCGCGCCGCACCCGGCCTGGGTGACCGGTCCGAGGCACGGCATCCCGTCGGCCACCGCGACGCACACCGTCGCCCCGGCGCTTGCACTCGACGCAGACGCTGTACGACGGGATCCGCGGGCGCCGGCCCTGCAGCATCGCGGCGAGCACCTCGAGCAGCTGGTGCTTGTCGATCGGGCAGCCGCGCAGCTGGAAGTCGACGGTGACGTGCGCGGAGATCGGGGTCGAGCGGTCCAGGGTGGCCAGGTAGGCCGGGTGGGCGTAGACGACCGACAGGAACTCCCCGACGTCGGCGAAGTTGCGCAGCGCCTGGATGCCCCCGCTCGTGGCGCACGCCCCGATCGTGACCAGCGTGCGCGACGCGGCGCGCACCTGCTGGATCCGCTCGGCGTCGCCCGGGCGTGGTGATCGAGCCCTCGACGAGGCTGATGTCGTAGGGGCCGGCGACGACCGCGCGGGTGGCCTCCGGGAAGTAGGCGACCTGCACCCGCTCGGCCACCGCGAGCAGCTCGTCCTCGCAGTTGAGCAGGGTGAGCTGGCAGCCGTCGCAGGAGGCGAACTTCCAGACCGCGAGGGTCGGGCGGCGCGGGAGCGGGCGTCGAGCGCGGCGGGCTCGGGCGCGGCGGCTTCGGGCGTGCGGACGGCGGCCGGGGACTCGGTCATCACATCTCCCGGATGTCCATCAGGGGGGCCAGCCGGGCGTAGTCGAGCACCGGGCCGTCCACGCACAGGAACAGCTCGCGCAGCTGGCAGTGCCCGCACAGGCCCACGCCGCACTTCATGTTGCGCTCCATCGACAGCCGGATCCGCTCCGGGCGCACACCGCGGGCGACCAGCGCGGTGGCCGCGTAGCGCATCATCACCTCGGGTCCGCAGACCAGCGCCAGCGTGTGCAGCGGGTCGAATCCGGCGCGGGCGACCAGGTTGGTGACCAGCCCGACCCGGCCGGTCCAGGTCGGCGGGCCGTAGTCGACGGTGACCTCGACGACGATGTCGTGGTCCGCGCCCAGCGCGTCCATGTCCTCGGCGAACAGGATGTCCTCGGGCGAGCGCGCGCCGTAGAGCAGCGACGACCCGGCCGTACTCGGCTCGGCGCGACACCACCTCGAGGATCGCCGGTCGCAGGGGTGCCAGGCCGATGCCCGCCGGTCACGACCACGACGTCCCCGCCCATGCCGTCGGCGACGTCCCAGCCGGTGCCGAACGGCCCGCGGACGCCGATGGTCGTGCCCGGGGTCGCGGTGACCAGCGCGTGGGTGACGGCGCCCACGTCGCGGATGGTGTGCAGCAGCGGACCCGGTCGGGTCGGGTCGCCGCAGATGGAGATCGGGACCTCACCGACGCCGAACGCGTGCAGCATCGTGAACTGCCCGGCCCGGTGCGCCAGGGGGACGCCGTCCAGCGGCTCGAGGGCCAGCGTCACGGTGTCGCGGGTGTCCAGGTGCGTGCCGATGATCTGGAACGGTCGGGGCAGCATCGGGTCGACCGGCAGGTCGTGGCCGGCCGTCGCGGTGGCTGCATCCACGCTCACGAGGGGCTCCCGTACAGGTCGAGCAGGCGCATCCGGGCGTCCTGCAGCCGCTCGTACATGACGTGCGAGACCCGCTGCATCAGGGCGTAGCCGAGCGCGGGGTCCTGGTCGCACTTGCCGCGCAGGCATGCGCCGTCGAGGGCCACGGCGCTCACCGGGGAGACTGCGCGCGCGTCGAACATCCACTGGTAGGGCGGGACGAGCCACGACCAGCCGGCGACCTCGCCGTCGCCGAGGCTGGCGACGACCATGCGTCCCGCGGCGGGGGTCGTGGATGTCCAGGGCGACCCGGCCGTGTCGGATCACGTAGAACGTGTTCGGCCGGCTCGCCGGTGCGGAACAGCACGTCGCCGTCGCTTGAAGTGCACGTTCTGCGCGCAGCCGACGACGAGCTCCATCGCGGCCGGGTCGAGCCCGGCGAAGAACGGGTGCTCGGGGAGGTACTCGACCAGGGTGCGCATGGGGTCCTCCTAGCGGTCCGTGCTCGGGGTCAGGGGTGTGGCGGAGCCGGACGGGTGCCGGAGCTGGGCCGTGCGGGGCGCGGTTCCCGGCGGCCCCGAGAGGGCGGCGCTGGCCGGGGTGGTCTCCCGGTGCGTCGCGTCCTCGCGCAGGGCCGCCACCTCCGCGGTCAGGTCGATGCCCGCCGGGCACCAGGTGATGCAGCGCCCGCAGCCGACGCAGCCGCGACGTCCCGAACTGGTCGGTCCATGCCGCCAGCTTGTGGGTCAGCCACTGCCGGTAGCGGGCGCTGGTCGAGGTGCGCACCGCGCCGCCGTGCAGCCGCGAGTACTCCATCGAGAAGCAGGAGTCCCACACCCGGTGCCGCTCGTCGACGTCGCCGGACAGGTCGCTGACGTCCTCGACGGACGTGCAGAAGCAGGTGGGGCAGACCATCGTGCAGTTCGTGCACGCCAGGCAGCGCGTCGGCCGACGTCGTTCCAGCGGGGGCTCTCGGCGCTGGCGTAGAGCAGGTCGCGCAGGTCGTCGGTCTGCATCGTCGCGGCCCATGTGGGCCACGGCGCCGGCCACGACGGCATCGGCGGCCGCCAGGTCCGCCTGTGCCGCCGGTTCGGCGGCCAGCTCAGCCAGGACCTCCTCGCCCGCGGGTGTCCCGGTCTCGACGAGGAAGCGGTGCGGGTCCAGCAGCTCGGTCAGCGTCAGGTCGGCACCCTCGCCGGGCTTGGGCCCGGTGCCCATCGAGGCGCAGAAGCAGGTGCCCGGCCGGGGTCGCGCAGGTGACCGCGATCAGGAAGGAGTGCGCGCGCCGCGTCGCGTAGTGCGCGTCGACCGCACCCCGGCCCAGCAGGACGGTGTCGTGGATGCCGATCGCGGCGAGGTCGCAGCCGCGGATCCCCAGCAGGGCGACGGGCGCCGGCTCCGGCTCCCGCGGCGACACCTCGAACCCCTCGCCCGCACGGGTGCCGCGCCACAGCTGCTCATCGGGCGGGAACAGCGCCGGCTTGGCGGACTGCGCGGTGGCCGCGAACCCGAAGAGCGCCTCGTCGTCGCGGGCTCGGGTGCGGTAGTGCCCGGCCGCCTGGTCGTCGCCGATCCCACGGGGGAGGTCCTCGACCGAGGTGATGTCGGCCAGCACCAGCGCCCCATCCCGGAGGCGTCGGGCCAATGACTCGGTAGCCACGACCACGCAGGGCGTCGATGAGCGCCTGCAGGCCGTGGAGATCCAGGATCGTGCCAGTTGCCATGGGCACCTCCGACGGCGGCCCCGCCAGACTATGGCCGCCGAACATCCGACAGATAGGGCCCTTCGTCACTCCTGGCACAGGGCGATCGGCGGGAGGGTGGCCCCCGGCGCCGCCGTGACCGTGGGCAGGGCCCCGGTGCCATGCTGGACGCATGACCTGGACCGATCGGCTCCGGGGAGACCCGGTGCCGTGGCTGCTCGACCCGCAGACCCCGGCCGTGCGGGCGGCCGCGCTCCAACGGCTGCTGGATCGCCCGGCCGACGATCCCGACGTGGTCAGCGCCCGCGCTGCAGGCCATGCGCACCGATCCCATCGCCGCCACGCTGGCCGCGCAGTCCCCCGAGGGGTGGTGGGTCAAGCCCGGCCCCGGCTACGCCCCCAAGTACACCGGGACCGTCTGGTCGCTGATCTTCCTCGACCAGCTCGGGGCCGACCCGGCCGACGAGCGGGTCCAGCGCGCGTGCGAGTACGTCCTGCGGATGACGCCGACAGCCTCCGGCGGACTCGGCTGCTCCGGCTCGCACAAGGAGGCCCCGCCCCCGCCCTCGAGCGTCCTGCACTGCCTGAACGGCAACCTCGTGCGCGCGCTCATCGGGTTCGGGCACCTCGACGATCCGCGGGTCCAGTCGGCGATCTCGTGGGCTGCCCGGGCGATCACCGGGCAGGACGCCCCGCGCTACTACGCCTCGGGCACGACCGGGCCCGGGTTCGCGTGCGGCGCCAACGAGGCGCTGCCCGTGCGCGTGGGGCGCGGCCAAGGAGATGCTGGCGCTGGCCCGGATCCCGGAGCCGGCGCGGTCCCCCGAGGTGCGGGCGGCGATCGACGTCGGCGTCGAGTTCCTGCTCTCCCGGGACCCGGCGCAGGCGGACTACCCGATGGGTTGGGGCAACACGAAGCCGTCGTCGTCGTGGTTCAAGCTCGGCTTCCCCTCCGGGTACGTGGCCGACGTGCTGCAGGTCCTCGAGGCCCTGGCCGAGCTCGGTCACGCCCGCGATGAGCGGCTGGCGGCCTCCTACGACTGGCTGCTCAGCCAGCAGGACGCGGATGGCCGGTGGCTCAACCGCTACGCGTACCACGGCAAGACCTGGGTGGACTTCGAACGCCAGGGCGCGCCCTCCAAGTGGGTCACGCTGCGGGCGTGCACGGTGCTGCGCGCGGCCGGCTGAGCGGCGACGGCGCCCGCCCCGACGCCTGAGAGCCGTCCGCCCCACGGCGCCAGCTCCTCGGCCTGATGGTCGGGTTCGTCCCCGGGAGGGAACGGTCATCCCGGGCATGCGATCACACCGGCCCGAGGTCTAGCGTCGAGGTGTGGCCACCATCGTCCACGTCAATGACCGTGCGGTGCGAACCGCGGCACCCGCCGGGTCGACGCTGCTGGACCTCCTGCGCGAGGAGTGCGACCTCACCGCCACCAAGCCCGGGTGCCGGACCGGCGACTGCGGCAGCTGCATGGTCCTCGTCGGCTCCAGCGTCGCCGGACCAGCTCGATCCCGTCTACGAGCTGCACAACAGCTGCCTGACCACCGTGGCGATGGTCGCCGGGTGCCACGTCATCACCGCCGAGGGCCTGGCCGGGCACCAGCTCGGCCCCGTCCAGCGCGCGCTGGTCGAGGCCGGCGGCGTGCAGTGCGGCTTCTGCACGCCGGGGTTCGTCGTCGCGCTCACGTGGGCGCTGATGTCGGGAGCCGATCCACGGCGCGCGTGCGGCGGGGAACCTCTGCCGGTGCACCGGGTACACCGGGATCCGCCGGGCCTGCGACGTGCTGGCTGCCGGCCCCGGGCCCATGGCCCTCGACGCGCTCCTGCCCGAGCCGGTCCTGCGGGTCGCCCGGGCCCTTCCCCCGCTCGATCCGGAGCCCTTCGACGGACACCCCCACCGGTGGCTCGCGGGGGCCACCGACGAGATCCCCGAGCACCGGCACGCGACCTCACCGCACCGTCGGCCGACGCTCCTGCGCCGGGTCCCCGAGCTGTGCCGGATCACGGCGTTCCCGGGCGGAGTGGAGCTCGGCTCCGCGGTGACGGCGGCCCAGGTGCAGGGCAGCGAGATCATCGCGTCCCGGTGGCCCGGGCTGCCCGACCACCTCGAGCAGTTCGGCTCCCCGGCGGTGCGCGCCTCGGCCACCCTCGGCGGCAACCTCGTGCACGCCTCCCCCACGGCCGACCTCGCGCTGCCGCTCCTGGCGATGGGGGCGTCGGTCGTCCTGTCCGGGCCGGATGGGCGCCGCGAGGTGCTGCTGGAGCGGTTCTTCCTGGCCTACCGGAAGGTCGACCTGCGCCGCGGCGAGGTCCTGCTCGCCGTCCGGATCCCCGATCCGCCGCCCGGCTCCCGGCTGCACCTGGAGAAGGTGGCCAGGCGCCGGTTCGACGACATCGCCAGCGCGAGCATCGCCGTGCGGCTCGACGCCGACCCGGCGGGCATCCTCGTCCGACGTGCGGATCGCGGCCGGGGGCGTGGCACCGATCCCGTTGCTGCTGACCCGCACGGCCGATGCCCTGCGCGGGACCCGACCGGACGCCGCGACGATCCGGCATGCGGTCGCCGTCCTCGCCGACGAGATCACGCCCATCGATGACGTCCGCGGTTCCGCGGCCTACAAGCGCGCCCTGCTCGGTCATCTCCTCGTCGCTGCGCTCACCGAGGGTCGCCCGGATCTCGCGGCGCAGGTGCTCGACCTCGTCCAGCCGGTGGGACTCCAGGACCCGCCCCGAGGCACTGCCGGTACCCACGGGGCCTGCCCGATGAGCACCGACAACCTGGACCTCCTGGTCCGCGGAGCCGCCCGGTTCACCGCCGACCTTCCCCTGCCGGCCGGGGGCCTGCACGCGATGGTCGCCGTCTCACCGCACGCCCATGCGACGTTCGCGCAGCTCGACACGGCTGCCGCCGCGGCGCAGCCCGGGGTGCGCGCGGTGCTCACGGCTGCCGACATCCCCGGCGTCAACCAGATCAGCACGATGGCCCATGACGAGCTGCTGCTCGCCGCCGGGGAGGTCCACTGCGTGGGCGAGCCGGTCGCGCTCGTGATCGCCGACTCCGCCGATTCCGCGTGGAGGGCCGCCCAGCTGGTCACCGCGGACTGGGTCGCGCAGCCGGCGATCCTCGATGCCCGCGAGGCCTACGACGCGGGCCACGTCCTGGCCCCGCCCCGGACCTTCGCCAGCGGTGACGTGGACGCGGCGTGGGCCGGCTGCACCACGGTCGTCTCCGGCCGTGTCGACCTCGGCGCCCAGGAGCACGCCTACCTCGAGACGCACAGCGCGCTGGCCATCCCGCGCGACGACGGCGGACTGCTCGTGCACTCCTCCACGCAGTCGCCCAGCGCGACCCAGCGGGCGGTGGCGACGGTCACGGGGCTGCCGATGAACCTCGTCGAGCTCCAGGTCTCGCGCCTGGGTGGGGGCTTCGGGGGCAAGGAGGAGCAGGCCTCCCCCTGGGCCGCGCTCGCCGCGCTCGCCGCGGTCGCGACCGGCCGGCCCGTCCGCGTCGCCCCGGACCGGCGGGACGACATGCGGATCACCGGCAAGCGGCACCCGTACACCGCGGACTTCCGCCTCGGACTCGACTCTGACGGCCGGTTCGTGGCCTACGAGGCGACCCTGCTGCAGAACGCAGGGTGCACGACCGACCTGTCACCGGCGATCCTCGAGCGCTCGCTGTTCCACGCCACCAACGCCTACGCGATCCCGAACGTGCGGATCACGGCGGCCAGCGCTCGGACGAACCTGCCGTCCAACACGGCCTTCCGCGGGTTCGGCGCCCCCCAGGCGATCGCCGTCCTCGAGTCGGCGATCCGGGCGGCTGCCCGCGAGCTGGGCGTCGCGGCCATGGCGCTGCAGGAGCGCAACCTCGTCTGCGAGGGTGACGTCACCTACTACGGGATGCCCCTGACCGACGTGCGGGCCCGGGAGTGCTGGGCGGAGCTCGTCGCGCGCCATGACCCAGCCGGACTGACTGCCGCCGCGGAGGCCTTCAACGCGTCCCACCCGCTGGTGCGCCGGGGCGTGGACGTCATCCCCGTGTGCTTCGGCATCGCGTTCACCGCTCGGCCCCTGAACCAGGCCGAGGCCCTGGTGCACGTGTACGCCGATGGGACCGTGTCCGTCACGACCGGCGCGGTCGAGATGGGCCAGGGTGTGTACGCGAAGATCCAGGCGGCTGTCGCCCACGAGCTGGGGATCGGCCCGGAACTGGTCCACGTCGAGCCGACCACGACCTCGCGCGTGGCCAACGTCTCGCCGACCGCCGCCAGCACGGGTGCGGACCTGAACGGCGCTGCCGCGATCCAGGCCTGCCGGGTGATCCGGGCCGGCCTGGACAAGGTCGATCCGGACGGCGACCTGGAGTGGGCCGAGCGGGTCACGCGCGCGTACGTGGAGCGCGTCGGGCTCTCCGCCCTGGCGCACTACACGACGCCCGGGCTGAGCTTCGCCGCGGACACCCTGACCGGCCGACCGTTCGCGTACCACGTGTACGGCGCGGCGGTGGTGGAGTCGACCGTCGACGTCCTTCGGGGGACCGCCCGGATCGATCGCATCGGGATCGTCCACGACATCGGTCGCAGCATCGACCCGCGCATCGACCGCGGCCAGGTCGAGGGCGCCGTCGTCCAGGGCGTCGGCTGGATGACCAGCGAGGAGATCCGTCACGACACCTCGGGCCGGCTGGTCACCGACTCGCTGGCGACCTACAAGATCCCCGACCTCGACAGCGCCCCGGAGGTCCACGTCACGCTGCTGCAGCGCGAGTCGCCCGGCCTGCTCGGGAGCAAGGCCGTCGGCGAGCCCCCGCTGGTCTACGGACTGGGCGCGCTCTTCGCGATCCGCGCGGCCATCGAGTCGGTTCGCCCGGACCTCACCACGGACGTGGTCGCCCCGATGACCGCGGAGCGGGTGTTCACCCTCCTGCACGGCCCGCTCACCGGGGAGCGGGGCAGCGATGCCTGAGGTGGACGTCTGGCGGGCGCTCGCGCGTGCGCTGGAGGATGGCGTGCCGTGCGCCCTGCTCGTCGTGGCTGACAGTCGCGGGAGCTCTCCGGGCAGACGGGGGGCGGTCATGGCCGTCGGGCGCGACGGGCCACTCGCGGGGACCATCGGCGGGGGCGTCGCGGAGGCCGCACTCGTCGACCAGGTCGCGGCGGACCTGCGCGCGGGAACGCTGGCGCCACGCCGGGTTCCGATGGACCACCGGCAGGGGGCGCCGGACGACTCGGGGATGATCTGCGGCGGGTCGCAGGTGGTGGTCGTGGCGCCCCTCGTGCCGGGCGACCTCGCGGGGGTGCGGGAGGTCGTGTCCGCCCTCGGTGCGGGTCGCACGGCGCTGTGGGCGGTGGATCCTCGGGGCTGGCATGTGGACGGCGGGCAGCCCGGGAGGGGCGGGCACGACTGGGCCTTCCCGCACCGGAGCGGGCCGAGCCATGTGGTGCACGTCGTCGGCGCCGGGCACGTCGGCTCGGCGTTGGCCCCGCTGCTCGTCGCGCTGGAGTTCCGCGTGGTCCTGGTCGACGAGCGCCCCGGGCTGGCGCCGTCGGCCGCAGGCACCGCCCACGAACGGATCGTCCTGCCCTACGAGGAGCTCGCCGGCGTCGTCGCGCAGGGCCCGGCCAGCTACGCCGCCATCATGACGCATTCGCACGCGCGCGATGCTGCCGCGCTCGCCGCCCTCGAGCCGCTCACCCTGGGCTACCTGGGCCTGCTCGGGAGCCGGGCCAAGGTCGCCCGCCTCACCGGTGACCGCGAGATGCCCGCGTGGTTCCACGCCCCGATGGGCCTTCCGATCGGCAGCGCGACCCCGGCCGAGATCGCGGTCAGCATCGCCGCGGAGATGGTGGCCGTGCGCAGTGCGGCGGACCGCGCCCTCAGCTCGTGACGTCCTTGTTCGCGAACCGCGCCCACGCCAGGGCCAGGAACACCACGATGTAGCCGAGGTCCACGAGCAGGCCCGGTGCGCATGACGTCCGCAGAAGATCGGATCGCGGAACAGGTCGACGAACGCCGACCAGCGGTGCACCAGCAGCCAGGGCGCCAACCAGTGCAGCTGCGGGATCCCGTCCATGATCCACATCGCGCTCGAGATGATCGTCACCGTGACCATCGCGGCGATCGGCTGCTCGGTGAGGGTCGAGACGAACAGCCCGATGGCCGCCAGCCCGGCCAGCCCCGCGGTGACGTAGAGCACCGCCAGGGCCACCCGCCCCAGGGCCTCGGCCAGGGAGATCTGGTTGCCCGACAGCAGCGTGGTCGGGCCCAGGCCCAGCAGGGCGCCACCGACGATGATGCCCGTGGCCGCCACCACCACCGCGCCGATGAGCGCCCCGACCACCAGCGACACGTACTTGACCACCAGCAGCCGAGCGCGCCCGACCGGCACGGTGAGCAGGTAGCGCAGGGTGCCGATGTTGGCCTCGCCCGCGATCGTGTCCCCGGACAGCACGGCGACGGCCAGCGGCAGGAACAGCGCCATCTCGACTGTCAGCGCGGTCAGGGCCACGAAGACGCCGTTCGAGGTCGCCGCCGAGATGAGGTCCGGGCCACCCTCACCCTCCGAGGGATCGGACGCGCGCAGCGCGATCGCCAGCAGCACCGGGAGGGCGGCCAGCACCAGGATCCCCGCCTTGTTCCGCCGCCGGCCGAGGATCAGGCGCATCTCGGAGCGCAGCAGCCGCCACGACGCGCCCAGAGTGCCCTGGGATCGCCTGGACCCGGCACTGTCGGGACCCGGCGCGCCCGCCGCGTCGCGCACGGAACCGCCCACGGCGCCACTCACCCCGGTGGACTCAGCCGCTGACATCGAAGCCCTCCCCGGTCAGGGAGACGAACAGGTCCTCGAGGCTCGGTGCCTGCACCGCGAAGCCGCGCACGCCCACCCCGGCGGCCACCAGCGCGGCCACGATCTGCTCGGGAGGGACGTCGCCGGGGGGCGCGGACGCCCCCGTCCCGGTGGTCACGACCCCGGTGAGGCCCAGTCCGCGCAGTGTCTCGGCCGCCAGCTCGGGCTGTGCGGTGGTCACCTCGACGACCGCCGCGGCGCCCGCGGCCCGCACCTGGCCGACGGTGCCCTGCGCGACCAACCGACCCTCGCGCATCACCCCGACGTGGGAGCACATCTGCTCCACCTCCGACAGCAGGTGGCTGGACACCAGGACCGTCGCCCCGTCGCCGGCCAGGGATGCGACGAGGTGGCGCACCTCGCGCGTGCCCTGCGGGTCCAGCCCGTTGGTGGGCTCGTCGAGGATCAGCAGGTCGCGGGGCGCCAGGAGCGCGGCGGCGATCGCCAGCCGCTGCCGCATGCCCAGCGAGTAGGCGCGGTAGCGCTTGCCGGCGGCCGCGAGCAGCCCCACCCGGTCGAGCGCGGCGTCGATCCGCTGTCCGGCGGTGCGGGGGTCGGCGTACCTGTCGGCTGAGTCCAACCGTGCCAGGTTCTGCCTCCCCGACAGGTACGGATGGAACGCCGGACCCTCCACGAGCGACCCCACCCTGGGCAGGACGGCCTCCCCACCGCCGGGCATCGGCGCGCCGAGCAGCGCGATCTCCCCGCCGGTCGGGCGGACGAGGCCGAGCAGCATGCGGATCGTCGTGGTCTTGCCCGACCCGTTGGGGCCGAGGAACCCGTACACCGCGCCGGCCGGCACGTCGAGGTCGATGGCGTCGACGACCGTCTGGGAGCCGAAGCGCTTGGTCAGGCCCGCGCTGGTGACGGCCGAGGTGAGGTCGCCGGACAGGCCCGCACCCGCCGGCGCCGGGCCGGCCGCTGCCGTCGCGCCGGCCGCAGATCCTGCCGTCACTGGGCGGCCAGGACGGCGCCGAGCGCCTCCGGGCTCACCGCACCGAGTGCGATCCGGCCGTCGTCGGTGAGGATCGCCGAGAACAGCGTGCCGCGCAGCACCCGGCCCGTCCCCCACGCCCCGGACTCGGCCGGCAGTGCCTCGATCAGCGCCAGGGCGGCTCCGGCGCCGGCGTCCCGTCACCGCCGTCGCCCTGCTCGCCGCTCGTCGCGCGCATCCCGACCTCGGCAAGGTTGGCGAGCGCGTCGGCCGGCAGTTCGGCGATCACAACCGCGCTCCAGCCCTCACCCACGACCGTGGGTTCGGTGCCGGTCGGCGCCTGCGCCGTCGATGGATCGGAGCCGCGCAGCCCGGCCGCATCTGGAGCCGCATGCTCGGTGACCGTCGCCCCGGGCGGCGGGGTGAACTCGAACAGCGACGGGTCAGGGGTGGAGTAGTCCACGGAGCTGAAGCCCACCTCGAAGGCCGGGTCCGGGATCGCGGTGGAGTACACGCGCACCCGCAGCGGCACAGTTGGTCTCGGCGTCCATCGACAGCGTCACGCGCGCCACCAGGGTCTTGGGGTCGCGCGGGGTCAGGACCAGCTCGTAGGCGTCGCGTCCGGCGACGGTGCCCACGCCGGAGGTGGTCACCTCGGTGGTCGGGTCGATCGCCTCGAGGGCCATCGCCGCGGCCTCCTGCGGCGTGCTCGGCAGCTCGACCCCCGGCGGCAGCTCGGACCCGTCGAGGCCCTGGCCCATCGAGCCGGAGGAGCCCTCCTCGGGCAGGGCGTACCGGTCGGCGGTCGCGTCGGCGCTCGACCACACCCACGCCTCCCGGCCGTTGCGCACGACCGTGGTCTCGGCCGCGCGCTCGATCATCGCCAGGCGCTGGCGCTGCGGGCCGTCGGTCCACACCCGCAGGGTGTTCTGGCCGCTCGCCAGGGCCATCGGCCCCGAGTTGGGCATCATGCCCAGCGGCAGGTCGGGCAGGCCGAGCTCGGCGCTGGTCACGACGGTCCCCGAGACGGCGGTGGCACTCGGTTGCGCCAGCGCGACCAGCAGCTCCTCGGCGGTGCGCGGCTCGAGCCCGGAGTCCGCGGTGGCGGCCAGCGGTGTCAGGGCCGCACCACCCACCACGAGGACCGCAGCGCCCGCGGGGACCGCCCAGCGCAGCCCGGGCCGCCGATCGAAGATGCTCATGGGTCCATGATGCGCCTGATCGGACCCACCGTCACACCCGATCGCTGACCGGCCGGCCGCAGCCGATCAATCGGGTGGGTTGGTGTCGCACGTGGAGCAACAACCCACCTGGTTCCGGGGATCGCCCTAGGCACCCAGCTCGTGGGCCAGGTCCTCCAGCTCGGCGCCGCCGGCCATGGCCGCGACCAGCTCGTCGAGCTCCACCTCGTCCTTGAGCCACCGGTTGGTCATCCTGCCCGCGCTTGAGCAGCACGAACTCGTCGCCGACCATGTAGGCGTGGTGCGGGTTGTGCGTGATCAGCACGACCCCGATCCCGCGGTCGCGTGCGTCGCGGACGAACTTCAGCACCTTCCCCGACTGCTTCACGCCCAGGGCGGACGTGGGCTCGTCGAGGATGACGACCTCGGCGCCGAAGTAGACCGCGCGCGCGATCGCGACGGCCTGCCGCTCGCCGCCGGACAGCGTGCCGATCGGCTGGTCGGGGTCGCGCAGGTCGATGCCGAACATCATCAGCTCGCGTCGGGCGATCTCGCGGCCCTGCCGCGATGTCCATCCGCCGCAACGGGCCCCACCCCTTCTGCGGCTCGCGGCCGAGCACGAAGTTGCGCCACACGCTCATCAGCGGGATCGTCGCGAGGTCCTGGAACACCGTGGCGATCCCGGCGTCCCCGGCGTCCTTCGGCGAGCCGAACACCGTGGGCCGGCCGCCGACGTACATCGTCCCGGAGTCGTTCTGGTGCACCCCGGACAGGATCTTGATCAGCGTGGACTTGCCGGCGCCGTTGTCGCCGAGCACGCACGTGACGCGGCCGTGGGTGACGTCCATCGACACCCCGTCGAGGGCGACCACGCTGCCGAACGTCTTGCCGACGTCCTCCAGGCGCAGGTACATGTCGGGGGCTGGGCGCTCGGGGCGCCGGGGCCGGGCTCCCGCGCGGCCGTCTCGACCGCCGCCACGACCTCGGACTCGGGGGGAACCTGATCGCTCATCTCGCGCCCCCTCCCGCCCGGTCGCGGACCCACATGTTGAGCATCACCGCGGCGAAGAGGATCAGGCCGAAGAAGGTGAACCGCCAGGTGGAGTCCCATCCGGCGTACTGGATGCCCAGGGTGGTCATGCCCAGGATCAGCGCGCCGAGGCTGGCGCCGATCACCGAGCCTGCGCCACCGGTCATGAGCGTCCCGCCGACGACCGCGGCGATGATGTAGTAGAACTCGTAGCCCGTGCCCTGCCCGGCGCTGACCGAGGTGAGCTCGACGGCGTTGATGGTGCCGACCAGCGCGGCCGCCAGCGACACGGTGACGAACATGCTGACCTTGGTCCGGCGCACCGGGACGCCCACGTTGCGCGCGGCGTTCCTGTCGCCGCCGACCGCGTAGATCCAGTTGCCCTGCCGGGTGCGCTGCAGCACCCACGTGCCGACGACGATCACCAGCAGCCACCAGCCCACCGACACCGTGAACGGCCAGCTCGAGTCCAGCCGGGAGCCGAACACCCACTGGGCGGCGGTGTAGCCCGCCGCCTCGTCGATCCCGCCGACGCGGACCTGCCCGGTGATCGCCTGCGTGACGCCCGAGTTGGCGCCCAGCAGCACGAACATCGTGGCCAGGGTGACGATGAAGCTCGGGAGCTTCGTCCAGGTGACGAGCAGCCCGTTGATCAGCCCGATGCAGACGGCGAACACGATCACGACAGCCAGGGCCGGCCAGAAGCCCATGCCGACCTCGGAGACCAGGAGCCCGAGCAGGAGCCCGGTGGACCCGGTCATCACGCCGCTGGACAGGTCCACCTCGCCGCTGATCATGAGCAGGCACACCGCGCACGCCATGATCCCGTAGGACGCCGACACCGACATCCACGAGGTCACTCCGGCCGGGGAGTTGAACGTGCCCGGTCTCGTCGGCGAGCGAGAAGAACACGAAGACGACGATCGCGGCGATGAGCGCCCCGACCGAGGGCCGCACGAGCAGCTTGCGCCACAGGGGCTCGTGCCGGATCCGCTCGTCGGCCTTCGTGTCCGGGGCCGGAGCAGGGGCGGGTGCGGTGGTGGCCATCGACTACCTCGTTCCCTGGTCGGCCAGCGCGGCGATCGAGGCCGCGTTCTCCTGGGTGACGAAGCTGGGGCCCGTCGCCACGATCGTGTTCGCCCCGACCTCGTTCCTGTTGCGCACGGCCAGCTCGAGGAAGGTCACGGGCAGGTAGCCCTGGAGGTACGGCTGCTGGTCGACTGCGAACTCGATCCTCCCGGCGCCCACCTCGTCGAGCACGTCGGGACTCAGGTCGAACGTGGCCAGCGTCGCGTCGCGGGAGGTGACCTCCTTGAGCGCGGCCATCGCGATGTCGGGGTCGAGCGTGAGGACGGCGTCGGGGGACTTCGCTGACATCGCGGCCCCGATCTCGCGCGCCGTGCTGCTCGGGTCGGCCTTGCCCGTCACCTGGATGTTGAGGACCTCACCGCCGGACTCGGCCATGCCCTCCTTCGCCCCGGCGCAGCGCTCCTGCAGCCCGATGTTGTTCTCCTCGTGCAGGATGCACAGGACCTTCTTGGCACCGCCCTCGCCGAGGCGCTTGCCGGCGCCGACGCCGGCGACCCGCTCGCTCTGGCCCACGTGGGTGATCACGTTGGGCATCGTCTCGAGCAGGTCGGAGCCGGAGTTCAGCGTGATGATCGGGATCCCGGCAGCCTCGGCCTCCGCGAGGGCGCCGGAGATGGCCCCGATGTCCGGCGCGGACACGGCCAACCCGTCGGCCCCCTGGTTCAGCGCTGCCTTGATCATCTCCGACTGCGCTTGGCGTCACCGGCGGAGCCCTGGTAGTCCAGGGTCACCTCGGGCAGGGTCGCCGCAGCGTCCTCGGCACCCTTGCGCACGATCGACCAGAACCCGCCGTCATCGCCGTGGGTGATCATCGCGATGCGCATGGGCCCGGTGTGCACCGCGGCGTCCTCGCCCCCGCTGGAGCGGTCCACCGGGTCGACCGTGCAGGCGGCCAGGGGGAGGGCGACCAGCGCGGCGGCCAGCAGCATCGGCGCCCGACGGCGGGCAGGTGCCGGCCACCGGGTCGACTGCGGCGTGCGTGGCAGCGGCATCGTGGGGCCTTCCGGGTCGTGGGCGGTCCCACTGTGGCAGAAGTGACCCATGGTGCGCCCCCGGAGCGTTGTGGCGCGCCGGGGGACGGAGTCCCGGTCGTGCGCCAGGACCGGCGGCGAGCCGATCAGCGGCGGTGCGACCGCCGGGAGGTCACTGCATGTGGCCGTGCTCGCGCTCGGCGTCGAGCCGGGCGGCGTACGCGGCCACCTGCGTGCGCCGCTCCATGCCCAGCTTCGCCAGCAGCGAGGACACGTAGTTCTTCACGGTCTTCTCGGCCAGGTGCATGCTCTCGCCGATCTGGCGGTTGGTCATGCCCTCGCCGATGAGCACGAGGATCCGGCGCTCCTGGTCGTTGAGCTGGTCGACCTTGGAGTCCGACTGGGCGCCGCTGCGCAGGCGCTCGAGCACCCGCTGGGTGGCCCGCGGGTCCAGCAGGCTGCGCCCGGCGGCCACCGAGCGGACGGCCTCGACCAGGTCGTTGCCCTTGATGTCCTTGAGCACGTAGCCCGCGGCCCCGGCCATGATCGCGTCGAAGAGCGCCTCGTCGTCGGCGTAGGAGGTCAGCATCAGGCACTTGAGCTCGGGGAGGATCGAGCGCGCGTCGCGGCACACCTCGATGCCGGTCCCGTCGGGCAGGCGCACGTCGAGCACCGCCACATCGGGGCGCGCGGCGGGGATCCGGTGCAGCGCGTCGACAGCGGTGCCGGCCTCGCCGACGACCTCCATGTCGGACTCGAGGCCGAGGAGGTCGGCGATGCCCCGACGCACCACCTCGTGGTCGTCGAGGAGGAACACCCGGATCGTCATGGAGCAAGTGTGCCCCATATGGGCCGCACCGGCCCCTGACATCCGTGAGATGAGGCGAATCGTGGCTATTGCCCGATCCTGGCGTCAGCACTGCGAGATGCCATGTGTCCACTATGTGGACGCTTTGTCGATCGGACTTTGCGCTGTGTGAGGGACCGACTTAGCCTGACGGCAACTTCCAAACGGCCTATACCACAGGCCCTTCCTGCTGGGAGCACCGTGTCCGCACTTGTCGCATCCACTCCCCCCGGGGCCACGGATGCGACAGCCGGGCGCGGAACCTGCGCATGCCCCGGACCGTATCTCCTGGCGGCGATCTCATGACCCTCCTCGTCGTGGGCGTCAACCACCGATCGGCTCCCTCCCGGGTGCTCGACCAGCTGGGTCTCACCCTCGACGAGGCAGAGGGATTGTCGGCCGACCTCGCGGCCAGCGAGGTGGTCGCCGAGGCGATCGTCCTGGCGACGTGCAACCGGGTCGAGGTGTACGCCGACGTGACCCGCTTCCACCCGGCCGTGACGGCCGTGGCCGAGCTGATGGCCAAGTGGACCGGCTGCGACCGCGCGACCCTCATCGAGCACAGCTACGTCCACTTCGACTCCGCCGCCGCGGCCCACCTGTTCTCCGTGGCCGCCGGCCTGGACTCGATGGTCGTGGGGGAGGCGCAGATCCTGGGCCAGGTGCGGGCCGCCCTCGTGCGCGGCCAGGACAGCGGCACTGCCGGGCGGGTGCTCAACGGCGTCGGCCAGCGAGCGCTGCGGGTCGGCAAGCGGGTCCACGCCGAGACCGGCATCGACCGCTCAGGGGTCTCGGTCGTGTCCGTGGCCCTCGACGCCGCGGCGGACGTCCTCGGTGACCTGGCCGAGCGCCGGGTCCTCGTGGTCGGCGCCGGATCGATGGGAGCCCTGGCCGCCTCCACCCTGGTCGCCCGGGGAGCCAGCGACGTGGTGGTGGCCAACCGCACGACGGCCGGTCGCCGAGCGTGTCGCAGCCGGGATCCCCGGCGGACGCGCGATCGACCTCCGCGGACCTGCCCGCGGCGCTGGCCGAGGTCGACCTCGTCATCTGCTGCACGGGTGCCCAGGACCGCGTCATCGACCTGGAGGTCGCGCGTGTCGCGCGGGCGACGGCCACCGCGGACCAGCCCCTCGTGGTGCTCGACCTCGCCCTGCCGCACGACGTGGACCCCGAGGTCGGCGACCTGCCGGGCGTGACCCGGATCGACCTCGCTGCCCTGGCGACGCTGCCTGCAACGGCCGCGTCCGAGGCGGACGTGCGCGATGCCCGCGCGATCGTGGCTGAGGAGGTCGAGGGCTACCTGGCTGCCGTGGCCGGCCAGACGGTCGAGCCCGTGCTGGTCTCGCTGAGGGCGCACGTCGGCGGCGTCCTCGACGCGGAGATGGAACGCCTGCGCGCTGCGCCTGACCGGTCTCGATGCCGGCACGATGGCCGAGGTGGAGCGGGCGATGCGCCGGGCCATGGCCACCCTGCTGCACCAGCCGACCGTCCGGATGAAGCAGCTGGCCGCGGAGCCGGGCGGCGACCGCTACGCCGAGGCGCTGTCGGCCCTGTTCGACCTCGACCCGTCGCTGCCGGCGTCGGTCGTGGACCCGTTGGCCGACCTCGACCCCGGCACGGGTGCACAGCGCACGCGCCCGGGCCGGGGGCCCGCGATGAGCGCCCGGCTCGCCGCCGCCGCCCCCCTGCGTCTGGCCACCCGCCGCTCCCCCCTGGCGATGGCCCAGTCGCGGATGGTCGGCGAGCAGCTCGCGGCCCTGACCGGGCGCACCCTGGAGCTCGTCGAGGTGACCACGCGCGGCGACGTCGACCAGGCGCCGCTGACCGCAGATCGGCGGAACCGGCGTGTTCGTCGTGGCCGTCCGCCAGGCGCGTCGTCGACGGTCGGGCGGACGTCGCGGTGCACTCGCTCAAGGACCTGCCCACCACGCCGGACGCGCGCCTGCACCTGGCGGCGATCCCGCCGCGGGAGGACCCCCGCGACGCCCTGGTGGCCCGTGATGGAGCCACCTTGGCGACGCTTGCCCGTCGGCGCCCGGGTCGGCACCGGCTCCCCGCGGCGTCGTGCCCAGATCGCGGTGGCCCGCCCCGACCTCGAGATCGTCGACATCCGGGGCAACGTCGACACCCGGTTGTCGCGCGTGACCGACGACCTCGACGCCGTCGTCCTTGCGGCTGCCGGCCTGTCCCGGCTCGGCCGGCAGGCCAGCATCACGGAGCTGATCGACCCCGAGCGGGTCATGCCCGCCCCCGGTCAGGGCGCCCTGGCGGTCGAGGTCCGTGCCGGAGCCGCCCTCGCCGGGCCCGACGGCGCGATCGCCGCACCCGGGCACCGACGGCGGCGCCGCCGAGGCGCTCACAGACGCGCTGCGCTCCCTCGACGACCCGCACACGCGGGCCGCGGTGGTTGCGGAGCGCTCGCTCCTGGCCGCCCTCGAAGCCGGCTGCTCGGCACCCATCGGGGCGCTGGCAGAGGTCGAGGACGGCCCGGAGCCCACCGTGCACCTGCGCGCAGTCCTGGCCCGCCCGGACGGCTCGCTCGTGCGCATGTCCAGCACAGGCCCGGTCGATCAGGCCGAGCTCGTCGGACGGCGCCTGGCCGGCGAGATGCTCGCCGACCGGGGCACCCCCGGCACCCACGGGGCGCCCAGCCCCACACGCCAGGGCCCCACCACGGGCCACGGTCCCACCACAGCCAGTGGCCCGAACACGGCCATCGGTCCGACAACAGCCCAGCGAGGGAGCAGCGAATGAACGCGTCGTCGAGGACAACCCAGGTATCACTGGTCGCGGCCGGACCTGGGGACCCCGGACTGCTCACCGTGTGCGCGGTCGGACTGCTGCACGACGCGGACGTGGTGGTGACCGATCCCGAGTGCGAGCCGATCGCCCGCGCGCACGCCCGGATCGACGCGCAGATCCTCGTGGCCGTCGACGACGACGGGAACGTCGCCGACCACGCCGACCGGGTCCAGCTCGTGATCGAGCCGGCGCTGGAGGGCCGCCGCGTCGTGCGGCTCATGGCCGGCGATCCGGTGCTCGACGGGTCCCTGGCCCTCGAGGCCGCCGCCCTGGCCCAGGAGGGCATCAGCTACGACATCGCCCCGGGCGTGTCCACGGTCACCGGCTCGGCGGCCTACGCCGGGTTCTCCCTGACCGGGGGCCGTGCCCGTGAGGTCCGCGTCGTCGACGCCCACGATCCCGACGTGGACTGGCCCAGCCTGGCCGACCCGCACGCGACGGTCGTGGTCCTCGACGGCGCCGAGCGGGCCCTGGACATCTGTCGGGTCCTGACGATCGCCGGGCGCGACCCGCGCACGCCGGTCGCGATCACCCGCAACTGCACGACCGTCGACCAGCGCTCGATCCTCACCACCCTCGGCGAGGTGTCGGCCGCGGTGAAGGCGGCCAAGGGCCAGGTGGGCCCCGGCGTGCTGGTCATCGGTGAGGTCGTCAGCCAGTGCGCCCAGCTCGCGTGGTTCGAGAACAAGCCGCTGTTCGGCTGGCGGGTGCTCGTCCCGCGGACCAAGGAGCAGGCCGGTGCCCTGTCCGACCAGCTGCGGCGCTACGGCGCCGTGCCGGTCGAGGTCCCGACGATCTCCGTCGAGCCGCCGCGCACCCCGCAGCAGATGGAGCGCGCGGTGCACGGCCTCGTGTCCGGGCGCTACCAGTGGGTGGCGTTCACCTCGGCCAACGCCGTGCGCGCCGTGAAGGAGCGCTTCGACCAGTACGGCCTCGACTCGCGCAGCTTCGCGGGCCTCAAGGTCGCCGCCGTCGGCGAGCAGACCGCCGAGCTCCTGCGCTCGTTCGGGATCGTCCCCGACCTCGTCCCGGTGGGCGAGCAGTCCACCGCGGGCCTGCTCGAGGAGTGGCCGGAGTTCGACGAGGCGTTCGACCCGATCAACCGGGTGTTCCTGCCCCGTGCGGACATCGCGACCGAGACCCTGGCCGCCGGGCTGACCGCCCTGGGCTGGGAGGTCGACGACGTGACCGCCTACCGGACCGTGCGCGCCGCACCCCCGGCCGCGGAGATCCGCGAGGCCATCAAGGGCGGCGGCTTCGACGCCGTGCTGTTCACCTCGTCGAGCACCGTGCGCAACCTCGTCGGGATCGCCGGCAAGCCGCACAACTCGACCGTCGTGGCCTGCATCGGCCCGCAGACGGCCAAGACCGCCGAGGAGAACGGCCTGCGGGTCGACGTGCTGCCCGAGACGCCCAGCGTCGCGGCCCTGGCTGCGGCCCTGGCGGCCCACGGCGAGGCGCTGCGCGCGAGCGCCCTCGAGCACGGCGAGACCGCCTGGCGTCCGGGTCGTCGGCGCGGTGGCTCGCGTCGCCGGGCCACCTGAGGTGAGCTTCCCCGAGGTACGCCCTCGGCGCCTGCGCGGCACCCCCGCCCTGCGTCGGCTGACCGCGGAGACCCGGCTGGACCCGGCTGAGCTCGTCCTGCCCCTGTTCGTGCGCGAGGGCGTGAGCGATCCGGTGCCGATCTCGTCGATGCCGGGCGTCGTCAACCACACCCGCGACTCGCTGCGGGCCGCCGCGGAGCAGGCGGCGCGGGCCGGGCTGGGCGGCGTCATGCTGTTCGGCGTGCCGTCGTCCCGGGACGCCATCGGGTCCGGTGCGACCGACCCGGACGGCATCCTCAACGTGGCCGTGCGCGATGTCGTCGCCGAGGTGGGCGACGACCTCGTGGTCATGGCCGACCTCTGCCTCGACGAGTTCACCGACCACGGCCACTGCGGCGTGCTGGTCGCCGACGGCCCCGCGGCCGGGACCGTCGACAACGACGCCACCCTCCTGCGCTACGCCGAGATGGGCGTCGCCCTGGCCGAGGCCGGGGCGCACGTGGTCGGGGCCTCGGGGATGATGGACGGCCAGGTCGGGGCGGTGCGCTCCGCCCTCGACGGCTCCGGTCACGCCGACACCGTGATCCTGGCCTACGCGGCCAAGTACGCCTCGGCGCTGTACGGGCCGTTCCGGGAGGCCGTGGACTCCGCGCTGACCGGTGACCGGCGCACCTACCAGCAGGATCCGGCGAACCGCCGCGAGTCGCTGCGCGAGGTCGCCCTCGACGTCGCCGAGGCCGCGGACATCGTGATGGTCAAGCCCGCCGGGACCAGCCTGGACGTCATCGCCGAGGTGGCCGCGTCGGTGGACATCCCCGTGGCCGCCTACCAGGTCTCCGGGGAGTACGCGATGCTCGAGGCGGCGGCCGCGCAGGGCTGGATCGACCGGGAGCGCGCGATCCTCGAGACGCTGACCGTGATCCGCCGCGCCGGGGCGGACATCGTGCTCACCTACTGGGCCGCCGAGGTCGCCGGCTGGCTGGCTGGCGGGCACGCGGACGTCGTGGCGCGGGCACCGGGTCGGCGGTGCCTCGTGAGCGCCGCGATCGCCGGTGCGCCGGTCAACCCCCCCATCAGCCAGGCGTGGTTCGACCGGGCCCTGGCGGTCGCTCCGGGCGGGGTGAACTCGCCGGTCCGTGCCTTCCGCGCCGTCGGCGGGACCCCGCGGTTCATGGCCTCGGGCACCGGCCCCTACCTGACCGACGTGGACGGCAACTCCTACGTGGACCTCGTGTGCTCCTGGGGTCCGATGATCCTCGGGCATGCGCACCCCGCCGTGGTGGCGGCCGTCGGCGAGGCGGTCGCCCGCGGGTTCTCCTTCGGGACGCCCGGCCCGGCCGAGGTCGAGCTGGCCGAGGAGATCGTGCGCCGGGTGGCGCCGGTCGAGATGGTCCGGCTGGTGTCCTCGGGCACGGAGGCGACCATGTCGGCGATCCGCCTGGCCCGCGGGTTCACCGGCCGTCCGCTGGTGGTGAAGTTCGCCGGCTGCTACCACGGGCACGTCGACTCGCTGCTGGTCGCGGCGGGCTCGGGCATCGCGACGCTGGGCCTGCCGGACTCCCCGGGCGTCACCGCCGCGCAGGCCGGCGAGACCGATCGTCCTGCCCTACAACGACCTGTCCGCACTCGAAGCCCTGTTCGCCGAGCGCGGTGGGCAGATCGCCGCGGTGATCACCGAGGCGGCGGCCGCCAACATGGGCGTCGTCCCGCCGGAGCCGGGCTTCAACGCCGCCATCTCCCGGCTGTGCACCGAGCACGGCGCGCTGTTCATCTACGACGAGGTCATGACCGGCTTCCGGGTCGGTCCGGCGGGTCACTGGGGCCTCACCGGCGCGGTCGAGGGCTGGGCCCCGGACCTGTTCACGTTCGGCAAGGTGATGGGCGGTGGGCTGCCGGCCGCTGCGTTCGGCGGGCGCGCCGACGTGATGGGCATGCTCGCACCCGCCGGTCCGGTCTACCAGGCCGGCACCCTGGCCGGGAACCCGATCGCGGCCACGTGCGGCCTGGCCACGCTCCGGGCGTGCGACGAGACGGTGTACGCAACCCTCGACTCGGCGTCCGCGCGCCTGGCCGACGAGCTCGGCGACGCCTTCACCGCGGCGGGCGTGGCGCACCGCGTGCAGGTCGCGGGCAACCTGTTCAGCGTCTTCTTCACCGACCAGCCGGTGCGCGACTACGCGGGGGCCGCCGCCCAGGAGGCGTGGCGCTACCGCGCGTTCTTCCACTCGATGCTCGACGCCGGGGTCTACCTGCCGCCCTCGGCCTTCGAGGCATGGTTCGTCTCCGCCGCACACGACGACGCAGCCCTGGACCGGGTGGTCGCCGCCCTGCCCGCGGCCGCCCGCGCAGCCGCGGAGGCGCCCCACCCGTGATGCACGACAATGGTGGCCGAACTGGGACACCCGACCTGAGGGAGCTGGCATGACCGAGCGCACCACCGTCCACCTGCTGCGCCACGGCGAGGTGCACAACCCCGAGGGCGTGCTCTACGGCCGCCTGCCGGACTTCCACCTCTCCGACCTGGGTCGGGAGATGGCCGATCGGGCCGCCGAGACCCTGGCGGGCCGGGACATCACCGTGGTGACGGCCTCCCCGCTGGAGCGCGCGCAGGAGACCGCCGCCCCCACCGCGCAGGCGTTCGGCCTGACGATCGGCACCGACGCGAACCTCATCGAGGCCGGACAACGTCTTCGAGGGCACGCGGGTGGGCGTCGGCGACGGCATCCTCAAGCAGCCCAAGGCCTGGCGCTACCTGTGGAACCCGATGACCCCGTCGTGGGGCGAGCCGTACGCCGAGATCGCCACCCGGATGCGCAACGCCGTGCGCCGGGCGCGCGACGAGGCACGCGGCCACGAGGCGCTGCTGGTCAGCCACCAGCTGCCGATCTGGGTCTGCCGGCTCGACGCCGAGGACCGCAGCTTCGTCCACGACCCGCGCAAGCGGCAGTGCAACCTCGCGTCGCTGACCTCGTTCACGTTCGAGGACGACCGGTTCGTCGCGGTGTCCTACACCGAGCCGGCCGCCGACCTGGCCGCCCGGGCCTCGAAGTCCAAGGGAGCCTGATGCCCGGGCGCACCCTCCTGCTGCGCGCGGCCGCCCTCGCGGCGGTCGGCGTGCTGGCGGCAGGGTGCGCCGACCAGGTCGACGCCGGCGAGCCGGTCGTGGGCAACGTCGCCGAGCAGGGGTACGTGTCCGGGGACGGCACGACCACGATCGTCGCCGAGTCCGAGCGCAAGGCCGCCCCGGACCTGACCGGAACCACCCTCGACGGCGAGCCGTTCGCCCTGGCCGATCACCTCGGCGAGGTCGTCGTGCTCAATGTGTGGGCGTCCTGGTGCGCCCCCTGCCGGGCTGAGGCCGACGACATGCAGAAGGTGTCCTCGGAGCTCGAGGGCAAGGGCGTGCAGTTCGTCGGGCTGAACACCCGGGACTCCCAGGCCGCGGCGAACGCATTCGTCGACCGGTTCGGCCTGACCTACCCCAGCGTCGTCGACACCGACGGCAGCCGGCAGCTGCTCTTCCACGAGACGCTGCCCCCCGCGGCCATCCCCTCCACGATCGTGATCGACCGCCAGGGCCGGGTCGCCGGCCGGGCCATCGGTGAGGTGGACCGCTCGCGACTGCTGGGCATGATCGAGCCGATCCTGGCCGAGGAGTCCTGATGTCCCCGGCGGCACTGGCCAGCCTCCCCCTCGGGGTGGGCGAGGTCGTGTCGTCGGGGTCCCTGGTCATCGCCATCCCGCTGGCGGTCCTCGCCGGGCTGATCAGCTTCGCCAGTCCCTGCGTCCTGCCCCTGGTGCCGGGGTACCTGTCCTACGTCACCGGGCTGACCGGCGCCGAGCTCGAGGAGGCCCGGGCGGCCAGCGCCGTGGTCCCGGCCAGCGCCGCCTGCCGGTGGGGCCGCGGGGGCCGCGGCACCTGCGGACTCCTCCCGCGCACCGGCTGCCCCGGGGCCGCGGCTTCCGGTCAAGCACCGCGTGGTCCTCGGGACGCTGGGCTTCATCCTCGGGTTCAGCGCGGTGTTCGTGTCCTACGGCGCGCTCTTCGGCGGGCTGGGCGCCGAGCTGCTGGCCCACCAGGAGGTGATCACCCGGGTGCTCGGCGTCGTGGTGATCGTGCTGGGCCTGGGCTTCCTCGGGCTGGTCCCGAGCCTCCAGCGCGAGGCCCGGATCCACCACCGGCCGGCGCGCGGCATGTGGGGCGCCCCGCTGCTCGGCGCCCTGTTCGCCCTGGGCTGGACGCCGTGCATCGGACCGACGCTGGCCGCCGTCCAGAGCCTGGCCTTCACGGAGGGCTCGGCCGCGCGCGGCGCCCTGCTGTCGGTCGCCTACTGCATCGGGCTCGGCCTGCCGTTCCTGGTCATCGGCCTGGCGATGGAGCGCGGGCTGGAGGCCATGGCCTGGGCCCGGCGCAACACCCGCGCCATCCAGGTCGTGGGCGGGGTCAGCATGATCCTGCTGGGCGTGCTCATGGTCACCGGGCTGTGGGGATCGCTCACGATCGCCATGCGCGGCTGGGTCTCCGGGTTCGAGGTGCCGCTGTGAGCACCGATCTCGGTCCCGACCTCGGCCCGGACCTCGGCCCCGACGGCGCTGGCCCGGGCGCGGACCTCCTGGGCGATGCGACCCCCGACGAGCAGCTGGCGCTGACCGCCGACTGGGGCTCGTCGCGGCGGGTCCGGGCTGCCGGCCCGCGGCTGGGCCCGGTCGGCTGGCTGCGCTGGGGCTGGCGGCAGCTGACCAGCATGCGCACGGCGCTGGTCCTGCTGCTCCTGCTGGCGCTGGCGGCCATCCCGGGCAGCGTGCTGCCCCAGCGCCCCAACGATCCGCTGGCCGTCAACGCCTGGATCGAGCGGAACCCGCGCACCGCCCCGACGCTGGACCGGCTCAGCTTCTTCGACGTCTTCTCCTCCCCGTGGTTCGCCGCCATCTACCTGCTGCTGTTCGTCTCCCTGATCGGCTGCGTGCTGCCCCGGGTGGCCGCCCACTGGCGCTCGATGCGGGCCCCCACGCCGCCCGCGCCCCGCCGGCTCGACCGGCTGCCCGCCGCCCGGTCGTGGACCACCGACGACCCCGACGTGCTGGCCGCTGCGGCGGCCGCGCTGCGGGCCGATCGCTGGCGGGTGACGCCCGGCGAGGGATCGTTGGCCGCGGAGAAGGGCTTCACCCGGGAGACCGGCAACCTGCTGTTCCACGTCGCCCTGGTGCTGGTCCTCGTCGGGGTCGCCCTCGGTGCCCTGTTCGGGTGGAAGGGCACCGTCATCGTCCGCGAGGGCAACGGCTTCGCCAACACCCTGACCCAGTACGACTCGTTCTCCCCGGGTCGCCTGGCCTCCCCCGACCGGCTGCCGCCCTTCGCCTTCACGATGAGCGACTTCGAGGCCACGTTCGAGCGCGAGGGGTCCCAGCGCGGCGCGCCCCGCTCCTTCGCGGCGACCCTGCAGTACAGCGCGGAGCCGGGTGCGCCGGTCGAGGAGCGGGTGGTCTCGGTCAACGCCCCCCTGCGCGTGGACGGGGCGAAGGTGTTCCTCGTCGGTCACGGCTACGCGCCGCACATCAAGGTCACGGACTCGACCGGTCGCGTGGTCTTCGACGACACCGTCGTGTTCCTGCCCCAGGACGGCAGCTTCACCTCGACGGGCGTCGTGAAGGCCCCGGACGGCACGCCCCAGCTGGGGCTGCAGGCGCTGTTCGCCCCGACGGCGGCCCTCGACCCGGTCCAGGGACCGCACTCCACGTTCCCGGCGCCCGACGACCCGGCCCTGTTCTTCTCGGCCTGGTCCGGCGACCTCGGGCTGGACTCCGGGACGCCGCGGAACGTCTTCTCCCTGGACACCGAGGGCCTCGAGCAGCTCGGGCTGGCGGCCCTGCGCCCGGGTGAGACCTGGGAGATCCCCGACGGCCAGGGGACGGTGGAGTTCGTCGGGCTGGACCGCTGGGCGTCGTTCACGATCTCCCGGGACCCCGGCAAGGTGCTGGCCCTGGCTGCGGCGATCACCGCGATCCTCGGCCTGTGCCTGTCGCTGTTCGTGCGCCGCCGCCGGATCTGGGTCCGGGTGGACCCGGTGGCGCCGTCGGAGGGGACCGATACCCTTGCGCTGTTCCGGGTGCAGGTCGCCGGCCTGACCCGCTCGGACTCCGCCGATGTCTCAGGCGAGGTGGATCAGCTCGTGACCCGGATCGGTGGACCCGTGGATGTCAAGGAGGCGACATGAGCCTGGCTCAGTGGAGCAACATGTTCGTGTACGCGTCGATGGCGATGTACACGATGGCGATGGTCGCCTTCGCCGCATCGTTCGCGTCCGCACGGGCCGGTGCGGTGGCCGCGACGCCCGTCAAGGGCGTGAACGGCGCGGACGGCGTGAAGGGCGCGGATGCCCGGGCGTCGATGAGGAGCCCCAGGTCGTGGGTGCGGTCCAGCGCGACAGCGCGGCCGTGGCGAGGGCTGCTGCCCGTGCCGATGCCGGGTCGCGGACGGCCACCCCGGATCACCCCGCGGTCACGCCGTCCACCGGCGACCTCGCCCCCCTGCCCCCGGGACGCCGCGCGGGCAACATCGGCATGTCCCTGACCTGGCTGGCCTTCGGCCTGCTCGTCGTCGCCCTGATCGCTCGCGCGGCCTGGGCAGGGCGCGCCCCCTGGGGCAACATGTACGAGTACTCGCTGGCCTCGGCTGCGGCGATCACCGGGGTGTTCCTGGTGGTCTCACTGCGCCGCGACGTGCGGTGGCTCGGCCTGCTGGTGACGATGGCCAGCCTGGTCACCCTCGGCGTGGCCGTCCTGTTCCTCTACAACGACAGCCCGCAGCTCGTTCCGGCACTGAAGTCCTACTGGTTGGCGATCCACGTCTCGGCGGCGATCATCTCCGGGGGCGCCTTCACGGTGGGAGCGGCGGCCACGATCCTCTACCTGGCCGCCGACCGCGCCGAGCGCGACGCCGCCGGCGCCGGGCCGCAGTCGCTGACCGGCGTGCGGGGCAGCCTCCGCTCGGCGAACTCGCGAGCAGCCGCCTGGGTCGCCGCAGCGGGTCCCGGAGTCACCGGCCCTGGATGCCATGGCGTATCGCGTCAACGCCTTCGTCTTCCCGCTGTGGACGTTCACGGTCATCGCGGGGGCGATCTGGGCCGAGGACGCCTGGGGTCGCTACTGGGGCTGGGACCCCAAGGAGACCTGGGCCTTCATCACCTGGCTGGTCTACGCCGGCTACCTGCACGCGCGGGCCACGGCCGGATGGCGCGGGCGCAAGGCGGCCGTGCTGGGCCTGGTCGGCTTCGCCTGCTTCCTGATCAACTTCTTCGGCGTGAACCTGTTCGCCAGCGGACTGCACTCGTACGCCGGGGTGTGATCCGCGCAGCCGGGTGCGCGCGGATCTGCCCGTGGGCACCTCTGGTCAGAGGCGCCCACTCACTGCGGGGCGAGCCCGGCGTCCTCGTGGTCGCGGCGGTGCTTCCACCCGTCGACCGTGCGCTCGAGGTTCACGGCCGCGTCGTTGCGCTGCTTCATGAGGAGGAACAAGCTGACGATGCCCGGAGACCAGGACGGCCGTGAAGGCCAGGAGCCAGCCGCGCATGCCGATCACGTACAGGATCCCGCCGACTGCGACCAGCATCAGCAGCCGCAACAGGGCGTACCGGGCACCCGCGTGCGGGACGGGCTCCAGGAGCGCCGGCTCCGCGGTCGCCGGGCCGGTCTGGGGCACGTCGGGATCACGCACGTCGACTGGCGTCGTCCTGGACGCTCGCCGGACGAGTCGTCCATCGACGCGTCGTCCACGTGGGCAAGGGGCTCGTGGTCGGGTGCGCCGGACTGGGGATCTGCGGGGAGCTGGGGGTCATTCATGGTCAGCGAGCCTACGCCCGCGCGGCGCGCCCCCACGGCGGGGGTCCGGAATCCTCCCCGCCCGTTCGGGCGGCGGTGGCGCTCGCTCTGGTGGCCGGATGCCCCGGGGCGGGCTAGCCTTGGGCGTGCAGTCCGGAAGGGGTCCTGGTGGGTAAGTTCGTGCTCGCGGTGGCCGTCCTGGCGCTGTACATCTACGCGATGCTCGACCTCATGCGGGCCCCCGCCCGGGAGGTCCGGCTCCTGCCGAAGTGGCTGTGGGTGGTTGTCGTCCTGTTCCTCTTCCTGCTCGGTCCGGTGATGTGGCTCGTCCTGGGTCGTCCTCGGGCGGAGTACCCACCTGCGGGGGGCGACGGTGGCGGCGGCGGTTCAGGTGGGCGCGGACCGGGCCCGCGCGGCCCGGTCGCCCCGGATGATGATCCCGAGTTCCTCAGGCGGATCGACGAGCAGTCGTGGTCGGCCCGGATGGAGCGACTGCGCCGCGAGCGCGACGGCGGATCAGCCCCCGAACGGCGAGGGATCCGCGCCCGGTGAGCAGGCGGATCGCGGCGGGGTCTAGGTCGATCCCGACCCGGCCGATTTGCGGTGCGCAATTTAGTTGTGCACAATGTATCTATGCCCACCACAACGATCTACGACCTGTCCGCCACCTCCAACCGGGGCGAGGAGATCGACTTCGCCCAGTTCCGGGGCCGTCCGATGCTCCTCGTGAACACGGCCAGCAAGTGCGGCCTGACCCCGCAGTACGACGCCCTCCAGGCCCTTCACGAGGCCTACGGCCCGCAGGGACTGGTCGTGATCGGCT
Source organism: uncultured Actinomycetes bacterium (assembly GCA_963812395.1). Taxonomy (GTDB): domain Bacteria; phylum Actinomycetota; class Actinomycetes; order S36-B12; family CAIYMF01; genus Prado023. The sequence goes on from CAWEVG010000039.1 coordinate 181,814, forward strand.
TCCCGTGCGACCAGTTCGCCAACCAGGAGCTCGCTGACGACGCCGCCATCGAGGAGTTCTGCCGGATCAACTTCGGGGTGACGTTCCCGCTGACCACCAAGGTCGACGTCAACGGCAAGGACACCCACCCCGTGTTCGCCTTCCTCAAGGAGCGCACCAGCGGGCTGCTCGGCTCGGGGATCAAGTGGAACTTCACCAAGTTCCTGGTCGCCCCCGACGGCAGCACCGTGCAGCGCTACTCCCCCAAGACCGACCCCGCCGCGCTGACCGACGACATCGAGGCCCTGCTGACCGACGTCGCGGCGTGACCGCTGGTGAGCCTGCCCCAGCTGCAGCTGGACAACCAGCTGTGCTTCCTGTTCCACCGGATCAGCCGGGAGCTGACGGCGGCCTACCGCCCGCTCCTGGCTGATCTCGGCCTGACCTATCCGCAGTACCTCGTGATGCTGGTCCTGTGGGAGGACGACGGTCTGGGCGTCGGCGAGATCGGGGAGCGGCTCTCACTGGACTCCGGCACGTTGTCCCCCCTGATGCGTCGCCTCGAGGCCGGTGGTCTCGTGCATCGCATGCGGGACGCCGCCGACGAGCGCCGGGTCACGGTCCACCTCACCGCGAAGGGGCGGGAGCTGGAGCAGCGTGCGGCCGACGTGCCTGCTGCCCTGGCCTCCCACCTGGTCGATGACATGACCCAGTACGAGCAGGCGAAGGCATCGCTGATGGCACTGGCCGAGCGCCTCGAGGACTCACGCACCACTGGGTAGCAGGAGCCGGAACGTCGTCGCCGCTCCGGCTGCCCAGCGACTGCCAGCCCGTCAGGGGGTCATCGTCCAGGCGCCGTCGTAGGACAGGACCTCGGCGACGAACACGTCCTCAGCATCGGCCGGCAGCACTGGGCGTGCGATCAGTGCGAGCGCACCCTTCTGCTGCTCCGGGGTGGCCGCCGGCTGGCCGTGGAGCGCAACGGCGAACTCCGAGACGTCCTGGACGAACACCGCGAAGATCCGGTCCACGTGCGCCTCGGTGAGGTCCGACAGGTCCGACACCGATCCCGGGCGCGCCCCCTCCGGGTCGTCGGACAGTGCCAACCCGGCGGCCTCAGCCACGAGCTGGGCGTAGACGACCTGCGTGAACAGCTGCCCGAGGGTGAGCAGGAAGTCGAGGTCCTCGGCCTGCTCCTTGGACGGGGGCGCGGTCATCAGCAGCTCGCTGAGCGCATGCATCTGGCTCGATGAACGCCGCGACGTTGGGCAGGTGCGCGAAGCGCGCGAACGCCGGCCGCGGGTCGTGGAAGTCGATCCTGCCCAGGCCGGACGCGGGCCCCTGGGCGAAGAGGTAGGCGTCGTCGGCCGCCTCACGGCGCACCCCCACGGGCTCGTAGGTCCCGGCCCCGCCTGCGGCGGCCATCATGTACTTGGGCAGGAACTTCAGCACCAGGGCGAGGTTGACGTGCACGGTGCCCTCGAGCTTGGGCAGCGCGCGGATGTCGATCGCGGCCGACTCGAAGTACGTGTCCTTCTCGAACCCCTTGGCGGCGATGACCTCCCAGAGCAGGTTGATGACGCGTTCGCCCTCGCTGGTGACCTTCATCTTCATGATCGGGTTGAAGAGCAGGAAGCGGCGGTCCTCCGGCGATGCCGCGCGGAAGTAGTCCGCCGAGCGGGCGGAGAACATCTTCATGGCCAGCAGGCGGGCGTAGGAGTCGGCCAGCATCCGCCGCACGTGCGGGAAGGTCGTCACGCGACGGCCGTACAGGATCCGGTTGTTGGCGTGGGCGACCGCCTCGTGGAAGGCGTGCTCGCAGATGCCGATGGAGGCCCAGCCCAGGTTCACCTTGCCGACGTTGACCGTGGCGAGCGCCGCGTCCCAGGCGGGACGGCCCACATGGAGCAGGTCGGCGGCGACCACGGGGTAGTCGTGCAGGATGAACTCCGAGACGTACATCTGCCCGCTGACGGTGTTCTTGACCAGCTCGTAGGACGGGTGGCGGGTGTCGGCGAGGAAGAACACGTACTCGCCGGGGTGCTCCGGGTCGTCGTCGGCGAACTTGCCGAAGACGCTCAGCCGCGCGGCCTCGTTGCCGTTGCCGATGTAGTACTTGCCGCCGTTGGCGACCCAGCCGTCGCCGGACCGGGTCAGGATCATGTCGGTGGAGTAGATGTCCGCGCCGTGGGTGCGCTCGGACAGCCCGAACCCGAAGATGCCGCCCTGGGCGAGCAGCTCGCCGACCAGCTTGCGGGCGCCCTCGTTGGCGCTGAGCCACACCGGGCCCAGCCCGAGGACGCTGACCTGCCAGGCGTACCAGTGGCCCAGGGAGTAGAAGCCGAGGATCTCGTTGAGCTCGTTGATGCGTGCGGTGTCCCAGAGCCCGTCGCCGCGAACCTCCTCCATGAGGCGGGCCACGTTGGCCGGCGTGGCAACCCCGGCGAACAGGCCCCTCTCGGCGTTGAAGTCCAGGAAGTCCTTGTACCAGGTGCCCGCGTGGTACTCGTCCTTCATCTCAGCCAGGCCCTTGGCCTCGAAGAAGGCCACCAGGTCCTTCATCGCGCTGCGGCTGGCGTCGTCAAGGAACGTCGGGTCGTAGGACGCGGGGTTGAACAGCAGCATCGGGGCCTCCTGGGGCGGCGTCGACGGGACGCATGGTGGTGTGAGTCGAGGCTAGCCCGCCGCCCTGCCCGGCACCCATCCGGGGCTCGGATCGCCCACCCGATGGGCGAATCGGGCGCTTCGGGTGGGTTCAGGCCGTGAGTGCGCCGATGGCGATCCCGGCGGCCAGCAGGACGCCGTAGACCAGGAGGAGTCGCCCTGTCGCCACGAGGACGGCAACGAGTGCCGGCCCGCGGGCTCCCAGCCGGACGTCGCGCAGGGGCTGTATCGCCAACGGGACGGCACCGAGCCCGAGCATCGCGGCCGCGGGCCACGCTCCGGGTGCCAGGAAGCCCAGGGCGGCGATCACTGCGGGGATGGCCAGGGCCACACCGACGAGGGCGGCGTACAGCCGGCGGGTGGCCGGGTCGCCGATCCGAACCGCCAGGGTCCGCTTGCCCGCGACGGTGTCGCCGGGGATGTCGCGCAGGTTGTTGACCACGAGGATCGCGCATGACAGGGCCCCGACCGCAATGCCGCAGACCCACGCCAGGGCGCTGACGGAGCCGACCTGGACCGCGGCGGTTCCGCCGACGGCGACCAGGCCGAAGAACACGAACACGAACACCTCGCCCAGCCCGGCGTACCCGTACGGACGGGGGCCCCCGGTGTAGGTCCAGGCAGCGACGATCGCGGCTGCGCCGACGAGGAGCAGCCACCACAGGCCGCTGAGCAGCACCAGCGCCATCCCTGCGACCGCGGCCACGGCGAATGACAGCAGGGCGGCGCGCTTGACCGCGGACGGCTCGGCGAGGCCCTGCCCGACGAGGCGCACCGGCCCGACGCGCTCGGCGTCCGTCCCGCGGACCCCGTCGCTGTAGTCGTTGGCGTAGTTCACCCCGACCTGCAGGGCCAGGGCGACCAGCAGCGCCAGCAGTGCCCGGTCCCACACGGCACCGCCGTCCCACATGGCCACCGCGGTGCCGACGAGGACCGGGGCGAGTGCTGCCGGGAGCGTGCGTGGGCGCGCACCGGCGATCCACTGGCGGGACGTGGTCATCGGGTGATCCTGTCAAGGTCGGCGGCCCACTCCAACACGGCCCTGCGATCGACCTTCCCTGACTCGAGGGTCGGCAGCGAATCGACCATGTGGATGGCCCGGGGACGAGCAGCCCGTCCGAGTGCCTGTTCCACGAGGTCCCCGAGTTCATCGGCCAGGCGTGTGCCCGATCGCCGGCCCCGACCCGCACCTCCCGTGGATCGCAGGGAACGACCGCCGCCACCAGTCGGGAGCCCCATTCCTGATCCGGCAGTGCGACGACCTCGGCGGCAGTCACTGCGGCGTCCGCCTCGAGGACCGCCCGCACCGCTCCCACCGACACCGAGGCACCCGCCACCTGCACCACGTCATCGGCCCGTCCCGCGACGGAGACGAGGCCGTCGGCGCCCACCTGCCCGAGATCGTCGGTGAGGAACCGTCTGTGGCCGTGGTGGTCGGTCGACCAGCGGTGGGGGTCGCGGCCGTCCCGGTATCCGAGGGCCACCTGGTGGCCGGTGATCGACAGTCGGCCGTCCGGTTCGACCTCGACACGGACCCCTGGCAGCGGCCGGCGGTCGAACACTGCGCCGCCGCACGTCTCGGTCATCCCGTAGGAGGTGAACACGTGCACCCCAGCGAACAGCAGGCGGTCCACCAGCGCCTTCGGTGTCGCTGCCCCGCCCACCAGGACGGCGTCGTACTCGGCGAGCAGGTCCCAGCCCGTGGCCCCGGCGGCGTCGAGCAGGGCCAGCATCGGTGGCACGAGCGACACTGCCAGAGGGCGATCGTCGCGGGCGCTGAGTTCGAGCGCCCTTCCTGTGGCCTCGGCGAAGGCCGCGACGGTGAACGGCTCGGCCCCGCCCAGGCTTGCCACCGCGACCGGGGTCGTGCCGGCCACCACCGACCGCACCGCCACCATGAGCCCGCCCGCATGGTGCAGGGGCAGGGCGGCGACCCACCGGTGGCCCTCTGGCTGGCCGGCGCGCACGGAGAACCCCTCGGCCGCAGCCCGGAGCGCCGAGGTCGGCAGCAGGACTCCGGCCGGGTCACCGGTGGACCCGGACGTGCTCGCGACCACGGCCACCTCGGCTGGCACGGGTTCGCCGGGTTGCACCGCCGCTCGGAGCATGGAGCGATAGGCCTGCGAGCCAGTGCCGGGCAGGAGGGCGAGGGCTGGTCCGCTGTCTTCCATCGCGACCGCCAGCGCCGGCATGAGCACGTCCAGCCCGGACGGGCCGGCAGGGATCTCCAGCCCGATCGACGGGCGTGCGGCAGCCACCGGTGGGAGGGCTCCCTCGTCGGCGTTCATGGCGGTCACAGGGTAGGCGGCCCCTGCCGGTTCCTCACAGTCGCCAGCGGGTGCGGTGTGTTCGGTGGATGGTCCAGGGGGCTCCGTTGTTGGCGGGCCAGGGGGTGTCGGGTGGTGCTCCGGGGTTGGGTTCCTCGATGGGTTCACCGGGGCGGGCGCGTTGGATGGTCCACATGCCGAGGTCGACCTGACGGTGGTGGGTCCAGCAGAGCAGGGCCAGGTTGTCGATGTCGGATTCGCCGCCGTCGGCCCAGTCCTGCACGTGGTGGGCCTGGCAGTTCTCGGCTGGGATCCCGCAGCCGGGGATGATGCATCCGCGGTCGCGGGCGGCGAGGGCTCTGCGTTGGGCGACGGTGGCGGTGCGGGCGGTGCGCCCGACGGCCAGGGGGATCCGGGGTCCGTCGAACATCAGGGCAGCCAACGCCGCGATCCGGGCGTTCGGGGTGGGGGCGGTTGCCTGCGAGGTGGTGCCGCCAGGTGCGGCGCAGGCGGGTCCGGGGCATCCGGGTTCGGGGTGGTCGGCGGCGCACCTGGGCCCGGCGGCGCCGAGCAGTTCCTCGATGGTGTCGGGGCACCACCCGCTGGTCTGGCCGGGCCAGGGTCGGGGGTGGTGACTGCGATGGGGGTGATCGTGGGGTCGCAGGCGGTGAACCGCGGCTCGCCGGGGGTGAGGAGGTGCCCGCGGCTGGTGGTCCAGATCGGGTCCCCGAGCCGGGTGTGCTCCAGGGTGACGGTCAATGCCACGGGCAGCCCACCGCGGGTGGGCAGGGTGCCTGTGGTGGCCGCGGTGTTGACCAGCTCGACCAGGGCATCGGCTCGCCGCGCCCCGGCCGGGACATGGTCGGCGGTGGACCGCAGCCGTTCGGCCAGGGCGTCGATCGCGGCGATCACGGCCTCACCTTCCAGGCGGGGCAGGGTCCCGGCCAGGATCACGGTGTCGCCGAGCAGGGCGAACGACAGGTCGCGGGTGGCATACGCGTCGGCCTCACCGCCGGTCGGCTGGTCGTCGGCGGGTGGGTGCAGCAACCGGGCGGCGCTGAGCACGAACCGGGTGATCATGGTCGGGGACCACTGCCCCCACCGGGTGGACAGCTCGCCGATCACCGCCGCGAGCTGCTCCTCGGTCAGCGGGCCGACTGTTGCGGGCGATCGCATCCACATGCTCGGAGGTGATGATCCCCGCCCCCCACGCTCCGGCCAGGGGCGGGTGGGCGGCAGCCAGCGCCCCCGCACGGGCCAGGCGCCGGGCGTGCGGGGTGGCCCACCCCCGGGCCGCCAGGACCGCACCCGGGCCGACCAGGGGCAGGGCCCCGGCGACGGTCGCGGCGTGCATCCGGCGGGCCAACTCGTACTCCACGACCGCGAACGCCCCCGCCAGGACCTCCACATCCGCGGACGGGCGGTCCCCCGCCGCCAGACCCATCCCGGGCAGGTCCCCCGGCCGTACACCCGGCGGCCCGCGCCCACACCTCGACCACCTCGCCCGACGCCGCCGGCAACGCACCAACCGCCCGCGGATCGACCACCACGTGCCGGTCCTGAATCGTGCTGGACACCGATCCCCCCCGTCCGAACTGATGTTCGAACACTATCCCGACCCACTGACAACGCCAGAGGAAACCAACACCCCCTGGGGACAACCCGGTGAGGGGCGTGCCGTCGGCCCATGGACACGACCTCCCCGCCACTCGATAATCGCGACATGACGAGCGGGTCCCCCACCGCCCCGGCTCGGCCCCCGGGAGGCGGCCCATGACCCAGCTCTCGGTCTTCATCGCCACCAGCATCGACGGCTACATCGCTGCCCTCGATGGCTCGCTGGACTGGCTCGAGGGTGCGGCTCGGCCGGATGAGGACTACGGCTTCGATGCGTTCCTCGCGACGGTGGATGCCCTCGCAATGGGGCGCGGGACCTATGACCACATCGCCCACCTCGACCCCATGCCGTTCGGTGATCGACAGGTGTACGTGTTCACGCATCATCCGCCGGAGCCGCGGCCGAACGTCACCTTCTGGGACCTGTCCCCCCGAGCGGCCCTCGACCGCTGGAGGGATCTGGGTCTTGACCGCGTCTACGTGGACGGCGGCCGGGTCATCAGCGACTTCCTGTCCGAGGGCCTCATCGACGAGATGATCCTCACCACCGCCCCGGTCCTCCTGGGCGTCGGGCTCCCGCTGTTCCACGCCGGCGACTGGTCGGCGGACATGCACCTCGACGGCGTGCAGAGCTGGCCCAGCGGCTTCGTGACGCGCAGCTATCGACGCGTGCCGCCTGACGCTACGCCGAGCGGCGCCGCAGGGTCGTGACCCCGAGGGCCAGCAGCCCGACGATGAACACACCGATGATCGCGACCTCGAACCAGATGGTGGGGTTCGGCACCATCGCCACCTCCTTGACCGCGTCCACGGCGTAGCTCAGGGGCAGGAAGGTCGAGATGAACTCGGCCGCGGGCGGCATCAGCTCGCGGGGGACGAGCAACCCGCACAGCAGCAGCTGCGGCAGGATCAGGGCCGGCATGAACTGCACCGCCTGGAACTCCGTGCGGGCCAGCGAGCTCGAAGCCAGCCCCATCGTGACGCCCAGGATCGCCGACAGCACCGAGACGCCGACGAGCATCCATTCCGGCCCGGCGACCTGCAGGTCGAGCACGACGATCGCGTAGGTGGCCACCACGCTGGTCTGGATGAGGGCGGCGAACCCGAGGGCGATCGCGTACCCGACGACGAAGTCCGCGCGCCGGATCGGCATGGTCATCAGCCGCTCCAGCGTTCCCGACGTCCGCTCTCGCAGGGTGGTCACGGACGTGATCAGGAACATGATGATCAGGGGGAAGATGCCCAGCAGCGGGGCGCCGACCTGGTCGAAGATCCTGCCGCCGTCGTAGATCCACCACAGGAGGGTCATGAGCAGGGAGGGCACGGCGATGAGCAGCGCCATGGTGCGGTGATCGTGGCGGATCTGCGCGAGCACCCGCTGGGCGGTGGCCAGGGTCAGGCGCGGGTTCATGGTGTCCCCCCTCGGCCTGGGCACCAGATCCGTCGGCGCCGGCGCCGGTCACGCGGCCCGCCCCCGTGATCCCGTTGTCGATCAGGTGCAGGAAGACCTGCTCGGGATCTGATTGCCCGGTCAGCTCCTTGAGCTGGGCCAGCGTGCCGTCGGCGAGAAGCTCGGCCTGTCTGAGCAGGAGCAGCCGGTCGCATCTCGTGGCCTCGTCCATGACGTGGCTGGAGACCAGCAGGGTCACGCCTCGCTCGGCGAGATGCGAGAAGAGGCCCCACAGGTCGCGGCGGAGCACGGGATCGAGACCGACGGTGGGCTCGTCGAGCACCAGGAGCTCGGGGTCCCCGAGCAGCGCGGTGGCCAGCGAGACGCGTGATCGCTCACCGCCGGACAGCGTCGACACCATCTGCTCGGCCTGGCCGTCGAGCTGCACCTCCGCGATGACGCGGTCGATGTCCGAACTCGGCGCGCCCAGGACCTTGGCGAAGTACCGCAGGTTCTGCCGGACCGTCAGGTCCGGGTACACGCTCGGATCCTGGGTGACGTACCCCACGCGATCGCGCAGCGGCGATGCCCCGGCTGCCTGTCCCAGGACAGTCACAGTCCCGGACGTGATGATCTGCACCCCGACGATCGCGCGCATCAGCGTCGTCTTCCCGGCGCCTGAGGGCCCGAGCAGGCCCGTGAGGGTGCCAGGCTCGAGGGCGAATCGCACCTCCTTGAGCGCCGTGGTCGCTCCGCGCACCACGGTGAGCTGGTCCACGACGACGGCCGACCCGGTGGTGACCTCAGGAGGCTTCACATGCGCATTCTTGCTCATGTGCTCGAGGCATCGGAGGCCGACGGGCCGGTGCCTCGGTTCGCTCGCGCACCGTCCACCGTGCCCTACCCTGTGGACCGTGGACACCCGTCGCCGATACGCCTCGATCCCTGTTGTCACGAAGGCCAGCCCGGCCTACTCGGACCCGGCGGTCTCGACAGTCCGCCCGGGCGCCGACTGGCAGCCCGTGGGCGACTGGACCGACATCAAGTACGAGCTCTCCGGCGACGGCGTGGCGAAGATCACCATCAACCGCCCCGAGGTGCGCAACGCGTTCCGGCCGCAGACCCTGTTCGAGCTCCAGGCGGCCTTCAACCTCGCCCGTGACGACGACCGGGTCGGTGTCATCATCCTGACCGGGCAGGGCGATTGGGCCTTCTGCTCCGGCGGCGACCAGCGCATCCGCGGCAACGACGGCTACATCGGTGACGACGAGGTCGCCCACAAGGGCATCGGCCGGCTCAACGTCCTGGACCTCCAGGTCCAGATCCGCCGGCTGCCCAAGCCGGTCGTCGCCATGGTCGCGGGGTACGCGATGGGCGGTGGGCACGTGCTGCACATCTGCTGCGACCTGACGATCTCCGCCGACAACGCCCGCTTCGGCCAGACCGGACCGAAGGTCGGCTCGTTCGACGGCGGCTACGGCTCGGGGCTGCTCGCCCGCCAGATCGGCCAGAAGCGCGCCCGCGAGGTGTGGTTCCTGTGCCGCCAGTACGGCGCCGAGCAGGCCTACGAGTGGGGGCTGGTCAACCAGGTCGTCCCGCTGGAGGACCTCGAGGAGGAGACCATGCAGTGGGCGCGCGAGATGCTCACGATGTCGCCGCTCGCGCTGCGGATGCTCAAGGCCTCGCACAACGCCGCCGACGACGGCCTGGCCGGCATCCAGCAGCTCGCCGGCGACGCCACGCTCCTGTTCTACATGACCGAGGAGGCCCAGGAGGGCCGCGACGCCTACACGGGCAAGCGGACGCCGGACTTCGCCAAGTTCCCGAAGCGGCCGTGACGCCCATGGCTGCCGACCCGACGACCACCACCGACCACCCCGGCGCCCGGCGCCACCGGCGCCCCCCAGCCCCGGCCCAGCCGTCCGGTCCTGCCCGAGCTGAGCCCCTCGGCCCTGGCCTCCGTTGCCGTGCCGTTCCGGGTTCCGCTCAACCGCCGCTTCCGTCAGGTCGAGCACCGCGAGGGGATGCTGTTCTGCGGCCCGTCGGGGTGGGGCGAGTGGGCGCCCTTCCCGGAGTACGACGACTGGGAGGCCGCACGCTGGCTCGCCGCCGCTGTCGAGGCCGCGTGGGGCAGCTGGCCCGAGCCGGTCCGCAGCCACGTCCCGGTCAACGTCGTGGTGCCGGCGCTGCAGCCCGAGGACATCGCCGGCTACGTCACCGATGCGGTGGCGCAGACCGGTGCCACCACGTTCAAGGTCAAGGTGGCCGAGCCGGGTTCGGCCCTGGCCGACGACCTGGCCCGTGTCGCCACCGTCCGTGCCGCGCTGTCGGAGGCCGGTGTCCGCGACCCGCTGATCCGCCTGGACGCCAACGGGGCGTGGACCGTCACCGAGGCCCGCCGGGCCGCGCGGATGTTCGCCGCCGAGTTCGGCGAGGTCCTGGACTACTTCGAGCAGCCCTGCCGCACGACCACCGAGCTGGCCGAGCTGCGCTACCGGCTGGTCGACGACGAGGTCAGCGTCCGCATCGCTGTCGACGAGGGCCTTCGTCGCGCGCGCGATCTCTACGCTGACGGCCTGGCCGCGTCGCTGCGCTCGGCGGGTGACGTGCTGATCGTCAAGGTGGCCCCCGTCGGTGGGGTCGCCCGGGCGCTGTCGCTCATCGAGGAGATCGGGCTGCCTGTGGTGGTGTCCGGCGAGATGAACACGTCCGTCGGCCTGTGCGCCGGGCTTGCCCTGGCTGCCGCAGTGCCGAACCTCGCGGGTGCCGCCGGCCTGGGCACCGGGCTCCTGCTCAGCGACGACGTCAGCGCCAACACGCTCATCCCGCGCGAGGGGCAGATGGCGGTCACGCGGCGGCTGCCCGACGAGCAGGCCCTCGGCCGGGCGGCCGACGCCCTCGGCGGCGAGCAGACCATGTGGTGGCGCGAGCGACTGGCCCGCTGCTCCCGCCTGCTCTCGGTGATCTAGGCCACCGTACCCGTGACGCGCTGCACCCCCCTCCGAGTGCGCAGAACCTGGGGCCTTCTTGCCGCAAGTGCAGCACCAGGATCCCAGGTTCCTGCGGCCCGGGAGCCGGGTCCGGGCGTTCTCACCTCATGAACCCGGCAACCGCGCTGGCGCGGGCGCTCCTGTCTGAGTTGGTGCACCAGGGCGTGCGGGACATCGTCCTCGCCCCAGGGTCCCGGTCGGCCCCGCTTGCCTTCGAGGCCCTGCGTCTGGACCGTGCGGGTCGGATCCGCCTGCACGTCCGGATCGACGAGCGATCGGCGGGGTTCCTCGCCCTCGGCCTGGCCAAGGTCTCGGGGGCGCCGGTCGCCGTGATCTGCACCTCGGGCACAGCGGTGGCCAACCTCGCGCCGGCGGTCGTGGAGGCCTCGTACAGTGCGATCCCGCTGGTGGTCCTCAGCGCCGACCGGCCGATCGAGGCCCGGGGCGTCGGCGCACCCCAGACGATCGACCAGGTGGAGCTTCTTCGGCCGCACCGTCCGGTTCTTCGCCGACCTGGGCGCCGCCCGCCGGATCGACCCCGACGATCCTGACGCGGCCCAGCGCGCGGCCCGCGCCTCGGCCGGGATGGCCATCGCGGCGGCATTCGGGTCCCCGGCGGGGGACGTCGGGGGGGCTCGGCCAGGTCGGGATGGCCCACGCCGGACCTGTGCACCTCAACGTCGGGTTCCGGCTGCCACTGGTCCCCGACCCGGATGACGTCGACAGCGCTGGGTCGCCGGCTGCCGATGCCCAGGGCTACTCCCCGCCCCGACCGCGCCGGCCACCGCTCACCGGCTGCGACTTCCGGGACGCCCAGGAGGCCCTCGGCGAGCTGCCCACCCGGGGCGTCATCCTGGCCGGGGACCTGCCGTGCACCTCCCTGCGTGGGCACCACCAGTGGCTCGCCGCCCTGGCCGACGCCTGCGGCTGGCCGATCATCCACGAGCCGTCGGCCAACCTGCATGAAGCGCCGACCGCCCTCGGGCACGGGGTCCTCGTGCTGGGCAGCGAGCGCTTCCTCGCCGAGCACGCCCCCGACCTCGTGCTCACCGTGGGGCAGTTCGGCCTGTCCCGACCCACGATGGACCTCATCCGGGCCGCCGGACGGCACGTGGCGATCGAGCTGCCCACCGTCGCCCGCGAGGTGTGCGATCCGCTGCGCACCGCCGAGCGGGTCCTCCCCGGCATTCCGCTGCCTCCCGCCGAGTTCACCCCGGACGCCGACTGGCTCGCCGAATGGCGGGCCGCCGACGTGGTTGCCGCCGAGGTCGTGGCTGAGGGGTTGGCGGACACCGGCGCACTCACCGGGTCCGCGGTGGCCGCCCGGGTCTGGAGCCGGGCCCCCGACGACGCGGTGCTCCTCGTTGCCGCGTCCTGGCCGGTGCGCCAGGTGGAGATGTTCTGCGGCCGGCGGACCGGGCTGCGCGTGATCGGCAACCGGGGTGCCAACGGGATCGACGGCCTCGTGTCCACGGCGTGGGGCGCGGCGCTGGCCCACCAGGCATTGGGCGGTGGACCCGCGCTGGCGCTCATGGGCGACCTGGCCTTCCTGCACGACCACAACGGGCTGCTGGTGGGCGCCGAGGAGCCACGACCGGATCTCGTGATCGTCGTCACCGACAACGACGGCGGCGGCATCTTCCACCAGCTCGAACAGGGCCGACCGGAGCATGCCGGGTCCTTCGAGCGGATCTTCGGGACCCCGCTGGGCCGGGACCTCGTGTCGGTGGCTCAGGCCGCGGGGGTGTCCGCGACGCACGTTGTGGATCTCGCTGGCCTCGATGCCGCGCTGACCTCGGCGAGCTCGGCCGGTGGCGTGCAGGTGGTCGTTGCCCACGTCCCCGACCGCGCTGGCGAGGAGCGGCTGATGGCCCGGGTCCGCAGCGCCGTGGCCCTCCGGCTGTCCTCGTCGGGAGGGTGACGGGCGCGGTCAGGCCAGGGCCGCGCTCAGGGACAGGCCCGCAGTCAGGGACGTGCCCGGGTTCAGGGGCCGACGGTCCAGCCGTTGGACCGCATCGTGTGCATGCCGCCGCCGTCGAGCACCGTCAGGCCGGCGGCGCGCATGGTTCCCGCGGCACGCGACGACCGGCTCCCGCTCTGGCAGTAGACGAGGTAGGTGCTCCTGGCGTTGAGCCGCTTCACGGCCTGTGGGAAGTCGGTGGACCCCACATCCATGCTCTTCGCCCCGGCGATGTGCCCGGCCTGGTACTCGCCGCGCGAGCGGACGTCGATGACCTTGACCCCCTGCGGCTTGAGCGTCGCGGCGCTGGTGTCGACCTTCTCTCCCGCGCCGAACAGATTGGCGAAGAACCCCATGATGACCTCCCGGACCGGTGCGCGCGTGGCCGCACACCTGCGTAACAGAATACCCTATGGGGTATATGCCGTGAGCGGGAGACCGGGCCCCTCGAGAGCGCCCTCTCGTCCGGATGGCCTCAGGCCTCGAGCGCCCTGCGCACCGCGTCGAGCTTGGCCTCGGACTCGGCGATCTCACCCTCGGCTGTCGAGCCGGCGACGATCCCGCACCCGGCGTAGAGCCGCAGCCGGGTAGCCGCCCCCCGCTCGGTGTCCTCCACCGCGGCGCACCGCAGGGCGATCCCGAACTCGCCGTCCCCACGGGCGTCGATCCAGCCCACCGGCCCGGCGTAGCGGCCCCGGTCCATCCCCTCGAGCTCGCGGATCAGGGCGGCGGCGCGCTCGGTCGGCGTTCCGCAGACGGCCGCCGTCGGGTGCAGCGAGGCGGCCAGGGCCAGGGCCGAGGCCCCGTCGGCGAGCATGCCGGTCACGTCAGTGGCCAGGTGCTGGACGTTCGCCAGCGACAGGACGTGCGGAGCGTCCGGCACGTCGAGGTCGGTGCAGTGCGCGGCGAGTGCCTCCGCGACCGAGTGCACGGCGTACTCGTGCTCCTCCAGGTCCTTGTCGGAGTCCAGCAGGGCCGCAGCCCGGGCCGCATCGACCGAGTCGTCCCCGCGCCGGCGGACTGTGCCCGCCAGGACGCGCGACGTGACCCGGTCGCCGTCGCGACGGACCAGCAGCTCCGGGGTCGCACCGACGAGGCCGTCCACGCTGAACGTCCAGCACTCGGGGTACGCGAGGGCCATCCGGCCCAGCAGGCTGGCTACGTCAAGCGGGGCGGGCAGCTCGGCGACCACGTCGCGGGCCAGCACCACCTTGTCGAGCTCCCCGGCGGTGATCCGCCCGATCGCCTCAGCCACGGCCCGCGCCCAGTGCTCCACGGGGCGGGTACCCGCCGCCCAGCGGATCGGGCCCGACACGACGGGCGGCTCGAGATCCTGGGACGTCACAGGCGCGAGGCCGTCTGTCTCGACGGTCGTGAGCCAGGTCCGCCCGGCCCGATGCCCGACCACCACGGCCGGGACGATCACGACGGACTCCTGGGGGCCGGAGTCGAAGGTGAACGAGGCGAAGGCGACCGGTCCGGAGCCCCGAACCCCGACCTGGTCCTCGACATGCGCCGCCTCGCACCACGCGCTCCACCAGCGCTGGGCACGGCTGAACCGCTCAGGCCCTGAGATCGTGAACCTGGCGGCCTCGCCCCACCCGACGAAGCCCGCTCCGTCGCGTACCCAGGCGTGTCCGCCAGTAGCGGGCAGGAGGCCGAGCAG
>CAWEVG010000040.1:0-67807 GCA_963812395.1 uncultured Actinomycetes bacterium
CAGGCCTGCCTCCGCCTAGGCCTCGGGGGACTCCGGGTCGGCAGCATGTGCTCCGAGGACCGCGGAGTACGCCATGGGCTCGCCGACACCGTCGCCGGGATCCCGTGGTTGGGGCATGAACTGGGCGACCTCATCGACCGGCGCGTACTCCGGCGCGGCGTACTCCGGCGCGGCGTGGACCTCCGGCACCTCCCCGACGGGTGCCAACGGAACGGGGAACGCGTCGGTGTGGCCATGCCCTCCGGCGTCCTCCACCATGTCCGCGAAGCCGCCCCCCGCGAAGGGACTCCGGCGCGGCCGCGACCACGGGGGCCTCGCCGAGACCCATCTCCTGTGCCCACGGGGACCAGGCGAACGTCTCCCCCACCGGGTCGGCGAGGGGCTCCAGGTCGAACGTGACGGGCGCACCCTCCTGGACCTCGGACTCGACGTCGTACGGCAGGGCCTCGGCTTCGTAAGTCACCGGCTCGGCAGCAACTTCCCCCGGCTGAGCTCGTAGGTCGTCGGCTCGATCTCGAAGGTGGCCGCTCGAGCTCATAGGACGTCGGGTCGGCTCGAGGGTGGTCGACTGGAGGTCGTAGGCGATCGGCTCGAGCTCGTAGGCGGTCGGCTCGAGCTCGTAGGTGGTCGGCTCGACCTCGAAGGCGACCGGCTCGAGCTCGAAGGCGTCGGCTCGAGCTCGAATGCTGTCGGCTCGAGGTCGTAGGGGACCGGCTCGACCTCCGCCGGGAAGGACTGGGAGAGCAGGGGTTCCGCGCCAGAGAGGAACTCGGGGGCAACCATGGCCGCCCACTCGCTGGAAGCCGCATACTCCTCGGCCGGCACCGGTGCGGATCCGGCGCAGGCTCCGCCGATGACTCCGCACCGAGGTTCACGACCGGCGCCAGCTCCGAGTCACTCCACGAGTCGGCGACGGCAACCTGCCACTCCTCCACGGCCTCGGGCTCGGTGACGAACAGGTCATGGACCTCAGGGACGTACTCCGGCTCCGCCGAGGCCAGACTCCTCGACGACCTCATCGACAGGGCCGCCGGCGTCGAAGGCGTCCAGCATCTGGTTGGTCCGCTGCTGCTCGGCATCCCCGCCGCCGACCTGCACCGCGACGAGACCGCGGCCCATGAGCTCGACCAGTCGATTTCCCGCGGACAACGGTGCAGCCCCCTGGGCCGCCAGGACCTCGGCAAGCGTCCGCCGACCGTCGACGCGCGCGAGCACCGCCCAGTCCTCCCGGTCGACGACGGGAGCCTGCGCAACGTCAGGGACCAGGGCCAGGACGCTGTCGGACTCCGGCAGGGCTGCCCGCAGGTCGTGCCACTCCTGGGCCCGCTCCCGCGCGGCAGCCACGAGCTCGTGCACGTCGAGGCGCACACCGATGTCGGCCGGGTCCTGCGACCCGACCCACACGGCGAACTCCCCCGACGTCCAGTCGAGCATCTCGCCGACCGCCTCGGTGCAGTGCTCGGACGCCACCCGCTGGGCGGCCTCCCGGTCCACGACGCCCGCGTCCACGAGCGAACGCACGGGGGCCTCGGCGAGCAGGGCCTGTGCCAGGTCGTCGGCGGGCACCGGCAGTGCCGCGACCACGCCGCGCAGGAGGCCCGCACGAGCGCTGTCCGCGGTGGCCGACGAGATCCGTCCCTCCACGAGGTGCACGGTGCCCACGGCGTCTGCGCAGGTCACCTGCATGCGCGCGGTTCGACCGCCCATCCCCAGCAGGGACAAGACCTCGGCGAGGCTGAACTCGGACAGGCTGCCGGAGAGGTTGGTCGTCATCGTGTCGGCCCTCCTGGGGTGCCCGGGCAGGCCCGCGGGGCATCGGCGCCTGCGAGCTCGACGCTCACCGCTGCCACCTGCTCCATCGGACCCTCACCGGATCATCGGCGTGGGCCAGCCCCACTCCTCGGCTGGTGAATCGTCAGGAGTCCACGTTGGCTTGAATTCCCGTGCTCCATTCGAGTTCAACGCTCAAGGCGGCGCGCATGGTCGCGACGTCCGGGTCAAGTCCGGTCATGAGTCGGACCTGCTCGGCCGCTTGGAGCAGCAGCATCTCGTCGCCGGCAACGGCCCGACCGCCCGCCGCGACCCACGCCGCGACCAGAGCCGGCGGCCACGGCGAGTAGGAGACATCCAGCAGCCACCCGGGTTCTGCGGGAACAGCGCCCACGAGCCCCGCCCCGGCCGCAGCCGGGACCGTGCACACCACGATGGACGCCTCATCCCGGGAGGGCAGCGCGTCGGGCCAGCCCCTGAGCTCCAGCCCCACGCCGAGGCGCCCGGCAACAGTCGACGAGGTCCACTGCTGCCTCGGGACGCCGGGCGCACACCACGGCGTTGGGGCAGCCCATGGCTGCCAGCGCCGCGAGGGCCGAGGCGGCGGTCGCTCCCCCACCCAGCACCATCGCAGGCCCGGGTTGAGCACCGATCCCGCGCAGGGCCCCGACGATCCCGACGACGTCCGTGTTGTGACCGACCAGCCCGTCTGCAGTGAACACCACCGTGTTGGCCCCGCCGACGACACCGACGAGCTCGCTGGCACTGTCCAGCAACGGCAGCACCGCGCGCTTCAGTGGCATCGTCAGCGAGAGCCCGGCCCACTCCGGCCCACACCCGGCCAGGAACTGCGCCAACCCGGCCGAATCCACCTCGATCGCGTCGTAGGCCCAGTCGAGTCCGAGTTGCGCGTAGGCCGCCCGGTGCAGGACCGGCGACAGGCTGTGCGCGATCGGGCTGCCCAGCACCGCCGCCCGCCGCCCGCCCCGCGCAGAACCTCCACGAGGAGTCGAACCCTCCGTGGCGGCCTGGAGGTTCTGACCCTTCGTGGAGGGTTCACGGGGCAGGGGCGGCACGTCGGTCACTGCGGGTTCGCTGCGAGCCAGTCCGTCAGCTCGGACTTGAATCCGAGGAACTCGTTGTAGTCGGCGGTGAACTTGGTCTCGCCGGAGTCCGGGTTCACCGTCACGTAGTACAGCCAGTCCCCCTCGGCCGGATTCAGCGCAGCCTCGATGGCGGCCTCACCCGGTGAGTTGATCGGGCGTGGGCGGCAGGCCCGGGTTCTTGTACGTGTTGTAGGGCGAGTCGGTGTTCTGCAGCTCCTCGGTGGTCAGGTTGATCTCGGACTTGTCGAGGGCGTAGTTGACGGTGGCGTCCATCTGGAGCAACCCGTACGTTCCGCCCCACGTCTCGGGATCCAGCCTGTTGTAGATGACGCGCGCGACCTTGTCGAAGTCGTCGGGATGGCCCTCGGCCTGGACGAGGCTGGCGATGATCATCGCCTCGTAGGGGGTCACGCCGTTCGCCTTGGCGCCGGCCTCGAGGTTCAGCGTCGTCGCCGACTCGTCCCAGCGGTCGACCAACCGGGTCAGGATCTCGGTGGCTGTCTCGCCCTTCTCCAGCTCGTAGGTCGCGGGGAACAGGAAGCCCTCGGCGTTGTCCTGTGCGTACTTGGGCAACCCGATCTTCCCGCCCTTCGACGCCGCCACGAGCTTCTTCTTCGAGATGCCCGTCGCTGCCGAGATCGTCTCGATGCTCTGCGTGAAGCGAAGGCCCTCCCGAAGCAGCAGCTTGTCGGTCATCCGCGCGGCCGGATCGATCATCCTGTCCACGGCCGCCGCGGCGCTCATCTCCTTGCGCATGTCGTAGACGCCCGGGCCGATCAGCTTCGCCTTGGACTCCTTGTTGGCCGCCTCGAGCCAGGCATCCACGGACGCGACGACACCCAGCGCCTTGAGGGTGCGCCCGATCTCCGTGAGCGTCTGGCCCTCCTCGACCTTCACCTCGACGGGGTCGGTGCCCTCCCCCACATAGTCGGCAGGCCCGCCGAAGTCGGGGATGTTCTCGATGGCGAACTTGACGCCGAAGCCGATCATCGCCAGGACGCCGATGCTCAGCAGGATCGCGATCCAGGAGCGGCCGCGGTGCCTCGGGCCCTCGGGCGGCCGGCTGTCCGACGACATCTGCAGGCCGAGGTTGCTCATCTCACTCCTGAACGAGGGTCCCGGGCGCGACGCCGGTCGCGCGCTCACTGTCGACAGCGTATTGGACGATCACCACCGCAGCCGCTTGATCCACCACGGCGCGACTCGCGCGGGATGTTCGCCCCGCGGCCCGCAGGTCCCGAGTGGCTGACACGGTGGACAGCCGCTCGTCGACAAGGCGCACCGGCACGGGAGCAACCACACCCACGAGCTGAGTGGCGAAGCCACGCGCGACCGCAGCAGCCTGGCCGGGCCTGCCCGACATCGACAGGGGCAGGCCCACGACCACCTCGACCGCCTCGTGCTCGGCCACGATCGCGGCGATGCGCGCGAGGTCGCCCTCCCCGCGCGGCCACGGTCTCCACTGGCACCGCCAACATCGCGGACGGGTCGGTGCGGGCCACGCCGATCCGCACGGATCCGACGTCGACCCCGATCCGGACGCCCGGGCGCACTATGCGCGGGCCGCCAGGTACTCGCGGGCGGCCCGCAGGGCGGCCTCGACGCCCTCCGGCTTCGACCCGCCGCCCTGCGCGGCGTCAGCCTTGCCACCACCGCGGCCGTCCACCGCAGGCAGGGCTGCGGCAAGGATGTCCTTGGCGCTCAGTCCGGCCTGCTGCCCGATCGGGTTGACCGAGACCAGCAGCGAGACCTTCCCGGCGTCGACAGCCGCACCGACCAGCACCACCGGGATGTCGGTCGCCGTCATCTGCAGGGCGGCGTTCGTGGCCTCGCGCAGGTCACCCGCGGTGGACCCCGGGGGTAGCGAGAAGGTCCAGACCCGGGCACCACCGACGTCGTACCGCGTGCCGATCGTGCCCTCGATGTTGGCCATGATCGCGACCTTGCGCATCTTCGCGATCGTGGACTCGGCCTCCTTGAGCTTGTCCAGCAGCCCGCCGATCCGGTCGGTGAGCTCCTCGGGCCGGGCCTTGACCATCTGGGAGAGGTTGTTGACCAGGATGTGCTCGCGCGCCAGGTGCCGGTAGGCGTCGGCACCGACGAGTGCCTCGATGCGCCGCACCCCGGAGCCGATCGAGGCCTCGGAGAGGAACTTCACGACGCCGAGCTGGCCGGAGCGGGCGGTGTGCGTGCCGCCACACAGCTCGCGCGCCCAGTCCCCCACGGACACCACCCGCACGCTGTCGCCGTACTTCTCGCCGAACAGCGCCATGGCGCCGATCGCGCGCGCCTGGTCCTGGCTCATGTACTGCGCGGTGACCTCGAGGTCGTCGAGCAGCAGGGTGTTGACCCGGTCCTCGACGTCGTTCATGACCGACTGCGGGACCGGTGCGGGGTTCGGGAAGTCGAAGCGCAGCCGGCCGGGCGAGTTCTCCGAACCCATCTGCGTGGCGGTCTCGCCCAGGATCTCGCGGAACGCCTTGTGGATCATGTGCGTCGCGGTATGCGCGCGGGAGATGGCCAGGCGGCGCGGGATGTCGACCTCGCCGATCGCGGCCACGCCGACCTCGGCCTGTCCGTCGGCGACCGTCGCGCGGTGGACGAACAGCCCGGGCACCGGCTGCTGGACGTCGTAGACCTCCAGCAGCGTCCCGTCGGCCAGGCGGATCAGGCCCTGGTCGCCGATCTGGCCGCCGCCCTCGGCGTAGAAGGGGGTGCGGTCCAGGATCGCCTCGACGTGCTCCCCCGGCCCGGCCGCGGGCACGGACTGGCCGTCCACGAGCAGGCCGCGCAGGATGCCCTCGCTGACCACCTCGGTGTACCCGGTGAAGTCGGTGACGCCCGAGGAGTCCATGACCTCGCGGTAGACCGTCGCAGGTGTGAGCCCGGCCTTGCGGACCCGGGCGTCGGCCTTGGCGCGCTCCTTCTGCTCGCTCATCAACCGGCGGAAGCCGTCCTCGTCGACCTCCACCCCGGCGTCGGTGGCCATCTCGAGGGTGATCTCGAACGGGAAGCCGTAGGTGTCGTGCAGGGCGAACACCTGGTCGCCGGGCAGGACGGTGCTGCCCGGAGGACTTGACCTTGCTGACGGCCGTGTCGAGCAGCGTCGTGCCCCGGCCGAGGGTCTCGAGGAACGAGGCCTCCTCGCCCACCGCGATCGACGTGATCCGCCCGGCGGCGTCGACCAGCTCGGGGTACTGCGGGCCCATGGCCTGGATCGCTGCGCCGACGAGCTCGCCCATCGACGGGTCCTGGGCTCCCAGCAGGCGCATCTTCTGCACGACCCGGCGCATGATCCGGCGCAGTACGTAGCCACGGCCCTCGTTGCCCGGCAGGACGCCGTCGCCGATCAGGAACGCGCAGGTGCGGGCGTGATCGGCCACGACCCGCAGGTCCACGTCGGTCTTGTGGACGGCGCCGTACTTGGCTCCGGACAGCTCCATCGCCCGGTCGAGGATGTGCTTGGTGGTGTCGATCTCGTAGATGTTGTCCACGTCCTGCAGCAGCGCAGCCATGCGCTCGAGGCCCATGCCGGTGTCGATGTTCTTGTTCGGCAGGTCGCCACGGATGTCGAAGTCGACCTTGGTGCGCACCTCGGACAGCTCGGACTGCATGAAGACCAGGTTCCAGACCTCGAGGTAGCGGTCCTCGTCGGCCTCGGGTCCGCCCTCCCGACCGTGCTCCGGGCCGCGGTCGTAGTAGATCTCCGAGCAGGGCCCGCCCGGGCCCGGGACGCCCATGTGCCAGTAGTTGTCCTTGAGGCCGCGGCGCTGGATGCGCTCCATCGGCACCCCGGCGATCGTGTGCCAGATGTCGATGGCCTCGTCGTCGTCGCCGAGGACCGTGACCCAGAGCTTCTCCTCGGGGAAGCCGTAGCCGCCGTTGGACACCGACCCGGTGAGGAGCTCCCACGCCAGCGGGATCGCCCCGGCCTTGAAGTAGTCGCCGAAGGAGAAGTTGCCCGCCATCTGGAAGAACGAGGCGTGCCGGGTGGTCTTGCCGACCTCCTCGATGTCCAGGGTGCGCACGCACTTCTGCACGCTGGTCGCCCGCGGGTAGGGCGGGGTCGCCTGGCCGAGGAAGTAGGGCTTGAACGGGACCATCCCCGCGTTCACGAACAGCAGCGTGGGATCGTCGAGGAGCAGGCTCGCACTCGGGACGGGGGTGTGCCCGCGCGTGGAGAAGAAGTCCAGGAACCGCCGACGGATCTCGGCGGAGTCCATCTGGTCCATGCTCATGGGTGGGCGTTCCTCGTCTTCGCGGATGTGGTCACGGGCGCCGGGACCCAGTCCTCGGGGGGAGGCCCGCTGGTGACCTCCTGCGCAGTCCCGGTCAGCAGGCGGCCCTCACGACGCGCCCTGGCGTCCTGGAGCCGGCCGAGCCCGTTCGCGGTCCTGCCGGCCAACTTGCTGGTCGTCTGCGCCGCCACCTGGGCCGAACCCAGCGGGCCGAGCTCCTTGGCGCGCGCGGCTGCCTGCGTGCCCTTGCGGTAGGCCACCACGCCGCCCACGGCGCCGACCACCATCCAGAAGGTCCTACTCATGGCCGAACCCTAACGCCCCGGATTCGCTCCCGGTGCGACGATCCGCTCCCAGCACGACGGGAGCAGATCGGCAGAACGGGAGCAAGTCCGCCTGGCAGTCACCCGGTGTGGCCCGAACCACCGGGATCCGGGGCGGCTCACCGGCGAGGGCGGCGCGCAGGCGGGCCAGGACGTCGCCGAGCCGGGCCTCCACACCGTGCCCGCCGGGCTCGTAGTAGTGCCGGCCGACCACCGGGTCGGGGGCGTACTGCTGGGCGAGCACGCCCGAGGGATCGTCGTGCGGGTAGCGGTACCCGACGACTCCCAGGGTGGCTGCGTTCGGGTAGTGCCCGTCGCGCAGGTGGGCCGGCACCTGGCCCACCCGCCCGGCCCGGACGTCGGCCTGGGCAGCGTCGATCGCCCGGATGACGGCGTTCGACTTCGGGGCGAGGGCGAGGTGGATCGTGGCCTGCGCCAGGGGCAGCCGGGCCTCCGGGAGCCCGATCTGGGCCGACGAGGTCATCGCCGCCGTCGCCACGCCCAGGGCGCTGGGATCCGCGAGCCCGATGTCCTCGCTGGCCAGGATCACCAGCCGCCGGGCGATGAACCGTGGATCCTCCCCTGCCTCGATCATGCGCGCCAGGTAGTGCAGGGCGGCGTCCACGTCGCTGCCGCGCACGCTCTTGATGAAGGCCGAGATCACGTCGTAGTGCTGGTCCCCGGTGCGGTCGTAGCGGACCAGCGCCCGCTGTACCGCCACGCCCACCTGCTCGGCGGTGATCACCGGCGGTGTCCCGTCGCCCTCCGGCTCCCCGGCGGGGACGGCACCGACAACCCCCTCGGCGGCCGCCTCGAGGTAGGTCAGGGCGCGGCGGGCGTCCCCGCCGGAGTAGCGGATGAGGTCGGCCCTCGCCCCCGGCGACAGCTCGACCCGACCCGCGAGGCCTCGGGGGTCATCCACCGCCCGGTCGAGCAGCTGCCCCACCTGCTCGTCGGTCAACGAGCTCAGGGTCAGCAGCAGGGACCGCGAGAGCAGGGGCGAGACGACGGAGAAGCTCGGGTTCTCGGTGGTCGCGGCGACCAGCGTCACCCACCCGTTCTCCACGCCGGGCAGCAGCGCGTCCTGCTGGGTCCGGGTGAACCGGTGGACCTCGTCGATGAACAGGACGGTGGGCACCCCGGACATCCGGGCAGTGTCGATCGCGGCGCGCACGTCCTTGACCCCCGCCGTGACCGCGCTCAGCTCCACGAAGCGCCGGCCCGCCGCCCCGCTCACCAGGGCCGCGATCGTGGTCTTGCCGGTGCCCGGGGGGCCCCACAGGATCACCGAGCTCGCGCCAGAGCCGTCGATGAGCCGGCGCAGCGGTGATCCCGGCGCCACGAGGTCCGCCTGCCCGACAAGCTCGGACAGGTCCCTGGGCCGCATCCGCACCGCCAACGGCGCCGCGGCAGCCACGGAACGCTCGCTGAGTCCCGGGGCGTCGAACAGCGACGGACCTGAGGGGGTCGTACGGGAGGGCCCTGGCACGTCGCCATGATAGGCACCGTGAGCACCCACGACCCCGACCCCTCGCTGGCAGACCGGATCCGATCGGCCGTGCCCCGCGACGACGAGGGCGCGCAGGCGTACCTGCACGTGGGTGCCCGGCTGGACGTCGTGTCAGCAGTGCACGCCGAGCCGGCAGCGGTCGCATGGCGCTCGCTGCACGCCACCTGGGACCGGCCGTGGATCATCGCCATGGGCCACGACCCGGCAGCCGTGGCGCGCTGCGTCGTCGCCCTGGTCGAGGAGGGTGGCCTGCCCGAGGGGATCACCGTCGAGCGACTGGCCTTCACGCACCTGCCGCCCCGGATACGTCCGGTCGAGCACTGGGAGTGGGACTGGTGGTACACCACCTCGGCCCCCGCCGTGCGCCGCGGCGAGGATCGGGTGATCGGCCTCGAACCGCACGACCCACGGATCCCGGCGCTGCTCGCGGTCGCCTCCCCGGACGCCATGATCCGCCCCGGAGACCCGCGGATCCGTGGCTGGTGGGCGATCACGGACGGGTCGCTCGTCGCGGAGCCCCCGAGGGCCCCGACGCCAGCCGCACGCCCCGCCCGTCCCCCGACGCCCCCGACGAGCTCGTGGCCGTCGCCGCGGTCACGTCGATGCGTCCCGGGATCCCGCACCTCGGGTCGGTCGCGACCCATCCCGACTGGCGCGGCCGGGGGCTGTCGCGTGACCTGTGCGCCCGCCTGACCCGGGATGCGCTGGCCGAGGGCGCCCCCGCGGTCACCCTGGGAATGCACGCGGCGAACCGATCGGCCCGGGCTGTCTACACGTCGCTGGGATACACCGTCGGCCAACGGTGGGCCAGCGGTCGCGTGACCACCGAAATCGGGTGATTGCGGCGCTACTGTGGGCGCATGGCCCGTCGGATCATCGCTGCCCTGCTCATCATCCTCGCCAGCATCCTGGCCCCCTTCGCGATCGGCGCCCTCTGGGCCGATCGCACCATCACCGAGACCGACACGTTCGTCGAGACCCTGGCACCACTGGCCGACGACCCGGCTGTGCAGCAGACGGTCGCGACCGAGGTCTCCACGGCGCTCATCGACGCGATCGATGCCCAGTCGCGGATCGAGGAGGCCCTCTCCAAGGTGCAGGGTCCGCTGGCCGGGCTGCGCCCCGACTCGGCGATCGCCGAGGGGATCGCCTCCGGGATCAATGGGGCCATCGAGTCCGGGGTGACCTCCTACACCCAGAGCGACCGCTTCGGCGACGCGTGGATGGCCATCGCGACGCTGCTCCAGGAGCAGTTCGTCAGGCTCATCAACCGCGACACCACGCAACGCCGCGGTGACCCTCCAGGACGGCCAGATCGTCCTGGACACCAAGGTGGCGGTGGAGAAGGTCCAGGCCCAGCTCGTGGAGCGCGGCGTCCCGTTCGCCGACAAGCTCGAGGTGCCGGGCCGCGAGGTGGTCCTGGCTGAGTCGCCCAACCTCCAGACCGCCGCCACAGCGCTGGGCATCTTCCTGCCGATCGCCAACTGGATGTGGGTCGTCGTGCTCCTGATGTTCGTCATCGGGATCATGCTCTGGCGGCCGCGCGCGCGCGGCGTCATGTGGACCGGGATCGGCCTGGCACTCGGCGGGGCCCTGATGTACGGGGGCCTGCACCTGGGCCAGGCGCAACTGGTCGGCCAGGCACCGGCCGACTACACCGAGGTCCTCTCGGCGGTGAGCACGACCATGCTGCGCTTCCTGGTCAACGCCCTGCTCGTGATGGCGTGCATCGGCCTCGTCCTGGCGATCGCGGGCTGGCTGGCCGGCGCGACGCCGTCGGGTCGCAAGGTGCGCGACGCGATCGCCGGAGCGGCTCACCGCTGGGGCAGCCCCCTGGCCGACGGCCCCGTGGGTCGCTTCACCTCGGACCACCCGATGTTCGTGCCCACGCTGCGCGCGATCGTCATCGTCCTCGCTGCGGCCTACCTGGTCTCGGTCGATCGGCGCAGCCCGTCGATGATCTTCTGGACGTTCGGGCTGATGGCCCTCGGACTGCTGCTGGTCGAGATCATCGAGGGAGCCGGTCGGGGCTACGAGCAGCCCCGCGCCGGCGCGCTCATCGCCGAGGCCAGCCACGCGCCGGCCGACACGCAGCCAGCGGTCGCCGGCGACCCAGCCTCCGGCAGCGATCCGTCCTAACGGTTCCTCGTCCTCATCCACCGCGACGTCCGCGGCGTTCATCCGGGCCAGGCGCGCGTTGTAGGCGTTGAGCTCCGCATCACCGTCGAGGTCGGCGCGTCGGTCCATGCGCCGCGCCTCGCGCTCGTCTGACCTGGCCCACTGGAACCCCAGGACGATCGCCACGACCAGCGTCGGGATCTCCCCGAAGCCCCACGCGATCGCGCCCGCGTTGTGCGTGTCCGCCACGGTGTCGGTCAGCCACGGCGGCATCACGACGGCGTACCACTCGGGAACCATCGGCGCCTCGGTCATCATCATCGGGACCGCGAAGAACGAGTGGATCACCAGCGAGGCCATCAGCAGGATCAGCCGGGCGGGGTATCCGAGCCGCCGAGGCCCGGCGTCCACACCGATGACGACCCAGTAGAAGAGGTACCCGGCCGCCAGGAAGTGCACCTGCATGGCGAAGTGCCCGAGGTGCGAGGACATGAGCGTGGCGTAGAGGCTGGTGTAGTAGAGCCCGTAGAGGCCGATCGTGTAGATGAACAGCACGTACGCCGGATGGGTGACGAATCGGGTCAGGGGCGAGTGGAGCCCCCAGGTGATCCACTCGCGCGGGCCGCGGGCCCCTCCGGTCGCGGCCGGGATCACGCGCAGGGCGAGGGTGATGGGCCCACCGAGCACGAGGAACACCGGGGCCAGCATCGCCAGCGCCATGTGGGAGACCATGTGCAGCGTGAACGACACGGGGGCGTACCACGCCACGCCCGCGCAGGTTGCCCAGATCACCACGCCCCACCCGAGCACCCAGGAGACGAGCCGCCCGACCGGCCAGGTGTCCCCGCGGCGGCGCAGCAGGAGGTAGCCGGTGGCATACAGCGCGACGGCCAGCAGGCCCGTCGTGAGCCAGACCCAGTCGGGGTGCCATCCCAGCGCAACCCGGCCGAAGGTGGGTGCCGGTGGGTAGGGGTAGCCGATCAGGTCCTCACCCAGTGTGGGCAGGTTGACCGGTTGGCGGGGGAAGGCTGAGCGGGCCAGGACCACGGCGACCCCGAGCGCGACCCCGAGCGCGACCACCTCGGCAAGCATCCTGCCCGAGCGGATCGCCCCGTCGGAGCCTCGCGACTCCCGACGCACGGCAGCCCCCAGCAGGACTGCGATCACCAGGGCCACGATCTTGACCAGGACGGTGTTGCCGTACTCGGTGGTGAGCAGCTCGCTGGGCGAGTCCATGCGGGTCGCCGCCGAGGCCAGCCCGGTGACGGCCAGCGTCGCCACGGACGCGATCGCGACGACCCCGAACCGGCGGATCCGCTCCCCCATCTGCGGGGATCGACGCACGGCGTGCGTGGCCAGGGCGAGGACCCCACCGCCCCAGGCCGCCGCAGCGACTGTGTGCAGGAACCCACTGATGAGGGCCAGCGAGTGCCCGCCGAGCCCGGCCGCGTGCCCCGTGAGCGAGGGGATCCCGACGGCCACGAGCCCGACAGCGAGCCAGCCGGCAGCCGCGCCGAGGGAGCGCACGAGGGAGAAGCCAATGCCCACCGCACACGCCAGTACCGCGGAGATCAGGTAGGCCCGGCAGACTTCCACGTCCCACAAGTAGGTCGACACGATGCCCGGGCTCGCCAGGTCGGACACCCCGATCCCAAGCACGTCGGCGAGGGTGAACAACGCGAACAGGAGGCTTGCCACGGCCATCACGAAGGCCGAGATCGAGGCCACGGCCAGGTCGGACCGGCCCGAGCGGGTCAGGTCGGTCCGGGCGCCCGGGTCGAGGGCGACTGCGGAGATGCCGAAGCCGACCATCGCACCGCCGGCCAACAGCGAGGCCAGGCGCAGCACCGGGATGCCATTGACGACGAGCCTTCCCGCATCCGGGAGCCCGTCACTGACAGGTTGCCACCACACCCCGGCCGCGATGGCAGCGACCACCAGGGCGGCGAGGGCCGCCACGGACCACAGAGCCCGGGGAAGGACCGCCGACCGCCCTGTTGGTGCCGCGCTCGTCTCGCGGGCATCGGGGGCGGTCCGGGCGGTCATCGCGTCCGTCGCATGACCCAGGTGCCGGCGATCGCACCGATCAGGACGGCCACACCGATGCCGAGGACCCAGGCCAGGAGTCCGGCGTCTGCGTCGCTCTCCGCGGGGGTGGGCCTGGCCGACTCCGCCGATGGGCTGGCCGACACGGCCGCCGGGCTGGCGGACACAGCGGTGGGAGACGCCTCCACGGGACCCGCGGCCTGCTCCACGGTGAAGGTGATGGTCCCGTCGATGGGATGGCCGTCGGCGGAGACGACGCGATAGGCCGCCCGGAACTCCCCCGCCGGGCTCGACACGGGCCAGGTCACCGAGACGGTGTCCCCCTCGACCTCGACCGGCCCCACCTCGAGCCGGGCGTCGGCCGCGACATCGGTCAGGGTGACGGCGTTGCCCTCGGCCAGGATCTCCTCCCCGAAGACGAACGTCATCGCCGCCGGGGCCGACGC
The DNA here is from genome assembly GCA_963812395.1 of uncultured Actinomycetes bacterium. Classification (GTDB taxonomy): domain Bacteria; phylum Actinomycetota; class Actinomycetes; order S36-B12; family CAIYMF01; genus Prado023. The sequence goes on from CAWEVG010000040.1 coordinate 13,558, forward strand.
CAGCGTGGCCCCGTCCTTCGGATCCGACGACTCGAGCTCGGCGTGGGCCCCCGCCGGTGACACGCCCATCAGCACCGCCAGGAGGTCAGGACCCCGACGATCCATCCCCGGATCACGTGGGTGCGCATCCCATCACTTCCCTCCGTCGCTCGCGGGCCCCCGTTCGTCCCGCTGATCACGCCCAGCCTACGAAGCCCTCACGCACCCTGATCCGACCGGGGTGACTCCGGCGTGGCCGGCTTCGCGTCGATCCCGGCCTCCTTGCGCTGCGCCGGGGTGATCGTGGTCGGAGCACCCGTCAGCGGGTCGTGCCCGGCGCCGGTCTTCGGGAACGCGATGACATCGCGCAGGGACGAGGCACCGGTGAGCAGCATCACGATCCGGTCCCAGCCGAAGGCGATGCCGCCGTGCGGGGGCGGCCCGAAGGCGAAGGCGTCCAGCAGGAAGCCGAACTTGTCCTGGGCCTCCTGCTCGTCGATCCCGAGCACGGAGAACACCCGGCTCTGGACGTCGGCGCGGTGGATACGGATCGACCCGCCGCCGATCTCGTTCCCGTTGCAGACCATGTCGTAGGCGTAGGCCAGCGCCTCGCCCGGGGACTCCTCGAACTGGTCGATCCACTCGGAGTTGGGTGAGGTGAACGGGTGGTGCACTGCCGTCCAGCCGGGCGTGCCGTCGTCGTCGACGACCGCCTCGAACACCGGCGCATCCACGATCCACAGGAACGACCAGGCGTCGGGATCGATCAGGTCGCAGCGCTCGGCGATCTCCAGCCGGGCAGCCCCCAGCAGTGCGCGCGCCTCGTTGACCGCTCCCGCTGCGAAGAAGATGCAGTCCCCCGGCTTGGCGCCGGTCGCTGCGGCCAGGCCCTCGCGCTCTGCGTCGGTGAGGTTCTTGGCCACGGGCCCACCGAGCGTGCCGTCCTCGGCGAGGGTGACGTAGGCCAGGCCACGGGCCCCGCGCTGCTTGGCCCACTCCTGCCAGGCGTCGAAGGTGCGCCGCGGTTGCGACCCGCCGCCGGGCATGACCACCGCACCGACGTACGGCGCCTGGAACACCCGGAACGGGGTCTGCGCGAAGTACTCGGTGAGCTCCACGAGCTCGATGTCGAACCGGAGGTCGGGCTTGTCGGAGCCGAACCTGCGCATCGCCTCGGCGAACGTCATGTGCGGGATCTCGCCGATCTCGTGGCCGACCGTCCCGGCCCACAGCGCCCGGATGACGTCCTCGCCGACCGCGATCACGTCGGACTGCTCCACGAAGCTCATCTCGATGTCGAGCTGGGTGAACTCCGGCTGGCGGTCCTTGCGGAAGTCCTCGTCGCGGTAGCAGCGCGCGATCTGGAAGTAGCGCTCCATGCCGGCCACCATCAGCAGCTGCTTGAACAGCTGCGGGGACTGCGGCAGCGCGTACCAGTTGCCCGGCTGCAGCCGGACCGGCACGAGGAAGTCCCGCGCCCCCTCGGGCGTCGAACGGGTCAGCGTCGGGGTCTCGATCTCGAGGAAGTCGCGGGCGAACAGCACCTCGCGGGCGATCTGGTTGACCTTGGAGCGCAGCCGCATGATCCGCGCCGGCTCGGGCCGGCGCAGGTCGAGGTACCGGTAGCGCAGCCGGGCCTCCTCGCCGACCTCGACGTGCTCGTCGATGGGGAAGGGCAGCGGGGCGGCCTCGGAGAGCACCTCGAGGCTCTCCACCATGACCTCCACGGCGCCGGTGTCCAGGTCCTGGTTCTCATTGCCCTCGGGGCGGGCGACGACCTCGCCGACGACCTTGACGCAGTACTCGTTGCGCAGCGGGTGGGCGACCTCGGCGTCGTGGACGACCACCTGGACGATGCCGGAGCCGTCGCGCAGGTCGAGGAACGCGACCCCGCCGTGGTCGCGACGCCGCCCGATCCATCCGGCCAGGGTCACGGTCTGCCCGATGTCCTGGGCGCGCAGCGTTCCGGCCTCATGGCTGCGGATCATCGGGGGCTCTCCTCTTCGTCATGTGCGATGCGCTCGATGCGCGGGTGCAGGTCCTGCTCCGGGGGTGTCCAGAGTGCGGGGTCGGCCGGCTCCTGGGCGCCGGACCGGATGTCCTTGACCGAGCCGCCCTCGGCGTCGGGGAACCAGACGAACGGGATGCCGCGACGGTCCGCATAGCGGATCTGCTTGCCGAACTTGTCCGCCTTGGGCGCCACCTCGACCGGGATCCCACGCGCGCGCAGCGCGCCGGCGATGGTCACGGACTCCGGGCGGCCGGCCTCGTCGGTGACAGCCACCAGCACGCACGTCGGAACCGAGCGACTGGCCCGCACGAGCCCTCGCCCGAGCAGGACGCCCATCAGGCGCGACACCCCCAGCGAGATGCCGACCCCGGGATACGTGGAACGTCCGTCGCTGGCCAGGGCGTCATAGCGACCACCGGAGCAGATCGACCCGAAATCCTCGAACCCGACCAGCTGGGTCTCGTAGACGGTGCCGGTGTAGTAGTCCAGGCCGCGGGCGATCTTGAGGTCGGCAACCACCGCGCCCGGCATCCGATCAGCGGCGGTCCCCACCACGGCGGCCAGCTCCTCGAGCCCCTGGTCGAGCAGGTCGTGCTCGACGCCCAGCGCCCGGACCGCCTCGACGAAGGACGTGTCGGCGCTGCGGATCGACGCCAGCGCCAGGCACTTCTGGGCGGCCTCGCCCGAGAGCCCGGCCTCGGACTCCAGCAGCTCGGCCACCCGGGCCGACCCGACCTTGTCGAGCTTGTCGATGGCCCGCAACGCGGCTGCGGGGTCTGACGCGCCCACCCCGCGGAAGAAGCCCTCCGCGAGCTTGCGGTTGTTGACGAGGATGACGGCCTGCGGCATCGGGAGGGCCCGGAACACCTCGGCCATCACCAGGGCGACCTCGACCTCATGGTGGAAGGCCAGCGTGTCGCGGCCCACGATGTCGATGTCGGCCTGGGTGAACTCGCGGTACCGGCCCTCCTGCGGGCGCTCGCCGCGCCACACCTTCTGCACCTGGTACCGCCGGAAGGGGAAGTCGAGGTGCCCGGAGTTCTGCACCACGTAGCGCGCGAACGGCACCGTCAGGTCGAAGTGCAGCCCGAGGCCGGCGTCCGGCTCGTCGGCGGGGGCGTGCAGCCGGCGCAGGACGTAGACCTCCTTGTCGATCTCGCCCTTGCGCAGCATCTGCTCCAGTGGTTCGACCGCGCGGGTCTCGATCGAGGCGAATCCGTGCAGCTCGAAGACCCGCCGCACGGTGTCCAGGACGTGCTGCTCGATGATCCTGTCGGCCGGGAGGTACTCCGGGAACCCGGACAGCGCAGCGGGGCGGCTCACGAGCCGGCGCCGCTCGTGCGCGCGCTGGGCGTGGTGAGGCCCTGCAGGAACGGGTTGACGCGTCGCTCGACGCCGATGGTCGTGGTCTCACCGTGCCCGGGCAGCACCAGCATGTCGTCGGGCTGGGCCAGCACCACCCGCGCCAACGAGTCCAGCATCGCGGCGGTGTCGCCCCCGGGCAGGTCGGTGCGCCCGATCGCGCCCGCGAACAGCAGGTCGCCGGAGAGCATCAGGGGCTCGGCACCGGTGTCCATCATCCGGAAGGCGGTGGACCCCGGCGTGTGACCCGGTGCGTGGTCGGCGGTGAAGGTCATGCCCGCGATCTCCAGGGAGGCACCGTCGGTGAGCTCACGGACGTCGGAGGGCTCGGCGAAGTCCGCCGCGCCCACGACGCTGGCGAACATCATCCGGGTCTCCCCCGACACCCCGGCCCACGGGTCGGCGAGCAGGGCGCGGTCGTCGGGGTGGATCCACGCCGGGATGTCGTACCCGTCGCAGACCGGCAGCACCGACCACATGTGGTCCAGGTGCCCGTGGGTGAGGATGACCGCGACCGGGCGCAGCCCGTGCTCGGCCACGACCTGCTCGATCCCCCTGCGGCTGTCCATCCCGGGATCGATGATGACCGCCTCGCTGTGCGCATCCGGGGCCAGGATCCAGCAGTTGGTCCCGAACGGGCCAGCCGGGAATCCGGCGATGAGCATGCGCACTCCTCACGAGGTGATCGACGCGGTCCGGGCGTGGCGGACCGGCCCCAAGGGTATCCGCGAGCCAGCCCGCCGGCCTAACCGCGCGGGTCGTCCCCGCGCTGGCCGGGGGGCCACATAGACTCCCACGCGAGCATCACACCTCGACTGTGGGAGCACGGGACGTGTCCAACGAGAAGAAGCCCGGAACCGGGGCGAGCAACAAGCGCCGCAAGGAGCTGGCTGCCGCCAAGCTGGAACGCCAAGCTGCACGCCGCGCGGAGCGCGCCGAACGGCACAAGCGTCGGATGCTCATCGGTTGGGGCATTGCGGCGCTCGTGGGGGTCCTGGCGGTCGCGGCCCTCGTGTTCTGGCCGGACAGCAGCAGCAACGACGTGGCCGACCCGTCGGCGTCCACCTCCGCGTCACCGGCGCCTTCTGCGTCAGGGGACACGAACGCCTCGGCCTCGGCCTCGCCGGTGGCGGTCGAGGGGTGCGGGGACGCACCGACCCCACCCACCGACCCGAAGTCGTGGGACAAGGCCCCGGAGATGCAGCTCAAGGAGGGCACCGACTACCAGCTGGTGCTGAACACGAACTGCGGCGAGATCGTCATCGACACCTACGCCGCCAAGGCCCCCGAGACCGTCAACGCCATGCTCTGGCTGGCTGGCCAGGGCTACTTCGACTCGACGCTCTGCCACCGCCTCGTGACCGGCGGCATCAAGGTGCTCCAGTGCGGTGACCCCACCGCGACGGGAACGGGCGGCCCCGGCTTCACGATCCCCGACGAGAACCTGCCTGCCGAGTCGGGCGTGAACTACCCCGCCGGCACGGTGGCCATGGCCAATGCCGGGTCGGGCACGTCGGGCAGCCAGTTCTTCATCGTGTACGAGGACACCACCCTCCCACCGAACTACACGATCTGGGGCGAGGTGGGCTCCGGGCTCGACGTCGTGACGAAGATCGCTGAGGCCGGGGTGGCCGGTGGCGGCACCGACGGGACCCCCGCCGCACCCATCGGGATCGAGACCGCCGTCTCGCAGGAGGCATAGCACCGGGTCCGGACCACGGGCATGGGACAATGACCGGCACTGGACTACGGAGGGCACGAGCATGACCGAGCACGCCTACGGACGCGTCGACGACGACGGCACGGTGTACGTGCGTCGCCCCGACGGGCAGGAGGTCGCCGTCGGCCAATGGGCAGCCGGTGCCCCCGCAGAGGGCCTGGCCTTCTTCGAGCGCAAGTACGACGGACTCAAGGCCGAGGCCGAGCTGCTCCAGGCTCGCCTCAAGGATGGCAAGGGCACGCCCGAGTCAGTCACGATCGTCGTCGGCAAGCTGCGCGATGCAGTGGAGAACCCGCACGTCGTCGGTGACCTGACGGTTCTCGCCAGGCTGGCCGAGGAGCTCGAGGCTGCCGGTGAGGCCCGCAAGGCGGCCGCCGCTGCGGCCCGCGAGGAGACCCGGACCAAGACCATGGCGGCCCGGACCGCGATCGTCGAGGAGTCCGAGGGCCTGGCCGCCTCCACCCAGTGGAAGTCCACCGGCGACCGGTTCAAGGAGCTCCAGGACGCGTGGACGGCCCTTCCCCGCGGGGATCGCTCGACCCGCGACGCCGAGCAGGAGCTCTGGAAGCGTTTCAGCACCGCCCGCTCCGCGTTCGACAAGGCCCGCCGGGCGCACTTCGCGACCCTGGACGCCGCCCGCAAGGAGGCCACGGCGGCCAAGGACGGCATCATCGCCCGCGCCGAGGCGCTGTCGACGAGCACCGACTGGGCCGAGACAGCCCGGGCCTACCGCGGGCTGATGGACGAGTGGAAGGCCGCCCCCCGCGCCGGACGCACGGACGAGGACAAGCTCTGGGCACGCTTCCGGGCCGCCCAGGATGCGTTCTTCGCCGCACGCAACGCCGCCCAGTCCGAGCGCGACGGCGATCAGCTGGAGAACCTGCACGCCAAGGAGGCGCTGGCCGTTGAGGCCGAGGCACTCCTGCCCATCGCGGACCTCGCGGCGGCCAAGACGGCCATGCGCAGCATCGGCGAGCGCTGGAACGCCATCGGCCACGTCCCGCGCAACGACCGGGACAAGATCGAGGGCCGGCTGCGCAAGGTCGAGGACGCCATCAAGAGGTCCGAGGAGGACCAGTGGCGCCGGACCGACCCCGCGAAGCGGGCGCTGGCCGAGTCGACGGTCGAGACCTTCCGCGCCTCGCTGACGAAGCTGGAGAAGCAGGCCGCAGCGGCTGAGGCCGCCGGGGACGCACGAAAGGCCGCGGACCTGCAGGGACGCATGATCACCACGCGCTCACTGCTCGAGGCAGCAGAGAACTCGCTGGCCGAGTACTCACGCTGACCGCTGGCAGCCGAGCGGCCGCACTGCCGCACTCTGCGCCACGCAGACCCACGCCAGCGCCCGCACCAGCGCACCCCCACCGCACCGCCGCACCGCCGCACTCCCCGCCGCCCAGCGCCGCCCCTCGACTCATCCGCCATTGCGACGATCCTTGGTCGGGATTCCGGATGAATCCGAGATCGAGCCACTCAATGGCGGACCGATCGGACGGGGCTCGGCTGGGGGCGGGGACTCGGCTCGGGGGCGGGGTGGGTGGGGCCGGGGGCTCGGCGCCGGCCGGCCGGGCGGCTACACCCGGTAGGCGTCGAACACGCCCTCCACACCGCGAACGGACCGGAGCACTGACCCCAGGTGCTTGGGGTCGCCCATCTCGAACGTGAACCGCGACAGCGCGATGCGCTCCTTCGTGGTGGACACCGAGGCCGAGAGGATGTTGACGTGCTGGTCGGACAGCGCGCGCGTCACGTCTGCGAGCAGCCGCGACCGGTCGAGGGCCTCGACCTGGATGTTCACCAGGAACACCGAGGACGCTCCCGGGGACCACGCCACGGGCACGAAGCGCTCGGCCTGGCCAGCCATGGCCGTCACGTTGTTGCAGTCCTGGCGGTGCACGGACACCCCGTTGCCACGGGTGACGAACCCAGTGATCTCGTCCCCGGGGACCGGGGTGCAGCAGCGGGCCAGCTTGACCCAGACGTCGCCGAGCTGCGAGCCGATGACGGTCACGCCGGGGTCGGAGTCCGAGCGCTGCTTCATCTTCGTGATGCCCTGCGGCGTGACCCCCTCGGCCGCATCGTCAGCGGCCGCTGCCTCTCCCCCGGCCGTGGCGACCAGGCGGTGGATCACCGTCTGCGGGCTGATCCGGCCCTCGCCGATCGAGGCGTACAGGGCGCTGACGTCGTGCTGGCGCAGGTCGGCGGCCACCGAGGCCAGGGCGGTGGTCGACAGCAGCCGGTGGACGGACACGCCCTCCTTGCGCATGGCCTTGAGCAACTGGTCCTTGCCCTTGTCGATGGCCTCCTCACGGCGCTCCCGGGAGAACCACGCCTTGATCTTGCCGCGTGCCCGCGGGCTGCGCACGAACGTGAGCCAGTCCAGGCTGGGCCCGGCGCCCTCGGCCTTGGACGTGAACACCTCGACGGCGTCCCCGTTGGCCAGCGGGCTGTCCAGCGGGACGAGCCGGCCGTTGACCCGGGCGCCGACGCACCGATGGCCGAGCTCGGTGTGCACCGCGTAGGCGAAGTCGACCGGGGTCGAGCCCGAGGGCAGGGCGATCACGTCCCCTCGGGGGGTGAAGACGAACACCTCGGTGGACCCGAGGTCGTAGCGCAGCGACTCGAGGAACTCGCCGGGGTCCTCGGTCTCGCGCTGCCACTCCACGAGCTGGCGCAGCCACCCGAGGTCATCGGGTCCGAGCTTGCCGCCCACCTCGGTCTGCTTGTACCGCCAGTGCGCCGCGATGCCGTACTCGGCTGAGCGGTGCATCTCGTGGGTGCGGATCTGCACCTCCACCGGCTTGCCGTCGGGCCCGATGACCGTCGTGTGCAGCGACTGGTACATGTTGAACTTGGGCATCGCGATGTAGTCCTTGAACCGCCCGGGCAGGGGGTTCCAGGCCGCGTGCAGCGTGCCGAGCACGGCGTAGCAGTCGCGGACCGAGTCCACCAGGATCCGCACGCCCACGAGGTCGTAGATGTCGGAGAAGTCGTGCCCGCGCACGATCATCTTCTGGTAGACGGAGTAGTAGTGCTTGGGCCGCCCCGTCACGGTGGCCCGGATCCGCGCGGCCCGCAGGCGCTCGTCGATGTCGCTGATGACCGTCTCGAGGTACTGCTCGCGGGCCGGTGCCCGCTGCCCCACCAGTCGGACGATCTCCTCGTACATCTTCGGGTGCAGGGTGGCGAAGGACAGGTCCTCGAGCTCCCACTTGACGGTGTTCATGCCCAGGCGATGCGCCAGGGGGGCGTAGATCTCGAGGGTCTCGCGCGCCTTGATCGCCTGCTTCTCCGGCGGCAACCACTGCAGCGTGCGCATGTTGTGCAGCCGGTCGGCCAGCTTGATGACCAGGACCCGGATGTCGCGGGCCATGGCCACGACCATCTTGCGCACCGTCTCGGCGGCGCTCGACGCGCCGTAGGTGACCTTGTCCAGCTTGGTCACGCCGTCGACCAAGGAGGCGATCTCCTCACCGAACTCCGCGCGCAGGTCGGCCAACGGGTAGCCGGTGTCCTCCACCGTGTCGTGCAGGAGGGCCGCGGCCAGGGTCGGCCCGGTCATGCCCAGGTCGGCCAGGATCTGCGCCACCGCCAGCGGGTGGGTGATGTACGGCTCGCCTGAGCGGCGCTTCTGCTCCCGGTGCAGCTCCTCAGCGGTGACGTAGGCCTGGATGACCACCCGGGTGTCGCTCTTGGGGTGGAACTGCCTCAGGGTCCGCAGGATGGGCTCGAGCTCGGGGGGCGCGCCCGAGCCCCGACCAGCGATCCGCGACAGCCTCGAGCGCAGCCCTGGGGCTGTCTCGACCGCCGAATCGACGGGCAGGGTCTCCGGATCGGCCACCTGCTCCTCCTGTGCTGGTTGGCTCCGAGTGTACGACCCGGTTCAGGCTGGTGCTGGCGCCGATCAGTGCCGGTCGGCCCGGCGCTGCTTCTTCGGCTGGTTGCGCGGACCGCTGGCCGTCCGCCGGGCCCGAGCGCGATCCATGGCCTCCGTGCTCGACGATGCGGCGTCAGCCGCCTCCGGGTCGGCGCCGTCCAGCGTGGCGACCGCAGTGGCTGTCGTGGCTGAGGCTCCCGGGCTCGAGCGGCCCGACGCGGGCGCCGCTCCACGTGGTCCCGCACCTCGGGCCTGGACCCGCTTGGCCAGGGCCTGCATCTGCGGGTTGCGCTCCATCAGCTGGGCCAGGAACGGGCGTGGCGATGAAGATCGAGGAGTAGGTGCCGGCAGCCATGCCGACGAACAGGGCCAGGGAGAGGTCCTTCAGCGTGCCTGCGCCCAGGAGACCAGCGCCCACGAAGAGGATGGCCGCGACCGGCAGGAGTGCCACGACCGAGGTGTTGATGCTTCGCACGAGGGTCTGGTTGACCGCCAGGTTGGCCGCCTGGGAGTACGTCTGGCGGCTCTGGCCGAGGATGCCCCGGGTGTTCTCCTTGACCTTGTCGAAGACGACGACCGTGTCGTAGAGCGAGTACCCGAGGATCGTCAGGATGCCGATCATCGGTGCTCGGGGTGACCTCGAACTGCAGGAGCGAGTAGACGCCGACCGTGATGACGATGTCGTGGATGAGCGCGACCAGCGGCCGCGATCGCCATCCGCCAGTCGAAGTAGAGCGCCAGGAACACCGACAGCAGCCCGATGAAGACCAGCAGCGCCGTGATCGCCTTCTTGGTGATCTCGTTGCCCCAGGTGGGGCCGACCAGCTGCACGGACACCTGGTCGGGGTCGACGGCGCAGGCCTGTGCCAGCGAGCTGCGGATCTTCAGGCTGGTGGGGTTGTCGACGGCTTCGGTGGTGACCCGGATGAGGTCGTTGCCCAGCTGGGTGACGGTGGACGGCTCGACCCCGACCGCCTCGACTGCCGACCGCGCCTCCTCGATGGAGCAGGACGTGGACGGGACCTGGTACTCCGCGCCGCCGGTGAACTCGATGCCCAGGTTCAGGCCACGCAGGAACAGCGAGAGCGAGCGCGATGAGGACGATGACACCGGAGATGGCGTACCAGCGCCGCGCCTTGCCGACGATGTCGTAGGACAACTCGCCGGAGTAGAGCTTGTGCCCGAGGGCTCCCAACCGGGACATGGCTACTTCCTCCCTGCGGTGGCCGCGGAACGCGGCGCAGGCGGATCGGGGATGCCCAGTCGCTTGGGGTCGACCCCGCTGAGCGGATGCCCGGACTGGAAGAATCGCGTGGCCGCGAGGAGCGCCACGACGGGCCGGGTGAACGTGAAGGCCACGAGGACGTCGATGACGGTGGTCAGGCCCAGGGCGAACGCGAAGCCACGCACGCTGCCGATGCTCAGGATGTAGAGCACGACCGCGCCCAGCAGGGACACGAAGTCCGCGGCCAGCAGGGTGCGCCGCGCGCGGATCCAGCCGGTCTCGGCGGCCACGCGCAGGGACTTGCCGTCGCGGACCTCGTCGCGGATCCGCTCGAAGTACACGATGAACGAGTCCGCCGTGATGCCGATGGCAACGATCGCACCGGTGATGCCGGCCAGCGTCAGCGTGAAGCCGAGCGTCCGGCCGAACACGACGAACAGGCAGTAGGTGATGACGCCGGCGATCACGAGGCTGGCCACAGCGACCAGGCCGAGCGCCCGGTAGTAGGCCAGCAGGTACAGGCCGACCAGGATCAGGCCGATCGCGCCGGCGAGCAGGCCGGCGTGGAGGTAGTCCTCACCCACCGTCGGGGTGATGGAGGTGATCTGGCCCACCTCCAGGCTGACCGGCAGGGATCCGAACTTCAGCACGTTGGCCAGGTCGTTCGCCTCGTCGATCGTGAAGTCGCCGGTGATCGAGGCCTGCCCGCCCGTGATGGGCTCGAGGAACGAGGGGGCGCTGTAGACCACGCCGTCGAGGACGATGGCGAACTGGTTCTGCGGCGGGGTGTTGTCGTAGAGGTCCGTCGAGATCTCCGCCAGCTTCTTGGCGCCCTCGGTGTCGAAGTTCAGTGAGACGGACCACTTGCTCGTCTGCGGGTCGAGGACCGCGGTGGCGTTGGAGACCTGGGTGCCCTTGATGAAGGTGGGCTGCAGGAGGTACTTGGCGGTTCCATCACGGTCGCAGGTGGCCAGCCACAGGTCCAGGACATCGGGCTGGCCAGCCCGGTTCTCCGGGTACGTGCAGTCAAGGCGCAGCGCGCGCTCCTGGAACTCGGTGGTGTTCTCCTTGGCCTGGACCGGTGTCTTGGGCTGCTTCACCGAGGGGCTGGCGCTGGGGCTCGCACTCGGGCTCGCACTGGCCGAGTCGGAGGGGGCAGCCGACGGGGAGGGGGCATCAGTCGGGCTGGCGGACGCGCTGGCAGCGGCGTCAGTCGGCGTCGGGCTGGCCTCCGTGGGCGTGGGCGTGATTGACGGGGTCGGCTCCGCGGACGGGGTCGCGCTGGGGTCGACACCCTCGGGGTTCGTGATCGCCTCGACCTCGCGGAAGGCCAGCTGCGCGGTCCGACCGACCAGGTCCACCAGGCGGTCCTGGGAAACCGAGCCCGGGACGGAGACGATGATGGCGGCGTTGTCGCCAGAACCCTGGACGGTCACCTCCGACTCGGCAACACCCAGTCCGTCCACGCGTTGCCGGATGATCGTCACGGCCTGGTCGAGCTGCTCCTGGGTGATCGACCCCTCGGTCCCCGGCGCGGCGGTCGGCAGCAGGGTGACCTGGGTCCCGCCCTGCAGGTCGAGCCCCAGTTGGGGGGCGTTCGACGCCCCCGGCCAGAACGCCCATCCGATGAGCAGGGCCACGCCGAGGAGCATCGGCCCCAGGACGCGCCACGGATGGTAGCGGGACACGGTACTAGCCACGATCGGCCTCCTGGGTTGGGCCTGCGACAGCCTCGTCGACGCCGCCAGCGGCGCCCGGGGCCCCGCCGAGTTCAGTCTCGGGAAGGTCGCGGGTCTCGGACGCGCCCACGGCCGCCGGGACCACCTGGGCGATGGCCGCCGCAAGCATCTCGATCACGACTCCCGGAGAGATCTCCACCGACACCCGCTCCGCGTCGATGGACACGACGGTCCCGAAGACGCCGGCCGTGGTCATGACCCGCTGACCGGGTGCCAACGAGGCCACCAGCGCGGCCTGGGCCTTGCGGCGGGTAGAGGACGGACGGATGATCAGCAGCCAGAAGGCGGCCGCAATGGCAGCAAAGGGCAGGAGTTCGACGAGCGTCATGGGGGACCTTTCGCACAATTGGACCCGATTCTAGACGCCCGTGGCAGTACCTCGGTCATTCCCGTCCGGTGCGTCGCTGTCGAACGGCAGCCCGATCTGGCCGATCGTCGTCGGTGGCGCCATGCCCAGGTGCCGCCATGCAGCCTCCGTGGCCACGCGGCCGCGCGGCGTGCGGTACAGCAACCCAGCCCGGACGAGGAACGGCTCGGCGACCGTCTCCACGGTCTCGGGCTCCTCCGCGACAGCAACGGCAAGCGTGGACAGGCCCACGGGGCCGCCCCGGAATGTCCTCAGCAACGCCTCGAGCACTGCGCGATCAAGGCGGTCCAGGCCGAGGGCGTCGACCTCGTAGAGGTCCAGCGCTGCATGGGCGGTCCGCTGGTCGATCGAGCGGTCACCATGGACCAGGGCGTAGTCACGCACCCGGCGCAAGAGGCGGTTGGCGACTCGGGGGGTGCCCCGCGACCGACCGGCGATCTCCAGCGCCCCGAGCTCGTCGATCTCGACGCCCAGCAGCCGGGCCGAGCGGTTGACGATGGTGAACAGGTCGGAGTCGGCGTAGAAGTCCATGTGGGCCGTGAACCCGAACCGGTCGCGCAGCGGACCGGGGAGCAGGCCCGCCCGGGTGGTGGCGCCCACCAGGGTGAACGGCGCGAGGTCCAACGGGATGGCCGTGGCGCCCGGGCCCTTGCCGACGACGATGTCGACCCGGAAGTCCTCCATCGCCACGTACAGCATCTCCTCGGCAGGGCGGGCCATCCGGTGGATCTCGTCGAGGAACAGCACCTCACCGGGCACCAGGCTGGACAGCACGGCGGCGAGATCGCCCGCGTGCTGGATCGCCGGCCCGGAGGTGATCCGCATCGGGGCCGACATCTCCCCGGCGATGATCATCGCCAGGGTGGTCTTGCCCAGGCCAGGGGGCCCGGACAGCAGCACGTGGTCCGCGGTGGCGTTCCTGTGACGTGCGGCCTCCAGCACCAGTCCCAACTGGGACCGCACTCGATCCTGGCCGATGAAGTCCGCCAGGCTTCGGGGGCGCAGCGCCCCCTCGGCCGCGATGTCCTCGTCGTCGGCCTCCCCGCGGACCAGCTCGTCGTCGCTCACGCGCGGTCCAGGTGGCGCAGGGCGGAGCGAAGGAGCGCCGGCACCGACGGGTGACCACCCTCGGCCAGGACAGCCTCCGCCTCAGCCTGCACGGCCTCGGCCGCAGCGCGGGCGTCCCGCGGCGGCCAGCCCAGGGCGATGAGCCCGTCGATGACCGGGGTCGACCAGTCGTCGGCGGCCCTGCTGGCTGCGGTCGACGTCGCGGGCGCCCCGATGCGGTCCTTGAGCTCGAGGGCGATCCGGGCTGCGCCCTTGCGCCCGATGCCGGGGGGCTTGGACAGGGTCACGAGGTCGTCGGCGGCGACGGCCGCGCGCAACTGGTCGACGGTGAGCACGGCCAGGATGGCCTGGGCTGTCCGCGGCCCGATGCCGGTGACCGACTGGAGCACCTCGAACGCCTGCCGCTCGTCCTCATCACTGAAGCCGAACAGTGTCAGGGAGTCCTCGCGGACGACCAGCGCCGTGGCCACCTTGGCCGGTGCACCCGGACGCAGCTCAGCGAGGGTGCGCGGACCGCACAGGACGGACAGGCCGACCCCGCCGACGTCAATGACCGCATGGTCGGCCTCCACCGACGCGACGGTCCCGTGCACGAAGGCGATCACCGGGAACCCCCGGCCCGCACGCCGACTCCTGCCGAGCGCGCGGGCACCGTGCCGACCGGCCCTGCAGCCTGAGCGGCAGACCGCGGGACCCGGGTCGGGATCCGCGAGGGCGCCGAGGCTGCGACGGCCGACGCGATGCGCGCATTGGCCGCCCCGCGCCAGACGTGGCAGATGGCCAGGGCCAGGGCGTCGGTGGCGTCCACCGGCTTCGGCGCCGACTCCAGGCGAAGGATCCGCACCACCATTCCAGCCACCTGGGCCTTGTCTGCGCGCCCCGTGCCCGTCACGGCGGCCTTCACCTCGCTGGGCGTGTGCCACGCGACCGGGAGCCCAGCCTCCGCGGCGGCCAGGACCGCGGCCGCAGACGCCTGGGCGGTGCCCATGACGGTGTGCAGGTTGTGCTGGCTGAACATCCGCTCGATGGCAACGACGTCCGGCGAGAGCTCCTCGATGAGCGACTGGATGCGCCTGCTGATCACGAGCAGGCGCTCGGGCAGAGGATCGGAGGCGGGCGTTGTGACCACCTCGACATGCCGCAGGGTCAGCGGACGGCCGAGGGAGCCCTCCACGAGGCCCACCCCGCACCGGGTCAGGCCCGGATCGACACCGAGTACGCGCACGTCACCTCCCGATACGAACAGGTGTTCGCACCCTATCGGGAGGCGTGCCCCGCCACCGGCACGACACGCGTGCGCAGTCCGGGCACTGCGCCCCTCGGACCGACGGGCGCGGCGCTACTCGGCCGCCACCGGGTCGCTGGCGTGCACCGGGTGGCCCACGACCTCCGCGAACCCGGCACCGATGCACTCGACGAACAGCTCACGGTCGGGGATTGCGGCATCGTCCATGGAGATCCCGATCCCCGCATTGCCGGCATAGGACAGCAGGGTGATGTTCGTGGCAGCACCGACCGTGGCTGTCAACGGGTACATGGCCCGCACCTTCGCGCCGGCGATCCACACCGGGATCGGCACCCCGGGGACGTTGCTGGCGGTGAAGTCACTGGTCTGCGCGGTCGAGGTGAACACCTCCGAGGGCATGAGGCGGTAGCCCACCTCGGCCAGCGGATCGACAAGGTGCAGCGCGGGCTCCTGGCGCCAGGTCGCCACGATGTCGCGGATGGCCTGCATGCGCTCGACCGGGTCGAGGATGTCAACGGGGACCTCGAAGCGGGCGATGGTGACGGCATTCTGCGCCGGACGATCCGGATTGCGCAGGCTGATCGGCATGTTGCAGCGCAGCATGCTCACCGGCTCGCCCCGGCGCTCGTGGTAGATCCGCAGGCCACCGGTCACACCGGCCATGAACGCGTCGTTGAGGCTCACGCCGTGGGGCTTGGACGCGGCCTTGAGCTCGGACATCGGGACGTCGAGGGTGATGAAGTGGTAGTTGATCGACCGGCCACGCATCACCGGCGACATGGGGGACGTCGGCATCGCCAGGAACCGGGTGATGGACTTCAACACGCCCATGACGTCCTCGACCGCGCCGACCGGGTCGCGCAGGGCTCGCCCCGCGATGGGCAGCGCCGAGTCCGTGACGTCCCTCACCGACCTCATCAGGAACGATGAGGCGTCCACGACGGCCGTGCCCAGGAAGCCCGCACCATCCAGCGGCGCCGCCGTCGGCGCGGGCGGCATCGGACCGAGGTCCTGCCCGCCGGGGACGAGGTCGATCACCGTGGCTCCGAGCATCATGGCGCCCTGGCCATCGGCGATCGCGTGGTGCAGCTTGACGATCAGCGCGGCTCGTCCGCCCTGAAGACCCTCGAGGAGCGTGACGCGCCACAGCGGCCGGGCAAGGTCGAAGTCGGCCATCGACTGCCGCCGGGCCTCGATCAGGACCTGGTCCCAGCTCCCGGGATCGGCCACGCGGAAGCGCCGCATGTGGAAGGTGAGGTCGAAGTCCGGGTCGATCACCAGGCGCGGGCTCAGGATGTCCGAGGGGCCCTCGAGGACCTTCTGGCGCAGGACCGGGGCAACCCTGCTGGCCCGGTCGAACCGGTCGACGAGCATGTCCCAGTCCGGGCTGGACTCGAGTGCGACCAGGCCGATGATCGGCGAACGCATCGAGGGGTCGTTCGACGCAAGGCGCCACGTGGCGAAGTCGAACCCGGACAGCCGGCGCGGGGAGATGACCGTGGGGTCGCCGACGGCCCGCCCCGCGGCGGTCGCGGAGCCGACAGCGGCGCCGACAGTGCCCGCGGCCGCCCTGGCCGTCCGCTTGGCAGCGGCGCGCTTTCGACCACTGGCAGGTGCCGCGGGAGCGGAGACTGCCGGGGCCTTCGCCGTGGCCGCCTTCTTCGCGGGGGCCTTCGTCGCCGCCGGGGGCTTCGCCGCAGCCTTCGCGGGGGCCTTCTTGGCGGTCGGGGACTCCTTCGCAGCCGGGGGCCTCGCCGGTGTCTTCGCCGGGGCCTTCTTCGCGGGCGCCTTCCTCGCAGCGGCGCCTTCTTCGCAGCAGGTGCCGTCTTCGCCGGGGCCTTCTTCGCGGGCGCCTTCCTCGCAGCAGCCTTCTTCACCGGAGGGGCAGACTCCTGCGCGGGGGCCACGGGTCCTGCGGTTCGACGCCTTCGCGCCCGAGTCCTCCGTGGTCGTGCGATCCTGCTCTGCCACGTCGTCGCTCCTGTGGTCCGGGGGTATCCGAACCGTACCCGTGCGGCCCGGCGGATGCGGAACCGAGCGCTTACTCCATCTCGGCCAGGACCTCGGCGGGGATGTCGGCATTGGTGTAGACGTTCTGCACGTCGTCGCTGTCCTCGAGGGCATCGACGAGGCGCATGATCTTCTCCGCACCCGTGGCATCGAGCTGGACCTCCACGGAGGCGACGAACTCGGCCTCGGCCGATTCGTAGTCCAGGCCCTGGGTCTGCAGCGCCTTGCGCGCCGGCACCATGTCCGAGGCCTCGGTGATCACCTCGAAGGCCTCGCCGAGGTCGTTGACCTCCTCGGCGCCGGCGTCGAGGACAGCCATCAGCACGTCATCCTCGGTCAGTCCCTCGGACTTGGGCACGATGATGACTCCCTTGCGGGCGAACAGGTAGGAGACGCTGCCCGGGTCGGCCATGCTCCCGCCGTTGCGGGTCATCGCGACGCGCACCTCGGTCGCGGCGCGGTTGCGGTTGTCGGTGAGGCACTCCACCAGCACCGCGACCCCGTTGGGTCCGTAGCCCTCGTACATGATCGTCTGCCAGTCGGCGCCGCCGGCGTCCGCACCGGAGCCACGCTTGAGCGCACGGTCGATGTTGTCGGCCGGGACGGAGTTCTTCTTCGCCTTCTGGATGGCGTCGTAGAGCGTGGGGTTGCCGTCGACATCACCGCCACCGGTGCGCGCCGCCACCTCGATGTTCTTGATCAGCTTGGCGAACAGCTTGCCGCGCTTGGCGTCGATCGCAGCCTTCTTGTGCTTCGTGGTCGCCCACTTGGAGTGGCCGGACATGGTGCTCCTTCGAATCGACTCAGGCGGCGCCGCGCACCATGGTGGCGAACAGCGCGTGCACCCGATGGTCTCCGGTGAGTTCGGGGTGGAACGAGGTGGCCAGCAGCGACCCCGCTCGAACGGCAACAATCCTATCGCCCGCAGCGGCCGGGACGGAGGCGAGAACCTCGACCGACGGGCCGACCGACTCCACCCAGGGCGCGCGGATGAAGACCGCACGGATCGGATCGGCCCCCAGTGCGGGGAAGTCCACGTCGCCCTCGAAGGAGTCCACCTGCCGACCGAACGCGTTGCGGCGCACCACCATGTCGATCCCACCGATGGGACGCTGGTCGGCTCGGCCGTCGAGGATGGTGTCGGCGAGCAGGATCATCCCGGCGCACGAGCCGTACATGGGCATGCCGTCGTGAACGGCGGCGCGCAGCGGGTCCATCAGGCCCCAGCGGATGGCCAGCATCGAGATCGTGGTGGACTCACCGCCGGGCAGGACCAGGCCGTCGACACCCTCCAGCGCCCCCGCGTCCTTGACCGGGACGGCGTGCACCCCGACTGACTCCAGGGCGTGCAGGTGCTCACGCACGTCGCCCTGCAGCGCGAGGACCCCGATGGTGGGGCCGGTCACCACCCGCGCTCGGCGAGGCGGTGCGGCTCCGGGATGTCCTCGACGTTGATCCCGACCATCGCCTCACCCAGGCCGCGGGAGACCTTGGCGATGATCCCCGGATCGTTGAAGTGCAGCGTTGCCTGCACGATGGCGTTGGCCCGCTCGGCGGGGTTGCCCGACTTGAAGATGCCCGAGCCGACGAACACGCCGTCGGCGCCGAGCTGCATCATCATGGCCGCATCGGCCGGGGTCGCGATCCCGCCGGCGGTGAAGAGCACGACCGGCAGGGAGCCGCGCTCGGCGACCTCCTTGACCAGCTCGTAGGGGGCCGCCAGCTCCTTGGCCGCCACGTACAGCTCGTCGTGGCTCATCGACGACAGCCGTCGGATCTCGCCGCGGATCGCGCGCATGTGCGTCGTCGCGTTGGAGACGTCGCCGGTGCCGGCCTCGCCCTTGGAGCGGATCATCGCCGCCCCCTCGGTGAGCCGGCGCAGCGCCTCGCCCAGGTTGGTGGCCCCGCACACGAAGGGGACGGTGAAGGCCCACTTGTCGATGTGGTGGGTGTAGTCGGCCGGGGTCAGCACCTCGGACTCGTCGATGTAGTCGACACCGAGGGACTCCAGCACCTGCGCCTCCACGAAGTGCCCGATCCGTGCCTTGGCCATGACGGGGATGGAGACCGCGTCGATGATCCCCTCGATCATGTCCGGGTCGCTCATCCGCGACACACCGCCCTGGGCGCGGATGTCGGCGGGGACGCGCTCGAGGGCCATCACAGCCACTGCGCCGGCATCCTCGGCGATCCGGGCCTGCTCGGCGTTGACCACGTCCATGATCACACCGCCCTTGAGCATCTCAGCCATGCCGCGCTTGACGCGGTCGGTGCCGAGGGCGGTTCCTGGGGTGACGGGGGTCTGCGGGGTGCTGCTCACGTGTTCTCCTGCGCCGGTCGGGACGATGGCACAAGGTTACGTCCCGAGGCGCGGCGGAGCGAAACGTCGATCGTGCGGGGTGGCCGGCACCTACTCGATCGTGACCTTGCTGGTCCGGTCCTTGAGCAGGATCCACACCTGACCGGGATCGAGGACGATGGGGTTGCCGTCGAGGTCGGTGTAGGCAGTCGGGGACTGCGAGTAGGGCTTCTCCCAGGTGATGTTCTGGGCCACGCCGTCGCGCAACAGGACGCCCTTGCCCGATCCGGAGACGATCGTCAGCGGCGTCCTGCCGCCGAACTTGTCGCCGTAGCCGGAGTCCACCTGCTTGACGTACTGGACGATGACCGAGGATGCGCGCTGGACCCCGGGCTTGTCGGTGTCGCGCGCCTGGCGACCGTTCATCCAGACGTCGTAGAGGTCCTTCTTGGCGTTCCAGCGGAACTGCACCGACATCGACGGCCACCGGGCCGTCACCCGGGTGGCGCTCCTGCCGCCGTCCGGGGGCTGCTCGTCGAACACGAACCCGATGTCCTGGGACACGGCCGTGGCACCCGAGGTCGCCAGGATCTCCTTCGGGTCGGCCATCAGGTTGTACGGCGCATACCTGCCGGTGCCCCGCTCCCGGTGGAAGCCGGGACTGTTGACGTCCTGCGAGACCTGCGTCCAGTCCGCGGCCGCCAGCTTCGGCTGCAGGCGCCGCTGTGCGCCGGAGTAGACGAACGCGATGTTGCCCAGCGGTGTGAACAGCTCGATGTCGCTGACCCGGGCGCTGCGCACCGGCCCCACGGTGCCGGGCATCTGCGTGGAGAACACCGCGGCCAGTCGGGTCAGGCCCCACTCCACGGGCTCCACGTACACGATGTCGGCCTTCGTCAGGCCCCGGTGCGGCTGGGCACTCGGCGTGTTGTCGAGCTTGACGACCATGACCGGTGTGCCCACGCCGCCCTCACGACCGCTGAATGGCGAGGTGGTCGGGGCAACGGGCTGCGGCGGCGCGCTCGAGGCCGGTGCCGGTGGTGTCGAGGGGGTCGACGTCGTCGGCGTGTCGGCGGCCTCCGGGCCGCACGCTGCCAACAGGAGCCCGAGTCCGACTACGGCAACGATCCGACGCATGGCCACACGCTAGTTGCCCCCCGGACCGGGTCCGGTCAGCGACTCAGCGATTCCCCCGATGTTCATCACCGCGCCGGGCCCTCGTCGCCTGCGAAGGTGGGCAGGTGCCTCGGCCCGAGGGACGCCCTGAGGACGCCGAAGGACAGGGGCTCCCGTGACGGCCAGCGCGACGCCACCCACCCTGTGGCGATCCCGACCGCTGTGGCCAGGAAGTGACCGAGGTCCCAGATCGTGTGCCACACCACGAGTGGGCCGATGATCCCCACCGCCAGCACGGCGGCATAGGGCCAGCGCCACCGCCGGCTCACGAACCACAGGTAGGCGCCCAGCGATCCGACCATCACGTACGACACGCCGACGTCCTGGGTCAGCGCGAGGGTCCTGCGGGCGGCCTCGAGGTGGATCGCCTTCGCCTCGACGATCACGGTGAGCAGCGTCCCGAGGACGTGCGCGCCCACCGCGACCATCAGCCACCGGGCCGCACCGATCCGGTGCTCGAGTCGGGCGACGACCGCGGCGAACACGACCACGTAGAGCCAGTAGCCGAAGCCGTAGTCGGCCACGAGGAATGCGCTGATGAACAGGACCCGAATCGGGTCCTCGAGCAGGTTGTGGATGTTCGTCGACGCCAGCCGGGCCGAGACGTCGGCCAACAGCGCGGGCTGGCCCTGCTGGATCACCGACGTCGTGGTCCAGATGGCCAGGTAGGTGAACACCGCAGGGGCCCGACCGACCCAGACCCGGACGGCCTGGACCGTCGGGTCCAGATGCTCGTAGAGGCCCACGAGCACCCCGCGTCGCGCCAGGGCCTTGACCGCCAACCACGCCACGGCCACCACCGCCGCGAGGACGATGTAGACGATCACGACGTCGGGCACCGACCGGTCGCCGAGCGACGGAAGCGTCGGGCCGGCGGCACCCCCCCCCGCCCACGCGCTCACCATCGCCACCCGCATCTCTCAGGCAAAGGCCTCGAACGTGGACGGGGCCACGTCGTCCATCTCGAACATCTGGGGGCGCGGGGCATTGCCCGCCAGGCGGAACAGCCGCACCAGGCGGCCCTGACGCAGCAGGAGTGCGGCCTGGACCCCGTCATTGAGGAACCGGCGCGAGAGGGCGACCTGGTTGCAGGCCGCCGACAGGTCGTCGAGCAGCTCCTCCCCCTCCGGGGTCTCCCGGAGCTCCACCACCGACTCGGGCTCGGCGAAGACCTCGCGAAGGTCCCTCGACATCTCCGACTCGACGACGCTGCGCTCCACCGGATCGGCGGGGTCGGCGTTGCGGGAGTTGCTCGCGGCCCGGGCCAGCACGATCGCGCTGGCCGGATCGACGAGCTCCGAGTTGGCCAGTGCCTCAGCAGCGCGCGCCCGCCGGATCAGCTGTGCGTCCAGCGAGGCGCGCGCGAGGTCGATCCGGTGGTGCAGCCGGTCGATCCGCGACGCCAGCGCGCTCAGGCGCCAGATGACGATGGCAAGCAGGAGCAGGATCAGCAGCAGCCAGGCGAGATCGACCTTCATCAGGCCTCGTCCTCCTGCTCGGTGCCCCAGGGCGGGCGCCGCACGGGCAGCCGGCCCCAGAACTGCCGGGACAGGTCCGCGGTGACCTTCTCGCCCCCTGGCGTCACGCTCATGTAGACCTCGAGGACCTTCTTGGCGACGCTCGACCAGTCGAACTCGGCCGCACGCACCCTCCCGGCGGCACGCAGGGCGTCGCGTCGGTCCGGATCGCCGAGCAGCCAGATCAGCTGCTCGGCGAGGTCCTCGGCGTCCTCATTGCCGAAGTGCACGCCGGCCCGACCCTCGTCGAGGACGCGCTGGAAGGCCTCGATGTCGCTGGCCACCACCGGGGCGCCCGCGGCCATCGCCTCCAGCAGGATGATCCCGAAGGACTCCCCGCCGGTGTTGGGCGCGACATAGATGTCGGCCGAGTGCAGGGCGCGCGCCTTGTCCTCCTGGCTGACCAGGCCGAGGAACTCGACCCTGTCGGCGATCGCCGGGTCGAGCCCGGCCTGCACGTCGGCCACCTCCCCGGGCCCGGCGACGAGCAGCCGCACGTCCGGGACGGCCGCCACGACCCGGGGAAGTGCTGCCAGCAGGATCGGCAGGCCCTTGCGGGGCTCGTCGATGCGGCCGAGGAACATCAGCGTGTTCTGCCCCCGGGCATGACCGGGGAGTGGCTCGTCGCCGGCGTACAGGCTGCAGTCCACCCCGTTGGGGATCAGCACGGCATCCCCACCGATGTACTCGACCAGTGAGCGCCGGGCGTACTCCGACACGGCGATGCGGGCGCGGATCTTCTCCATCGCGCTGCGCACGAGCGGCGCCGTCGCGTTCAGCTCCCGGCGCGACGACGCCAGGCTGGCGTGCCACGTGGCCACGATCGGCCCCTCCGAGACCCAGACGGACAGCAGCCCGAGCGTGGGGCCGGCCGGCTCGTGGACGTGGAGGATGTCCAGGTCGGAGTCCTTGACCCAGCGACGCGCCCGCGCGGTGGCGACCGGCCCGAAGTTGATCTTGGCGATGGACCCGTTGGAGCTGATCGAGATCGGCTTGCCGCCGCTGGTGACGTAGTCCGGCAGGGCGTCCTCATCCTCGGCCGGCGCCAGGATGATCGCCTCGTGCCCCAGTCGCATCAACGCCAGGCGCAGGTCGTCGATGTGGGCTGCCACCCCCCCGGGCGTGTCCCAGGCGTACGGGCACACGAGTCCGACGCGCATCAGGAGTCCTCCTCGGAAGCATCCCGGGCGGCCAGGCGGGCCGGGTCCAGGTCGGCCAGCCAGAGGCGCTGGAGCATGTGCCAGTCGGTCGGGTGCTCGGCGATGCCCGCTGCCAGTGCATCGGCCACAGCCTGCGTCGTCACACGGATCCGCTCGTCGCGGTCGCCGGTCATGGGGGGCTCTATCTCGGGCAGGATCTCAGCGACGTTGTGGCCCGCCCAGAAGAGCTTCACGGGCACGAGTGAGGCTCCGGTGTCGACAGCCAGGGCGGCCGGGCCGGCCGGGAAGCGCGCCGTCTCACCGAAGAACTGCACGTCGACGCCCTTGGCGGACAGGTCGCGATCAGCCAGCAGCGCGACGAGGCCGCCGGCCTGCAGCGTGCCCCGCAGCTGCTGGTAGACACCTGGGTCACCGAGGCCATGGATGTGCATCCCCAGGGACGTCCGGAAGTCGACGAACGCGGTGTAGAGCTGCTCGGGCTCGAGCTTCTCGGCCACGGTGTTGACCGAGGAGATGTGCTGTGAGCACCACGCCCCCGCGTGGTCCCAGTTGCCCATGTGGGGAAGTGCTGCGACGACGCCCCTACCGGACTCCACCGGGTCCGACAGCCGCTCGGGGTGGCGCATCTCGAAGGTGTCGATGCGGGCACCGTCCCAGCCGGGGAGGCGGAAGGCGTCGCACCAGTAGCGCATGTAGGAGCGCATGCCCTCGCGTGACAGCTCGCGCAGCTCGTCGGGGGCGACCGGTCCCACCACGCGGCCCAGATTGGCCTCGAGCCGGCGGACCGAGGGCCCGTGCGTGCGCCACTGCTGGTCGGCGATCCGGTCGAACATCGCGTAGGCGAGACGTTCGGGCATCAGCCGGACCGCCCGCCACCCACCGGCATAGGCCAGGTACGTCGCCTGCTCCTTCACCGCCGGCTCACTCCTCGGCGCTGGCCGCGTCGGCCTGCTGGCCGTTGAGCGGCTTGAGCTGGCGGCGGACGTCCAGCCCGCGCTGGAAGACCGTGATGGTGGTCAGCACCGCCAGGATGGCGATCGCGGCGGTCATGCCCCAGTCCACGAACTGGTAGGCGATCGCGCCGAGGCCAAGGAGGATCATCCGCTCGGCGCGCTCGGCGATGCCGCCGTTCGCGGTGGCGCCCACCGCCTCGGCGCGCGCCTTGGCGTAGCTGACCACCACTCCCCCGACCAGGCAGACCCACGCCAGGATCGTGGTCGCCGTGGGGAGGAACGCGTCCGGCTCGCCACGCTGCCAGGCAGCCCAGATGAGCACGCCGCCGAAGACGGCGCCGTCGGCGACCCGGTCGAGGGTGGCGTCGAACCAGGCACCCCACGGACCCTGCGTCCCGCTGAGGCGGGCCATGGTCCCGTCGAGGACGTCCGCGGAGATGAACAGGAACAGCAGGATGACCGCGGGGATGAACTTGCCCTGCGGGATGAGGATCAGGGCGGTGAGCACGGTGAGGATCGTGCCCGTCATGGTGACCATGTCCGGGGTGATCCTCATGCGGAGCAGCCCGCGCGCAATCGGCTCGACGACGGGGGCGATGACGCCACGGGCGTCGGCGTTGTTCAGCATAAGGAGGCCGATCGTAGCGAGAAACACGACCCCGAGTGCGCAGGACGTAGGACCTTGTTGCGAGGCTAGCGCCTTGGGACACTGCAGACCCGCGACGAAAGGCACCTCACATGGCTCAGGCGAACACCCCAGGGGGTGGGTCGGTCTCTGCACCGGCCAGCCCCGCCGACATCCGCAACGTGGTCCTGGTCGGACCGTCCGGCGCGGGCAAGACGACGCTGCTCGAGGCGATGCTCGCCGCGACCGGGACCATCCCGCGCGCGGGCCGGACGACCGACGGCACGACGGTCTCGGACTTCGACGACGCCGAGGTGCGCCAGCAGCGCTCCGTGGGCCTCGCGCTGGCCCCCGTGGTCGTCGAGGGGGTGAAGGTCAACTTCCTGGACACCCCGGGCTACGCCGACTTCGTGGGTGACCTGCGCGCCGGGCTGCGCGCGGCCGATGCCGCCCTCTTCGTGGTCTCGGCGGTCGACGGCATCGACGGCGGCACGCAGATGCTCTGGGAGGAGTGCGCGGCGGTCGGGATGCCGCGCGCCGTGGTGGTGACCCGCCTGGACCACCCACGTGCTGACTTCGAGGAGCTGGTCGCGATCTGCCAGCGGGTCTTCGGCGAGGGCGTCATGCCGCTGATGCTGCCGATGATGGCCGACGACGGGACGCCCGCCGGCTTCATCGACCTCATCACCGAGCGGATCCACGACTACTCCAGCGGCACGCGGGTGGACCGCGAGCCGGAGGCCACCCACCTCGAGCTGATCGAGAACACGCGCGCGGGGCTGATCGAGGGGATCATCGCCGAGAGCGAGGACGAGACCCTCATGGACCGCTACCTCGCCGGCGAGCACATCGACCACGACACGCTGATCGCCGACCTGGAGATGGCCGTCGCCCGGGGGTCGTTCTACCCGGTGATCGCCACCGCCGTGGAGCTCGGTGGCCTCGGCACGACCGAGGTCCTGGACCTCGTGCGCCGGGGCTTCCCGTCACCCCTGGAACACCCGCTTCCGCCGGTCTCCACCCCGGACGGCCAGCCCCGCGGTCCCCTGGCGTGCGATCCCGCGGGTCCCCTGTGCGCCGAGGTCGTCAAGACGACGACCGACCCCTACGTCGGGCGGCTGTCCCTGGTGCGCATCTTCTCCGGTCGGCTCACCCCGGACTCCTTCGTCCACGTCTCCGGGCACTTCGGTGGGCAGCGCGGGCATGAGGACCACGACCTCGACGAGCGGATCGGGGCGCTGTCCAGCCCGCTGGGCAAGGTCCAGCGCACGATCGACGCCGGGATCGCAGGTGACATCGTCGCCGTCGCCAAGCTCACGCGTGCCGAGACCGGTGACACCCTGTCGGACAAGGACACCCCGCTGCTCATGGAGCCGTGGCTGATGCCCGACGCACTGCTCCCGGTGGCGATCGTCGCCAAGTCCAAGGCCGACGAGGACAAGCTCGGTGCCGCCCTCAACCGCCTGGTCGCCGAGGACGCGACCCTGCGCCTGGACCGCAACGGGGAGACCGGCCAGCTCGTGCTGTGGTGCATGGGTGAGGCGCACGTCGACGTGCTGCTCGACCGCCTGCGCAACCGGTACGGCGTCGCCGTCGAGTCCGAGGAGCTGCGCGTCTCGCTGCGCGAGACCTTCGCATCCCCGGCCAAGGCCAAGGGCCGGCACGTCAAGCAGTCCGGCGGGCACGGGCAGTACGCGGTGTGCGACATCGAGGTCGCCCCGCTCCCCGCAGGGTCGGGCTTCGAGTTCGTCGACAAGGTCGTCGGCGGCTCGGTGCCGCGCCAGTTCATCCCCTCTGTCGAGAAGGGGGTGCGCACCCAGATGGAGCGCGGCGTCGTCGCCGGATACCCGGTCGTCGACATCCAGGTGACGCTCTACGACGGCAAGGCGCACTCGGTGGACTCCTCGGACATGGCGTTCCAGATGGCCGGCGCCCTGGCCCTCAAGGAGGCAGCGGCAGCAGCCCAGATCTCGATGCTGGAGCCGGTCGCGGCCATCAGCGTGCTCGTCTCCGACGAGTACGTGGGCGCGGTCATGGGCGACCTGTCCGGTCGTCGCGGACGGGTGTCGGGCACCGAGCCGGCCGGCAACGGCCGCACGCTGATCAAGGCCGAGGTCCCCGAGCTCGAGCTGACCCGCTACGCCATCGAGCTTCGCTCGATGTCGCACGGCACGGGCACCTTCAACCGCACCTACATCGGGCACGAGCCGATGCCGTCGCAGATCGCGAAGAAGGTGATCGACGCGAGCCCGAAGCACTGACCCACACGCGCGCCCGAGCTCAGCGTCGGATCGGCTTCAGGGTCCAGAGGAAGCTGGCCTCACCGGTGACCGTCCAGTCCTCGGTGGACAGGGTGACGTCGATGCGGAACTCGGGTCGCTCGCCGGCGTCGAGCCGCGCCACGATCGACTCCGGTGTGTCGTGCATGAGGGCTTCGGCGTACATGGGCCCCATCGCGATCTTCTTGAACCGGATGGAGGCATCGACGGGCAGCGGCGTGGCGCGATCGACCAGCATTCCGAAGTTGCCCAGCACGATCGCACCTGTCGCCGTCTCGGCGAGGGTGAACATCGCGCCGGCGTGCGGACCGCCCACATGATTGCGGTACTCGGGCTTGTCCGGCAGGCGCAGGAGGACCCGCTGGGGGGCCAGCTCGAGGAACTCGAGCTCGAGGGTCCCGACCATCGGGACCACCGTGGGCATCTGGGCGACGAGGGTGTGGAAGTCCATGCCTTCGAGGCTAGCGACCTCCCCCGCGCCGGCAGCGACCGGTCCCCTCCGCCCGCTGGAACTCGCCGTTGTCAGGGGATCTCCCCGGGTGACAGGGCGGATCCCGCCACGTAGCCGAGAGCCTGCGGCGATGGGGCGGTAGCGTCGCACCCATGTCCGACCTGACCCCACCCGCCCCGGACGCCCCGCCCTCAACGGCCCCGTCGCCACCCCAGGGCGAGGTCCGTCCCAGCGTCGCCGTGTTCGACATCGACGGCGTCCTGGCGGACGTGCGTCACCGTCTGCACCACGTGGCCTCGCGCCCCAAGGACTGGGACGCCTTCTTCGGCGCCGCCCCCGAGGACCCCCCGCTGCGCGAGGGGCTCGGGGCCGTGGCGACCGCGGATCGGGCCGGGCACGTCGTCGTCTACCTGACCGGAAGGCCGGAACGGTGCCGCACCGCGACGCTCACCTGGCTCGCCGACCAGGGCCTGCCCGCAGGCGAGCTGTTCATGCGGGACGACTCCGATCGCCGGCCGGCACGGATCACCAAGGTGGCGGCCCTGCGCCGGCTGTCCCGTCGGTTCCGCGTCGAGGTCTTCGTCGACGACGACGCAGCGGTGGTCGAGGCAGTGCGTGCTGCCGGCTTCCCAGTCCTGCACGCGCTCTGGATGGAACCCTCAACCTCAGGTGCAGACTCAGCCCCAGGCCTCCCGGAGCACGAGGTGACGGCCCAGGCCGTCCTGTTCGAGATCCAGGAGACCGAGGGCCGCACGTGAGCTGATGCGCCCAGCGGGCAGGACCTGCAGTCACGTGCGGCCCTGCCGCGCAGTCACCTCGTGGGACTGCCGACCGGGATGGGCGGCGGGCTCGGGGGTCCTAGTCCGCCAGCTCCTCGGGCCGGGGGCAGGAGCACACCAGGTTGCGGTCGCCGTAGGCACCGTCGATCCGACCCACCGGGACCCAGTACTTGTCCGTGCGGAGCCCCGGGACCGGGTAGACCGCCTGCTGGCGGGTGTAGGGCCGATCCCACTCCCCCACCAGGCTCTCGGCGGTGTGCGGCGCTCCGCGCAGGACGCTGTCGGCGACGGACACCTCCCCTGACGCGACCTGCTCGATCTCGCCGTGGATGGCGATCATGGCGTCGCAGAAGCGGTCGAGCTCGGCCAGGGACTCGCTCTCGGTGGGCTCGACCATGAGGGTGCCTGCCACCGGGAAGCTCATCGTCGGGGCGTGGAAGCCGTAGTCGATGAGGCGCTTGGCCACGTCGTCGACCGTCACGCCCGTGCGCCTGGTGATCTCCCGGAGGTCCAGGATGCACTCGTGGGCCACCAGGCCCCCGGGGCCGGTGTACAGCACCGGGAAGCACTCGGTCAGCCGGCGCGCGATGTAGTTGGCCGACAGGACTGCCACCTGCGTGGCCCGGGTGAGCCCCTCGGCGCCCATCATCCGGATGTAGGCCCACGGGATGGGCAGGATGCCGGCACTGCCCCACGGGGCGCCACTGACCGGCCCCACGCCGCCGTCCTCGTGCCCCCGACCGGCCGGGCCGGCATCGGGGCGCAACGGGTGGCCGGGCATGAACGGTGCCAGGTGCGCGCGCACGCCGATCGGCCCCACGCCGGGGCCTCCTCCCCCGTGCGGGATGCAGAACGTCTTGTGCAGGTTCAGGTGCGACACATCAGCGCCGAAGCGACCCGGCTTGGCCAGCCCGACCAGGGCGTTCAGGTTCGCCCCGTCGACGTAGACCTGCCCGCCCGCGTCGTGGACCATGGCGCACAGGGTCGCCACCTCGGACTCGTACACGCCATGGGTCGACGGGTAGGTGATCATCAGGGCGGCCACCCGACCGGCGTGGGCCGCAAGGGCCGCACCCAGGGAGTCGATGCTCACGTTGCCCGCCTCGTCGCAGGCCACGACCACCACACGCATCCCGGCCATCACCGCCGAGGCCGCGTTGGTGCCGTGCGCGGAGGACGGGATGAGGCAGACGTCACGTTCGCTCTCGCCGCGTGCGGCGTGCCATCCCCGGATGGCCAGCAGCCCGGCGAACTCCCCCTGCGACCCGGCGTTGGGTTGGACGCTGACCGCGTCGTACCCGGTCAGCTCCACCAACAGGGCCTCGAGGTCGGTGATCAGCTCCGCGTAGCCCAGGGACTGCTCCCGTGGGGCGAAGGGATGGATCGAGGCGAAGCCGGGCCAGCTGATCGGCTCCATCTCGGTCGTCGCGTTGAGCTTCATCGTGCACGAGCCCAGCGGGATCATCGACCGGTCCAGCGCAACGTCGTACCCGGCCAGGCGACGCAGGTAGCGCAGCATCTCCGTCTCGCTGCGGTGCTCGTGGAACACCGGGTGCTCGAGGTAGGCCGAGGTCCGCCTCCAGGCGTCCGGCAGTGGGTCCCCGACTCCTGGGGAGCTCCCGTGCGCCGACGGGTCCACCCCACCGGCTCGGGCCGCAGTGAACGCCTCCCGCACGAGGGCGAGGTGCTCGTCCTCGGTCACCTCATCGGTGGTGATCCCGACGTGGTCGGCATCGACGAGCCGGAGGTTGATGCCCCTGGCCGCGGCCTCCGCGACGACCTGCGCGGCCGCGCCGGGCACGACGGCGACGACGGTGTCGAAGAAGGTGGGGTGCAGCAACGGGACGCCGTCCTGGCCCAGTCCGGCGGCCAGCGAAGCTGCCCGGCCGTGCACGCGCTCGGCGATCCGCCGCAGCCCGTCGGGTCCGTGGTAGGCCCCGTAGAGGCCTGCGATCACGGCCAGGAGGACCTGCGCGGTGCAGATGTTGCTCGTGGCCCGCTCGCGCCTGATGTGCTGCTCACGGGTCTGCAGCGCCAACCGGTAGGCGGGCTTGCCCGAGGAGTCGACCGAGACGCCCACGAGGCGTCCCGGCAGCTGGCGCTCGAGCCCGGAGCGCACTGCCATGACCCCCGCGTGCGGCCCACCGAAGCCCATCGGGACACCGAAGCGCTGGGCCGAACCCACCACGATGTCCGCGCCCCACTCCCCGGGCGGGGTGAGCAGGCACAGGCTGAGCAGGTCCGCGGCGACCACCAGGCCCGCGCCCAGCGCGTGCACCTGCTCGGCCAGGGCGCGACAGCTGTGCCGGGTCGCGCACCAGGCCGGTCGAGGTCGGCACCGAGACCAGGACCCCGAAGCAGCCCTCCGAGGGCAGTCCCGCGGTGACATCCCGGACGTCGAGGACGATCCCGAGGGGGTCCGCGCGCGTCTGCAGGACGGCCAGGGTCTGCGGATGCGTGTCGGCGTCCACCACGAAGGTCATCGCGCCGGTCCGATCGACCCGGTGCAGCAGGGCCATCGCCTCGGCCGCCGCGGTCGGCTCGTCGAGCATGGACGCATTGGCCAGGGGAAGGCCCGTCAGGTCGGCGACCATGGTCTGGAAGTTCAGCAGCGCCTCGAGCCGGCCCTGGGAGATCTCGGGCTGGTAGGGCGTGTAGGCGGTGTACCACCCCGGGGACTCCAGCACGTTGCGCCGGATCACCGCCGGGGTGATCGTGTCGTGGTAGCCCAGGCCGATCATCGAGACGGCCTGGGTGTTCGCCTCCGCCATCCGGCGCAGCGCTGCGGTGGCCTGGGATTCACTGAGCGTGGGCGGAAGGTCCAGCCCGTCCCCCCAGGCGATGGTGGCCGGGATGGCTGCCCGCGCCAGCGACTCGAGGTCCTCATGGCCGACGGCCCGCAGCATCAGCGCCACATCCCCGTCATCAGGGCCGATGTGGCGGCCGGCGAACTCAACGTCACGGGGTGGGATCTGCACGCGCCCACGATAGTCGCGAGTGCCGAGCTCCGTCGGGAGGGTCGGCGCCGGTCACCCGACTTGCGGCGGGAACCGGGGCACCCGTGCGTCGGCTGGCCGGGCCGCCGAGGGCGTGCTGGGCCGGGTCAGCCCGTCTGGCGCTTGCGCCGACGCTCCGAGAGCTCGTCGCCGGTCACGGCCGCTGCGCCGACGCCACGCTCCGCCGGCAGCGCCGACAGGGTGCCCTCCACCTCGCGCCACACCTTGCCGACCGCGATGCCGAAGACCCCTTGGCCGCCGCGGACGAGGTCGATGACCTCGTCCTCGCTGGTGCACTCGTAGACGCTGGCTCCGTCACTCATCAGGGTGAGGGTGGCCAGGTCCTCCACGCCGCGGGCGCGCAGGTGCGTCACGGCGGTGCGGATGTTCTGCAGGGAGACCCCGGTGTCGAGCAGGCGCTTGACGACCTTGAGCACGAGGATGTCGCGGAAGCTGTAGAGGCGCTGCGTCCCCGAACCGGTGGCGGGTCGGATCGAGGGCTCCACCAGGCCTGTCCGGGCCCAGTAGTCCAGCTGCCGGTAGGTGATCTCCGCAGCGGCGCACGCGACCGGGCCGCGGTAGCCGACGCCCTCGGGCAGCGTCGTCTCCGGGACGTCGAAGAGGGATCCCTGCACCTCGTGCTGCTGTCCCGTGCCCTCGGATGACATCTGCGCCTGGCCTCCGGTCGATATGGCGTATTGCGTCGGCGTAGTTACACCGGCGGGATTTCCTGATCCGAAACTAGGGCCGCACGCACCTCACGTCAACGCACGTCACCCCGACACGCCGGGGCAAAGTCTCACCCTCACGTTGAGGGTTAGGTCGCTGGCTGGCGCCTACTGGAAGTCCTGCGGCGTCACCGTGTCGAGGAACTCGCGGAACTGCTCCACCTCATCGACCTCGTCGTCCGGGTCCGGGGCCACGCCCGCCTCGGCCAGGACCTCGTCGGCGAGCAGGATCGGCACCCCCGCGCGCAGGGCCAGGGCGATGGCGTCCGAGGGCCGGGCGTCCACGGTCTGGGTCTCGAGGACGAGCTCGGCGAAGAAGACGCCCTCCTCGAGCCGGGTGATCCGCACCGACAGCAGCGGGGTCCCGAGCTGGAGCAGCGTCGCGATGAACAGGTCGTGGGTCAGTGGCCGGGGCGCGGCCACTCCCTGCTGGGCCATGGCGATCGCGGCCGCCTCGTTGGGCCCGATCCAGATGGGAAGCAGGGCTCCCCCGGCGATCGGTCGCACCAGGACGATCGGCGCATTGGACGGCATCTCGACGCGAACACCCACGACCTCAACTGCCTGGTACCCATCCACGGGGCCAGACTAGACCCGGGGGGCGGGACCCACCATCGCTCAGCGGCCGAGCGTCCGGGGCAGCCCGGCCTTGACCAGGGCGACGTGCAGCTGGATGGCCAGCGTGGCGATCGCCCGGGCCGCCTCCTCCGCCTTGGCGGCGCTGTCCTGGTGGCGTCCGTGGGCCATCGGCTTGACGACCTGCTCCACCAGCGAGAGCTCCCGATCGGCAGCCAGCCGGAACGGGCGCAGGTGCCGGGGGCCGTAGCCGAACTGGGCCATCTCCGCGGCGATCCGGGCCACCTGCAGGGCGGTGGCGTCGTAGTACGAGGTACCCGGGAGCCTGGGCGACCAGGCCGAAGGACTCGAGCTCGCGCAGGACCTCGTTGGTGATGCCGGACTCCTCGAGCAGCTCCTTGCGCGACAGGCGCAGCTCCTGGCTCTCCGCTCCGAGGTCCTCGGGAGAGGGGTAGGTGTCGGTGGCCACGAGCGCCCGCGGTGCGGTGTCCGTCGCGCTCAGGGGCGCGGGCTGCAGGCCCCGGTCGATCGCGTCGAGGTGCTCGCGGATGACCTTCAGCGGCAGGTAGTGGTCGCGCTGCATCCGCAGCACGTAGCGCAGGCGCTCGGCGTCGGCCCGGGTGAACTTCCGGTAGCCCGAGGGGGTTCGCTGCGGCTCGACGAGGTCCTCGGCCTCCAGGTAGCGGATCTTGGAGATGCTGACGTCCGGGAAGTCCGCACGCAGCAGGTGCAGGACCTCCCCGATGCTCAGCAGGCCATCGGACGGCTGCAGCCGTGCTCACGACTGGCCACCCCCCACGAGGAACACGAACCTGTACTTGCCGATCTGGACCTCGTCACCGCCGGCAGAGCGCAGTCACGTCGATCCGCTCCCGGTTGACGTAGGTCCCGTTCAGGCTGCCCACGTCGCGGCACTGCCAGCCCTGCGGCGTCACGGATGAACTGCGCATGCCGGCGCGACACCGTGACGTCGTCGAGGACGACGTCGGCATCATCGGAGCGCCCGACCGTGACCAGGTCGGAGTCGAGGACGAACGAGGTGCCCTCGCTGGGGCCGCGGCGCACGATCAGCATCGCCGTCCCGGCGGCCACGGACCCGACGCTGCCGGTGCCGACCGCGCCCAGCGGGCCGGTCGCCGACAGCGGGACGTCGAGGTTGCCGGTGGACTGGACCTCGCCCTCCGCGCTGAGGTCCACCAGTGGCGCACCGCAGTTGCTGCAGAAGCGCGCCAGGTCGGACATCTCCTGGCCGCACTGCTGGCATGAACGCCCCACGTCGTCTCCGTCCTCACCGTGAATCCCGCCCCGGGAACCTCTACCTGAGGTCTAGGTTCACCTCGGGGGCAAACCTATCCGACGCACCGAGGGCCGGGTCAACCCCCGGCTACGACAGGCCGTCGGCGTACTGGGCCGCGGTGAGCAGCGATCGACCACGCGGCGTCGGCGTCCTCGGCCGTCGCGCACTCGACATCGACCATCCAGCCCTCGCCGTAGGGCTCGGCGTTGACCATCTCCGGGGAGTCCTCGAGGGCGGTGTTCACCTCGACGACCGTCCCGTCCAGCGGGGCGTAGAGGTCGCTGACGGACTTGGTCGACTCGACCTCGCCGCACGGCTGCCCGCCGGTGAGCGCGCTGCCCACGGCCGGCAGCGCCACGTACACGACGTCGCCGAGGGCCTCGGTCGCGAACGAGGTGATCCCGAAGCGCAGGACTGTCGGGCTCTCCCGGCGGATCCACTCGTGCTCCGGGGTGTAGCGCAGGTCATCGGGGTACATGGGTCCTCCATCGGGCTGCGATCGGGCGACGTGTGCGGATCCGGTCGGGTCCCGCGGGGGCTCAGCCCTGGTCCACCGGCTCAGCGTACTCGGGGGTCGTCAGCGGGACGGTCGAGGTGATGTCGAGGGCCTCACGCTGCTCCATCTCGAAGAGCGCACCGGCGGTCCGCACGGAGTCCGCGACGCCGCCGGGGATCTCCATCGCGGTGGCCAGGGTCTCGGGATCACCGATCGCCAGGATCGTGTAGGGCGAGGGCCGCAGGTCGCCGGAGACCAGGATCGCCGGGGTGCCGGGGTCCGGCGGGTTGGCGAACCAGGTGTTGACGACCACGCGCCTCTCGGCCACCTCGATGCTCTCCGCGCCCGCGTCACGCAGCTCCTGCACGGTGTCCAGGATCTCCGCAGCGTCGACGCCGCCGTCCTGATCACGGATCACGATCCGCACGCCGGGACCACGCACCTTCGTCGTCCCGGCGAGAACCTCGAGGGACTCCTTGCGGTTGCGCGCCTGCTCCAGCGCCGCGGCGTCGCTGCCCGAGGTCAGCGACGAGATCTCGGCGGCCAGCCGGCGCTTCTCCTGCTCGAGCCGGTCGTTCTCGGCGTCGAGGCTGTCGAGGATCTGGACCAGCTCATCGGGCCGGGCGTTGGCCAGGGCCTCGTCACTGCCCTGCGCGATGGCACCGGCCACGAGCATCCATCCCAGCACGGCGAACAATGCCCCCCCGATGAGGCTCGCAGGACCGCTCCAGCGCCACAGCGAGGTCTGGTGGAAGTCCCCGTCGGGCTCATCCGGGTTCTGCGTGGCCGCGGTGGCCGGGCCGACCGTGCCCTGCGCCTCGTCGGGCTCCATGCTCACGCCTTCAGGATGTGCCGGCGGATCGCGGCGGCGTTGGAGAAGATGCGCATCGTCAGGACGACGACGACCCCGGTGGACATCTGGCTGCCGACACCGAGGAGGTCGCCGATCCACACGATGAACGCGGCGACCAGCACGTTGCTCAGGAAGGAGATCACGAAGATGCGGTCGCGGAAGACGCCGTCGAGCAGCGCACGGATGGCCCCGACGACGGCATCGAGGGCGGCGATCACCGCGATCGGCAGGTACGGCTCCAGCCAGATCGGCACGGTGGGCTCGATGATGAGCCCGGCCACCACCCCGATGATGAGCCCGATGAGTGCGATCATCAGCCCTCCCCCTCCCCTGGCCCGACGACCTCAGCGTCCGAGGGGAGCGATGAGGTGGCGGGCCGCAGACTGATCATGTCGACCGACGACGTGTCCAAGCCTATGCCGAACTGCTTGGAGACACTGGCCAGCTCCTGGGCATCGGGAGTCGCCGCGAACTGCGTCGGCAAGGTCCGGCGGGCCGATCGCCTCCACGCGATAGGGCGGCCTGAGCGGCCGGTAGTTGACCAGGATGGCACCTGCCGCCGACCGGATCGCGGACTGTGCGGTCAGGCGCTGGCCGTTGACGGCGATCGCCTCGGCGCCCGCCGACCACAGGCCGTTCACGGCCCGCTGGACGTCGCTGTCGAGCACCCGCTCGACGTCGGTGCCCTCCTCGCCCTCCGTGACCGGCGCGTCCGTGAGCGTGACCACCGCCCCGGGTCCCTCGACAGGGGCGTAGCCCGTCACGACCTCGAGGTCCTGGATCTGCGTCGGCCAGCTGGGCACCCTCCAGCGTGACCCGCAGGTTGTCCTCGCGGGCTGCGGTCAGGTCCTGGCGCGCGGCCGCAACCTCCTCGATCAGCGCCTCGTTCCGGCCGTCGGCCGCCACGATCCGATCGATGAGGGCCGATCGCTGCTCGTTGACGACCGGGTCGTTGAGGACGCGCGCGGAGATGCCCAGGGCCAGGACGAATCCGGCAAGGCCGAGGGCCACGGCCGCGACGAGCACCCGCTGGCGCCGCGATCCCGCAGGCTGCTGGTCGCTGACGTCGGCGTAGTCGCTGGCGACCGCGGCACTGGTGATCTGGTCGATCAGGTTCAGGCGCTCACGGGCGCTCGGGCCCGGCCGGTCGACCCCCGGCGGGGCTCCGGACGTGGAGGTCGACATCACCCCGCCCCGGACTCGATGAGTTCGAACCACTCACGCAGCAGGCTGTCGGCACGCTCGTCGGTGGACGCCTCCGCCCAGAGGCGGATGACTGCCTTCGACTGGTCGGGGACGGCAAGGACCCAGCTGCCATCCGGCTCCTGGATCCGCACGCCCTCGGCCGTGTCGACGGCCCGGTCCCCCGCAGTCTCCACGATCAGTGCGCATGACCATGCCCCTGCGGGCCCAGGGCGTGGGCACCGCGGAACGGGCCATGTGCACCTGTGGGATGCGCCGGTCGATCGCCGACAGGGTCAGCTTCGTGCGCGCGACCATGCCCACCAGGCGGACGAACGCCGCGAGGCCGTCCACGTTGGACCCCATCTCGGGCACGATGAATCCGCCCCGGCCGTCGCCGGCGAAGATCAGGCCCGGGGTGGCCTGTGCCTGGGCGGACAGGGCAGCAGTCGAGGACCCGGTCCAGACCACGCCCACCGAGTGGTAGTTGGTGACCTCCTCGGCCACGCGCGTCGTGTGGCCGGGCAGCGCGATCACCCCGCTGCGCCGCTCGGCAGCCACGAGGTCCAGCATCACCAGGAGCGCGCGTCCGTGGTCGAACGGCCGACCGGTCTCATCCACCATGGACAGCCGCTCGCCGGTCGGGTCGAAGCGCACGCCGAGGTCCGAGCGCGAGGACGAGACGAGCTCGGCGAGTCGGGCCATGGCCGCGTGGTAGGACGGGCCGGTGGAGGTGGGGTTCTCCTCGTCGAGCCGGTTGTTGACCGTCAGCACGCTCACCGGCAGCGAGGACAGCAGTCGGGGCAGCACCAGGGTGGAGGGCCCCGAGCCTGTGTCGATGACCACCTTGAGCCCGGCGTCGGCGACTCCCGAGGTGTCGATCGAGCCCGCGAGCTGCGCGGCGTACTCGTCGACCGAGCGGTGCGGCGTATGGATGTCACCGATCTCACCGGGGAAGGCCCGACGGAAGTCCCGACGGACGAGGATCCGCTCGAGCTTCTGCTGCTCGGCAACCGTCAGGTCCGAGCCGGAGCGATCCAGCAGCAGCAGGTCCAGGCTCTCGGGGACGCCCAGGGTCGTGCGCAGGTAGACCCCACCCTGGGCCGCGCGCGCCGTGTCGGTCCGCGCCACCGGCAGGGGCGTGATCCGCAGGTCGCGCACGTTCAGGCCGGCCGCGGTCAGGGACCCTGCGAGCGCACGGTTCATCGCCCTGGCAGCCCGGGAGTGGTCGCGACCGACCGTCACCGTGGAGCCCTTGGGCAGGAGGGCGGCGTAGGCCGCCCCGAGGCGCACGACCATCTCCGGGGTGATGTCGAGGTTGACGACCCCCGTCACGCCGCGGGGCCCGAAGAGCGAACGGTGGGCCTGGGCCTCCCAGATGACGTTGTCGGTGACGACCGCACCCGCCTCGATCTGCTTGTCCGGGTAGACGTGGACCCCGGCGCTGACCTGGACCTCCTCGCCGAGCACGCAGTTGTCGGCGATCACCGCCCCGGGGGCGATGTGCACCCGTGCCCGCACCTCGCACGATCGTCCGATCAGCGCAGAGGTGATCTCCGACCCTGCGTCGACATACACGCTCGTGTCGAGCAGGGAGCCCACGACTCGCGCCCCCCGGCGCAGGACCACGTTGCTCCCGAGGACGGTCCCCGGCCCCACCACGCAGTCGGTCTCCACCCGGACATGGGCCCCGATGAAGCAGGGGGACTCCAGCCTCGCCCCCGGGTCGACCACTGCCCCCTCGCCGAGCCACACCTGGGGGGCCACCTCGAAGCCGCCCACCTGGGCATCGACCCGGCCACGGAGCACGTCGCCCTGGACGGACAGGTAGCTGTCGATCGTGCCGACATCCTCCCAGTAGCGATCCGTCACGTACCCGTAGATCGGCTCCCCCGCCGCCATCAGCGTCGGGAAGATGTCGGCCGACCAGTCCACCTTCTCGTCGGGCGGGACAAGGTCCAGGATCTCGGGGGACATCACGTAGATGCCGGTGTTGACGGTGTCGGAGAACACCTGGCCCCACGTCGGCTTCTCGATGAACCGCTCGATGCGCCCGTCCTCGGCGGTGATCACGTTCCCGAACTCGATCACGTTGGGCTTGCGGGCCAGTGCCACCGTGACCATGGCCCCCATCCGGTGGTGGAACTCCACCAGGGCCGTGAGGTCGATATCGGTCAGGGCGTCGCCGGAGACCACCAGGAACGGCTCGCCCGCCAGGCCCTGCTCGGCGTTCTTGACGCTGCCCGCGGTGCCGAGCGGGACGGATTCGGTCGCGTAGGACAGCCGGACCCCGTACTCGTCGCCGTCGCCGAAGTAGGAGCGGATGGTCGCGGCCAGGTACTGCACCGTCACGACCGCCTGGTCGATCCCATGCCTGTTGAGCAGGCGCAGCAGGTGGCCCATGATCGGCTCGCCCGCGACAGGCAGGAGGGGCTTGGGCACGTTCGTGGTCAACGGCCGCAGGCGGGTGCCCTCACCGCCGGCCATCACGACGGCGCGCATGTGCTACGCCCCCCCAGTGGCTGGCAGTTGGGACATGACCTCACGCGTCTGGCGGATGTAGAGAGCCCCGCTGTACAGGTACAGCCCGGTGCCCCACAGGGCGAAGGCCCAGCCGGCAACGCGCGCGAGCTCCTCGATGCCCGTCTGGGGGTCGGCACCCCACAGCAGCAGGGGGAAGGACAGCAGGAGGTTGAAGGTGGCCGCCTTCCCGATGAAGTTGACCGGGAGCCCGGTGATGCCGCGGCTCTTCAACCGCCCCATCTCCACCGTCAGGACGACGTCGCGCACCACGAGGAGGGCCACGAACCAGAGCGGGACGACGTCGCGGACGAGGAACACCACCAGGACGGTGACCGTGGACAGGCGATCGGCGATGGGGTCGAGCAGCTGTCCCAGGCGCGTGACCTGGTTCCAGCGTCGGGCCAGCAGGCCGTCGAAGAAGTCCGTCGCCCCACCGATCGCCAGGACGAGGGCAGCCAAGCCATCCTCCTGGGGCACGAGCGCCAACCAGGCGAACAGCGGGATCGTGAGGAGGCGGATGGCACTGAGCACGTTCGGCACGGTCCAGACCAAGTCGGTCCGCACCTGCGGCTCCTGCACGCGCATGGCTCGCCCCATCCACCTCGATGCTGGGCCGAAGCGTACCCCGGGTGGCCCCTGCGGCACGAGCATCCTCCCGACGCTGCAACGCGAGGGGCCGTCCGGACCGTCACCGACGCAGACGCGACACCTCACGTCCTATGGCGGGCGCCCGGTCGGCGGCGTAGAGTTGCTTCGCGGCCCCGTCATTGCATCCCCCGTCGATGGCGGGGTCGCCCCGTCCCCGGGTGACCGGCGGATCGGTGCATCGCGCAGGCACCCTCACCGAGGCCTCACCAGAGGGAGACCGCCCGGCGCGAGTACGTGGAATCCCCCAGGTTCGCGACCAGCCAGCGCGCCACATCGGCCCGGGCGATCCGGGAGCCACCCAGCTTGCCCTCGGTCAGCACGTGGACATCGCCGGTCACCGGGTCGTCGGTCAGCCCCACGCAGCGGGCGATCGTCCAGTCGAGATCACTGGCCATGATCACGCGCTCCTGCCCGTTGTGGTCGGCGATCGCGTTGCGGAGCAGCACCCCCACGGTCAGGCGGACGGCGCGCGGGAACTGGGACGCCGAGTCCCCTGCTCCGACGGTGCTCACGGCCAGGAGTCGGGTGCCGGCGTGCACGCCGGCGACGATCGTGGTCATGGCGTCGGTGATGTCGGTCGAGCGACCCATCCCGCGGCCCCCGATCGCGCTGATGACGCCCTGCGCGCCTGCGACCGCACGGTCGACCACCTCGGGGTCCCGGGCGTCGCCGACCTCGACGGTGACCCGTGGATCGACAGCACCCAGCGTCAACGGGTCCCGCACCAGCACCGTCACCCCATGGCCTGCCGCCAGCGCCTCCTCCACAACGTGCCTGCCTGTGCCCCCCGCGGCGCCGAACACCGTCACCTGCATCGCCATCGCCTCCTGTGGTGGGCGCCCATCCCATCACGACCCCTCGCTGGGTGCGCGCGGGTTCCCGAGCCTGGCCCGGCTCGACGCCCCGCCCTCAGCGTCCGGTGAAGGTCGCCTTGCCCGCGCCCTCGGCCAGGAAGGACGCCATCCCGATCCGGCGGTCATCGGTGGCGAAGAGCCCGGCGAACTCCAGCCGCTCGATCTGGCACCCGGTGGCGATGTCCACCTCGAGCCCCTGGTTGACCGCGCGCTTGGCAGCTGCCAGGGCGAGCGGGGCGCCCGAGGCGAACTGCTGCGCGAGTGCCACTGCCTCGTCGTAGACAGCGTCGTCGGCGACGACCCGATCGGCGAGCCCGAACGCCCTGGCCTCGTCGGCACCCACGTACCTGCCGGTCAGGATCATGTCCTTGGCGCGCGACGGGCCGATCAGCCGCGGGAGCCGCTGGGAGCCGCCCAGGCCGGGGATCACGCCGAGGAGCACCTCCGGCTGGCCGAGCTTGGCCCGCTCCCCCACGACCCGCAGGTCGGCGCACAGCGCCAACTCGCAGCCGCCCCCGAGGGCGAACCCGGTGACGGCCGCCACGACCGGCATCGGCAGCCCGGCCACGGCGTTGAACGACTCCTGGAGCAGGTGGGAGGCGCTGGCCATGTCCTGGTAGGTCATGGCGGCCATCTCCTTGATGTCGGCACCCGCGGCGAACATCTTGGGGCCGCCGTAGATCACCACCGCGCGCACCTCCTCGGAGCCTGCCAGCCAGCGCGACGCCGCCAGGATCTCCTCCTGCATCGCCAGGTTCAGGGCGTTGACGGGAGGACGGTCCAGGCGCAGGGTCGCGACCGCACCCTCGAGCTCGACGCGGGTGAGCTCACCCTGGAGGACAACGTCAGCGGACATGGGGAACTCCTTCGTCAGGACTCATCTGGCACGTTCGAGCCTAGCCAGATGTCCGGGCGGCACGGCAACGGGCCCGGATGTGCAACCGCGGGTACCCTTGGCGCGTGCACGGTGCAGTGGAGGGGTTCGGCGCAGCCATCGCAGATGGGGTTGCATCGGTGACCCCCGTGTCGCTTGCCGCCGAGCAGCTGCCCGACGCATGGCCCGGGACGTGGAACCCCTTGGGCGTCACCCTGGACGCCGACGGCGCCAACGTCGCCGTGTGGTCCGAGGGTGCCCACGCGGTGGACCTCTGCCTGTTCGACGAGGACGGGCGCGAGCGGCGGGTGGCGCTCAGCGAGACCACGTTCCACACCTTCCACGGCTACGTGCCGGGGATGAAGGCCGGCGATCGCTACGGCTTCCGCGTCCACGGGCCCTGGGACCCCTGGCGCGGTGACCGCTGGAACAGCGCGAAG
Source organism: uncultured Actinomycetes bacterium (assembly GCA_963812395.1). Lineage (GTDB taxonomy): Bacteria > Actinomycetota > Actinomycetes > S36-B12 > CAIYMF01 > Prado023. The sequence continues at coordinate 54,868 of CAWEVG010000040.1, forward strand.
CTCCTCATGGACCCCTACGCCCGGGCGATCGAGGGCGAGTACGTCCCCCACCCGGCCACGCGCGGGCACGTGGGCCACGATGACACGGTCCGCGACGACCGCGATTCCGCGCCCTACGTGCCCCGGTGCGTGGTCGTGGCCGACGACGAGTTCGACTGGCGGGGCGACGTCCGGCCGAACACCCCGTGGACCCAGACCGTGATCTACGAGGCCCACCTCAAGGGCCTCACGATGCGCCACCCGGGGGTGCCGGAGGAACTGCGCGGCACCTACGCCGGGCTGGCCCACCCGGCCGTGATCGAGCACCTCACCCAGCTGGGCGTCACGGCGGTGGAGCTGCTGCCGATCCACCACTTCATCAGCGAGGACTACGTCCTCGCGCACGGCCTGACCAACTACTGGGGCTACAACACCCTCGGGTTCTTCGCGCCACACGCCGCCTACAGCGCCTCGGGCAGCCGCGGGCAGCAGGTCACCGAGTTCAAGGAGATGGTGCGTGCGCTGCACGCCGCCGGCCTCGAGGTGATCCTCGACGTCGTCTACAACCACACGGCCGAGGGCAACGAGCAGGGGCCGACGCTGAACTTCCGCGGCATCGACAACGAGGGCTACTACCGCCTGAGCCACGGTCGGCACTACGCCGACTACACCGGCTGTGGCAACACCCCGGACGCCGCGCAGCCCCACGTCCTGCAGCTGATCATGGACTCGTTGCGCTACTGGGTCACCGAGATGCACGTCGATGGCTTCCGGTTCGACCTCGCCAGCGCCCTGGCCCGCTCGTTCCACGACGTCGACATGCTGGGCTCGTTCATGTCGACCATCCAGCAGGACCCCGTGCTGCGGACCACCAAGCTGATCGCCGAGCCCTGGGACATCGGGGCCGGCGGCTACCAGGTCGGGGAGTTCCCGCCGCTGTGGACCGAGTGGAACGACAAGTTCCGCGACTGCACGCGCGACTACTGGCGCGGCTACGGCTCGCTGTCGGAGCTGGGGTGGCGGCTCACCGGGTCGGCCGACCTCTATGCCAGCGAGGGACGCGCGCCGTTCGCCTCCATCAACTTCGTGACTGCCCACGACGGGTTCACCCTGCGCGACCTCACGACCTACTCGCACAAGCACAACCTGCCCAACAAGGAGCACAACCGCGACGGGACCGACAACAACCGATCGTGGAACCACGGCGTCGAGGGCGAGACCGAGGACCCGGACATCAACGGCACTGCGTCAGCGCCAGGTCCGCAACCTGCTCACGATGCTGCTGCTGAGCACCGGGGTGCCGATGCTCACCGCGGGCGACGAGATGGGCCGCACGCAGGGCGGGAACAACAACGCCTACTGCCAGGACAACGAGATCTCGTGGGTCGACTGGGACCTCGAGGCATGGCAGCGCGACCTGTTCGCGTTCACGGCCGGGGTGATCCACCTGCGGCGCAGCCACCCGGTGTTCGCGCGACCGTACTACTTCGAGGGAACCGCCCCTGACGCGGGCCGCGCCAAGGACCTCGCGTGGCTGCGCGGCGACGGACGCGAGTTCACCGAGGTCGACTGGCACTTCAGCGACAACCGGATGATCGGCATGTACCTGTCCGGCGAGCTGCAGTCGCGTGGGCCCCGCGGCGAGAAGCTGTCCGACGACCCGTTCCTCCTCGTGCTCAACGGCAGCGGGCACTCCGGCACCTTCCTGCTGCCCGGCGAGCCGTTCGGCACCGACTACCAGGTGGTCGTGGACACCGTCGGAGGCTTCGCCGGCGAGTTCGGGCACACCCGCACGCACGGCACCGCCCTGCCGATGCCGCCCTTCAGCGCGAAGCTGCTGCGCGTCGTCACGCGCTGAGCGTCAGCCGCGACGCTGGCGTTGCAGGGCGCGCAGCCAGTGGGCGCTGGTCTTGGGCGTGCGCACCTGGGTGTCCGGGTCGACGTGCACGATCCCGAAGCGCTGGCGCCACCCCTCAGCCCATTCGATGTTGTCGAACAGCGACCACGCCAGGTACCCGCGGACGTCCACGCCGTCGGCGCGGGCCGCGACGACCTGCGCCAGGTGGTCCTGCAGGTACGCGACCCTGGCCGGATCGTCACACGCACCGTCCACGACGACATCCGGGCAGGCCATCCCGTTCTCCCCGACCCACAGCGGTACTCCGGGGACGGCCTCGGCGGTCTTGCGCAGGGTCGTGCCCAGTCCGTCGGCGTTGACCTCCCAGCCCATGGTGGTCAAGCGGCTCCCGGGGCGCGAAGTGCACTGGGGGGCAACCCGGATGCGCGGAGACGTCCTGGGCCACGGCACGCTCGGCCGACTCATCGGCCGGCACCAACCGCTGCACCGTGTAGTAGTTGACGCCCAGCCAGTCCAGTGGGGCGCCGATCGCCGTCTCCTCGGCGCTGGACACGAACGACCAGTCGGAGATCCCGGCGGTGCTGGCCACGACATCGGCGTTGATCCCGCGCCCGGCGAGGGCGTCGAGCCAGAGGTGGTTCTGCAGCCCGTCGATGTGCCGGGCCGCCTGCCGCAGCACCGGATCGTCGCGATAGGGATCATCCGGGAAGGTGGGCATCAGGTTGAGCACGATCCCTGCGTTGCGAGCCCCGGCCGCGCGCAGTCCCTCCATCCCGCGGGCGTGGGCCACCAGGAGCCGGTAGGCGACCTCCAGGGACTCCGCGGGATCGCGGCGCCCTGGGGCGTGAATGCCGGCGGCGTGGCCGAGGAAGGCCGTGCACCAGGGCTCGTTGAGCGTCGCCCACGAGCCCACACGATCGCCGAGCCGCGATGCCATGGCGTTCGCGTACTGGCCGAACAGCTCCCCGGTGGTGGGGTTGCGCCACCCGCCCTCGGCGTGCAGCTCACTGGGCAGGTCCCAGTGGTAGAGCGTGACCAACGGGGTGATCCCCTGCGCGAGCAGCGCATCGCAGAGCCGGTCGTAGTGGTCCAGGCCGGCGACCGAGATGGGCCCATGCCCCCCGGGCTGCACCCGGGCCCAGGCGATCGAGAACCGATAGGCATCCACGCCGAGCCAGCCGAGGAGCTCGACGTCGGCCTCCATCCGGGCGACGTGCTCGCAGGCCGGATCTCCGGTGCTCCCATCGGCGATCGCGCCCGGTCCGGCGGCGAAGTCGTCCCAGATGGTCCGCCCCCGGGATGCCGTGGCGCCCTCGACCTGCCATGCCGAGGTACCCACCCCGACCGTGAAGTCCTCCGGCAGGGCGGTGTGGAGTTCGACCACCAGCTATCCCTTGACCGAGCCAGCCAGCAGGCCGCGGACGAAGAAGCGCTGGAACGACAGGAACACGATCAGGGGCACGATCATGGAGATGAACGCACCGGCGGACAGCAGGTGCCACTGGGATCCGCGGTTGCCGGCCAGGTCGGCCACCCGGACGGTCAGGGGCGCGACCTCAGGACTCGCGCCGAAGGTGAGGCCGACGAGCAGGTCGTTCCAGACCCAGAGGAACTGGAAGATCGCGAACGCGGCGATCGCCGGGACCATGAGCGGCATCATGATCTTGAAGAAGATCGTCAGGTGCCCGCCCCGTCCACCGCGCGGCCTCGACGAGCTCCTTGGGCAGCTCGTTCATGAAGTTGTGCATGCAGGTAGATGGCCAGCGGGAGCGCGAAGATGCTGTGCGCGATCCAGATCGGCCAGAACGTGCCGGCGAGGCCGGCATCGACGAAGAGGGTGAGCAGCGGGATCAGCGTGACCTGGATCGGGACGATCTGCAGGGCGAAGACGGCGACGAAGAGGAACTTGGCCCCCTGGAAGTTCATCCACGCGAAGCCGTAGGCAGCCATGCAGGCGATGCTGATCGGGATCACCACGGCCGGGATGGTGATCACCAGCGAGTTCACGAAGTAGGAGGCGAGGTTGGTGGTCCCGCCGAAGAGCGCCTTCTGGTAGTTGTCCAGCGTGAAGGAGGGGTCCTGCCAGACGGTCCACCAGCCGGACTTCCGGATGTCCGCCGCGGGGCGGAAGCTGGTGATGAGCAGGCCCACCGTCGGGATCGTCCACAGGATGGCGATCAGCGCGGCGATCAGCGAGGCCCAGATCGACTTCTGCCGCAGGGCGATGCTGGCCTCGGTCGCCTTGGGAGCCTTGGCCTTGGCGTTGGGAACCAGCTCCTCGCCCTCAGGGATGGTGTGGGCGGCGGGGTTCAGGGCCGTCATCAGTGGGCCGCCTTCCGGAGCTGGGAGATGTTGTAGACGATGATCGGGATCACGAGGATGAAGAGCAGCACGGCCAGCGCAGCGCCCGAGACCGGCGTTGTCGTACCGGAATGCCTGGGTGTAGAACTCGTTGGCCACGACGCTGGTCTTGAAACGGCCGCCCGTCATCGTCCGGACGATGTCGAAGACCTTCAGCGTGCCGATCGCGATCGTCGTCAGGACGACGATCATCCCGGGGCGGATGCTGGGCAGCGTGATGAAGCGGAACATCTGCGGGCCGGAGACGCCGTCGAGCTTCGCTGCCTCGATGATGTCGTCGGGGATCGCCTTGATCGAGGCCGAGAGCACCGTCATCGCGAAGCCCGCCTGGATCCAGATCATGACCACGATCAGGAAGAACGTGTTCCACGGCTCGGTGAGCAGGAACTGGTAGGTGTCCAGCCCCAGGGACTTGATGATCTGGTTGGCCAGGCCGATCTGGTCGCCTGCGTGGGCCGGTAGTCGTACACGAACCTCCAGATGATCGAGGCACCGACCATGGAGATCGCCATGGGGATGAACACGAGGGCCTTGGAGAATGCCTCGGTCCGGGTCCGGTCGACCAGGACGGCGTAGATCAGCCCGATCAGCGTCGCGGCGATGGGCACGAGCAGGACCCAGATGGCCGTGTTGACCAGGACCCGCTGGTACTCCGGACTCCCGGAACAGCGTCGCGTAGTTCTCCAGCCCGACGAACGCGCTGCTGTCGGCGTTCTGGAAGGACTGCTTGATGGTGAGGACGGCCGGGTAGATCAGCCCGATCGCCAGCATGACGCAGGGCGGGGACGATGAACGCCGCCACGGTCAACGGCTCCTGCGCCCGACCCCGACCCTGCTGACGACGAACAGCAGGACTGCGAAGAAGCCGACGAAGGCACCGATGGCCAGGAACATCTGGAGGAACTTCTCGGGGGTGGTCACGATGACTGATCCTCCCGCCAACCGCCGGCTGAGTCACGCTGGCCGGGGCCTGGTGCGTGGGTGTGGTGAGGTGCGTGACGGGCGCGCTGGGGGGCCAGACCGACGAGCGGCCGGCCCCCCAGCGCTAGCTGAGCGATCAGGACGTCGGCCAGCGACTTCTCGATGAAGTCCAGCGTGTCCTGCGTCGACTTGCCCGTGATCCAGTCGGTCATGCCGATCCAGAACGACCCGGCGCCCACGGCGGCCGGCATCGGTCGGAGCCGTCGAACCGGAACTGGCTGTTCGGATCGCTGCAGGCGTGTCCACGACGACCGCTCGATCAGGCCGGTGTACAGCGCCGGATCGACATTGAGGTTCGCGCTGGCGAGGCCGGTGCTGTTCTTGGCCAGGCTGTTCGCGTAGTCAGCCGTCGACATCCACTCCTGGGCGGCGAACGACCTCGGGACGATCGGCGAAGGCGGTGATGAACTCGCCACCACCGAGGACCGGCTTGGTGGCCGGGTCCACCGCCGGGCAGGTAGAACGCGAAGACGTCGCCGTCCTCGGCGACCGTCGTGCCCTCGGGCAACTGCGGCGCGTAGAACTGTCGCCTGGCGGTGCATCGCGCACGTGCCGTCGAGGATGGTCAGGCCGCCGTCCTGGAACGTGGTGGACGCGATCGACTTCACGTCGCCGTAGCCACCGTTGACGTAGTCCGGGTTCTTCAGGAACCAGCCGACCTCGTCGAGGGCCGCGACGACCTTGCGGGTCGTTGAACGGGATCTCGTGGGTGACCCACTGGTCGTAGACCTCAGGACCGTTCACGCGCAGCATGACGTCCTCGACCCAGTCGGTGCCCGGCCACCCGGTCGCATCGCCGGAGCCGATGCCTGCGCACCACGGCTTGTCGACGACACCGGAGTGCGGCGATCGTGTCGGACAGGGTCTTCAGCTCGGCCCACGTCGTCGGGATCGCCCAGCCGTTGTCGGCGAACATCTTCGGCGAGTACCAGACCAGCGACTTCATGTTGGAGCTGTTCGGCGGGGCGTAGAAGACGCCGTCCACCGAGCCGTAGGCCTTCCAGTCCGGGGTCCAGTTCTCGTCGACGTTCTTCTCCACCTGCGCCGACGGCTTCTTCACCGAACCGGTCGCGACCTGGTTGGCCAGCAGGCCGGGCTGCGGGATGAGTGCGATGTCCGGCGGGTTGCCGGCCTTCTCGCGCACCTTGAGCTGGGCCTCGAACTCGGAGGAGCCCTCGAACATGAGGTTCGCGCCGGTGCACTCCTCGAACGGGACGAAGGCGGCCTCGTACATCTCCAGCTCGGGGCTGAGGATGGAGGCGTAGATGTTGACCTCCTTGCCGGAGAGGTCGCCGTACTGGGTGTAGTTCGCGCACTCGTCGGCCGCGGCCGACGAGGAACCACCATCGGTGGCGGCGGTGTCCGAGCTGGATGAGCACCCGGTGAGGGCCAGGGCGATGCTGGACGCACCAGCGGCCGCCAGCAGCCAACGGGAGCGGGGAGATCTGGTCATAGAGATGTGTCTCCTTGTTGTGCGGGATCGGGGCGGGATACCGCCCTCATGTGCAGCATTGCGCGTGGAGGGGTGCGCATCAACGACGAACGGGGTGCAACAGCCGTGCAAGTGATAACGATTCGGTAACGGCATCCTTACGCAACCGTCACATTGATGTGAGCGGTGGGCGGCCCCCGTCTCGGACCGTCACCTCTCCCCGGACCGGCGCGGCTCCGCCGCCGGAGGCGCCGTCGAGTCGCGGACCACCAGCAGGGTGGGGACCACGACGCGCTGCGCGGGGTGTGTCTCCGCGTGGTTGCTGATCAACCCGGCGAGCTGCAGCGCCGCCAGCTCACCCAGTGTCCGCACGGGCTGGGCCACCGTCGTGAGGCCCATCGACTCCGAGATGTCGTGGTCGTCGATGCCGACCAGGGAGAGGTCCTCGGGGATCCGCAGTCCCAGGGTGCGGGCGGCGGCCATGACGCCGAAGGCCATCTCGTCGCTCTCGGCGAACACCGCGGTCGGACGGTCGGGGCGCTCCAGCAGCGTCAGCGCCACCCTGTGCGCCCCGCGCACGGAGAAGTCGGCGCTCACCTCGAGGTTCGGGTCCCACGCGACGCGGGCCTCCTTGAGTGCCAGGAGGAACCCCCGCTTGCGCTCGGGCGGGGCAGTGAACGGGATGCGCTCGAACGGCCTGCCCGAGACCAGCCCGAGACGTCGGTGCCCGAGGTCGAGCAGATGGTTCGTGGCCGAGCGGGCGGCGGCCACGTCATCGATCGCGACGCTGTGGACCCCGGGCAGGGACGCTCCCAGGAGGACCAGCGGGATCCGTCGATCGGCCAGGAGCGCGGCCTCGTCGGGGGCGGGGGGGACGTTGACGAGCAGCACTCCGTCGGCCTCGCGCCGGGGGATGTCGCCCAGCAGGGCCCGGCGCCGGTCGTCGAGGTCGAGCAGTCGGTGGATCAGCACGACGATCCCCTTGCCGGCGAACGCGCGCTCGACCCCGTCGAGGACCTGGGCGAAGTACCAGCGGTCGATGTAGGGCATGACCACCGCGACCCGCGCGCGGTCCGAGGCCGCCGGCGCGATCGTGTAGCCGAGCTGTTGGGCCGCCTGCTCGACCTTGACCCGGGTCGCCTCGGAGATGGCCCGATGGCCATGCAGTGCCCGGGACACCGTGGCGGTCGAGACGCCCGCCAGCGTCGCCACGTCCCGCACAGTCGCCGCCACGATTCCACCTCCGCGCGCACGCTACCTCGCGCCGAGCCCTGATGGCCGTGCCGCGCGCCCGCCCCTGCCCGAGCTCTCGGGCACCGCTCATCAGCAGGCACCGGGGTGCCCCCGGGTAGTACCGTCACGGGGGTGATCGGTCGATTCCCCAGCATTGACATCAGCCCCGTCGTCGAGGGCGGCCGCTACCCCGTCAAGGCAGTCGTCGGGGAGACCTTCCCGGTCTCGGTGACCGCCTTCCGCGAGGGTCACGACGCGATGAGCGTCGAGGTCCAGTTCGTGCCGCCCGGCTTGGACGATCAGGACTTCGCGATCGGCGAGCCGGACGGGCCGCTGCTGCGGCTGCACGAGGTCGGCCCGACCCAGCCGGACCGCTGGACCGTCGACGCCCAGCTCGATCGTGAGGGTGACTGGAACTACTACATCATCACGGCCGGGGACCCCTACGAGACCTGGAAGCACAAGGCCGAGATCAAGCTGCCCGCCGGGATCGACGTCGAGCTCGAGCTCGAGGAGGGTGCCCGGGTCCTGGACCGTGCCGCCGAGCAGGCGGGCACCGCGCACGCACGCAAGGTGCTCACCGAGGCCGCCGCCGCGATGCGCGACACCGCGGAGACCGCCGCCCAGCGCCTCTACGCGGCCGAGGCGCCGGCGGTCCAGGCAGCGCTCAGCGAGTTCCCCCTGCGCGAGCGGCCGCACAGGTCCGGGCCCTGGCCGGTGCGGGTCGAGCGCCCGCGCGCCCTGTACGGAGCGTGGTACGAGTTCTTCCCCCGCTCCGAGGGCGCGACGCTCAACCCCCCGCGGTCCGGCACGTTCCGCACGGCCGCCAAGCGCCTGCCCGCCGTGGCCGCCATGGGCTTCGACGTGGTGTACCTGCCCCCGATCCATCCGATCGGCCACACGTTCCGCAAGGGCCCGAACAACACCCTGACCCCCGGCCCCGACGATCCGGGCTCCCCGTGGGCGATCGGCTCGGAGGCCGGCGGACACGACACCGTCCATCCGGACCTGGGCACGATGGCCGACTTCGAGCACTTCATGTCCGTGGCCGCCGAGAACGGCCTGGAGGTCGCCCTGGACTTCGCCCTGCAGGCCTCCCCGGACCACCCCTGGGTCGCCGCGCATCCCGAGTGGTTCGTCACCCGCGCCGACGGCTCGATCGCCTACGCGGAGAACCCGCCGAAGAAGTACCAGGACATCTACCCGATCGCGTTCGACGCCGACTTCGACGGGCTGGTCGATGAGTGCGAGCGGATCCTGCGGCTCTGGATGGGCAAGGGCGTGCGGATCTTCCGCGTGGACAACCCGCACACGAAGACCGTCGAGTTCTGGGAGGTCCTGTTCGCCCGGATCCACGCCACCGACCCCGACGTGCTGTTCCTGGCCGAGGCGTTCACCCGCCCGGCGATGATGCGCACGCTCGGCACCGTCGGGTTCCACCAGAGCTACACCTACTTCACCTGGCGCAACACGAAGTGGGAGCTCGAGACGTACTTCACCGAGCTGAGCACCTTCGCCGCGGACTACATGCGGCCCAACTGCTTCGTGAACACCCCGGACATCAACCCGTTCTTCCTGCAGTCCGGGAACAAGGCCGCCTTCGCCATCCGCGCCACCCTCGCCGCCCTGCTGGCCCCCACCTACGGCGTCTACGCCGGGTTCGAGGTCTACGAGCACAAGCCGCTGGCTCCGGGCAAGGAGGAGTACCTGGACTCGGAGAAGTTCCAGTACCGCCCGCGTGACTGGGCGGCCGCCTCACACACCAGCCTCGTGCCCTACCTGACGCTGCTCAACCGGATCCGCGGGAGCACCCGGCGTTCCACGAGCTGCGCAACCTGCGGTTCGAGACCATCGACAACTCGCAGATGATCGCGTGGTCGAAGCGGACCGCCGACGAGGTCGTCGTCGTCACCTGCGTGCTGGACCCCAACAGCCCGCAGGCGGGCACCCTGCACCTGGACCTCGCCGCGCTGGGCTTCGGCCACGACGAGCGGGTCCTGGCCCGCGACCTCGTCACCGGCCAGACCTGGGCATGGGGCGCGCACAACTACATCCGGCACGACCCCAACTTCACCTGTGCACATGCCGTTGTTCTCGAGAGGATGCCATGACCCCGTCCAACACCCCCGCAGATCCCGGCACGCCCGACGCCCGGGCACGCGCCAGCGAAGCCGCCCCGCGGCGCCTGCCGCCCGCGGCCGCCCCCGTCGGGTCCGGCCAAGCTGCCCGGTCGACACCGGGGACATCGACCGGCTCGTCGACGGCGCGAGCGCCAGCCCGCACTCGATCCTCGGGCGCGCACCCGTACGACGGCGGGGTGACGATCCGCGTCCTGCGCCCGATGGCCAAGGAGGTCATCGTCGTCACGCCCGCTCGGCCGCCACCCGATGCTGCACGAGCACCGCGGCGTCTGGGTCGTCGTCCTGCCCGGCGACACCGTCCCCGCCTACACGATCGACGTGGACTACGGCCAGGGCCTGATCCCCGCCGATGACCCCTACCGGTTCCTGCCGACCCTCGGCGAGCTGGACCTGCACCTGATCGGCGAGGGCCGCCACGAGGAGCTGTGGAAGACCCTCGGCGCGCACGAGCGGACCTACGACAGCCCGTTCGGGCCGATCACCGGCACCTCCTTCGCGGTCTGGGCACCCAGCGCCGAGGGCGTGCGGGTCGTCGGGGACTTCAACGGCTGGGACGGCACCGGGCACCCGATGCGCTCGATGGGCAGCACCGGCATCTGGGAGCTGTTCATCCCGAACATCGGCGCCGGCACCACCTACAAGTTCTCGATCCTCGGCAAGGACTGGGTGTGGCGCGAGAAGGCCGACCCGATGGCCTTCCACACCGAGGTCCCGCCGTCGACGGCGTCGGTGGTCTACACCTCGGACTACACGTGGGGCGACGACCAGTGGCTGGCCACGCGCGCCGAGACCGACGTGATCAACGCCCCGATGAGCGTCTACGAGGTGCACCTGGGCTCGTGGCGCCTCGGCCTGGACTACCGCCAGATCGCCGAGCAGCTCGTGGCCTACGTGACCGAGATGGGCTTCACGCACGTGGAGCTCATGCCGGTCGCCGAGCACCCGTACGCCCCGAGCTGGGGCTACCAGGTGACCTCCTACTTCGCCCCCACCTCGCGGTTCGGCAAGCCCGACGACTTCCGCTTCGTGGTGGACCGCCTGCACCAGGCCGGCATCGGCGTGATCCTCGACTGGGTGCCGGCGCACTTCCCCAAGGACGCCTGGGCGCTGGCCCGCTTCGACGGCACGGCGCTCTACGAGCACGCCGACCCGCGCCGCGGCGAGCAGCCCGACTGGGGCACCTACGTGTTCGACTTCGGCCGCACCGAGGTCCGCAACTTCCTGGTGTCCAACGCCATCTACTGGCTCGAGGAGTTCCACATCGACGGCCTGCGCGTGGACGCCGTGGCCTCGATGCTCTACCTGGACTACTCGCGCAACGAGGGCGAGTGGCTGCCCAACCAGTACGGCGGCCGCGAGAACCTCGACGCCGTGGCGTTCCTGCAGGAGATGAACGCGACCGTCTACAAGCGCGTGCCCGGCGTGGTCACCATCGCCGAGGAGTCCACCTCCTGGCCGGGCGTGACGCGGCCCACGTACCTCGGCGGCCTCGGGTTCGGGCTGAAGTGGAACATGGGCTGGATGAACGACTCGCTGGGCTACATCTCCCGCGAGCCCGTCCACCGCATGTGGCACCACAACGAGATGACCTTCGCGATGGTCTACGCGTGGAGCGAGCACTTCGTCCTGCCCATCTCGCACGACGAGGTCGTGCACGGCAAGGGCTCGCTGGTCGAGAAGATGCCCGGCGACCGCTGGCAGAAGACCGCCAACCTGCGCGCCTACCTGGGCTACATGTGGGCCCACCCCGGCAAGCAGCTGCTGTTCATGGGCTCGGAGTTCGCCCAGACCTCCGAGTGGAGCGAGGAGCGCGGCCTCGAGTGGTGGCTGTGCGAGTACCAGGACCACTACGGCGTGCAGCACTGCGTGCGCGACATGAACGCCGCCTACCGGGAGACCCGGGCGCTGTGGGACCAGGACAACACCCCCGAGGGCTTCCAGTGGATCGACGCCAACGACGCCTCGGGCAACGTGTTCTCGTGGCTGCGGCTCGGCACTGACGGCTCGGTGCTCGCCTCGATCACGAACTTCTCCCCCGTCGTCCGCGGCGACTACCGCGTCGGCCTGCCGAGCACCGGCTACTGGCGCGAGGTGCTCAACACCGACGCCGAGGCCTACGGCGGCTCCGGCGTCGGCAACTTCGGCGGCGTGCGTGGCCGAGGAGCAGGCCTGGCACGGCCGGCCGGCCTCGGCGATGGTCGACCCTGCCCCCGCTGGCCACCGTCTGGCTGCGCTACGACGCCGAGGCCGGGACGAGGAGGACGCCGCGAGACGCCCTGACCGGCGCAGGATCCCGGGCGGTCCATCCACCGTCGGGCGTCCCGCGATCGGCCGGTGGATGGACCACGACTCGGGCCCAGGGCCCGCGGGCGCGCTCAGAACAGGGCGTTCGCCAGGTCGATGCGCGCGCGGGCGACCGCCGGGTCCTCGGGGCCGACGACCTCGAACAGGTCGAGCAGGTGGGTGCGCACCCGGTCGCGGTCGTCGCCGGCGGTGAAGCCGGATCGCCCCGGTGAGCCGCGCGAAGGCCTCGACCGGCCTGCCGTCGAGCACCAGGACGTCGGCGGCGCGCTCCTGCGCCACGAGGTCGTCCGGCGCCGCGTCGGCCGCGGCGAGGACGGCCGACGTGGTCGGCGCCGTCCACCCGCTCGAAGACGCCCACGAGGGCCAGCCCGGCCCTGGCGACCGGGTCGGCCGGCGCGGTGTCGAGGATCGACTGGTACGCGGCGCGCGCGCCGCTGCCCAGTCCCCGGCCTCGATCGCGTCGTAGGCGGCCTCCATCCGCGGGTCGGCAGCGGCTCCTCGGGGACCTCGGCGGCGCGCGCGGGCCAGCGCTCGGCGCGCCCACCGTGCCGTTGACGCCGTTCGCCTCGGCGAGCGTGAGCAGCTCCTCGAGGTAGGCCCGGACCTGCGGCTCGGGCAGGGCCCCCTGGAACAGCGGCAGCGGACGACCGC
>CAWEVG010000041.1:0-56539 GCA_963812395.1 uncultured Actinomycetes bacterium
TGGTCAGGCGGCGGGGTGAGTGTGTGGTGGGGGTGGGGCCAGGTGTCGCGGGTGGTGCCTAGGGGGCTGGTCCAGCGTAGGCCGGAGTGGGGAGGGGTTCGACTGTCCAGTTGTCGTCGTGCTTGAGCCGGTGGTGTCGTCGGCACAGCGAGTGCAGGTTGTCCGGGTTGGTTGGGCCGGCTGGGAACGGGATCAGGTGGTCCAGGTCGCATTCGCGGGCGGGGATGGTGCAGCCGGGGAATCGGCAGGTGACGTCTCGGGTGCGGACGTGGCGGTCCAGGGCGGTGGGGGGTCGGTAGGACCAGGTGCCGACGTCGAGGATGGCGCCGGTGGCCCGGTCGGTGAGGATGTGGCGCCACCGGGTGTCGCCGGCGGCCAGGTGGCGGACCAGGTCCGCGGGCAGGACCCCGAACCCGGACAGGGTCCCGGGGGTGTCGGACAGCCCGGCGAGGCTGTCGATCGGGATGGTCACGTTGATCTGGGTGCCGACCGCGACCGAGACCCCGGTCCCGACGGCTGACCCGGTCTCCACGAGCCCGTCGTCGTCGCGCCCTGCGGGCCTGTCTCCGCGACCGGGCCGACCCCTGGGGCGAGGATGAGGTCGATCAGCGCATCGGCCATCCGCAGGTCGAACGGACGCCGCGCGGCCTCGGCCGGGATGGCCGGGCCGCCCGCAGCGTCCGGCCGGCGCCCTGCAGCCCGCGCGCAGCCGTCGCCGTGCTCGCCGGGGCGTCGGTCGCATCGGGGGGTGGGTGGCCAGGGCCAGGGCGCGGATCGCGGCGTAGACCTGCTCGGCGTCCGTGGAGTCCAGGCGGGCGGTCAGGTCCGCGGTGCCATCGCCGCGGTGATCGATCCAGACCCCCCGCTCGGCCAACGCCCGGCGGCGGCGGGTCACCACGGTGGCCGGGTCGATCTGGGCCAGCAGTGCCGTTCAGGTGCCGGTCGAGCTGGCCGGCGGTGTGCTCGGTGGCGTAGGCCAGCCCGGCGGCCAGGAGCCGGTCGCAGTCCGCGTCGTACCCGGGTCGTTCCTGGTCCTGGGCATCGGCCGGGGCACCTGGTACAGGGCCCCGGCGAGGATCCCCGCCTTCGTCGGTCCAGGTGCCCGGCCCACAGCGCGGCCCAGACCTGCGGTTGGTGGGTCAGCATCAGCGCCTGCTCGCGCAGGTACAGCCCCGAGCGCCGGGACCGGCCCAGGGCCATCATCAGCACGTCCACGACCTGGTCGGCCACCACCCCGCCGGGGTGTCCTCCGCGACCGCGTGGACCGCCGCCGCCCGCAGCGCCGTGACCTGACCGAGGACCACCTCGACCGCCTCGAGCACGTCCACCGACGCACCGAACACCGCGTACTCACCCGGCGCGGCCCCGGGCGGGTGGGCCCGGATCAACGCGATCAGCCCCTCCACCCCGAGCGCCCCAGGATCGACCAGCGACCCGTCATCGGCCCGTACCGCCAGACACACCTCGAGCACCACAACCCCCGCCCCTCAACCCGAACACCTGTACGAACACCTACCCCATCGCACCGACATCGAGCCTGGACGCGACCCAGATTGTGGATGCCAGGCTCAGATCCACGTGCCCCTATCGCACCGGTCGAACGGAGCGCGAGACCCCGTGCCCGCTCGCCGGGCCTGAGGCCCGAGACGACTCTCACGCTGCTTGGGAGCGGGCGTGCGCGTCGCCCACTAGGCACCCAGCAGCACGAGGGGGAACCCGAGCGCCATGCCCGATGTGAGCGGCTCCCGAGGATCACGAGCCCGAGGCCGATCGCGACCGCAGGGTTGATGAACGTGATCACCGTGGCCCGCACGGGGCCCGCGAGTGCGATCAGCCGGAAGAACAGGACGAACGCCAGCGCCGTGCACACCAGGCCGAGCACCACCACCGCTGCCAGCACCTCGGGGGAGACCCGCCCTCTGCGAAGCCGGCCGCGGTCCATGGCAGGTAGAGCACGGCCACCACGGTCACAGAGACTGCGATGACGCCCATGGACGGCACATCGGCCAGGACAGTGTTGGCGATGACTGGCGCCGCCGCGTAGCCCACGGCGACCAGCAGCAGCTCCACGACCGACAGGACGTCCACGTGCCCGGCGAGCGAGTCGATCCCGACAAGGCACGCCACCCCGAGGATCCCGACTCCGAGCCCGCGCAACCGCACCGGGGCGAACGCATGCGGATCACCGCGAAGCCGCGCGATCAGCACGCCGAACAGGGGCACGGTGGCAAGCATCAGCCCGGCGAATCCACTCGTCACCCGGATCTCGGCGTGCCCGAGGAGCAACCAGGGCCCTGCCATCTCCAGCAGTCCGAACGCCACGACCCACTTCCAGAGCCGGAGTGCGGGCCTCAGCGCTCCGGCTCGGGCGGCGAGGGGGATCAGGATGACGGCGGCCAGCAGTGTCCGGGACCCGGCGACGGCGGCCGGGCTGAGCTCAGCGACGGCGACCTTGATCAGCAGGTAGGGGATGCCCCAGATGATCGACATCGCGGTGAAGAGCATCCACGCCTGCCGCGTCATGTGCGCCGGAGCGGCCACGGCCGTCGATCCCACCGCGTCAGACTACGGCGAACCCAGGTCCAGGCGGATGAACCGGTGCGGCCCGATGCCCGCCTTGATCCACTCCTCCCCGTCCACCGTCCAGCCGGCGCTCTCGTAGAACGCGAGCGCGGACGACCGGGCTTCCGCCCACAGCGAGCCCACCCCCTGCGAAACGGCGAGCTCCACCGCCCGGTCGAGGACCGCGCGACCGACTCCAGCCCGGCGGTCGGCCTCGGCGACCACCATGGCCGCAGGCGCCACGATGGCTGCCCGGACCACACCCCGACCGGGCCAGGGCTCGGGCAGCAGCGTCGCCGCCCCGACCACGGTCCCGTCGCGCAGCGCCGCCACGTGCAGGGCATCGGCCGGAACCGGGCGGTCGCCGGGCAGCGACCCGTTCGGCCTCAGGACCGCACATTGCAGGGGCCGCACCTCGTCGAGTTCAGCACCGCGCACCACCAACTCCACGGTCGACAGCGTATGCCCGAGGGCGGGGGAGGGCCCGCGCGCGGTGCCGCTGGTCAAGCAGCGCTCGCCACGCGTGGTGTGCGACCATCACCGCCAAGCGGCCTGCCGGGCTCCTCACCGACCAGGGACCCGGCCGACGGAGGCTCATGTCCGGGAACCGGGCCACTTCCCGGAGGGCTTCCTGCTCGGCGCGACGCCGTTCGGTGACATCCGTGCCGAACACGAAGACGAGGTCCTCGTGGTGGACGCCGCGCATCTTGCCCTGACCGCCACCCCCCTGAGCGATGCCTCGCCGGTGCTGGTCGAGCCACTCCTCGATCTCTCCCTCCGCGACGAGCACGTACGCCGCCGCGCGTGCGGCGTACGTCCCGCAGTGCGTGGCATCGCCGGCCGTGGCGATCACGGCCGCTGTCACCGAGGACGCCAGCAGGGCCGCCGTGGCCGACGTCGGCCCCACCGACAGGTGTCGCGAGGTCCCCATCAGGGCGTAGATCACCAGCGAGACGACCAGCGTGTACAGACCTGCTTGGGGGGCAGGTCCGCGATCCCGGCGTAGGCCATGCCCTCGGGGACCAGCAGACCCCACAGCGTCAGCTCCGCGACCGCGGGCTGGGCCAGCGACGCCGAGCCTACCGGGGAGGGCTCGTCGGACGGCTGGCCGGGTGATTGTGTCGGGGGGCCTGATGACGCACTCGGCGTCGGTGTCGCCTGCGCCTCGGCGAGGGCCTGCTCGAAGGCTGCGATGGTGGCGGCGTCGACCTGGCCGGTGGGCTCGAGCCCGAGGTCTGTCTGGAACTCTTGGCGGCCTGGTGGTGGGCTTCTGGTCGGTCCACGTCCCTCGGGGCCGTCCATACCCTGCGAGCGCGAGGGTCTGCAAGCCGCGGTCGAGGCCGATCTCCTGCTCGGCGGCAGCGCCACCGGCGGCCTCCAGCTCGGCGCGCAGGGCCGCCTCGGATCGCCTTGTCCATCGACCCGGTCTCCGGCAGCCGGTTGGCCTTCTTGCAGCGCCTCCACCGCCTCGGTCTCAGGCCCGTAGACGCCGTCGATCTCGCCCTCGAAGTACCCCGCGTCGGCCAGGTCCTGCTGCAGTGCCGCGGTGTAGTCGCGCACTGCCTCGCTCCTGCTCCTGCTGCGAGCCGGTCAGGCACCCCGCATCGGAGAACAGGGCGAGCCAGGCCATCTCCAGGGCCACGGCTGCGGCGTTGAACTGCTCGGCGGCCTGCACCAGGGGGGTCGTGTCGGTGATCCCGGCCTGGGCGGCCGCGAACTCGGCCTCGGCCTGCTCGACGCGTGCGACGGTGGCCGGATCGGCTGCAGGCTCGGCGCTGGGCACCTGGCTGGGCTCACCCTCGGCCGGGGTCTCACCGGCGGCCGACGCCTCGACGGCGGTCAGCGCAGCCTGGGCGTCGGCAAGGTCCTGCTCGGCCCGGGTGACCTGCTCCCGCGCGCTGACCGCTGACTCGGCAGCGGCCTTCGTGTCCTCGCGAGGGGCGACCAGGTCACTGCCGGCGTCCGTGACGTCGCCCACGGTCGGGGCCGTCTCGTTGAGCACGTCGCCGTAGCGATCGAGGGCTGTGATGTACGTGGAGGATTCGCCTCGCAGAACGCGGCAGCGGTGGCTGTGGCCTGCACCTCGGCGTCGGCCAGGGCCTTCTCCTTGGCTGCCACCTCCGCCTGGGCTACCTCCACAGGGTTGACCACCGGATCGTCGCTGCACCCAGCCACGGCGAGGAGTCCACCAGCGTGAGGGCCAGGATCCGCCGCCCCCGGGTCCAGCGGCCACCCGCCACGGGCCGATTCCCGACAGCGCCCGCTCGAGGTGTCGGGCCGCCGGTCGTCCAGAGGGTGGTCATGGAGTCCTCCCAGTCGTCGTAGAGGTCGGTAGACGCCCCCGTGCACGGAATCGGGCACCGGCGGTGCACCCGCCGTAGGTGAGCCTCCGGCGCAGCAGTCAGCCGGCAGCATCCTGTCGACCGGTCGGCGCGGCGTCGGCCCGCTCCGGCGCGGCGGGGCGTAGTACATCGCAGCTGCATCGGCAGCGGTCGAACCATTCGGACTCCCCGCTAGCAGGTCCGGCGCCGATCCCCCTGTCGGGGCGCGCAGGGGCAGGGGAGGGCGGGGTGGTGGTGCGAGCTCGCGCCTCACAGCTCTTCCCCGCTGCGCATCTACACAATGTTTTCCTCGGCGACCCGCGCACGAGCGCGCCGGCCGACCAACGTCGTGTTCCTCGGTGGTCGGCCTCCTGGTGATGGCGCTGACCAGCTGCTCCAGCGCCCTCGGCCGACGTCGGTCGACCTGGCGATCGCCACCGTCCTCGGGGCGACCTCAGGCGCGCTCGGCTGGTTCTCCAAGATCGTCCTGGTCCTGGTCTGGCTCTCGGTCGTCGTCCTGCTGCTCGCCCCAGTCGTCCACCACGGTCAGGGCGCCTGCGCCTGCTCTGGGACTACGGCCTCGCGCTCATCGTCTTCGTTCACGCTGGTCGCCTGGATCAGCGCCTCGACCAGGAACTTCATGGCCGGGACCGTGACGACACGCTGCTACCCCGCGACCGCCGCCAGTGTTCGCAGCGGTCCGCTGGCCCTGGCCACCACCATGATCGTCACTGGGTCACCACGCTGACCCGAGCCGTTGAGCATGGTCGGCAGGGTCGTGCTCGCCCTGGGCCGTGGCCGCCGTCGTCCTTCAGATCGCCCCATCCCTCCGGGTTGTCGCCGCCTGGGCCGTGGGGCTGTCGACAGCGGGCCTTCGTCGCCTGGTCCTCGGCTGGCCAGGTCGGCAGGCTCACCCCCGAGCAGGTGGGCGAGGTGCTGCGCCGACCTCAGGGTGATACCGAGCCCTCGGTCCAGCCCGCCGATCCCCGTTCCCGGCGAGCAGCTTCCTCCGGGCCCAGGCCATCAGCGAGGACTTCGAGGTCGAGGTGATCGGCGCGATCCATGGAGAATGCCCGGTCCGTCGGCTCCCTGTCGTTCGCGCTGACCCCAGCCGTGGTGAGGCTCCACCAGCTCACCCATGGCGGCGGACGGGTCGCCGCGAGGCGATGGTGTCGCTGCTGTCCGAGCCTGGGTCCGTCGCTTCCCCGTGGTGACCTCGGGGCAGGGCGTCAGGGCGAGGCGCTGCTGGTCACCTTCGCGCCGGCCGGGTGCTTGCCGATCTTCCGGCGGGGTCCGTCGACGATCGGGGCTCACCGGTGCGTGCGCGGCCCTTGCCGCCCTGCACGAGGCAGGCATCACACACCGCACCATCTCCGGCCGCACCTCGTCGAACGCGCGGACGAACGCCGGCGCTGGCCGCTTCACCCACGCCCGGCTCTCGGCATCACGGCATGACCTGATGATCGACCGCGTCCACATGCTGGTCACCTTCGCCCTCGTCGTCGGCGGCGACCGCGCCGTGTCCAGCGCGGTGGACGCGCTGGCTCCGATGGGCTCGCCGCGGCGCTGCCCTACGTCCAGGACCCGGTCCTCAGCGCCCCCCTCGCCGCGCTTCGGCACGCAGTGGGGTCTCGAGGAGCTCCGGGAGCTGGCCATCGAGCGCACCCGGGCTGAGGCTGCACCACTTGTCGAGCTGCGGCGGGTGTCGTTGGCGTCGGGTCCCAGATGGTCCTCGGGTGGTGATCGTCTTCTCCTTCGTCGGGTTGCTCGCCGGCGTGGACTTCGCCTCCGTCGTCGACGTGCTGAAGTCCGCGGACCTGCGCCTGCTGGTGCTCGGCCTGCTGGTCGCCCCCCTGGCGCAGGTCTTCTTCTTCCTCTCCACCCTCGGGGCCAGCATCCGACGGCTGCCGTTCCTGCCCGTCCTGATGCTGCAGTATCGCCGTCCAGTTCGTCGCGCTCGTCCTGCCGGCCACCGCCGGCCGCGTCGCCCTTCAGATCCGGTTCTTCGAGCGGTTGGTGTCTCGTACGGCGCTGCCACCGCGATGGGCGCCCTGGACAGCGTGGGCGGTTTCGTCGTCCAGGTGTTGCTGTTCCTGCTCATATGGGCCAGTTCCCTTTCCGGTGCCACGACCAGCGTCACCACCGGGTTCGACAGCTCCGGCGAGGAGTCCAGCGACCCCTGACTCGTGGCGATGACCATGCTGATCGGCTTCGTGGACGGTGACGCGCATGGCGGTCCCACAGCACCACGCCCCACATCCGGCGCACCGTCCCCGGTTCAGTCCCAGCGATGCGCGACCAGGCCAGCGAGGCCCGCCCTGGCTGGGCCTGGTCCGTTCGTCCCGCAGCAAGGTGGGTGCAGATCCTCGGCGGCAACTGCTGGGTCGGCCAGGTCATCCAGGCCATCATCCTCGACATCTGCCTGGCCGCGTTCGGCGTGGCCTCGCTGTCGCAGCTGATCCTGGTCGACACCTTCGTCGACCTCTTCGCCGACATGATCCCCGTCCTTTACATCTGAGTCGCGAGGCGGCGCCTCTTTCGGCCTCCAGCGATTCGGCATACCCACCCGCCGTCGCGGTCTCAACCGCCATGGCGTTCCGCCCCTTCGTCACCCTCTACCTCTCACCGCTGCTGGTGGCCCCAGCGATCACAGTCGCTCCGCGGGAGCGCCTACGTCTGAGCGGCGGGCAGGTCCCTTGACATCAGGAAGCGGCCCCGAACCATGAGTCCTGAGCCGCCCCGATCCCGGGAAATCTCCCCGGGAAGGGTGTCCGAGGGGGGACTTGAACCCCCATGCCCCTGAGGGCACTAGCACCTCAAGCTAGCGCGTCTGCCTATTCCGCCACCCGGACGAGGTGTCCCCACGGCCCGCCGTGGGATCCCGCACAGGATAGCAAGCATCGGCGACGGACCACCAATCGCCGTGGCGGGCCGACCGCGGCTCGAGCATGATCCCCACGATCAGCATGCCCGCGATGAGCAGGGTCCAGCCGGCCACGATGATCACGTCGAGCCCGGAGCGCACCACGGTGCCCACGACGCCGGCGACCCCCGGTCCTCGGGGTGCACGTCGAGGGCGACCAGCCGGACCGCGGCCAGGACCACCACCATCACGCACCCGGCGCACACCGCGCAGAACGGGCACAGCGAGCCGATCGCGAATGCGACCTGCTGCGTACCAGGTCAGGAACAGCCCGAAGAAGACGGCCGGCCCCGCAGCACGTAGCGGTACGAGCGGGGGACGCGGGTCCCCATGACCCCGGCCAGGGCGGCGGCGGCGAACATCGCGAACATCACGACGCCGATGGCGGCGTTCGGGGGACCCAGCACGGACGACTGCGGGGCGAGCAGGACCGGGGTGCAGCCGATCTGGTCGTTGATGTCGCGGACGGGCCCGCCCGGGTGCTGGCGCGGCGGGATCTTATCGACCACGGTGGTCATCCCGGAGGCTGTCCCGAGCAGGGAGCTGACCAGCATGGCCCACCACCACGCGCGCCCGGACCTGACGGCGGGCGCCGGCCTGTACTGCGTCCTGGACTGCGACGGGAGGTTCGACAACGGTGCTCATGAGGCCATTGTCGACAGTTCCGGGCGCCGCTCGTGAGGACCGATGGTCCCGAGTCCCGCACCCGAAGGTACTGCTGCCCCATCGGCGAGGACGCCGATCAGGGCAGCCGACCCCGAAGGCCATCGCCATCCGGATCAGCCGGTCCTGGCCGCCGGTGAACTCCGCCGAGCACCGACTCCGAGGTCGCCTCCTCCGGCGTGAGCCAGGCCAGGTCGATCGCCGACTGGCAGGGCTCGCAGTCCCCGTCCACGGGCACGACGTAGGCCAGGCCACCGCGTGCTGGCGGGGGTCGTGGAAGCCGGTGACCGTGGGGTCGGGGAAGTACTCGACGACCGTGAAGGGCGCGATCGACACCGGCAGGCGGGGCAGCGCCATCGGTCCGAGGTCCTTCTCCAGGTGCCGGATGAGGGCGTCGCGGATCCGCTCCCTGTACAGCACCCGCCCCGCGACGACGGCCCACGACGGGTCCCGTCGGGCCGGGCCGGACCCGCCCGGACGGCAGCCTGTCGCGAGCAGTCGTCGCGGGGCGGGTCCTGTACAAGGAGCGGATCCGCGATGCGCTGATCCGGCACCTGGAGAAGGACCTCGGGTCGATGGCGCTCCCCAGGCTGCCCGTCTCGATCGCGCCGTTCACCGTCATCGAGTACTTCCCGGACCCCACGGTCACAGGTTTCCACGACCCGCGGCAGCATGCCGTGGCGTTGGCCTACGTGGTTCCGGTCGACGGTGATTGCGAGCCGAGCCAGTCGGCGATCGACCTCGCGTGGCTGACCCCGGAGGAGGCCACCTCGGAGGCAGTGCTCGCGGAGTTCTCCGGTGGCCAGGACCGGTTGATCAGGCTGGCGATGGCCTTCTGGGGGCCGCCTCCCTTGAGCGCCTGCCGATTCGGCCGGATCGGCTGTGTGGCAGGCGAAACACTCGCGACCATCGGTCCTGATGCCGGGCAGTTCTCAGGTCGACAATGGCCTCATGAGCGTCGTCGTCGAACCGCAGGTCGCGCAGGTCACGCAGCCTCCCGCAGGCACCGTGTGGTGAGGACGTCCCTGGTGGTGGGCCATGCTGGTCAGCTCCCTGGTCGGGATCGCGTCGGCGATGACGACTGTGGTCGAGAAGATCGCGCTGCTCAAGGACCCAGGGCAGGCGGCCTTCTGCGACATCAACGGCCAGATCGGGTGCACCCCGGTGCTGCTCGCCCCGCAGTCGTCGGTGCTGGGGCCGCCGAACGCAGCCATCGGGGTGTGATGTTCGCGATGTTCGCCGCGCGGCGCGGGCAGTGCGCGAGGTCGTGCGCCGGGTGCGTGCTGGCGGCGGACTGGCGTCGCGCGACGGCCGGGTCCGTGCGCGGTGCGCGACATGCACCCCGGCGACCGGGGTTTCGCGGGAGTCCTCGGCACCATGGTTCGCTCGGGGCTCGACATCATCGTCGTAGCTGGGTGGACGCTGCTCATCGCGGGCATGCTGGTCGTGGGGATCATGCTCTGAGCCGACGTCCCGGTCGAGCGCGATTGGTGGTCCGTCGCTGATGGTTGCTATCCTGTGCGGACTTCCTGCGGTTGCCCGTGGGAACACCTCGTCCGGGTGGCGGAATAGGCAGACGCGCTAGCTTGAGGTGCTAGTGCCCTCAGGGGCATGGGGGTTCAAGTCCCCCCTCGGACACCAGAGAACGGCCCCTGACCTGCGACGACGCAGGCGAGGGTCGCTGCTTTCCGCGGACGTCGATCTGCGCGACGTTCCGATCGCCTCACCCTCCCGGCCTACCCTGTCGACCGTGGAGTTGGTCGTGCGCGTCGCTGAGCTCGCCGAGGTCCGGCCCCTGCAGTTGGCGGTCCTGCGCCCGGACGGTCCGCTGCCCGGGGACCAGCCGCCCCCCGCACATGCCCTGTCACGTGGCTGCGCTGCGCGACGGAGTCGTGATCGGGGCGGCAACGGTGCTTCCCGAGCGGTGGCCCGGCCCGGGCGTGGTCCGTGAACCGGTGTGGCGCCTGCGCGCCATGGTGGTTGCCGAGTCCGATCGCGGCACGGGGATCGGTCGTGCCGTGCTCGACCGGGCGGTTGAGGTCGCTGCTGCCCGAGGGGCGGGCTCGTTGTGGGCAGAGGCTCGGTCGTCGGCCCTGGGGTTCTACCGGCGGGCTGGGTGGACCGTGGTCGGCGACGAGTGGATCAAGCCGGGCATCGGTCCCCACCGGTACATCCACCGCGACCTTCGGGCCGGCGCGGCGGATGAATCGGCCGCGTCCGGATGAGCGGCTGCCCGCGACGGTGGATCCCGCTGCTGGATCGGGCAGCGACGTAGTCTGACGCGGTGGGATCGACAGCCGTGGCCGCCCCGGCGCACATGACTCGACAGGCGTGGCTGCTCTTCGCCGCGATGTCGGTCATCTGGGGCATCCCCTACCTGCTGATCAAGGTCGCGGTGGCCGAGCTCAGCCCGGCCGCCGTCGCCGGGTCCCGGACACTCCTGGCCGCTGTGATCCTGCTCCCCCTCGCGGCCCACCAGGGGGCGCTGCGACCCGCGCTCGGGCTGTGGAAGTGGGTCGTGGCCTTCGGGCTCCTGGAGATGGCCGGGCCGTGGCTGCTCCTCGGGCACGCCGAGATCCGCGTGACGAGTGGGTTCGCCGGGCTGATGCTCGCCACCGTGCCGCTGATCGGAGTGCTGATCGCGCGGCTTCGCGGCGATCCCCAGGCGTTCGCCCCGGTGCGGCTGCGCGGGCTCGGGGTCGGGATCGTCGGCGTCGCGTGCCTCGTCGGGATCGACTCGCTCGCCGGCCGGGTCGACCTGCTCTCCGTCGTGGAGCTGCTGCTGGTCGCGGTGGGCTACGCGGCGGCGCCGGTGATCGCCAACACCGTGCTGGCCGACGTGCCGTCGATCGGCGTGATCGCTGTCTCGGTGGCGGTGGTTGCCGCCGTCTACCTGCCGTGGACCGTGGCCGGCTACTCGGGTGGCGACGTCTCCATCGACGTCCTGGCGGCGGTGGTGGTCCTCGGCCTGGTGTGCACCGCACTCGCCTTCGTGCTCTTCTTCCGCCTGATCGCCCTCGCGGGGCCCGTGCGGGCCACGGTGATCACCTTCATCAACCCGGCCGTGGCGATCGGCCTCGGGCTCCTCGTCCTGGGCGAGCCGCTCACCTGGGGCATGGTCCTCGGGTTCCCGCTCGTGCTGCTGGGTGCCTACTGGGCGACCCGCACCCCTGCGCCGGCGCAGGGTGATGGTCGGCGCGAGCGCCTGCTACGTGCGTCGTTCCCTGACGACCTGCAGGGACGTCAGCGTGGGATCGGCGGCGTACGCGATCCGGTTGCCTGCCCGCAGCGACAGCTCCAGGGCCTCGAGGGTCTCGACGGTGACCTCCTCGCCCGGCACGAGGACGGGTACGCCCGGAGGGTAGGGCGCAACGAGCTCGGCGCTGATCCGTCCGACGGCTTCGTCTCGTGCCACGACCTCGTACTCGGCGAAGAAGGCCTCCCGGGGCGACATCCGGGACGGGTGGAAGCGGGGCCGCGGGGACAGCAGCCGTGGGCCGTGGCGCTCCGGGGTCGCCCACCAGGCTCGCGAGGATCCCCTCGACCAGCCGGTTCAGGGTCGTGGCGTCGTCGGTGAGCCCCACCTGCGCGACCAGCGTGTTGCGGTCGGCCATCTCCACGGCGACTCCCCGATGCAGCAGCTCCCGCTCGGCATCGAGCCCGCTGCGCCCGGCGGGGCCGAAGTGCACGACGAGCTTGGCGGGGTCGAACCGTCCCGGCGGGTGGTCCCCCGGCCCGGGGACGAGCAGGCCGGCGGAACGCAGCCGTTCCCGGGCACTGGACACCAAGGGGATCATCGCCTCGAGTGCGAGGCGCCCGCGGCGCGCTGGCCAGGAACGCCCGCGAGGCGTCGATGCTCGCCAGGATCGCGCCCGACGGGCTGGTCGTGTGCGTGGCCTCGAACGCCCGCTGGAGCCGATCGGCATCGATCCGCTCGGTTCTCGCCAGGACGAGGGACGCCTGGCTGAAGGCGGGCAGCATCTTGTGCGCGCTGGTGACCATCGCGTCGGCGCCAGCCTGGAGGGCGTGGCGGGGATACCCGGCGGCGAAGCCCAGGTGGGCTCCCCACGCCTGGTCCACCACGACGGGGATGCCGTGCTCGTGGGCTGCCCACGTGATGGCCGGAAGGTCCGAGAGCGTGCCCTGGTAGCTGGGCTCGGTGCACCACAGGGCCACGGCCTCGGGGTGCGCAGTCAGCGCTCCCCGCACAGCCGCAGGGTCCAGGCCCAGCGGGGCGCCCGAGGCCGGGTCGGTCCGCACGTCGATCCAGACCGGTCGCAGACCAGCCAGCACCAGCCCGGACAGGACGCTGCGGTGGGCGTTGCGTGCCACCAGCACCACGTCCCCGGGCTGTCCGAGCGTCAGGCACAGGACCTGGTTCGCGTGGGTGGATCCCCCCGTCGAGAACCGGCACAGGTCGGCTCCCCAGAGGTCCGCGGCGCGGCGCTCGGCCTCGACCAGCACTCCCCCGGTGAGCTTCACCGTGTCGAGCCCGCCGTACAGGGGCACGTCAGGGTGCAGGAGTCGACCGAGGTCCGGATGGAGGCGATCGGCACGACGCTTGTGGCCCGGAATCGTGAACGGAGCCGCATCGGACTCCACGAACCGCCGCCACGCCCGCATCAGTGGCGCATCGTCCATCCAGTTCGTCGAGGAGTCAGGTGGCGGCGATCCGTCTGCGGCGTCAGGGGTGTGCCTCACGCGGCGATCCTCCCTCATCGGCGGCGCTCGATCGCCGGGCTGTCGGGAGCCCGGAGGGACGGGCACTCCTCAGGGGGCGCGTCCGATGGCATCGAGGGCCCGCAGCGTGGCCCGCACCCGCGCCACCTCATGCGTCCGGTAGACGTTCACGCGGCCGAGGGCGGCGAGCACCGCGAAGACCCCCTCGGCGGTCCGGAACTCCTCCTCGAAGAGGTCGAAGGCGTGGGGCAGCGCCTGGCAGATCGGCACGCCCAGCACGCGCAGTCGGAAGGAGTTGAGCAGGACCTGTGACTGGTGGCGGGCCCGCACCGTCGGATCCGTGAGGTTGCCGTAGTAGAAGCCCAACCCCGGGTCGATGACGAGGTTCTCGACCCCGTGCGAGCGCGCGTGGCGTGATCCGCTCGGCGAAGTAGTCGATGAGCCCCGGGATGGGGTCCGCGTCGAGGGTGACGTCACCGACCTCCCGCACATTCGCCCCCGCAACGAAGCACATGACGACGGCCGCATCGTGCGCAGCGGCCAGGCCGTAGATCTCCTCGAGGTCGGTCGCCCCGGTGAGGTTGACGACCGAGGCACCAGCCCTCAGGCACTCAGCCACGACCCGCGGGCTGTACGCCTCGACCGAGGTGGGGACGCCGTCGGCCGTGAGGGCCTCGATGACCGGGACGAGCGCGGCGGCCTGGTCGGAGTCGCCGACCCGGGCGGCCCGCAGCGTGCTGGACTCCGCCCCGAGGTCCACCACGCCCGCCCCCTGGGCGTGCATGACGCGAGCGCGTCGGATCGCCGAATCGGGCGACACCGCAACGCTGTCGCGGTACGTGGAGTCCCGCGACAGGTTCACCACCCCCATGATCAGCGGCTCCGCGTCGAGGTCGCGCACGACGCCGCCGATCCGGACGGGTGCCACAGGATGCGCCAGGGCCTCCGGGTGCTCTGCGACCAGACGGGCGAGGGAGGACAGGTCCACCGTTCTCAGACTCCACGCAGGTAGCGGGCGAACAGGTAGCCGTCGTCCTCGATCAGCTGGTGCAGCCGCATCCCCGTCAGCACTGCGGGCCCGGGCCTGGCTGGGCGGGCCGAGGCCGCCACGACCGGAGCCAACGTCAGGTCGACCTCATCGAGGGCCCCGGCCCGCACCATCTCCGCCAGCAGCGAGTCGCCTCCCTCGCACGTCACCCGGGTCAGGCCCCGCGCGGCGAGCGCGTCGAGAGCGGCCCTCGGCTCGACGCGCTCCTCGCCGACGACGAGGACGTCGCACCGGCGTGCCGCAGCAGCCCGGTCGGCCGGGTCGCTGCTCTCCACGGTGAGCACGATGGGCCGGTTGTCCGATGCGGTGAACGCGACGTCCTCCCAGTCGAAGCGGCAGGTCGCGGAGACGATCGCCAGCGTGGGCGCAGCCGCCTGCCCCGCGGCCACGCGGCGTTCGATCGCCGCGGGCTGGGCCCGCACGGCGCTGTAGCGCTCGGCACGCACTGTCCCGGCGCCGACCAGGTACACGTCGGCGAACCTCCGGATGGCGGCGAGGACCGCTCGATCCGTCGGCGACGAGATGGACCCGGACAGCCCATCGGGGCCGGTGATGCTGCCGTCGAGGCCCATCACCATGCACGCGCGCACCCAGTTCGCAGCCGGCCAGTCATAGGCGTCGGTGAGGTCACCCGAGGAGGGGGTTCCGGGCACGAGCCAGCGCATGCCCGTGACCCTAACAGTGGCGTCGGCGGCCCACCGGCGGGCTCATGGCCGGTTGAAATCCCAACGAGGGTCTCGGCGCGCCTTCGCCGTCCAGGATGTGATCCCGGCCACCATGGGGCCACCTGCACGGCACAGGGAGGTCGAAATGGGGCACACCGCGAACCACATGGATGACTTCGTCGTGGACATGGTCCTTGAGGTCGATTCGAGGGGTATCGGCGTCGAGGACCTGGCCCGGCGGATCTGCCTGCCCGGCATGGAGATCCTGCGCACATCGGCCCGGGGGACGATCTGGCTGACGGCACTGGTGACCGCCGAGGGTGAGTCGGCGGCCATCCGGGCAGGTCCGCGACAGCGTGCTCGCGCAGCTGCCGGATCGGCCGCGCGCGACCGTCACGTCGGTGGTCAACAGCGCGCCGCTCGGTGACCTCTATGCCCGCCTGGACGCGGTGCTCGGCGATGAGGAGCTCGGGTCGCTCGACGTCCGGGACCTCGTCGAGCAGGTCATGTGGGACCGTCCCCGCGTGGACGTGCGCGAGGTCGACCTTCGTCCGGTGCGGCTGAGCAGCACCGCGTAGGTCAGGCCTCAGCAGCCAGATGGCGCGAGGCGATGAGGATGTACCCGCTGAACAGCAGCACCCAGGTCGGGAACAGCAGCTGGGTCCAGTTCGACAGCGGCGGTGACAGCAGCAGGATCACCCCTGTCAGGTAGCCGACGGCGACCAGCCACTTCGGCAGGATCTTCGTGCGCATGCCGACCGACGAGACGGAGATGGTGAACACAGCGGCCATCCGAGCGCCGAACATGCCCATGAGGGACTTCGTGAACACCACGAGCAGGAGCAGGGAGTCAGCGCCGACGGGGATCCCGCGCTCGAACAGCGTGAGCACCGTGGCCAGCAGGGCACCTGCGAGGAACAGCAGGGCGACGAACAGGAGCCCGGAGCCCAGGAACACCGTCGCGAACAGCTTGTCCTCGCGCGCACCGAGACGGGTGCGGATCACCCCGATGAACCACAGGAACGCGATCCCGGCGAACGGGATGAGGCCGACGGCTGTCTTCACGCCCTGGCGGCGGTCCCTGGTCGTTCAGCCAGTCCGTGGAGGGTCTGGCCGGCGGGCACGGACCCGTGGAACTGGACCAGGACCACGATGAGGATGACGGAGAAGATGATCCCGGCCACGGCTGCCGAGGCGGGGTTCCGCAATTCCTTGACCAGGGTCTCGGACTGCATCGGACTCTCCTCTCCCGGGGCGCGCGAACTGTACTGCACATTGGCCTGATCCCGCGGGACCTTGCCGCCTTTACTCCGCGTGTCGCGAGTGGCAGACTGCACAGCGTGACCAGGGGTGAACGTAGCGTGCACTTCAGGGCGGTCCTGACCGGGGCCCTGCTGGCCGGCGGGCTGCTCATGCCCAGCCAGGCCGTCGCCGACGATGGTGCGCCTGCCCCCACCCCGGAGCCGACCGCCACGGCCGTGGCGGCGCCGGTCGACCAGTCCGCGGAGCAGCCGGCGGTCGCCGTCGAGCAGGTGAGCGTGGCAGCCAGCGTGCCCAAGGCCGCCGGCCCGCGTGGTCGGCTGGCCGTCGGTGACTCGCTCATGGTGAGCGTGACCCCGTGGATGAGCTCACACGGATTCCGGGTGCACGCCAAGGTGGGTCGCCAGTTCAGCACGGCACCGGGCATCGTGCGCAGCTTCGGCGCGAAGCTCCCCCGCAACCTGGTGGTCGAGCTCGGCACCAACGGCACCGTGTCCCTGGCTGCCTGCCGGTCGGTGATCGAGACGGCCGGCAAGTACCGCCGGGTGTTCCTGGTGACGGCTCGCGTGCCGCGCAGCTGGGAGGCGGGCAACATCCGCACGATGCGGTCCTGTGATGCCAGCTTCGCGTCCCAGAGGGTGCGGATCATCGACTGGTACTCCCACAGCGCCGGGCATCCGGAGTGGTTCGTCGGCGACCGCGTGCACCTCTCCTCGTCGGGGCGCCAGGCCTTCCAGAAGTTGATCGACGCTGCTGTGGACGCGCACGGCCTGCGCTGAGCCGCGCGCTGTGCGTGGGGCTACTCGCCGCCGAGGTCCCGCTCGTAGGCGTCGAGCAGCACCTCCGTGGTCCGCTCCTGGAACCTGCGCGCCCGCGCGAGCAGCGCCCGGATCGAGTGCTTGGCGGAATCCACTGCTGAGGGGTCCCCGGCGTCCTGGCCGACCTGGAGGCGCACGTGGGTCACGGCGTCGTAGAGCCCGTCGCGCTCGCTCGACAGGCGCATCCAGCGGTTCATCAGGTGGGGGGCGTCATCCCGGATCTGCTCGGTGAACCCGTCGGCGTCCACGAGGTCCCCGGGCTCCCGTCGCACGGCATCGGCCAGGTCATCGAGCTGCCGCGCGATCTCCACCCACCACGATGTCAGTCCGCGATGGTCCTCGAGCAGGTGCGTCAGTCGCGACTGGACGCTGGAGTACGTGATGACTCGCAGCATCGTGCTGTCCAGGGTGTCCGGGGTGATTGCCGTCATGTGGGCTCCTTCTCCAGTGGCCCCCAGAGTGACGGCCCGGTGTCCCGGTGTCCATGGAAGGCATCTCCCACTTGCGTCGCAATCACGTCACAAGTGGGCCGATGACCTACCCAGCGACGGCGGCGGCCGTCTGCCGGGCGATCTCGAGCTCCTCGTTGGTCGGCACGACCAGGACCCGGATCGGTGCGCCCCGGAACGACAGGTCGACCGGCACGGAGCTCCCCCGGAGGGTGGCGTTGCGCTCGGTGTCGATGGCCACTCCGATCATCTCCAGCCCGGCGATCACCCGTCGTCGGATCTCGGGGTCGTTCTCGCCCACGCCGGCGGTGAAGACGATCGCGTCGGCGCGCCCGATCACCGCCAGGTAGGCGCCGAGGTACTTGCGGATGCGGTGGACGTAGACGGCCAGGGCGAGCTCGGCGTCCGCATCGCCCTCGGCGGCCAGCCGGTGCACCTCGCGCAGGTCGTTCTGGCCGCACAGGCCCATCAGGCCGCTCTGCTTGTTGAGCATGGTGTCGACGTCCTGTGGTCGACATGCCCGCGGTCGACATGAGGTGGAACACCAGCGCCGGATCGATGTCGCCGGACCGGGTGCCCATGACGAGGCCCTCCAGCGGCGTCAGGCCCATGGAGGTCTCCACGCTGCGCCCACCGCGCACCGCGCAGGCCGAGGCGCCGTTGCCCAGGTGCAGCGTGACGAGGTCGACGGAGTCCACGGGCTTGCCCAGGACCTCGGCGGCCTTCGCGGTGACGTACTTGTGCGACGTGCCGTGGAAGCCGTACCGACGGATCTTGTTGGCCCGGGCGACCGTCTGGTCGATCGCGTAGGTGTAGGCCGCCGCCGGGATGGTCGAGTGGAAGGCGGTGTCGAAGACGGCCACGTGCGGGACGTCGGGGAACGCCGCCATGGCGGACTCGAGGCCCGCCACGGTGGCCGGGTTGTGCAGCGGCGCGAGCGGGATCAGCTCGCGGATGACGTCGATGACCTCCGCGGTCACGATCGTCGGCTCGCTGAACTGGTCGGCCCCCTGGACCGCCCGATGGCCGACACCGGCGAGCTCGCCGACCTCGGACACCGCGCCCGTGCGCTCGAAGGCGGCCGTCAGCGCCTGGAACGCCTCGCCGTGGTCGGCGATCGTGGCGGTGGAGGTCGACTCCACCAGGTCGGCGTCAGCGCCCCCGCGGATGCGGGTCCGGTGCGTCACCGGCGACTCGTCCTCGCCGATCCGCTCGACGAGCCCCGTGGCCCAGACGACCTCGGACTCGGTGTCCACGAGCTGGTACTTCAGCGACGATGAGCCGGCGTTCACGACCAGGACGATCATTGCCCACCTTCCTTCGACGAGGCTGCGGCCACCTGCTGGGCCTGGACGGCGGTGATCACCACGGTGTTGATGATGTCCTCGACCAGCGCCCCGCGGGACAGGTCGTTGACCGGCAGGCGCAGGCCCTGCAGGACCGGGCCGATCGCCACGGCGTTGGCCGAGCGCTGCACCGCCTTGTAGGTGTTGTTGCCGGTGTTGAGGTCGGGGAAGATGAAGACGGTCGCCCGGCCGGCGACCTCGGACCCGGGCAGCTTGGACTTGGCCACGGACGCATCGACGGCCGCGTCGTACTGGATCGGTCCCTCGACGAGCAGCTCCGGGGCGCGTTGGCGCACGATCTCGGTGGCGGCGCGCACCTTCTCGACCTCCGCGCCGGATCCCGACGACCCGGTCGAGTAGCTGAGCATGGCGATCCGCGGCTCGATCCCGAAGCCCGCGGCGGTGTGCGCCGAGGAGATCGCGATGTCGGCCAGCTGCTCGGCGTCCGGGTCGGGGTTCACCGCGCAGTCGCCGTACACCAGCACGTGGTCCTCCAGGGCCATGAAGAACACGCTGGAGACGATCGAGACCCCGGGTGAGGTCTTGATGATCTGCAGGGCGGGCCGGATCGTGTGGGCGGTCGTGTGCGCGGCTCCGGAGACCATCCCGTCGGCAAGCCCCTTCCACACCATCATGGTGCCGAAGTACGACACGTCGGCCACGAGGTCGAAGGCGGCATCCCGGGCCAGCCCCTTGGACTGGCGCAGCTCGAACAGGTCGTCGGTGAACTGCTCGCGCAGGGGGTCGGTCTGCGGATCGATGATCGTCGCCCCGGAGATGTCCAGGCCCAGGACCCGCGCCCGCTCGGCCAGGGCATCGGGACGGCCGAGGATGGTCAGGTCCACCACGTTGCGGCGCAGCAGCCGGTCGGCGGCCTGGAGGATCCGATCGTCGTCACCCTCGGGCAGGACGATGTGCTTGCGCTGTGACCGGGCCCGCTCGATGAGCTGGTGCTCGAACATCATCGGCGTCATGGTCGTGGAGCGCGTCACCTCGACCCGGGCCTCGAGCTCGGCCTCGTCGACGTTCTCCTCGAACAGGCTCAGGGCGTCGGTGATCTTGAGGGTGTCCTCCGGGGCGATCTCGGCCTGCAGCCCGGCGATCGCGGCGGCGGTCTCGAAGGTGTCCATGTCGGTGATCAGGATCGGCAGGGCCTTGTCCTTGATCCCCTGGGCGAACCTCAGGATCGTCGGATCGGGAGCCAGGCCCCCGGTCAGCAGCAGGCCCGAGACGGCAGGGATGGCATCGGACTGCCGTGTGGCGAAGGCCGCCATCTGCACGTCGGAACGGTCGCCGGGGGTCACGACCAGGGTCCCGTCGCGCAGCCGGTCCATCAGCCGGGGCACGCTCATCGCGGCGACCTTCACGTCGGGCACCGCACGCCCGAGGTCCTCCTCGGTGCCGGCGATCATCCGCGCCCCGGTCGCCATCCCGATCTCGCGGATGGTCGGCCAGCCCAGCGACGGGGTGTCGGGCAGGAGCCAGACCGGGACCGAGCTGCCCTTGACGGCATCGGACATCGCCTGCGAGTCCTCGGGCAGCACCCGGTTGACGAAGGCGCCGATCGTCGGGACGCCGCGATCCGAGAGCCCGTCGATCGCCGCGGTCAGCGCTGCGTTCACCTGGTCGGGCCGGTGCTCCGCCGACGACAGGCAGACCAGCGCGGTGGCGCCGAGGTTGGAGGCGATCTCGGCGTTGAGGGCGAACTGGAAGGCCTTGGACGCGCCCTGGTAGTCCGTTCCCTCGACGAGCACGAAGTCGCAGCGGGAGGCCAGCGCCTGGAACCGCTCGAGGATCCGGGAGACCAGCGCGGGATCGACGTGCGCACCGCCGAAGTCACGCGTGTCCCGGCCGGTGACCCCGTAGGACTCGTCGTAGGTCTGGTCGAGCCGGTAGCGGGAGCGCATCAGCTCGATCTGGCTGTCGAGCCGGTCGGTGAAGCGGATCACCGGGCGGAAGTAGCCGACCCGGGTCACCCGCGGGTCAGGGTCTCCATGAGCCCGATGGCCACGACGGACTTGCCGCTGGCAGCTTCGACTGAGGTCAGGTAGAAGGCGCGCACGGGCGCAATCCTGTCAGGATCGCCGGTGCGACGCCCGCCCGTCGGCTACCCCACGCCGTTGAGCTCGTTGACGACCCGGAACAGGTCCCCGCGGTCGTACCAGTTGACGGCGATCATCGAGGGCGTGCGGCCGCGCTCGATCTCGCACTGGTCGATGCGCGGCTTGAGCACGTCGTAGACGTTGACCTCCTCGGCGCTGGAGATCAGCTTGCTGAAGCTGGCCAGCCAGTGGTTCACCGAGAACAGGGGGCTGTCGGGCTGGCCGCGCTTGAGCGAGCAGTCGAAGTCGGCGGCGCTCTTGAAGGTGTACTCGGTGTCCTGGACGAGGTCGAAGCCCTGGTGCAGGTACGGGTACTGCGTCGCCGCCGCCCTTGTTCTCCATGAGGACCACGAGGCGCTTGTTCGAGTCGATCATCTCGCGCAGGGTCGGCCACTCGGCGCCGTCGGGGTGCACGTACGCCTTGTCCGCCAGGCCGGCCTTCTCCAGCACCGCCGCGGTGTCCGCCGGCGTCACGGTGTCCTGGATGAACAGGACGACGACCTCGCGCGGATGCGCGTCCATCCAGGTGTTGAGCCGGTCCATGACCGGCGCCATCGGCTCGGCGCCGATCTCGCACACCGTGTGGCAGAAGTACGGCTCGGTGGGCCCGGACGGCTTCGAGCGGCGCACGCGGTCGATGGTGCGCTGGATCGAGGCGACCACGTCCGTGCCGTAGGTCGCGGTCAGCTCGGCCTCGGCACCGGCCAGCGACTCCGGCGCGGTGATGCGCGCCGCCGTCCGCGGTGGGCTGGCCGTACCAGGTGTCCACGAGCAGGCCCCGGATGCCGTCGTCGAGCGACTCGACCATGTCCTTGGGCTGCTCGGCCAGGAACCAGGTGCCGTCCGCGATCGACATGGAGTTGTGCGACGCGGGGATCACGACCTGGTCGAAGGGCACGTCGCACAGGGCGTCGAAGCCGTTGCACGCCGTGGTGTTCACCGCCGATGCGGCCTGCGATGTTGTCGTCCTGGGGCAGGTTGCCCGGGATGATCAGCGCGGCCAGGACCAGCAGCCCGACGCCCGCGGCCGCGACCGGGATCAGCCAGCGCACCGCGCGAGCGGCGCTTCTCCTGCACGTGACCCGTGGCTGCC
This sequence comes from uncultured Actinomycetes bacterium, assembly GCA_963812395.1. Classification (GTDB taxonomy): domain Bacteria; phylum Actinomycetota; class Actinomycetes; order S36-B12; family CAIYMF01; genus Prado023. The sequence goes on from CAWEVG010000041.1 coordinate 21,931, forward strand.
AGCGCGGCTGCCTCGCTCCGCCTCGTCCTGGGCCCGCGAGCGCTCCGCGATGATGTCGAGCTCGGTCACCCCGTAGAACAGGACGACCAGGCCGGCGACGACGGCCACGACCTGGGAGCTGATCGTCGGGAACAGCACGATCAGCAGGCCGACGGCGATGACGACCAGCGCGCGGACGACCGCCCAGCCCGGTGGCCTCGGGGCGACGGGTCGCGAGGCCGACGGCGGTGCGCGCGTGATCGCCGACGTCCACCTGGGGCAGCAGGGCGCCGGCCGAGGCCACGAGCAGCCCACCGACCACGCCCATGGCGATGAACCGCAGCGACAGCGGCTGGCTGAAGACGGCCAGGGCCGCGCTGATCACGGCACCCTGGAGCGTGGAGTCGTCCATGAACAGGCCCGCGACGTTGAGCCCGAGGACGACCAGCCCGAGGAAGCCGGCGACGACCAGCAGCATCCAGCCGAACCGGACCAGCGCCAGGCGCCGCTTGGGGGCCAGCCAGATGCCCAGCGCCGACCAGCACCAGGGAGATCAGCGGGACGACCCAGGCCAGGGTGGACACCGCCTGGATCACCGGGATGATCTGGCCGGCGATCCCCTCCTGGCCACCGACCTCGGCCAGGGTGAGGTTCAGGTTGGCCGGGATGATGTCGGCCGCCTGGGGCACGAACTTCTCCAGCGCCGTCGTGGCCGTGGCCCCCAGGTCGGCGAGCTTCAGGACGGCCGAGTCGCTGCCCTTCTCGGTCATCGCATCGTGGAACGAGCGGATGGCCGGGGTGAACACGCCGTCGAGGATCGGGCTGCCCGCGACGGCTGCGGCCCCCGCCGCGATGGCCGGCTCGACGGCGATCAGGTCCGGCTGGGCGTCGAGGGCGGCCACTGCGACGGCCTTGCCGATCTCGGTCTTGACGGCCTCGTCCTGGCGGACCTCGTTCACCAGCCCGGCGAAGTTCTCGCCGTTGACGACGGCGGCGTTCAACCATCCCAGGATCCCGGTCATGAACAGCCCGATCGCGCCGAGCGTGAGCAGCACCTTCGACCAGGTGTTGCTGCGCAGCGTGCCCATGACGTCCTCCCCGAGGGTGTGTGAGGGGGCCATTATGGGGCCCGGGCTCAGCACCGACGCCGTCCTCCTGGCCCAGCGACGGCGTCAGGAGCGCGGGTTGCAGGGCGAACAGGGCGATCGCGCTGGCGGCAGCCACGTTCAGGGAGTCGACCCCGCCGGCCATGGGGATGCGCACGCGCAGGTCGGCCCGGGCGGCCAGGTCCCCGGGCAGGCCGTCGCCCTCGGTGCCGAGCATCACGGCCCTGCGCCCCTGGCCCAGGTGCACGTCGACCGATCTCGGTCGCGTCCGGGTCGAGGGTCATGGCGATCGTGGTGAATCCCTCCAGGGCCGCGAGCGGATCGTCACCCGTGCGGGTCCAGGGCACGCCCAGGACGGCGCCCATCGAGACCTTCACCGACCGCCGGTAGAGCGGGTCGGCGCATCCGGGCGTGACCAGGACGGCGTCGGCGCCCAGGGCTGCAGCGTTGCGGAAGATCGCCCCCACGTTCGTGTGGTCGACGAGGTCGACGAGCACGACCACGAAGCGAGCGTCGGCCACGAGCTCGGCGGGTGCCGCCAGCGGGCGGCGCTCGAACGAGGCCAGGGCACCCCGGTGCACGCGGTACCCGGTCACGGACGCTGAGCACCTCGGGTGGCGCGAGCAGGACCTCGGCGTCGGTCCCCTCGCAGGGCCTGGGCCAGGCCCGGCAGCCACTTCGGCTCGGTCAGCACCGACCGCGGCCGGTACCCCGCGGCCAGCGCGCGCAGGATCACCTTCGCGCCCTCGGCGATGAACAGTCCCTCGGCCGGCTCCCGAACCGATCGCGCGGCCACATCCGTGAGCGCGGTGAAGTCCCGGACCCGTGGGTCGTCGGGATCGGTGACAGTGGCCGGGTCGGCCCACCGGGATCAGGCGGTGCCCGGTCCGCGGGAGGCTGCTTCGGGGGCGGCTCGTCGACCAGATCGGCGTCGATGATGTCCTCCGCTGGTGCGGTCGGCGCAGGCTGCGCCGCCGGCGGGCGGCGCCGCCTGCCGCCCCGGGCGCGAACGCGCGGGTGACTGCACCGAGGGCCCCGGAGAGCTCCGCCGGGATGACGAACACCTTGTTGGCGGTCCCCTGGGCCAGCAGCGGCAGGGACTGCAGGTACTGGTAGGCCATCACCTGGTCGGTGGCATGCCCGGAGTTGATGGCGTTGAACACCTTGGCGATCGCCTCGGCCTCGCCCTGGGCACGCAGCACCTGGGCCTGCGCCTGCCCCTCGGCCTTGAGGATCGCGGCCGTGCGGCCGCCCTCGGCCTCGAGGATCGCCGCCTGCTTGCTGCCCTCGGCCGACAGGATCGCCGCGCGCTTGTCGCGGTCGGCGCGCATCTGCTTCTCCATCGACTGCTGCACGCTGGCCGGCGGGTCGATCGCCTTGAGCTCGACCCGGTTGACCCGGATCCCCCACTTGCCGGTGGCCTCGTCGAGGACGCCGCGGAGCTGGGCGTTGATGTTGTCGCGGCTGGTCAGGGTCTCCTCGAGGTCCAGGGACCCGACCACGTTGCGCAGGGTGGTGACGGTCAGCTGCTCGACGCCCTGCAGGTAGCTCTGGATCTCGTACGTGGCGGCCTTGGCGTCGGTGACCTGGAAGTAGATGACCGAGTCGATGCTCACGACGAGGTTGTCGGAGGTGATCACCGGCTGTGGGGCGAACGAGACCACCTGCTCGCGCAGGTCGATCAGGGGCCGCAGCCGGTCGATGAACGGGATGATGATGGTCAGGCCCGGATCGAGCGTCCGGTTGTAGCGCCCGAGCCGCTCCACGATCCCGGCCTGCGCCTGCGGGATGATCTTGATGGTGCTGAAGACGATCAGGATGGCGATCAGGACCAGCACGCCGGCGATGATGAGGCTCTCCACGGTTCCCTCCCCTAGCTCGGTGACGCTTCCCGGCGCGTGCCGGCTATCCGACCACCGCGGTGGCCCCGTCGATCTCGAACACCGAGACCTTGTCGCCGGGCTCGTAGCGCGCGTCCTCGTCGAGGGTGCGCGCCGACCAGATCTCGCCCGCGAGCTTGATCCGCCCGTTGTAGGCGTCGACGGCCTCGAGGACGAGGGCCTGCGTGCCGATCAGGGCGGCAGTGCCGGTCCGCTCCAGGGGCGCCTGGTAGACGTGGCGCTTGGCGATCGGGCGGACGAAGGCGATCAGGGCCACGCTCACGAGGGCGAAGACGGCGGCCGATCCGACGGCACCGGCGCCCAGGTAGGCGGCCAGCGACGCGGCCAGTGCCCCACCGGAGAACATGATCAGCAGCAGCCCCGCTGAGGCCGCCTCAGCCCCGGCAAGGACCACCGCGACGATCAGCCAGACGATCCATGCGTCCACGGCCCCATGCTAGTCGTCGGCGCCCGATCCGTCCCCTTCTGACATGGTTGCGGAGTCGGTCGGTTCGAGCACCTCACGGCCGCGACGTCCGCGCGCCACGGTGTCGGCCGGGACGGCCCGGGCCCAGTAGCGACCGCGGACGTGGCCGCTGCGCAGCCGGGTGCCGAAGGTCTCGCTCAGGTTCCGCCCGGTGAGGACCTCGTGGATCGGCCCCGAGGCCACGACGCGCCCGTCGCGCAGGAGCAGCACGTGGGTGAACCCCGCAGGGATCTCCTCGACGTGGTGGGTCACCAGCACCTGCGCGGGCGCCCAGCGGTCCGTGGCGATGCCCGCCAGGCGGGTGACGAGGTCCTCGCGGGCGCCGAGGTCCAGCCCGGCGGCGGGCTCGTCGAGCAGCAGCAGCTCGGGGTCGGTCATCAGGGCACGGGCGATCTGCACCCGCTTGCGCTCCCCCTCGGACAGGGTGCCGAAGAGCCGCTCGGCCAGCGTGTCGGCGCCCACCAGCTCGAGGACGTCACGGGCGCGTGCGGTGTCGGGCTCCTCGTAGGCCTCGTGGCCGCGTCCGGTGACGGCCCAGGCCGCGGTCACGACCACGTCGCGGACCCGCTCGTCGGCCGGGATGCGCTCGGCCAGGATGGCGCTGGCCAGGCCGATCCGGGGCCGGAGGTCGAAGACGTCGACCGCGCCCAGCGCCTCGCCGAGGACCTCGACCCGCCCTGATGTGGGGTGGATCTGCGCGCCGGCAAGCTGCAGGACCGTGGTCTTGCCCGCGCCGTTGGGTCCCAGCACGACCCAGCGCTGGTCCTCGGTGACCAGCCAGTCGAGGCGGTCGACGATGGGGCGTCCTCCGCGCAGGACGGTCACCTCGCGGAAGTTCAGAACCTCGACCACGCGCACACCCTACCCGCGCACAACGGGGGCGCCGGGCAGCATCGTGGCCTACCCTCCTGCAGGTGAGCGCTGCGCAGATGACCATGACAGCCGTGTGGCTGGGATCGTGGTTGCGCGGGGCTGCCGGGTCCGATGACCTGCTCGAGGCCATGGCCCACGCCGCCCCCGACGCTCCCCCGGTCGGCAGGCGTGCTGGGTGCCGCGCCCACCCCGCTGCCCGACCTCCTGAGGGCCATCCGGGTGTCGGGTGCGCAGTCAACGTGGCTGCTCCTGCCGCGTCCCGGTCGCACGATCGGCTGGCCCGCGGGGATGGACGGGGTACCGGTGCCGGCGGTGCTGCTCAGCCGCGGCGATGTCACCGTTGGGCTGCTGCGGCAGGGGGCCACCGGCTGGCAGTGGGACCACGCCGGGTCCGCGGCGCTCACGGCGCTCCAGGCCGGCATGCTGACGGCGCGATCCGGCGCCCGGGCACTGGCGGAGGCCGTCACGGAAGCGGCGGAACGTCTCGAAGGGCTCGGCCTGGACCGCGCGGCCACACGGGTGGCGCCGCGGGAGTGGGAGGTGGCGCTCGGCCTCCTCCCCCGGGGCCTGGATCCCCAGGTGGAGGCGCTGCTCGTCAGGCTGGCGGGGCTGCATGACGCACTGGACCTGGCTCTGGTTGAGGAGGGCGCGGCCGTGACCGCCGGCGAGGCCCGCGCACGAACGGCCGAGGTGCTGGCCGTCCTGGGTCAGGTGGAGGACGTGATCGCGGGTGTCGTGGGCGGCTTGAACGCCCCCACTCCCCCGACCCCGGAGCGCGACGCCCACCCCGCGACCGCCGCCGAGCGGAGCGCCTGACCAGGCTGTCGCTGGGAACGGGGCGTCGCCTTCCCGCGTCCGGCACCTGCACGTCAGTCGAGCAGCAGCCCCAGCGACGAACTGGAACACGTTGAGCGCGAGGAACGCGGCCGCGCCGATGCCCCCCAGCAGCATGGGAAGCTGGCCGCGTTGATCACCGGCGCGCACAGCCCGCCGACCGAACAGGAAGGCCATCATCGGCGCGACCAGGATGATCAGGACGGAGACGGACCCGGCGAGCAGCGTCGGCGCTCGTGGGTAGGTTCTCGAGGTTGTTCGGGTCATAGCCCAGCCAGTCGATGACCAGGCTCCCGGCAACGATCCCCGCAGGCAGGGTCAGGGCGGTGCACGCGAGGCTGATCCAGGCCCGGCGTGTGTTGTTCGGGTGGCAACGAATCCGGAGCCGAGGCCCGGAGCACGCGATCAGGGTGGGTCTGCGACATCGTCAGCCACCTCCTCAGGGCTCAACTCCACGGTGATCCCGCGACGACTCGGGCAACAGGGTCAATGGTCACCGATCGTCCCACCCAGGTCCGCGGGCACGGTGGTCGTCCCCGGGGCAACCGCGGGCACTAGCGTTCTGCTCCGTGCCGGACACCACCTTCCACGCAACCGTCGTCGGCGTCGACCGTCCGGGCGTGACCGCGCGCATGTTCGGCGCGCTGGCCGAGACGACGGTCCTCGACGTGGAGCAGGTGGTGGTCGCCGGCCAGCTCGTCCTCGGCGCCGTCGTGCTGGCTCCCGAGGGCTCGGAGGGTCCCCTGGGTCAGAGGATGCGCGCCGCGGTCCCGGACTTCGAGGTCTCGGTCCGGCACGTGCACGCCGCGGATGTCTCGGGGATGCTGTCCAACTGCACGGTCACGATCGTCGGCCCGACGATCACCGGCAGCGACATCAGCGCGCTGGCGTCCACGATGGCCTCGGGTGGCTCGAACATCATCCGGATCGACCGGGTCGCCGACTACCCCGTCACGGTCCTGGCCCTGGAGGTCCTGGCCCCCGATCCGGCCGTCCTGCGCCGCGAGCTGGTGGCGCGCTGCCACGACCTCGATGTCGATGTGTCGGTCCAGCCCCGCGGGCTCGCCCGCCGCGGGGTCCACCTGGTCGTGATGGACGTGGACTCCACGCTGATCCAGGACGAGGTCATCGAGGTCCTGGCCCGGTTCGCGGGCAAGGAGGACCAGGTCCGCGCGATCACCGAGGCGGCGATGCGCGGCGAGCTGGACTTCGCCGAGTCGCTGCACGCCCGGGTCGCCGAGCTGGCCGGCCTGCCCGAGGACGTGATCGTGCGGGCCCGCGCGCAGATCCAGCTGACCCCGGGCGCCCGGACCCTGTGCCGGACGCTCAAGGGCCTCGGCTACCGGATCGCGCTGGTCAGTGGCGGGTTCACCGAGGTGATCGGACCGCTGGCCGACGAGCTGGGCGTCGATGCGGTGCGCGCCAACGGCTTGGAGATCGTCGACGGACACCTGACCGGGCGCGTGCGCGGTCCGGTCATCGACCGGGCGGCCAAGGAGCAGGCGCTGCGCGAGTTCGCCGCCCAGTTCGGCATCGACACCGCGCGGACCATCGCGATCGGGGATGGGGCGAACGACCTGGACATGCTCTCGGCGGCCGGTCACGGAATCGCCTTCAACGCCAAGCCGGTCGTGCAGGCGGCCGCGGACTCGGCGATCAACGTGCCCTACCTGGACACCGTGCTCTACCTGATGGGGATCTCCCGCGAGGAGGTCGAGGAGGCCGACGCGGCAGCCGGGATCCGTGCCGGTCAGTCCTTCGGGGTGGTGAAGGTCTCCAGCTGCGCGCACCCGGGCGCGAAGTCCGCCCACGGCCGCGCGGCGCTCAGCAGGGCGACAGCGCAGGTGGGGAACTTGGTCGCGACGAGGTCGCGCAGGCCGTCGTGCGCGGATCCGGCCAGGCTGAGGACCAGCTCGGACACGCCCGGCTCATGGCCCAGGATCATCACGGTGTGCGCATCCGGCGGGCAGGTCCCGGACCAGGTCGAGCATGTGGGCGCCCCAGGCGTCGTAGACACGTGGATCGGTGACCACGTCGCCCGTGTGGGCCGAGCTCCTCGTTGATCAGCGCCCACGTCTCCTGCGTGCGCTGGGACGGGCTGATCACGACTTCGTCGACGGTGCCGACGAGCTCGCGGATCCGTCGGCCCATCAGGGGTGCGTCGCGCAGCCCGCGAGGGCCCAGGGGGCGCAGGCGATCCGGCACTCCGGCGGGCCACGCCGACTTGGCATGCCGCACGACCAGCAGCCTCCTGCTCGCCACGTCCATCGGGTCCCCGATCCCGGCGACCACGTTCGGGCCGCGCACCCACTACCCTGCCACAGGTGAGCAGCGCCCCAGCGGAGATCCCCCAGCGTCGACTGATGGCGATCGGGGGTGCCGAGGACAAGCTCGGCGCGACCCGGATCCTGCGACGGTTCGTCGCCGAGGCCGGTGGCACCGACGCGAGGATCGTCGTCTGCGCGACGGCCTCGGCACTCGGCCCGGAGATCGTCGAGCTCTACGAGCGGCTGTTCGCCAAGCTCGGCGTGGCCGAGGTCGTCTCGGCCCGCCCGCGCGACCGGCGCGAGGCGGACAAGCAGGAGCACAGTGATGCTGTCGCCTGGGCGACCGGTGTGTTCTTCACCGGCGGCAACCAGATGAAGCTCGCCGCTGCGATCCGGGGCACGCGGTTCGGTGACGCGGTGGTGGCGGCCTACGAGCGCGGCGTCATCGTCGGGGGGACGTCGGCCGGCGCCTCGGTGGTCAGCGAGCACATGGTCGGCTTCGGCTCGCCCGGTGCACAGCCGAAGTTCCGGATGGTCGCCCAGGCCCAGGGCCTGGGCCTGCTGCCGGGCGTGATCGTCGACCAGCACTTCTCCCAGCGCGAGCGCTTCGGACGGCTGATCAACCTGGTCGCGTCCTCCCCCGACCTGCTCGGGATCGGCCTGGACGAGGACACCTCGATCCTGGTCACCGACGAGACGGACCTGGAGGTGATCGGCAAGGGCTCGGTGTTCTGCGTGGACATGCGCACCGCCCTGACCGATGCCGCCACGGCGCGGGGCACGGCCCCGCTGATGATCTCCGGCGCGGGCGTGCACTTCCTGCCCAACGGGGCGCGCTTCGACCTCGCCTCACGGACCCTCGTGTCCTACCGTGACCACAGCGCGGTGGACCCGGGCGACCTGCCCGAGCCCACGCACGACCTCGCCACGATCTCCCGGCGGGTGGCCGCGGAGGGCGTTGACGACTCGGTGGTCGCCCGCAACGCACGTCGCCGACGCCGCACCAAGCAGCAGCACAAGGAGTCACCGTGACCGACCGCCCCGTGCCGACCGGTCCTGCCGCGCCGGACCTCACGATCGTCGAGACCCGGGTCTACCGCGGACCCAACATCTGGTCCTACGGTCCGGCGATCCACCTGGTCGTGGACCTGGGCTCGCTCGAGGAGTACCCGAGCGACGCGCTCCCGGGCTTCACCGACCAGCTCCTGGCGTGGTTGCCCGGGGTCGGCGAGCACTCCTGCTCGCGGGGACGCAAGGGCGGGTTCGCCGAGCGCCTGCGTGAGGGCACCTGGGTCGGTCACGTTGCGGAGCACATCGCGCTGCAGCTGCAGAACGAGGTCGGGCACGACACCCGACGCGGCAAGACCCGCAGCACCGGGGAGCCGGGGCGCTACCACGTGATCTTCGGGTACCAGGACGAGTCCGTGGCCCTGGCCGCCGGCAAGCTCGCGGTGCGGATGGTCAACGACCTGGTCGCCCACGACCCGGAGTTCGACTTCGACGCGGAGTTCGAGGGGTTCCTGCTGCTCGCCGAGCGGACCGCCTTCGGCCCGTCGACACAGGCACTGATCGATGAGGCGGTCTCGCGCGACATCCCGTGGATGCGCCTGAACAGCGCGTCGCTCGTCCAGCTCGGCCAGGGGCGCTACGCCCAGCGGATCCGCGCCACGATGACGTCGAACACCTCGGCACTGGGCGTGGACATCGCCAGCGACAAGGACATCACCAACAAGCTGCTGAGCGCTGCCGGGCTCCCGGTGCCCAAGAGCGACTCCGTGCGCACCCTTCGGGGCGCGCTGCAGGTCGCGCGGCGGATCGGCTACCCGGTGGTCATCAAGCCGCTGGACGGCAACCACGGCCGCGGCGTGGTGCTCAACATCACCGACGACGCCGAGCTCGAGGCCGGGTACGACGTGGCCAAGTCCGAGTCGCGCAGCGGCTACCTGCAGGTGGAGAGCTACATCACCGGCAACGACTACCGGTTCCTGGTCGTCGGCGGGCGGATCGCCGCCGTGGCCGAGCGCGTGCCCGGCGCATGTGATCGGCGACGGGCATCGCACGGTGGCGGAGCTGGTCGAGGCGACCAATGCGGACCCCCGTCGCGGGGTGGGGCACGAGAAGGTGCTCACCCGGATCAAGGTCGACGATGCGGCCATCGCGCTCGTGACCGCCCAGGGCCTGGCGATGGACGCCGTGCCCGACGCAGGGCGTGATGGTGAAGCTGGCGCTGACCGCGAACATGTCGACCGGCGGCATCTCCATCGACCGCACCATCGACGCGCACCCGGACAACATCGAGATCGCCGAGGAGGCCGCCCGCGTCGTCGGGCTGGACGTCGCCGGCATCGACTTCATCGCCCCCGACATCACCGCGCCGGTGCGCGAGGCAGGCGGGGCGATCTGCGAGGTGAATGCGGCTCCGGGCTTCCGGATGCACACGCACCCGACGATCGGTGAGCCGCAGTACATCGCCAAGCCGGTGATCGACCTGCTCTTCCCGCCGGGCTCCCCGAGCCGGGTGCCGATCATCGCCGTCACCGGCACGAACGGCAAGACCACGACGTCGCGGATGATCGGCCACGTGTTCAAGGGCATGGGCCGCAAGGTGGGCATGACCTCGACCGACGGCGTGGTCATCGACGAGCGCCTGGTGATCCGCTCCGACGCCTCGGGGCCGAAGAGTGCCCGCATGGTGCTGCAGAACCCGCGCGTGGACCTCGCGGTGCTCGAGGTGGCCCGCGGGGGCATCCTGCGCGAGGGCCTGGGCTACGACCGCAACGACGTGGCCGTGGTGCTCAACGTGGCCGCCGACCACCTGGGCCTGCGCGGCATCAACACCCTCGATGACCTGGCCGACGTCAAGAGCGTGGTCGTCGAGGCGGTCCCCCGCGGTGGGTACGCGGTGCTCAACGCCGACGACCCGAACGTCGCGTCCATGGCGCGCCGCTGCCACGGCGAGATCGTGTGGTTCACGATGACCGAGCCCGGGTCCCCGACCCGGACGATGGTCGACCGGCACTGCCGCGACGGCGGACTGGCACTCGTGCTCGAGAAGGGCGAGCTGGGCGAGTCCATCGTCCTGCGCCAGGGCAAGCGCTCGATGCAGGTGGCGTTCACCCACCTGCTCCCGGCGACCTTCGGCGGCAAGGCGCGGTTCAACGTGGCCAACGCGATGGCGGCCGCGGGCGCCTGCTTCGCCGGTGGCGCGCACCTGCATGACATCCGAGCCGGGCTGCGCACGTTCTCCACCAACTACCACCTGGCCCCGGGCCGCCTGAACCACATCGACGTCAATGGCGTCAACGTGTTCGTCGACTACGCGCACAACCCGGCGGGCCTCGAGGCGCTCGGCGAGTTCATCGCCTCCTACACCGACGGCCTGGACGCGGCCCGTGCCGAGGTCCACAAGCGTCGCCGGATCGGCGTGATCGGCACCGCCGGGGACCGCCGGGACTCCGACATCCTCGAGCTGGGGCGCACCGGTGCCCGGCACTTCGACCTTGTCGTGGTCAAGGAGGACGTCAGGCTCCGCGGGCGCCAGCCGGGCGAGGTCGCGGCCCTGCTCGAGCAGGGCGTGCGCGAGGCGATGGCCGAGGGCGCCCGTGCCAAGGAGGTGCGCTCGCTCCCGATGGAGATCGACGCGGTCCGCTGGGCGGTGCAGCAGGCGACGGCAGGCGACGTCGTGGCCATCTGCGCCGACCAGACGGACGCGGTGTACACCGAGCTCGAGGCCCTCGGCCACTCAGCGATGCACGAGTAGCGGGCCCCGCATGCCGCCCGGTGATCCATTCGGGTTGGCGACCTTCAGCGTCCTCAAGGTGCATGGATCGGCGGGTGCATGATCGTGCGGGGGTCAGGGACGGTCCGGGTGCGCTGGGGCGGCTGGGCTTCGCACCTTGGCGCGGATGGCCGCGGGGCTGTCGGCGACGGCGCCGATCTCGTCGAGGATGTCGACGCATGCCACGCGGTCCTGGTGGATCATCATCGCGATGACGTCGCCGTCATGGGAGCGGGCCAGGAGTGCGCGCAGGCCTGTGGGCTCGTCGGGGACCTCCTCGAAGGGCTCCTTGCCTGCGGCGCGGATCCCGGCGCGCTGCAGCGCATCGATCTCGCCCTGGGTGCGCCCCCGCAGGTAGTGCGGCTTGGCGGCCAGCTGCACGGTGTCGGCGGCCTCGCCGGCCAGTCGGCCCACCTCGAAGATGCCCTGGTCGGTCCGGTCCCCCGCGTTGCCGATCGAGGCGTGCAGTGCCGCGCCGGGGCGGCGCAGGCCGGTGCCGACCCGGAACAGGGCCTCGGCGCCGGCCTCGTTGTGGGCGAAGTCGAGGATGACGGTGGCCGATCCCCCGTCGGGCGTGGGGGCGCTCCAGATGTTCATCCTGCCCGGGCTGGTGCTGGCGTCGGGGAGGAACGATCGCAGGCCGGCCGCGACGGCCGCTGCGGGCAGGCCGCCGGCGAGCCCGGCGCTGGCCGCCGCGAGCGCGTTGGCCACGTTCTCCCGGGAGAGCCCGGCGATCGTGACAGGGATGTCCAGGACCGCGCCCAGGTCGATCGGTCCGGCGGGATGACCCTCGACGACGACCCGGCCTGCTCGCACGGTGGTCAGCGGGGCGCCGAGCTCGTGGGCGAGGGCAGCGCCGGGCCCGTCAGGGTCGACGGCGAAGAACCACGGGCTCCCGGGCCCTGCATCGTGGTACTGGCTCACCAGCGGGTCCTCGGCGTTGAGGACGGCCCAGCCCCCGGGGCGCACGACCTTCACGACCGTGGACTTGGCCCACGCCAGCATCTCGACGGTGTCGATCCCCTGGAGCCCGAGGTGGTCGGGGCTGACGTTGGTGAACACCGCCACGTCCACGGCCGACACGCCCATCCCCCGCAGCATCAGTCCGCCGCGGGCCGTCTCCAGGACGGCGAACCCCACCCCCGGCTCGCCGAGCACCATGCGGGCACCGCCCGGCCCCGACCAGTCGCCCGGCTCGATGCACCGACCGGCCACGAACACCCCGTCCGTGCTGCTCCACGCGGCCAGGAGGCCGGCTTCCGCAGCCATCCGTCCCAGCAGCCGCGTCGTGGTGGTCTTGCCGTTCGTCCCGGTCACGGCCACGGTGGGGACCTGCGGGTCGAGCAGCCGGGGTGGGTCACCGGGGTCCGCGTCACGGACCTTGGCGGCGGCTGTGGCGACCCGCTCGTCGAGGGGAATCCCGGGCCCGACCCGCAGGACCTCGACCAGCGCGTTGCCGATCGCCTCGCCGGTCCCCTCCCGCACCCAGGGGAAGGCCACGACCACGGTGCCGTCGCCCGCGGCGCGGCTCACGGCCGGCCCGACGTAGGCGTCGGCCGCCCGGGCGATCCGGTCGGTGATCGCGCACAGGTCCAGCGCCAGGCTCGCTCGGAGTCCGGCGAGGGTCACCCGGATGGCCGGAGCGGGGATGTCGGCGTTCGGGCCGAGGAGCACGCGAAGCTCGATCAGCATGCCGCGAACTCTGCCACGTCGCTGCCACAGGATCCCGCTGGCGGCGTTACTGTGACCGGCGTGGAATGGGGACTGACAGGTCAGGTGGCCCTCGACGTGATCGAGGCCGACTTCCGGGCGCTGCCGCTGGCGGCATGCGCACAGGCCGCGATCGAGGCTGCGCAGGCGCTGGGGGCCGAGCACGTCGACGTCCGGATCTCGCGACAGCGGACCCGATCGGCCTCGGCCCGCGATGCCCATGCCCTGGGCGTGGTCGCCGACAGCGTCACAGGGCTGGGCGTGCGGGTCCTCGTCGACGGCGTCTGGGGCTTCGCGGCCGGCGACCTGGTCTCGCCGCACGCTGCTGCCGAGGTGGCTGCGCTGGCCGTGGCGATGGCGCGCGTGGCCGCACCCGTGGCCCGCGAGCGGGTGGAGCTGGCGCCGGAGCCGGTGCACGCCGGGCAGGTCTGGGCCAACCCGGTGGGGATCGATCCCTTCGAGGTCCCCGATGCTGAGGTTGCTCGCACTGCTCGAGTCCCGCAGTGCCGCCCTGCTGGTCAGCCCGCACGTGCAGCGGGTCGACGCAGGCTTCCACGCCTTCCGGGACATCACGTACTACGCCGACAGCTCCGGCACCGACACCCTGCAGCAGCGGACGCGGGTGTCCGGGGACGTCACGGCATTCCACGTCACCGACGAGCGCTTCGACGACATGTCCTCCTGCTCCCCGCCGGTGGCGCGCGGCTGGGAGTACCTGGTGGGCGACGGCACGTGGGACTGGGTCGGCGAGCTCGCAGCGCTCCCCGAGCTGTTGGCCGAGAAGTCGGTCGCGCCGTCGGTCGAGCCCGGGCGCTACGACCTGGTCCTGGACCCGACCAACCTCTGGCTCACCATCCACGAGAGCGTCGGGCATGCCACGGAGCTCGATCGTGCCCTCGGGTACGAGGCCAACTACGCCGGCAGCAGCTTCGCCACCCTCGACACGTTGGGGACGCTGAAGTACGGATCGCCCCTGATGCACGTCACCGGTGACCGCACGGCCCCCTACGGACTGTCCACGGTCGGCTTCGACGACGAGGGCGTGGCGGCGCAGTCCTGGGACCTCGTGCGCGACGGGACGCTCGTGGGCTACCAGCTCGACCGCCGCATGGCCTCGGAGCACGGCTTCGGGAGGTCCAACGGGTGTGCGTTCGCCGACTCCGCGGTGCACGTGCCCGTCCAGCGGATGCCCAACGTGAGCCTGCAGCCCGATCCGGCCGGGCCGGATCTCGAGGGGCTGATCAGCGGGGTGGAGGACGGCCTGTACATCGTGGGCGACAAGTCGTGGTCGATCGACATGCAGCGCTACAACTTCCAGTTCACCGGTCAGCGGTTCTTCCGGATCCGGTCCGGGCGGATCGTCGGGCAGGTGCGCGACGTCGCCTACCAGTCGAGCACCCCGAGGTTCTGGGCCGGGCTCACGGCCCTCGGCGGGCCGCAGACCTACCTGCTCGGCGGGGCGCTGAACTGCGGCAAGGCCCAGCCCGGCCAGGTCGCCCCGGTCAGTCACGGGTGCCCGGTGGCCGTGTTCGAGGGGATCAACGTGCTCAACACCCGGCAGGAGGCGCACGCATGAGGCCCCAGGAGCTGGTGGAGCGGGCCCTCGAGCTGCTCGGACCGGACCGCGGCACCGTCGTCGTCGAGCACGCGACCAGCGCGAACCTGCGGTGGGCGAACTCGACTCTGACGACCAACGGGATGACCGCGCGCCAGACGGTCCACATCGTGGCCCACCCCGACGTGCCCGGCGGGATCGGGTCGGGGACGACCAGCGCCGTCGTCCGTACGGCCGACGACCTCGACGCGCTCATCACGCAGGCCCGCTCCGAGGCACGTGGCTCCGGGCCGGCGCAGGATGCTGCCCCGGAGGTCCCGGCACGCCCTGCCACGCCCACGTGGGACCTGGCCCCGGCGATGTCGGCACCCGAGGAGCTCGCACCGGTCAGTGCGCTGCTCAGCGAGGTCCTCCCGGCGACGGACATCGACCACTTCGGCTACGCCGAGCACACCGTGACCAGCTCCTTCCTCGGGACGACCAGTGGCCTGCGGCTGCGCCACGACCAGCCGGCGGCCCGCTTCGAGCTGTGCGGGAAGTCCGGATCCGGAAGTCGATCGGCGTGGGCCGGGCGGTCGGGCCGCTACTTCGCGGAGCTGGACCTGGCCGGGACCCCCGCGCAGGTGCGCCGCGGGCTGGCGGCCCAGGCCACGCACATCGACGTGGCCCCGGGGCGGCAGCGCGTGCTGCTCTCCCCGTCAGCGGCGGCCGACATGCTGATCTACCTGCTGTGGTCCGCGGGTGCCCGGGACGCCGTCGAGGGCCGCAGCGCGTTCAGCAGGCCCGGGGGTGGCACCCGCGTGGGTGACCGGCTGGCGTCCCTGCCCGTGTGGCTGCGCTCCGACCCGGCCGCCGCGGGGCTCGAGTGCGCCGATCATGTCCAGGACACCGTGTCGTCGGCCGCGTCCAGCAGCTTCGACGCAGGACTGCCGCGCCACGCGACCGACTGGGTGGCCGACGGGACGCTGCGCGCGCTGGTCACGACCCGGCACTCCGCCGGCCTCGCGGGCATCGCGCACACGCCCTTCGTGGACAACCTCCTGGCCGGCGTCGAGGGTCGCACGGGCACCCTCGACGAGCTGGCCGCACGCGTGGGCGATGGCCTGCTCGTGACGTGCCTCTGGTACATCCGCGAGGTCGACGCGCAGAGCCTGCTGCTCACCGGCCTGACCCGAGACGGGGTCTATGTCGTCCGGGACGGCCAGGTGATCGGGGCAGCCGGCAACTTCCGGTTCAACGACTCCCCCTTGGGCATGCTGGATCGGATCGCCGACGCCGGTGCGCCGGTCGACTGCCTGCCCCGGGAGTGGGCCGACTGGTTCACCCGCACGCGGGTCGCCCCGCTGGCCATCGACGACTTCAACCTGTCGACGACCAGCGAAGCGGTCTGATCAGGCGTCCTCGAGCCGGAAGCCGATCTTCATCGACACCTGGAAGTGGTCGACCTCGCCGTCGCGGACGTAGCCGCGGATCTGCTCGACCTCGAACCAGTCGATGTGCCGGATGGTCTTCCCGGCCCGGCTCACGCCGTTGCGGATCGCGGCGTCGATGCCCTCGGGGCTGGTTCCGACGATCTCGGTGAGGCGGTAGGTCCGGTTGGTCATGGGGTCTCCTTGGTGTGGTCGATGGGCACCCTCCGCAGGATGCCGTATCTGCGGCCCGGTCGTAGGCTGGGCGCGTGAGTCGGGTCGAGGTACATCGCATCACATCGGCGCAGCCGGGTCCGTCGGCGGACCTGGTTCACCGCGAGCGCCAGTACCTCTTCCTGATGGGGATGCGCATGGTGGCCATCGTGGTGGCGGTCGTGGTGCCCGGCATCTGGCGCTGGATCGCCGTCGCGGCCGGGATCATGCTGCCCTACTTCGCGGTGATCCTGGTCAACGCGGTCAAGGTGCGAGGCACTCCCGACGACCCCAACTACTTCGTGCCCGAGCCCAAGGTGGCGATCACCGAGGCTCCGTTCAGCGGGGACGTCATCGCCCACGAGGACTGAGGGACGTCAGCGGGTGCGCGGGGCGACCACGTCCCGCTCCCGCCCTTCGAGCTGGTCAGGGTCAGGACATCGACGACCGCCACGTCCTCGGCCAGTTCAGAGAAGCCCGCGAGCACGGACAGGACCTTGGCTGTCGCGAACGGAGACGCCTGCTTCTTCTGGCCGAAGCTGAAGTCCTCGAACCCCCGGAACGTCGACTGCGGCCGGACCCGCCCGTGGGCGTCCATCGTGTACGCGATCAGGCAGGCGACCAGCTCAGTCGACCGACCGGCGGTCGACGGGATCAGCACCCGGACCCCGCCACAGATCCGGGTACCCGGCCAGGGCGTCGAGGACCGTGAGCGCGCTGTACCAGGTGGCCGGCCACTTGCCGGCCTTGAAGCTGCGCCCGTGGCCGAACATGTAGGGCACGCTCTCGGCCCTGTGGCCCCAGGCCGACAGGACCACGTGCGCAACGTCGGCCAGCCGCGGCGGGCGTACGGGCTCCGGAAGCCGGGCGAAGGTCCGCAGCGCCTCGATCGACACCTGCGGGCACAGGTCCCCGCGTCGGCCCGGGCCGTGGAAACCGGTGGCCGGGTCCGGTCGGCACGGCCAGGCGAGGCCCTGCGTGGTCAGGGTGAGGTCGGCCGCCATCCGGTCCAGTGCCACTCGCACGCGTGGGTCGTCGGCCCGCCCGAATCGCACGAGGACCTCGGTGATCGCGTGGGTGTCGCACAGCAGGGCGCCCCAGACGGGTTGGTCCGCCCCGCGCAGGGGGGCGAAGGACTGGAACCGCCCGTCGGAGTCCTGGTGGTCGAGCATCCTGTCGAGGAGTCGCTCGACCCGTGCGTCATCGCCGGCTCGCAGGCCCATGTCCGCGAGCAGGTTCAGGATGTTGGGCGCGAAGGCCGGACTGTTGTGTCCGGAGAACCCGGCCCCGCCCTCCCAGTCCGGCAGTCGGGCGAGGAGGTCGGCGGTGTCCGGAGCCGTCAGGACCTGCTCGCGTGCTGCACGGACGTCGGGATCGTCGGGGCCACGACCCAGGCAGCCGGTGAGGAGCAGCCAACGGGCTGCTGGGTCCGCCGACGCGGACACCCATTCCCGGGGATCTCCGACGTCGGCGCCGGCCCACGGCCAGGTCGTGGCTGAGGGTTCAGCGCCACAGCCGGGCCCCCCGAGGCCGCGGTTCGACGCCCCGATCCAGTGTCGGCCAGCTCCGCCGGCGGCGTGGCACGGGCGACCCACGCGCCGTACCGGGTGGCCAGGGGCTGCGCGGAGAAGCCGTGGGCGACCACGCTGAGCAGCACGGTCAGGCAGATGGTGGCCAGCACGATGCGCAGGTCCTGGTCCACCTCGAGGGACTCCAGCGCGATCAGCGCGAACACGACCGAGGCCAGTCCGCGGGGACCGAACCATCCGATGAACGCGACGGTCTGAGGTCGCAGGCGGGTGCCGAGCAGGCTCAGGGCCACGGGAAGCATCCGCACGAGGGTGAGGGCCAGGACCGCGAACAGCAGCTCCCGCCACCCGGCCACCCGCCACACCAGCGGGACCGCCACGAGCCCGAGCACCAGCCAGACCGCGTAGCCCAGGAGGTCGGAGAACTCCTCGGTGCCGAGGAGCGCGGTCTCCTCGTCGTGGATCCACGCCGCCGAGCCCGCGAAGGCCGTTCCCGAGATGAAGGCCGCGACGAAGCCGTTCCCGGACAGCAGCAGGGCCGTCCCGTAGGCCAGCAGGGGGACCATGAGGACGCCGAGGGTGCGACTGGCTGCGGTGCTCAATCCGCGCCGCCGCGACCACCCCAGCAGCGCACCCCCGGCTCCCCCGACCACGAAGCCGGCGACGACCCCGAGGGCCAGCTCGACGAGGGCGTCCACCAGTGACTCCCGGGGAGCCAGCCCCTCCTCGCCGGCGATCACGGCGATCGCGAAGAGGACGATCGGCGTGGCCAGGCCGTCGTTGAGCCCGCTCTCCACGTTGAGGGCACGTCGGATCCGGGTCGGGACGACCGGGTTGAGCACGGTGGGGGCGCCGAGCCCGGCGTCGGTCGGGGCCAGCGCTGCTGCCAGGAGCAGGGCCATCATGACGGGCAGGTCGGGGAACAGGACGCGGGCGAGCAGGTAGCCGAGCAGGATCGTCAGGGGGAACCCGAGGAGCAGGAGCCGGGCGTAGAAGCCTCGGTCCGAGCTGATCTCGCGTGGTCGGACCTCGGCCGCGTCGTGGAAGAGGATGAGGACCAGCGTGATCTCGGCGACCAGCTTGACCGACTCTGTCGCCGACCCCTCCATGGGGCCGATCGCGAAGCCCAGGACCGCACCGATCACGACGAACGCCGCCGGCGCGGTGATCAGGCGCCGGCCCAGGGCAGCCGCGACCGCGGTGAAGCCGAGCACGAGCACCGCGAACAGGACCGCGGCGGCCAGACCCGTGGAGCTGTGTGCCGTCACGGGCTCACTGTAGCCAGCGCGGGGTCAGCGAACGGGGCCCCACGAGTGCAGGGTCTGGTAGTAGTTGGCGCGCTGGTAGGCCTCGGGCTCGGCGGCCTTGCTGAACGAGACCGACCCCTTGGCCTGTGCCACCGAGGTGTACCCGCGCTCGTCGAGCCAGGTCTCCAGGCCGGACACCAGCTTCTCGACGTGCCCGGGGCCGTGGCGCAGCAGCGCGGCGGTGGTCATCGTGGCGTCGGCCCCGGCGAGGATCAGCTTCACGACGTCCTCGGCGGAGTCCACGCCCCCGCTGGCGGCCAGCGAGAGCGGCACCTGCCCGGACAGGATCCCGATCCACGCCACCGACTGCCGCACGTTCCCGGGGACGCTGAGCATCAGCCGGGGCCGGACCGACGGGACCTCGAGGTCGATGTCGGGCTGGTAGAGCCGGTTGAACAGCACGAGGCCGTCGGCGCCGGCATCGGCCAGCTTGGTGGCCATGTTGGCCAGGGCGCTGAACCACGGGCCGATCTTGACCGCCACCGGGACCGCGACCTCGGCGCGCACGGACCTGACGAGGTCGAGCACCCGGTCCTCGACCTCGACGCCGGTGACCCGCGGGTCGGTGATCACGTCGTAGACGTTGAGCTCGATCGCATCGGCCCCGGCATCGACCAGGCGCGCGGCGTACTTCACCCAGCCCCCGCGGCTGGTCCCGTTCAGGCTGGCGATGACCGGGACGCTGACCGTCTCCTTGGCCCGGGTCACCAGGTCGAGGAAGCGGTCCGGGCCGATCGAGTAGTCCTCGAACTCCGGCAGGTAGTCCGCCGCCTCGGCCACGGTGTCCCGGCCCTCGTCGAGGAGGTCCGAGACCCACCAGGACTCCGACTCGATCTCCTCCTCGAACAGGCTGGGAAGCACGATCGCGCCGACGCCCGCGTCGTCGAGACGGCGCCACTGGTCGGGGTCGCCGGTCACCGGCCCCGGTGAGGCCACCACCGGGTTGCGCAGGGTGAGCCCGAGGTAGGTGCTGGTCAGGTCAACGCTCATTCGTCGCTCTCCCCTTCATCGATGCGGCGGGCACGTGGTCCGTCCGGATCCGGCGGTGGTGCGGCGCGCTGCACCCCGGCCAGCTGCTCGTAGTACCTCCAGCGCTCGGCGATGTCCTCCTCCGAGCGCGCCATCAGCTCCTTGGCCCGCGCCGGGTCGGTGCGGAACAGCATCGCGAACCGGGCCTCCTTCTGCGCGAAGTCCCCGAAGGGGATGCTCGGGGCCTTGGAGTCCAGCTGGAACGGCGCCCCGTCGGCCGCCGCCGGCCGGTAGCGGTACAGCGGCCAGTGCCCGGAGTTGACGGCCAGCTTCTGGTGGCCCATCGAGTCGGCCATGTCGAAGCCGTGCGCGATGCAGGTCGAGTACGCGATCACCAGCGACGGACCGTGGTGCGCCTCGGCCTCGACGAGTGCCTTGACGGTCTGGACCTCGCTGGCGCCCAGTGCGATCTGCGCCACGTACACGTCGCCGTAGGCCATGGCCTCCAGGCCCAGGTCCTTCTTGTGCAGGCCCTTGCCGGCCGCCGCGAACTTCGCGACAGCACCACGGGGGGTGGCCTTGGACTGCTGGCCGCCGGTGTTGGAGTACACCTCGGTGTCCATCACGAGGATGTTCACGTCGCGGCCCGAGGCCAGCACATGGTCGAGGCCGCCGTAGCCGATGTCGTAGGCCCAGCCGTCGCCGCCGACGATCCAGAACGTGCGCCGGACCAGCGCCGTCGACAGGTCGATGAGGGCGGCCGCCCGGGGCTCCTCGTCGGCGATGGCGCGCAGTCGCTCGACCAGCTCGGCGACGTGGGCCCGCTGCGCGCGGATCCCCTCGTCGTCCCCGGCGGTGTACCCGCCGGCGATCCTGCCCACAAGATCCAGGCCGAGGTGCGGCTCGAGCTCGGCCAGGAGGGTCAGCGCGTGGGTCTGCTGGCGCTCGTAGGCCAGGCGCATGCCCAGGCCGAACTCGGCGTTGTCCTCGAACAGCGAGTTCGACCACGCCGGGCCACGGCCGTCGCCGTTGACCGTGTAGGGGGTGGTCGGGAGGTTGCCGCCGTAGATCGACGAGCACCCCGTGGCGTTGGCGACCAGCAGCCGGTCGCCGAACAGCTGGGTGATGAGCTTGAGGTAGGGCGTCTCGCCGCAGCCGGAGCAGGCCCCGGAGAACTCCATGAGCGGCTGGCGCATCTGCGAGGTCTTGACCGTGTCCGGCGACCACAGCGACTGGTCGGCCGGGGTGATCGCCAGGAACGCGTCCCACCGGGTCCGCTCCACCTCGAGGTGCTCAGCGATGGGCTGCATGTTGATGGCCTTGCGGCGAACCTCGGACTTGTCGAACGCCGGGCACTGGCCCACGCACACCCCACACCCGGTGCAGTCGTCGGGCGCCACCTGGATGGTGATCTCCAGTCCCGGCTTCTCCCGGTTGCGGAAGCCCTTGGAGGGGTGGTCGGCGTGGTCGGGGTTCTCGGCCGGGTCGAAGACGCTCATCCGGATCGCGGCGTGCGGGCAGACGATCGTGCACTTGCCGCAGTCGATGCACAGGCTCGGCTCCCAGATCGGGATCTTGGTGGCGATCGTGCGCTTCTCGTAGGCCGCGGTCCCGGTGGGGAAGGCCCCGTCGACCGGGAGGGCGCTGACGGGCAGCAGGTCGCCCTCGCCGGCGATCATCCGGCCGGTGACCCGCGCCACGAACTCCGGCACGTTGTCCGGCACGGCCGGCCGCAGGTGCAGCGTGGACGTGGCGACCTCGGGGACCGGCACCTGGTGCAGCTCGGCGGTCGCTGCGTCGATGGCGGCGAGGTTGCGCTCCACGACGACGGCGCCGCGCTTGCCGTAGCTCTTGCGCACCGCCTCGGTCAGCCGCGGCATGGCCTCCTCGAGCGGCAGCACCCCGGAGATCGCGAAGAAGCACGCCTGCATGACGGTGTTGATGCGACCGCCGATGCCGGCCCTGCGGGCCACGGCGGAGGCGTCGATGGTCCACAGGTCGAGGTCCTTGGCCAGCACCTGCTGCTGGACCTCGTGGGGCAGGTGGTCCCAGACCTCGTCGGCCGGATGCGGCGAGTTGAGCAGGACGCGCGCCCCGTGGCCGGCCACGGCCAGGACGTTGAGCTTCTCCATGAGGCCCCACTGGTGGACGCCGACGAACGTGGCCTCGCTGATCAGGTAGGTGCTGGTGATCGGGTCCTCGTCGAAGCGCAGGTGGCTCACGGTGACGGAGCCGGACTTCTTCGAGTCGTAGACGAAGTACGCCTGCACGTTGAGGTCCGTGGCCCCGCCCACGATCGTGGCGGTGTTCTTGTTGGCACCCACGGTGCCGTCGGACCCGAGGCCGAAGAAGACGGCCCGCACGCGGGAGGTGTCGGCCGGGAAGTCCATCGGGACCTCGAGGGAGTTGTTCGTCACGTCGTCGACGATGCCCACCACGGACTGGCGCATCGGGGTACGGTGCCGCCGCCTCGGTGAAGACCGCTGCGGCCATCGCCGGGGTGAACTCCTTGCTCGACAGCCCGTAGCGCACGCCGATCGTTCGGGGCGCGCCGGAGGGGAACCGCGCTGCGGCCCGGGGGTCGTTCAGCGCGGCCATGACGTCCAGGTGCAGCGGGTCGGCCGGGGCACCCGGCTCCTTGGTGCGGTCGAGGACGGCGAGGGTGCGAACGGTCGGCGGGAGCGCGGCGATCAGCTCCGCGACGGGGAACGGCCGGTAGAGGCGCACGACCAGCAGGCCGACCCGCTCGCCGCGGTGGGCCAGGGTCGTGACGGCCTCGCCGACGGCGCCCGCGCCGGAGCCCATCAGCACGATCACGCGGTCGGCCTCCGGGTGCCCGACGTAGTCGACCAGCCCGTAGCGACGCCCGGTGGCCTCGGCGATCCGGTCGAACGTCTCGGCGACGATGTGCGGGACGGCCTCGTGGAACGGGTTGGCTGCCTCCCGTGCCTGGAAGAACACGTCGGGGTTCTGGGCGGTCCCGCGCAGGACCGGGCGATCGGGGTCCAGCCCGCGCAGCCGGTGGGCGGCGAGGTCCCGGGGGTCGATGAGGTCGCGCAGGGTCTGCTCGTCGATGAGGTCGATGGTGGCCAGCTCGTGGCTGGTCCGGAAGCCGTCGAAGAAGTGCATGAACGGCACCCGGCTGGCCAGCGTCGCCACATGTGCCACGGCGGCGAAGTCCCCGGCCTCCTGGACGCTGGACGCGCACAGCATCGCGAACCCGGTCTGCCGTGCGGACATGACGTCGGAGTGGTCGCCGAAGATGCTCAGCGCGTGCGTGGCCAGGGTTCGGGCGGCGACGTGGATGACGGTCGGGGTCAGCTCGCCGGCGATCTTGTACATGTTGGGGATCATCAGCAGCAGGCCCTGGGAGGCCGTGAACGTCGTGCCCAGGGCGCCTCGGGTGACTGCGCCGTGCAGGGCGCCGGCCGCCCCGGCCTCGCTCTGCAGGGAGGTGACCTCGGGAACGGTCCCCCACAGGTTCCGGCGCTGCTTGGCGCTCCACGCGTCCGCATGCTCGGCCATCGGCGAGGCCGGGGTGATCGGGTAGATCGGGATGACCTCGCTGTAGAGGTGGGCCACGCGGGCCACGGCCTCGTTGGCATCCATCACGGAACGGGTCGGCTGGGGCATGCGCCCATCCCATCACGCGCCGGCACCCCAACGGGGGGCCATAGGTCCCGCCCCCGCCCGCCCGCCGTCGCGTCGCTCGTCCCGGCCCGCCCCGCCCGCGCTCGTCCAGGCCCGCCCGCCGCGCCGTCCCCGCTCCCGCCCGCCCGGCGTCGCGTCCGGCGGAGGGCCGCCGTTGCCGGTGCGGTTCTTCCGCGGATCTGCTCCCGTCCGGACGATCTGCTCCCGTCCGGACGGGAGCAGATCGTCGAGAGTGGGAGCAGATCGTGTGAGAACCGACCCGACCGGCCCGAAGCGGCGGCGGCGGGGCGTGCGGCGGGGCGCGGCGGGGCGGGCGCGGAGCGCGTGGCGCGGCGCGGGCGGGAAGCCGGTCAGTCGAGGTTGGCCAGCGCCTCGGCGAACAGGTCGCGGGACTCCTCGAGGAGCATCACCATCGTGCGCGAGCCCCCGACCGTGGTCATGAAGTTCGAGTCGCCCCGCCAGCGCGGCACGATGTGCTGGTGCAGGTGCCCGGAGATCCCGGCGCCGGCGGCCGTGCCCTGGTTCAGGCCGATGTTGAACCCCTGCGGGTTGCTCGCCGCACGGATCGCGCGCATCATCCGGGCCTGGAACCAGCTGAGCTCGCCGGACTCCTCGACGGTGAGGTCGGTGTAGTCGGCGACGTGCCGGTAGGGGCAGATGAGGACGTGCCCGGGGTTGTACGGGAAGAGGTTCATCACCACGTACGTGTGCTCCCCGCGGACGACGATCAACGCCTCCTCGGTGTCATCCGTGCGGCAGAACGGGCACTGCGGGCCGGCCTCGGTGTCCGAGGGCCGGCTCTCCCCGCGGATGTAGGCGATCCGGTGCGGCGTCCACAACAGGTCCCAGGCGTTCTGCTCCACGGCCGCCCCTCCCCCGGCTAGACCTGGCGGTGGTCGGCGATGGCCGCGACCACTTCGGCGACGGCCTCGTCGACCGGCACCCCGTTGCGCTGCGTGCCGTCGCGGTAGCGGAAGCTCACGGCACCGGCGGCGACGTCCTCGTCACCGGCGATCAGCATGTAGGGGACCTTCTGCTTCTGGGCGTTGCGGATCTTCTTCTGCATCCGGTCATCGGAGCCGTCCACCTCGACCCGGACACCGGCGGCGCGCAGGGTCGCGGCGACCTCGTGGAGGTGGTCGACGTGGCGCTCGGTGATCGGGATGCCCACGACCTGCACCGGCGCGAGCCAGGGCGGGAAGGCGCCGGCGTAGTGCTCGGTGAGCACGCCCATGAACCGCTCGACCGAGCCGAACAGCGCGCGGTGGATCATCACGGGGCGCTGGCGGGTGCCGTCGGCAGCCTGGTACTCCAGCTCGAAGCGCTCAGGCAGGTTGAAGTCCAGCTGGATCGTGGACATCTGCCAGGTGCGCCCGATCGCGTCGCGCGCCTGCACGGAGATCTTCGGGCCGTAGAAGGCCGCCCCACCGGGATCCGGCACGAGGGTCAGGCCGGAGGCCTCGCCGACCTCGGCGAGGGTTGCGGTGGCCTCCTCCCAGAGGTCCTCCGCGCCCACGAACTTGTCCGGGTTGCGGGTGGACAGCTCGAGGTAGAAGTCGTCGAGGCCGTAGTCCTTGAGCAGGTCGAGGACGAAGCCGAGCAGCGACGTGAGCTCGTCGCGCATCTGCTCCTTGGTGCAGTAGATGTGCGCGTCGTCCTGGGTCATCCCGCGCACGCGGGTCAGGCCGTGCACCACGCCGGACTTCTCGTAGCGGTACACCGATGCCGAACTCGAACAGCCGCAGCGGCAGCTCGCGGTAGGACCGCCCCCGCGAACGGAAGATCAGGTTGTGGAAGGGGCAGTTCATGGGCTTGAGGTAGTAGTCCGCGCCGGCACGGCGGATGTTGCCCTCGGCGTCGCGCTCCTCGTCGACGTGCATCGGCGGGTACATGCTGTCGGCGTACCACTCGAGGTGCCCGGAGGTCTCGAACAGCTGCCCCTTGGTGATGTGCGGCGTGTAGACGAACTCGTAGCCGGCCGCCTCGTGCTGGCGGCGCGAGTAGTCCTCCATCGTGCGGCGCATGATGCCGCCCTTGGGGTGGAACAGCGCCAGGCCGGAGCCGACCTCGTCGGGGAAGCTGAACAGGTCCAGGTCGATGCCCAGGCGGCGGTGGTCGCGCTTGGCGGCCTCCTCGAGGAACGCCAGGTGTCCGCGCAGGCCGTCCTTGTCCGGCCACGCGGTGCCGTAGATCCGCTGCAGCTGCTCGTTGGCCTGGTTGCCCAGCCAGTAGGCCGCCGACGAGCGCATGACCTTGAACGCGTTGGGCGCGATCATCCGGGTCGTGGGCACGTGCGGGCCGCGGCAGAGGTCGCCCCAGACCGTCTCCCCGGAGCGGATGTCGACGTTGTCGTAGATGGTCAGCTCGGAGCCGCCGACCTCCATCACGTCGGCCCCGCCCTCGCTGCCGACCAGGCGGCACTTGTAGGGCTCGTCGGCGAGCTCGACCAGGGCCTCGGCCTCGGACACCACCCGGCGGACGAACCTCTGGCCGGACTTGACGATCTCGACCATGCGCTTCTCGATGCGGGCCAGGCCCTCGGGATCGAACGGCTCGGTGACGTCGAACTCGTAGTAGAAGCCGTTCTCGATCGGCGGGCCGATCCCGAGCTTGGCGTCGGGGAACACGTCCTGGACCGCCTGGGCCATCACGTGCGCACACGAGTGGCGCAGGACGCGAAGGCCATCGGGGTCGGTGACCATGACGGGCTCGACGGTGACATCGGGGCGAGCAGGCTGGTCGAGGTCGACGAGGGTGCCGTCGACGCGGGCGACGGCGACTCCACGGAGCCCTGGGACCACCTCGCCGAGAACGTCGGCCCACGTCGTGGTGGCGTCGATGTCCCGGACCTGCGACTCCCCGGCGACGACGACTGTGACCTGCGCGGACATGGGACTCCTCGATGCGGTCCGGCCAGGGGCCGGGGTTGGCGTGTCGGGGGCAAGCCTACCCAGTCAGTGCCCCGGCCCCGCATGGCCGCGAGTGCAGGCGCCGCCCGGGTGGGCCGGATGGCGGTAGCGTCTGACGGAACGTGAGCCACGCGGGCGGAGGTGACGATGTCGAGCGATGAGTACGTCCTCGTCGTCGCGCTCTACGCCGACGCGGACGAGGCTGTGGCTGACCTGCGGGACCTCACGGCCCCCGGGAGGTTCGACGACGTCGTTGCCGGGTCGGGGATCCTCCACCGGGACTGGCGGCGCTCGATCCTGCAGCAGGGCAGCGGCGGGACGCTGTCCTACGGGATCGGCACGGGGGCTGCGGTCGGGATCGTCGCGGGCGTGTTCCTGGGACTGCCGCTGGTCGGTGGGGTGGCCGGGGCCGTCGTGGGGGGCCTGGTCGGGCGCAGCGTCAGCCGTCGGGAGGTTGACGGCCTCGTCACGCTGCTCGACGACGCGATACCGGTGGGTGCCACCGCCCTGCTCGCCGTGGTGCAGGAGGAACGGCTCCCCGAGGTGCGGGCGGCACTGGACCGTGCGCTGCGCTCGTCGGGGCGGGTCCTGGACGATGGGCCGCTGACGACCTACGTCCGCACGTTCGTCCGCGGGAACCCGGAGGCGTTGGAGATCCTCGATCGCCAGGCCGGGAGGACCGGCGAGCGTTGATTCCGCCCGATCGGCGGAGCGTGGCGGCGGCCCTGATCAGTGTGTTGCCAGCCATTCAGTCGGCTTGCGGACGCCCGTGGCCGGCGCAAGCAGGTAGGTGGTGAGCAGCGAGGCGATCGCCTGGGCGAGGATCAGGCCGACGAGCACGAGCAGTTGCACCTGCGCGGCCGTCGCCGGACTGGCGCCACCGAGGAGCAGGCCGACGAAGGAGCCGGGCAGGAGCACCAGGCCGGCGCTCTTGGTCTGGTCGAGCGCCGGTGCGAGGGAGGCCTGGACGGAGCTCTGGCCGATGGGGACCAGCGCCTGGCGTGGAGACGCCCCCAGGGCCAGGTATCCCTCGACCTCACCCCAGCGCTGGATCGCGTCGTCGCGCATCCGGGAGCCGGCCAGGAGGGCGGCCGTCATCGCTCCACCGATCATCTGGGCCGTGAAGGGCAGCACGGTCTGCACATCCCACGCCAGTGCACCCGTGACGGCGACCACGGAGACCGTCAGCGCCGCCCCGGCCAGGATGGCGACGAGGACGAACCCGGAGAGGCGCCACCCGCACCCGATGCGCCGCACGGCGGTGGCCGTGGCTGCGGCCAGCATCACTGCGACGTAGAGGACCGCCGCCTCGGGGTGCACGAAGATCCAGGCGATCACGAGCGCCACAGCGGTCAGCTGGACCATCGCGCGGGTGACGGACACGAGCAGCTCACGGTGCGCCCGGATGCGGCCCACCGCCAGGACCACCGCGGTGACGGCCAGCATGATGACGATGGCGGCGGCAGTTCGCCAGAGGGTGTCCCCGGCCGTGTCCATCATCAGCCGATCGTAGGCGCCCACCGGGGTGACGCAGCGCCGTTCCCAGGGACACCCGGTCCGTCAGTCGCCGCCGATGTCACGCTCGTACGCGTCGAGGAGCAGGTCGCTGCAGAGCCGGTGAAGGGTGCGCACCCGGAGAAGCGTCGCCTCGACGGCGTCGTGGACCTCGCGCGCCCCGGTCGGCGACCCGCGCAGGTCGATGGCCTCTCGGCGCAGGCTGGCAACCTCGCGCTGGGCCCGCTCGTGGATCAGGGGAAGCCGGCGCGCTGCAGCAGCGAAGTGCGGCGCGTCGGTGGTGATCTGGGCGGCGAGCCCGACGACGTCGATCTGGGCCAGCTCCTCGCCCAACTCACCCAGATCGTGCGCGACAGCGGTCCACCACCTGGGGGTGCCCATGTCCTGCTGGGGGCAGCGCATCGTCCGGTCCAGCGATTCCCAGGGCGATCCTCGCGTGCGGACTGTCATCCTCAACTCCTCCTCGGGTCGATTGCGTCGGCTACGGGGCCCGTGAGCCGACGGGTTGGCTCGAACCCCTGACCCAGTCGAACTCCAGCGGCGAGCCCGGCGACCTCCTGGCCGGGACCACCTGCCATCCGTCGCCGCAGTCCACGCACTGCCAGAACATCGCCAGGTCGGGCAGCTGGAGGTACCCCGGCACGGCGCAGGCGTGGGCCCGGGGTCCGCCGGCACCCCGCACATCCCGGCCGGCAACGGTCGCTGACGCCGTCCCCGGCCCAGCGAGGGTCGGACGAGCCTTCGTCACGGTGTCCATGGCCCGACGGTAGGAGCGCCCGGTTAGCGCCGCGTTACGCCTCGTCGCTCGCCATGTAACAGTCCGGGGCCCCGGGACCGCTTCCGCGCAGCGTTGGCCCCCCAGGGCGCCTGGTTCGGATGCCGACCCCGTGTGACCGTGGGAGGATCAGGGTCAGGCGGTGGGTGATGCGGATCCGGATCGGGTACCAGATGACCTTCGAGTTGGCGCAGGCCACCCCGATGATCGTGGTCCTCAACGTGCACTACAGCCGCACCTCGGACCTGCTCACCCCGGACACCATGACCACCATGCCCTCGACCCCGTTCACCTCGTACCGGGATTCGTTCGGCAACTGGTGCAACCGGATCACGGCTCCGGCGGGGACGTTCCAGATCCGGGCCGACGCCACCATCAGCGACGACGGCGTTCCGGACGAGGTCGTGCCCACGGCCCGTCAGAACGCCGTGGAGGACCTACCGGAGGAAGCCCTGCTCTTCCTGCTGCCGAGCCGTTACGCCGACAGCGACCGGTTGGCCGATCTGGCCTGGGAGCTCTTCGGCACCGCCGAGCCCGGTTGGCCGCGGGTCCAGGCCATCAGCCAGTGGGTCCACGACCACATCTCCTTCGGTTACCAGTGGGCGCGACCGAGCAAGACCGCGTGGGAGGCCTACCAGGAGGGGCAGGGCGTGTGCCGGGACTATGCCCACCTCGGGATCGCGTTCTGCCGGGCCCTGAACATCCCCGCCCGCTACTGCACGGGCTATGTCGCCGGCGTCGAGCTGGCCACACCCGACGAGCCCATGGACTTCTCGGGCTGGTTCGAGGTCTACCTGGACCGCCAGTGGCTGACGGTCGACCCCCGCAACCTGCGTCCCATGACCGGACGGATCCTGATCGCCCGGGGCCGGGACGCCGCGGATGTCGCGATCACCACGAGCTTCGGCCCCAACGTCCTCAGCGACTTCCGGGTCTGGGCCCGAGAGCAGCCATCGGGGTGATGCTCGGCGACAGTACTGGTCGCGGAGCACGGCGCGGGCTAGCCTGAGGGCCCGTCCACCACCGTGGGGAGGTGGCCATGGCCGCCGCGCTCTACTCGCTGGATGAGGCTCGGCCGATGTCTCGGGGCGGGCGGCTGGCCGCCTGGGTGGGCGGGGCGGTGTACCTGGCCGCGTCGTTGGTCGTGTTCTCCCAGGGCGGCGACCCCTGGTCGGCTCTGCTGTGGGTCCCGATCGCCCACGCGCTGGTCCTGTTCGTGGTGTGCGGGTTGACCTCCCTGTTGCTCTACGGCCAGGCGAGCGCCACCAGGCGCCGCGGCTACCTGTGGCTGGGCGGCACCTACCTCTACGTCGCGGTGCTGCTCCTGAGCTTCCCGTTGTTCATCCCGGGCGGCTTCGGCGGCCTGGAGCCCCTGCTTGGCGGGCAGCAGTCAGCGCCCTGGATGTACTTCATCTGGCACATCGCATTCGCCTGTGGTCTTGGGGTGGCCGTGTGGGTGTTCCACATCGACCGGGTCGGGCATCGACGTCCCGACCTGGCCGTTGAGATGTGGCCGTCGGTGGTGGGTGTTGTGATCGCTGCCCTGCTCTCGGTGGCGTTCGTCGCGGTGCCGGACTCCTCGTTGCGCCCTACGCTCGTGGCCCCGGACGGCAGCCTCACGTCGTTGGGGGTGGCCCTGGACTGGCTCCTGCTGGCGCTGTCGCTTGCCGGCGCCGGCCTCGCTCTGTGGTGCCAGCGCGGGGGCGCCCTCATCCAGCGCTGGCTGTCCGCGGTGCTCCTGCTCCAGCTCGGTGCCGCGATCGTGAACCTGAACACCACCAGTTGGTCGTTCGGCTGGTACTTCGACCGGCTGTTCGGGATGTTCGCCCTCACCAGCCTGCTGGTGTTCCTCGTCTTCAGCCTCGCGCGCGCCGGCCAGGCGACCAGCATCGTGGCCAGCTCCGACACGCTCACCCGCAGCGAGAGCCGCGCCAGCTTCACCCAGTCGATGGACCAGGAGTTCGCCCTGGCCCGGTCACGGGGGCAGTCGGTCGTGCTGCTCTGGGTCGACCTCGACGGGTTCAAGGGCGTGAACGACCAGTTCGGTCACCAGGTGGGCGACGACGTGCTGCGCGTGACAGTCAACCGGATCCTGGCGCAGGTCAGGGACGCCGACCACGTGGGGCGGCTCGGGGGCGACGAGATCGGAGTCCTGCTGTGCGAGGGGGTGCTGGACGCACCGGTTGCCTCCGTTGCCCAGCGGATCCTGGCCGCCCTGCGCGAGCCCATGCACGTCGAGGACCTCCTGATCCACATCACGGGTTCCATCGGCATCGCCACGTTCCCGGGCGACGGCGATCACCCCGACGAGCTGATCACCCGCGCCGACCTGGCCATGTACGCGGCCAAGAACGCCGGTGGGGACCGGTACCTGCAGTTCAGCGCCGAACTCGGCTCCGAGGCGATGGACCGCGCACAGCTGCGCCACGACCTGGCCCGCGCGGTGCTGAGCGGCGAGTTCGAGCTGGCCTACCAGCCGATCGTGGCCCTGGAGTCCGGTGCTGTGGCCGGCGTGGAAGCCCTGGCCCGATGGAGGCACGACGGGCAGCTGGACCCCGCCGCGCAGTTCATGGCCTTCGCGGAACGGACCGGCCAGATCGTCGCGATCGGACGACTCATCCTCGAAGTGGTGGAACGTGACATCGACCAGGTGCTGGCCACCCTGCCCGCCGACGGATTCCTCGCGATCAACCTCTCCGCCCGTGAGCTGGCCGACGACCAGCACCTGGATCGGCTCCTGGCCGGACCGCTTCAGGCCTGCGCCGGTCAGGTCGTCCTGGAAGTGACGGAGTCCTCCGAGCTGCTGGAGAAGGCCGACATCCCGAACCGCCTGGTACGCCTGCGCGCGGCCGGGTACCGGCTTGCCGTCGACGACTTCGGGGCTGGATTCTCGAGCTTCACCCGGCTGGAGGCGCTGCGCCCGGACCTGCTGAAGATCGATCGCTCGCTCGTTGCGCGCGCCGGGGGTGGGAAGGAGGGAGGCGTGGCGTTCCTCGCCGCCGCCCGAAGCGTCGCCGAGAGCCTGCACTGCCCCGTCATCGCCGAGGGGATCGAGACCGCTGACGAGCGGGACGTGGTGCTCGCGACCGGCATCACCCTGGCCCAGGGTTACCTGCTCGGCAGACCCGTCCCCCTGGACCAGCTCGCCGCAACCGTGACCTCCAGGAGTGACCGCTGACGGCTCCCGACTGCCGGACGCGGGGAGGTCCGGGTGCATCGCCACGGATGGCTGTCTCCTGCGCCGGTCTGGACCCGGCCCTCCGGGCTGCGGCTGGCCGCGACACGCCGGGTCCTGGGCTCCCCGGGGCCGGGCGCCGGGTAGAACCGTCGTGTGGGCAGCGATCGGACGCGCATGGCCGGGGCGGTGATCGCCGCCGTCCTGGTGCTGGGTTCGGGGATGGTGGTGTTCCGCGGCCCAGCTACCGCAGCCGACAGCGTCGCCGCGGGCGAGGTGGCTCCGGCGGCGGGCACGGATCTGCGGATCGAGCGGGTCAGCCCGCGACCGGAGACCTACGGGGTCGGGATCGTGGTGCGCATCTTCTTCGACCACGACGTGCCAGAGTCGGCGCGCACGGCGGTGACCGACCGGATCACGGTCACCTCGTCGGCGCCGATCGGCGAGTCCGGCTGGGCATGGTCGGATCCGCGGACCGCGGTGTTCCGGCCCAAGGACTTCTGGCCGGCGCACTCCACGGTCACCATCGGGGCCCACCCCACCGGCGAGGTCCTCGGCCAGGTATCGGGAGAGGACCTGCGCTGGTCCGGTCAGGCTGATGGCGCGTTCTCGATCGGGGCGTCCCAGGTGATCACCGTCGACGCCCACACCGACCAGGCCACCGTCGTCCGCGACGGGCAGACGGTGCGCACCATGCCGATCTCCCTGGGCATGCCCGGGTGGGAGACCCGCTCGGGGATCAAGGTCCTGATGGAGAAGTACCAGGTCAAGAGGATGACCAGCGCGAGCATCGGCGCCGAGGACCCCTACATCCTCGACGCACCGCACGCGATCAGGCTGACCGACAGCGGCGAGTTCATCCACGCCGCCCCCTGGGCCACCGCCCGCTTGGGACGCAGGAACGGATCCCACGGGTGCACCAACGTCTCGGACGCCGACGCGACCTGGCTGTACGACCACCACCTGTACGGGGACCCGGTGATCACCACCGGCACCAGTCGGCCCATGGAACCGGACAACGGCGCCGGCGGGGTGTGGAACGTTCCTGGAACACCTGGCTGACCGGGCACGCCCAGTAGCAGCGGAGGGGAGCGACTCGGTCACCTCCGCACGGCCACGGGGCCCTCAGGTCCTGTGGCCGCCCAACGTGACTGCTCGGGGTGGCAGCCCGTCGTAGGCGGCGTACTTGTAGGCGTCCGCGCGCGTCGGGAAGTTGAAGGTGGTGTCGATGAACTCGTCGATGGCGCCGTCGCGGTGGAGCAGGGCCTGGGCGATGTGGATGAGTTCGGTCGCCTCCTCCCCCAGGATGTGGGCGCCGAGGAGCCGACGGTCCGATTGCCGGAATACCAGCTTGAGGACTCCCTCCGTCGACCCCGAGATGCGCGCACGGGCGTTGCCGCTGAAGTACGTGCGCCCGGTCGCGACATCACCGCTCGCAGTGCGGGCCGTTGAAGGCGTGCGCCGGTCGCGACGTCGCGCCGCGGCGCGCGCAGCCTCCTCGGTGAGTCCCACCATCGACACCTCGGGGAGGGTGTAGATCCCGGTGGGCACCATCGTGTCGAGCGACTCCTTGAAGGGGATGTCGAAGGCGCGGCACATCGCCACCCGCGCCTGCTCCATGGCCACCGACGCGAGCCCCGGAGGACCGGTGATGTCGCCGGCGGCGTAGATCCCCTGGGCCGTCGTCATGAACTGGGCGTCGACCCTGATGCGCCCCCGTGCATCGGACTCGACCCCGGCCGCAGCCAACCCAAGGCCCTCGACGTTGCCCGTGCGTCCCAGCGCGTGCAGTACGGCATCGGCGCGCAGGGTCTCCTCGCCCACATGCACCGCCAAGCCCTCGGCTGTCCGCGTGACGGAGTCGACCTGCGACTCGAACATCAGCCGTGCACCGGATCCCTCCAGGCTGTCCGCGAGGGCGTGGGAGATCTCCGCGTCCAAGATGGGCAGCAGGCGTGACCCACGGTCCACCAGCGTGACGTCGACGCCGAGCGCGGAGAAGATGGACGCGTACTCCGTGCCCACGGGCCCGCCCCCGACAACAACGAGGTGCTCGGGCAGCCGATCGATCGAGAGGATCGTCTCGGAGTCATGCACGTCCGGGTCGTCGAAGGGCAGCCCCTGAGGGTGGTGTGGGCGCGACCCTGTTGCGATCAGGATCACTCGCGCCCGCAGGGTCCGTTCGTGGCCATCGTCGCCGAGGACGACCACCGTGCGGCCCGGGCCGATTCTCGCCTCCCCGTGCACGAGCTGAATGCCGTGGCGCTCGAGGTTCTCGCGCACGGCCTGCGTCAGACCCGTGACCACGTCGGTCACATGTGCCCTCAACCGGTCCATCACGAACTCGGGCGACAAGTTCAGGCCGATGCCGAACACATCACGTCGGGACCATCCGGTGAGGTACACCGCGGCGTCCCGCAGGGCCTTCACCGGCACCCCGGACACGGCGATCGCCGACCCTCCGGGATCTGCTCGCCGCTCGACGACGGCCACCCGGTGGCCGTAGTACGCGGCCTGCGTGGCGCCCTTCTCCCCTGCCGGCCCCGAACCGATGACGACCAGGTCGAAGTCGTCGACGCCCGCACCCGCCGCTGCTTCATTCCCTGTCGGCATCGCGACCCCTCTCGCAGGCGGACCGCCCAACCGTCGGTGTCAGGTTGGGCGAGGATGATGGTGGAGTTATCGGCT
>CAWEVG010000042.1:0-227675 GCA_963812395.1 uncultured Actinomycetes bacterium
TCGCCACCCAGGCGACCAGGTTCGCCACCTGGGAACTGGCGCCCGCCCCCTCCTTGACCGCCGCGCCGGACATGCCCCCGGCGGCGAGCATCCCGCCGAACAACGAGCTGAGGATGTTCGTGGCGGCGTGGGCGTTGAGCTCCTGGTTGGCGTCGACCTCGTAGCCGTGCTTGTCGGCGAACTCGTGGGCCACGCCCAGCGACTCGCTGTACGCGACGAGGAACACCCCGATGGCCGGCAGCACCATCGCCAAGTACGTCTCGAGAGGGACGGCCGTGAAGGTCAGCGACGGCAGGCCCTGCGGAAGCGTGCCCACCACCTCGACGCTGTGGGTGCCCTCGAGGTCCAGCCACTTGCTGATCACGATCGTGCCGAACAGCACGAGCAGTCCCGCGGGGAGCTTCGAGTTGATGCGCGGCAGCCCGAACAGCACGACGATGCTGACAGCCCCGATCGCGAACGACACCCAGTTGGCCTCAGGGAGCTCCCGGATGATCCCGACGAGCTTCTGCACGGTGTTGCCCTCGGGCTTCTCCACGCCGAACAGCTTGTTCAGCTGCCCCACGGCCACGAAGACCGCGAGGCCCATCACGAAGCCGTCCATGACCGGCTTGGACAGGAACTGGGTGACGAACCCCAGCCGCAGCATCCCTGCGACCAGGAACACCAGCCCGGTGACCAGCACGAACGCCGCCGCGCTGGCGACGTAGGTCCCCGGGTCGTCGGCATCGCCGGCCGTGGCGATCACCGCAGTGGTCACAGAGGACGCCAGCAGAGCCGCCGTGGCCGACGTCGGACCGACCGACAGGTGCCGCGAGGTGCCCATCAGCGCGTAGATCGCCAACGACACCACCAACGTGTAGAGGCCAGCCTGGGGGGGCAGGTCCGCGATCCCCGCGTAGGCCATGCCCTCCGGCACCACCAGACCCCACAGGGTCAACCCGGCGATCGCGTCGCGACCGAACCAGCCACGTGGATACGTGGGGCCCCAGGACAGGATCGGGAGGTACCCGCCCAGCCGATCCCGCATACCCGCTCCCTCCGCGGACGCCGGCTCCGCTGTGTGGACGTCACCCATCAACGACCCTCCTGGGGCGGTCTTTCGCCCATCTTGTCCGCCCAAGTGCGCCGACCACATCATCCGATGGGGATGACTCCCGGCGCGTCGGTCCAATCACGTGGACTTTCCCATCGCGGGTGCGCGACGATTCCAGTGACGGGGCAACGGTAGGCGATGGGAGTCGTCCGGGGGGTGGAGACGTGAAGCTCGAGCCCTCGGAGTTGTCGCCGTTGCGCATCTTCCGGATGTTCTCCTCGTCGACCCGCGCGCCCCGGCAGCGCAGGCCGACCGACGTCGTGCTGCTGGTGGTCGGCCTTCTGGTGATGGGGCTGACGACGGTGAACGCCCCGGGGCCGACGTCGGTCGACCTGGCGATCGTCGCCGTGCTCGACGAGTTCTCCGGTGCGCTGGGGTGGTTGTGGGAGTTCAGCTACACCCTGCTGTCGGTCTGGGTCGTCGTGCTGCTCCTGGCTCCGGTGGTTCGGCACGGCCAGGGGCGCCTGCGCCTGCTCTGGGACTACGGCCTGGCGCTGGTGGCCTCCTTCGCGCTGGTGGCCGGGATCAGCGCGCTGGGCGGGACGAGCCTGGCGGAGACCGTCGACGCCCTGGTGACCGCCGATCCGCCACCGGTGTACGCGGCGGTCCGGCTGGCGCTGGTCACCGCGGTGATCGTGACCGCGTCACCGCACGTGACCCGGCCGTTCAGCGTGGTCGGCAGGGTCCTGCTCGGCCTCGGGGCCCTGGCCGCCGTGGCGCTGCAGATCGCCCACCCCTCAGGGGTTGCGGCGGGCTGGGCCGTCGGGCTGGCGGCGGCGTCCTTCGTGCACCTGGTGCTCGGCTCGCCGGGCGGGCAGTTGACCCCCGAGCAGGTCGGCGAGGCGCTGCGCGACCTCGGTGTCGAGACCGAGTCGGTGGAGGCCGCTGAGCCGCGGTCTCCCGGTGAGCAGCTGCTGCGGGCCCGGGCTGTCGGCGCGGAGGACCTCGAGGTCAAGGTCTTCGGCCGGGACGCGTGGGATGCCCAGTACGTCGGCTCCCTGTGGTCGGCGCTGACCCGCCGGGGCGAGGCGCCCCGGCTGGCCATGAGCCGGCGGGAGCGGGTCGAGCACGAGGCCATGGTGTCGCTGATGGCGGAGCGGGCCGGCGTCCCCGTCCTGCCGGTGGTGACCTCGGGGCAGGGCGTCCAGGGGGAGGCGCTGCTGGTCACCTACGCACCGGCCCGGGCGTTCGCCGACCTGCCGCCGGAGTCCGTCGATGAGACGTGGCTGCGCGGGGCCTGGTCGGCCCTGACCGCCCTGCACGAGGCCGGGATCGCGCACCGCGCCATCACCGGCCAGCACCTCGTCCAGCGCGCTGACGGAGCCCCGGCACTGGCCGACTTCGCCCACGCCCGGCTCGCCGCCTCCCGCCACGACCTGATGATCGACCGCGTCCACCTGCTGGTCACCCTGGCGCTGGCGGTCGGCCACGAGCGCGCGGTGGCCAGCGCGGTCGAGGCGCTGGGCGTCGACGGACTGACCCAGGCGCTGCCCTACGTGCAGGACCCGGTGCTCAGCGCACCGCTGCGCCGCGCGATGGGCACCGAGTGGGACCTCGAGGACGCTGCGCACGCTGGCGATCGAGCGCACGGGGGCCGAGGCTGCACCGCTGGTCGAGCTGCGCCGGGTGAGCCGCGGCTCGGTCCTCAAGCTGGTCCTCGGAGTCGTGATCGTGTCGTCCCTGGTCGGGCTGCTGGCCGGGGTCGACTTCGCGGAGGTCATCGAGGAGCTGACGTCCGCGGACCTGCGCCTGCTGCTGCTCGGCCTGCTGGTCGCACCGCTGGCGCAGGTGCTCTTCTCGTTCTCCACCCTCGGGGCGAGCATCCAGCGGCTGCCCTTCCTGCCCGTCCTGATGCTGCAGTACGCCATCCAGTTCATCGCGCTGGTGCTGCCGGCCACCGCCGCACGGATCGCGCTGCAGATCCGGTTCTTCGAGCGGCTGGGCGTCTCCTACGGCGCCGCCACCTCCATGGGCGCGATCGACAGCTTCGGCGGCTTCGTCGTGCAGGTCCTCCTGCTGCTGCTGATCGGGGCCAGCTCGCTGCCCGGGCTTCACGACCGAGCGTCTCCACCGGGTCCGACAGCGGCAGGGGACGAGTCCAGCGACCCCTCCCTGGTGGCGATGGCCGTGCTGATCGGGCTGATCTGGACGGTGGTGACCCTTGCGGTTCCCCGGCGCCGCGCCCGCATCCGGCGCGCCGTTCCCCGGTTCATCGCGCAGATGCGCGACCAGGCCAGCGAGGCCCGCTCCTCGCTGGACGTGCTGCGCCATCCCGGCAAGGTCGCGGAGATCCTCGGCGGCAACCTGGGGGGCCAGGTGATCCAGGCCATCGTGCTGGGCATCTGCCTGGCCGCGTTCGGCGAGTCGGCCTCCCTGTCACAGCTGATCCTGGTCAACACCTGCGTCAGCCTGTTCGCCGGGCTGATGCCCGTCCCCGGCGGCGTGGGCGTCGCCGAGGCCGGCTACACCTACGGCCTGCAGGCGATCGGCGTGCCCAGCCACGATCGCGGTCTCGACCGCCGTCGCGTTCCGCCTCGTCACCTTCTACCTGCCCCCGCTGTGGTGCTCCCAGGCCATGAGGTGGCTGCGCCGGAACGCCTACGTCTGACGGGTCGGCGAGTCAGCAACCACGAGATCGCCGAGTGCCATCGCGACGAGCAGTCGCGTTCGCCCTCAGGCTTCGATCTCCTTCTTCATGTACGCGAGCATGGTGTCGAGATCCCGGTCTCCGTTCCACGCCACGCGGTCGATGGCCTTGTCCATCAATGGCACCTTCGTCGACCACTCGAAGCCCAGGGACAGGGTTGTGCCCGTCGGGTCGGGCTCGAAGGTGTAGGTCCACACCGGGCCGGTGGAGGAGTGGTCCACGATGCGTTCGTTGGGGATGGATTCCTCCCGCGTCATGACCCCCTTGACGCGGAAGACGAACCACTTGTCCCTCCAGGTGTAGGTCGACACGCCCCCATCTGGAGTGAGCGTGACGTCGCTCAGCGGCGGCACATCGTGGCGATCCTTCTCCGGGATCATCGCCAGGTAGAAGTGGTGCGGGTCCTTCACGTAGTCGAAGACAGCGTCGACCGGTGCGTCGATGTGCACGCTGCGTCTGTGCATCGTCGTGGTCATCGCGCCGAGGCCTCCCTCCTTCTGGGACCCACCCGACCGCTGCGTGCGGCCTGCTGCACCTCCGGCGTCCCGCCGAGGCTCCCTCAACCTCAGCCTGCACCCTGACTGGTTGGCGCCGCCAGTGCCCAAGGTCCGGGCCCTGCTGGTGGCCACCGGGTGTGAGACCCGCGAGAGGCGAGGGTCCACGGCTGAGCCCACGGACATGCAGAAGGCCCCCGATCCACTCAGGTGTGAGGGATCGAGGGCCTTCGAA
Source organism: uncultured Actinomycetes bacterium (assembly GCA_963812395.1). Taxonomy (GTDB): domain Bacteria; phylum Actinomycetota; class Actinomycetes; order S36-B12; family CAIYMF01; genus Prado023. Next base: position 4,473 of record CAWEVG010000042.1, read on the forward strand.
TGGTGTCCGAGGGGGGACTTGAACCCCCATGCCCCTGAGGGCACTAGCACCTCAAGCTAGCGCGTCTGCCTATTCCGCCACCCGGACGAGGTGTTCCCACGGGCAACCGCAGGAAGTCCGCACAGGATAGCAACCATCAGCGACGGACCACCAATCGCGTTCGACCGGCACGTCGGCTCAGAGCATGATCCCCACGACCAGCATGCCCGCGATGAGCAGCGTCCAGCCGGCTACGACGATGATGTCGAGCCCCGAGCGAACCATGGTGCCCAGGACTCCCGCGAAACCCCGGTCGCCGGGGTGCATGTCAACTGCGCACAACCGGGCCGCCGCGAGTACAGCCACCATCACGCACCCGGCGCAGACCGCGCAGAACGGGCAGAGCGAGCCGATGGCGAACGCGACCTGCTGCATGTACCACGTGAGGAACAGCCCGAAGAAGACCGACAGCCCGAGGAGCACGTAGCGGTACGAGCGCGGGAACCACGTCCCCATGACCCCCGCCAGTGCAGCGGCGCTGAACATCGCGAACATCACCATCCCGATGGCCGCGTTCGGCGGCCCCAGCACCGACGACTGCGGGGCGAGCAGCACCGGGGTGCACCCGATCTGGCCGTTGATGTCGCAGAAGGCCGCCTGCCCTGGGTCCTTGAGCAGCGCGATCTTCTCCACCACAGTCGTCATGGCCGACGCGATCCCGACCAGGGAGCTGACCAGCATGGCCCACCACCAGGGACGTCCCGACCTCACGGTGCCTGCGGGGGAGGGCTGCGTGACCTGCGCGACCGGCGGTTCGACGACGATGCTCATGTGGCCATTGTCGACCTGAGAACGGCCCGGCATCAGGACCGATGGTCCCGAGTGTTTCGCCTGCCACACAGCCGATCTGGCCGAATCGGCAGGCGCTCAGGGAAGGCGGCCCCCGAAGGCCATCGCCAGCCTGATCAGCCGGTCCTGGCCACCGGAGAACTCCGCGAGCACCGCCTCCGAGGTGGCCTCCTCCGGGGTGAGCCACGCGAGGTCGATCGCCGACTGGCTCGGCTCGCAGTCACCGTCGACCGGAACCACGTAGGCCAGCGCCACCGCATGCTGGCGCGGGTCGTGGAAGCCGGTGACCGTGGGGTCGGGGAAGTACTCGATGACGGTGAACGGCGCGATCGAGACGGGCAGCCTGGGGAGCGCCATCGACCCGAGGTCCTTCTCCAGGTGCCGGATCAGCGCATCGCGGATCCGCTCCTTGTACAGGACCCGCCCCGCGACGACTGCTCGCGACAGGCTGCCGTCCGGGCGCGCTCGGAGCAGCAGACCCACGGCCGTGATCCGCCCTGCGGCGTCGACCCGCACGGGGACGGCCTCGACGTAGAGGATCGGCAGGTTCCCGCGAGCTGCGGACAGCTCCTCGTCGCTCAGCCAGGGGGACACCACACCGAGGGTCTCGCTCATGGGGGAGATTCTGCACGGTCCCGACCTCCGTCGCGCGACCCGAACCCGACGCGGACACGGCAGGATGGGGCCGTGGCCGATCTCCAAGACCCTGCCCTGAGCGCCCTGTCGGACGCCGAGACCGATGTGGTGACTCTCATCCGCGACCTGATCCGCATCGACACCACCAACGCGGGGGACCGGCCGGAGACCGTCGGGGAGATCGCTGCGGCCGAGTACGCCGAGGCTGCCCTGCGCGAGGCGGGATTCGATCCCGAGCCGTTCCACACGACCTCGGCCAGGCGCGCGGGGATGGTGGTGCGCATCCCGGGCACGGAGCCAGATGCCGCCCAGCGAGCCCTGCTCCTGCACGGCCACCTCGACGTCGTCGCCGCACGCGCCTCGGACTGGACGCACCCGCCGTTCGCCGCCGAGATCGCCACCGATCCGGACTCCGGCCTCGACATGGTCTGGGGCCGGGGTGCGGTCGACATGAAGGACATGGTCGCGATGATCCTGGCCGTGGCCCGGCACTGGGGTCGCACCGGGATCCGGCCCCGCCGAGACGTCGTGCTGCTCCTCCTACCCGACGAGGAGGCCGGCGGGCTGCACGGTGCGCACTGGCTCGTCGACAACCGTCCGGACATCTTCGAGGGCGTGACCGAGGCCGTGGGTGAGGTCGGCGGCTTCTCCATGACCGTCCGCGACGACCTGCGCCTCTACCTGGTGCAGACAGCCGAGAAGGGCATGGGTTGGCTGCGCCTGCATGCCGCCGGCCGCGCCGGCCACGGCTCGATGCTCAACGACGACAACGCGGTCACGGCGATCTGCCAGGCCGTGGCCAGGCTCGGGGAGCACCGGTTCCCCGTGCGGGTCACCGACACCACGCGCGCCTTCCTCGCCGAGCTGTCCGATGCCCTCGGCGTCGACCTCGACCCGTACGACACCGAGCAGCTCACCCGGGTCCTCGGCCCGCTGGCCCGCATCGTCGGCGCCACCCTGAGCAACACCGTGAACCCGACCATGCTCGAGGCCGGCGCGAAGGTGAACGTGATCCCCGGCGAGGCGACCGCCCACGTCGATGCCCGGTTCCTCCCCGGCCTCGAGGACGAGATGCTGGCGACCATCGACGAGCTTCTCGGCGACCGGGTGACCCGCGAGTTCGTCGTACGCGACATCGCCCTGGAGACGTCCTTCGACGGCCCGTCGATCGACGCGATGGCCGCCGCGCTGCGCGCCGAGGACCCATTCGCTCGCGCCGTGCCGTACACACTGTCCGGTGGCACCGACGCGAAGGCCTTCTCCACGCTGGGGATCCGGTGCTACGGCTTCGCGCCCCTGCAGCTGCCCCCCACCCTGGACTTCGGCGCGCTGTTCCACGGCGTCGACGAGCGGGTGCCGATCGATGGCCTGCAGTTCGGAGTGCGAGTGCTCGACCGCTTCCTGCGCGCGGTGTGATGCGGCGCGACGGTGTACGCGGGGCGACGGTCGAGCGCCGCGCGGTCAGTCGCCGCGCGGTCGGCGCCAGTCAGTCAGCGCGATGGTCGCGCTCATCCCAATGGAGGGTCGGGTTCCTCGCGAACAGTGAATCCGGCCGGCGTTCGCCAGATCCACGCGGGTCTCGGGGTCGCCGGTGGCCCTCCCTGATCGACCGACGGCGGGCCGGTCCCCGGTGGGGCACCGTCCGGCAATTCCCCCGGAGGTCCGGGCGGGTCGGTGGGTTCCAGCGACCAGCCGGCATGGGTCTTGAGCACGTGGTGCCGACGACACAGCGGACCGAGATTCGCCGCGGAGGTGGCACCCACGGGCCACGGGACCGTGTGGTCGAGGTCGCATCGTTGCGCGGGACGGCGGCACCCGGGCATCCGGCAGTGCGGCTCGCGGGCACGCACGAGCCGGGCCAGTCCCTCACTGGGAACGTAGGAGCGCGACCCGGTGGCGACCACCGATCCGGCGGCATCGGTGACCCATGCGCGCCACGCGCCGTCCGCGGCCAGCGCTTGGGCCACTTCCGCCGGGATCGGGCCAAGGCCCGGCACCTCCGCAGGGTCCTCGGCGAGCGCGAGCAGGGTGGCCAGGGAGACGATCACGTTGATCTCGGGGCGGCCCGAGGGGAGGCCCGCGACCCCGGACCCCACGGAATGCTCCGAGGGGTCACCGGCCACGAGGGTCGCCCCGGTCCGCGTCCCCGCAGCTGCGGGAGTCGCGCAGTCCACGGCACCGACCGAGGGACCGCGGACCCCCTCGAACTGGCCGAGGAGGAGGTCCACGAGCACATCGGCGCGCACCTGGTCGCGTGAGCGTTCAGGCTCCTCGAGGCCCTTCGCGATCGCGCTGAGACGGCGGTGGATCCGGTGGGCACTGGTGGCATCGATCAGCGCGTGCAGGACGGCCATCCCGTGACGGTCCTCGAAGACCTGAACCCGGCGATCGGCCCGGGCGCGCTGACGAAGGACCTGCTCCGCACCCGGGGCGAGGCGCAGCCGGAGCACCCGCGCTGTGCGGCCAACCTCGGCGGAGGTCCACGGCCGGCGCCCGGATGCGAGCCGGGCACGGATCCGCGCCACGGTCTCGACCACGACCCGCCCGGCGACGTCGTCGGGCAGACCAGCCACCTCGCGCAGCACGAGCCGGGCCCCCCACGACGAGATCGCCGCGGATGCCACCAGCGCCACCAGGCCAGGATGGGCCGCCAGCTCGCGGGCCGACGGAGACCCGGTTGCCCATCGAGAGCGGCGACACGCGCAGCGCCAGGGCCAGTTCCTCCTGCGCCGGCTCATGCACGCGCGGGCTCGGCCCCGGCGGGGAGAAGACCACCTCGTCGGGACCCGCGGCTACGACCAGCGCCGTCGCTGCACCGGCCGCCACCCACGCCGCGCACGCCTCCCACGCTGCGGCCACGACCACCTGGCAGGCGCACGGCCATCCGGGCGCATGCCCCGGAGTCGGCCACCCTGGCGCGGCTTCACCCGCATGCGGCTCCGGGCAGGGACCTGGGGTCGACGCCTCGGCGAGCGCGGCCGCCAGCCCGGGGCCGGCGGGCAGCCACAACAGCCCACGAACGTCATCGCGCAGGGGGACGTCCCACCAGTCCGGCCCCGTCCAGTCCGGCCGCTCGTCGAGCCACCACGCCCTGCAGGAGCCGCTCGAAACGCTCGTCGAGCACGGCCCGGTCGTCCGAGGAGGGGCCCACCCCGACGTCACTCGGCACGGCGGGGAGACACGGAACCCCACGCTCGGCCAGCCCCACGCGACGCCGCGCGGCGGCGCCGCGGGGCGGCGGCCATCCCCGCGGGGGAGTGGTGACGGTTCGAACATGTGTTCGATCCTATCAGATATGCGGGGATCCGCCCGCACGCCACCGGCCTCTGTGGACACTCACCGGCGACCCTCGGACCCCGGCACTAGGACTCGCGGAGCCCCCGGTCCCGGGCACCCCGGACTCACAGGCGACCCACGACACGGGCGCACCAGCCTCAGAGCGAGACCTCGTCCAGCGCCGCCCGGATCTCCTCGGGGAGCGTCAGCTCCTCGGCCCGCAGCGCCCCACGAAGCTGCGCCGCAGTCCGGGATCCGAGCAGCACGGACGCCACGCCCGGGCGGTCCCGGACCCACGCCACTGCCACCTCGACCGGCGCCACCCCCAAGCCCTCGGCGGCGGTGCACACCGCGTCGACCACCCGCCGGTGCGTCACGTCGAGGTACTCCCGGACGAACCCACCGAGATGCGGTGAGGCCCCGCGCGAGTCCGCCGGGGTGCCGTGGCGGTACTTGCCGGTGAGCACGCCGCGCCCGATGGGCGACCAGGCCAGCAGGCCGGTCCCGACCGCCCGGGCGGCGCCGAGAACGTCGTCCTCGCCCTCACGGGCCAGCAGCGAGTACTCCACCTCGTTGGCCACCAGGGACAGCCCATGGCGGTGCTCGGCGGTCGTGGCCGCCAGCGTCAGCTGCCAGGGCGCGTAGTTCGAGACCCCGACGTAGCGGGCCTTGCCCGACTCCTGCGCGGCGGCCATCGCCGACAGGGTCTCCTCGATCGGGGTGGCCTCGTCCCACCCGTGCACCAGCCACAGGTCCACGTAGTCGGTCCCGAGCCGCTCCAACGACCCGTCCAGCGCTCGCAGCAGGTGCCGTCGGGAGGCGTCGAACCGGCGCTCGGGCGTGCGCCGCCCCCCGGCCTTGGTCACGATCACCACGTCGTCGCGAACACCGGCCTCGGCCACGAGCGTCCCGAGCAGCTCCTCAGCGGCTCCGGAGGCGTACACATCGGCGGTGTCGAACAGCGTCCCGCCGGCCTCCATGAACAGCGAGAACTGGTCCCGGGCCTCGTACTCGTCGGTGTCGCGACCCCAGGTCATCGTGCCCAGACCTGTGCGGCTGACCTGTAGGCCGCTGCGTCCGACCGCCCTGCTCTCCATGGCGCGCCACGCTATCGGGTGGGGGAGCGGCGCGGGGTGAGCGACTAGGCTCGGCGCGGCGCGGCGCGGGGTCGTGGCGGCCACGAGGAGGCGCACGTGCGCGGCAGTCGAGGGACGATGCAGGGCCGCTGTCCGGCCCCGGCACGGGAGGCAGATCCGCGATGATCGCACCGCTCACGGCGCTGGCCGCGACGACGACCGCAGCCACCACGACGGACCCGATCACCTGGGCCCAGGCCGTGATCCTCGGGGTGCTCCAGGGGCTCACGGAGTTCCTGCCGATCTCCAGCAGCGCCCACCTGCTGATCTTCTCCCAGGTCTTCGGCTGGACCGACCCGGGCGCGGCGTTCACGGCGGTCACCCAGATCGGCACCGAGACGGCCGTGGTCATCTACTTCGCCAAGGACATCTGGCGGATCCTGAAGGCCTGGTTCGGCCAGTTCGCCCATCCGGAGACCCGCGGTGACCCCGACGTCCGGATGGGCTGGCTGGTCATCATCGGGACGATCCCGATCGCCCTGCTGGGGTTCGTCTTCTCCGACCAGATCGAGACCGTCGCCCGCAACCTGTACCTGGTCGTCGTTCACGCTCATCGTCTTCGGCATCCTGCTCGGCATCGCCGACCGGACGGCACGCTCGATCCACGACCTCGGCGAGCTCACCGTCCGCGACGGCATCGTCTACGGGTTCTGCCAGGCCCTCGCGCTGATCCCCGGCGTCTCCCGATCCGGGGCCACGATCACCGCGGGCCTGTTCATGGGCTACACCCGCGAGGCCGCCACGCGCTACGCCTTCCTGCTGGCGATCCCCGCGGTGCTCGCCTCGGGCTTCTACCAGGCCCTGGACATCGGGTCGGACCCGGCGGTGGCGTGGGGACCGACGATCCTGGCCACGATCATCGCCTTCGTCATCGGCTACGCCGTGATCGCGTGGCTGATCAGGTACGTGTCGACCAACTCGTACATGCCGTTCGTGATCTACCGGATCGCCCTCGGGACGCTGGTCCTGGTGCTGCTGACCACCGGGGTCCTCGAGAACGCCTGACCGCGGCACCGCCAGCGCCGCCGGCACCGCCGCCGCCGACCGCCGCGACGCCCCGGCCTCACAGCCAGCGGGACCGCTTGAACGCCCGGTACATCAGGCTGAGGATCGTGGCCATCACCAGCAGGACCATGGAGTACCCGTAGCGCCAGGAGAGCTCGGGCATGTGCTCGAAGTTCATCCCGTAGATGCCGGCCAGGGCGGTCGGGACGGCCAGGAGGGCGGCGTAGGCGGCCATCTTGCGCATGTCGGTGTTCTGCTGCAGGCCCTGCCGGGCGTTGGAGGCCTGCAGGATGGTCACCAGGAGGCTCTCGTAGGACTCGACGTAGTCGTTGACGCGCAGCAGGTGGTCCCCGAGGTCGTGGAAGTGCGTGCGCAGCTCGTCGGGGATGTTGGCCATCCGGCCCTCCACGAGCCGCTGCGCCTGGGCCACCAGGGGCGACACCGCCCGGCGCAGCTCGAGGTTCTCGCGCTTGAGCAGGTAGATGACCTCGCTGTCGTCGGTGACCGCGGGGGAGAACACGTGCTCCTCGATGGTGTCGAGGTCCTTGCCGATCTCGTCGGCGGCCTCGAGGTAGCCGTCGACGATGGCATCGGCGATTGCGTGGACGGCAGCGAGCGGCCCCAGTGCGAGCAGTTCAGGCCGCTCCGTCGTGTCGAGCCGGACCTGGCCGAGGGAGCCGACCGGACCCAACCGCACGGTGACCACGTACGAGGGACCGACCATCAGCGCGATCTGGCCGGTCTCGATGGCTGATGTGGGCTCGTCGTAGACGACCACCTTGAACACGATGAGGGCGCCGTCCCCCTCGGAGAACTCCGCCTTGGCCCGCTGTCGCGGGTTGAGGGCGTCGGCGATCCAGAGCTCAGGGATCGCGAACACCTCGGCAAGGGCGTCGAGCTCCTTGCGCGAGGGCGAGGCCAGGGCGATCCAGAGGAAGTCCGAGGGATCGGATGTGGCCCGCTCGTACATCGCCCGGACCAGCGACACGGCATCCGGGGTGAGCGTTCCCGAGGACCTGATCACCTGCGACTGCGGTGCATCGACCTCGACGCCCCCGCAGTAGCGGCCCATTCCCACGATCACCTCGGCATGATCGCACCCCGGGTCGGTCGTGGCTAGGCTGCGGGACTGTGACCACCGTCCTGTTGATCCGCCACGGCCGGACGGCGGCGAACGCGACCGGGATCCTGGCCGGTCGCACGCCCGGGGTCCTGCTCGATGCCCGGGGTCGCCGGCAGGCCAGGACGCTGGGCACCCGCCTGCGGTCCGTCACCCTCGACGTGGTGGTGCACTCCCCGCTCGAGCGTTGCGTCGAGACGGCGGACTGGGCCCTGGCCAATCGCCCGGACGTCGAGCGTCATCCCGACGACCGACTCGTCCGAGTGCGACTACGGCGACTGGACGGGCCGGGCCCTCGCCGAGCTGGCCACGGATCCGCTCTGGCCGGTCGTCCAGGACGCGCCCTCGTCGGTGACCTTCCCGGGCGGTGAGTCGATGCTCGCGATGGCGCAGCGGGCAACTGCTGCCGTCGCCGACTGGGCCGCGAGGCACCCTGAGGGCGTCGTCGCGGTGGTCTCCCACGGGGACGTCATCAAGGCGATCCTCTCCGACGCGCTGGGCCAGCCCCTCGACGAGTTCCAGCGCATCGTGGTGGGTCCCGGGTCGCTGAGCGTGGTGCGCTACCACGGCGACCGGGCCATGGTTCTGCGGATGAACGACACGGGCAGCGCGCTGCCCGTGCACACCGCCGCGGGGGCCCCGACGGTCGGCGGCGGGACGGGATGATCGGCGGCGGACCCGCGCCGACCCGACGCCCATCCGCGGGCAGGTGCGGGCGAGCCCGGCTAGTCTGACGCGCATGGCCCGCCAGATCCTCGTCCACGACCCCGTGGAGCGTTTCGTCACGGGCACGGTCGGGATGCCCGGCGAGCGCACGTTCTTCCTCCAGGCGCGCTCGGGCAACCTGATCAGCAGCGTCGCCCTGGAGAAGACCCAGGTGTCGACGCTGGCCGACCGGCTCGAGGACCTGATCGCCGACGTCGGCGCAGCGGCTCGGCCTCGACGTCCCCGAACCGGGTCCGGTCGACCTCGACGCCCTCGAGGTCCCGCTCGTCGAGGAGTTCCGGGTGGGCGCGATCGCGTTCGGATGGGATCCCGCGACCGACCAGATGCTGTTCGAGCTGCACGGCCAGAGCACCGACGAGGACCTCGACCCGACAGAGCTCGACGACGAGGATGACGGCCCGCCGGTCCTGCGCGTGCGCACGACGCTGCGCCAGGCCGTCGACTTCATCGCCCGCGCCCGCAAGGTGGTCGCGGCCGGACGTCCGCCGTGCCCGTTCTGCCAGCAGCCGCTGGACCCGGGGGGTCACATCTGCCCGCGGGCGAACGGCTACAAGCGGTGACGCTGCCGCCGCAGGCGCTGGCCACCGGGGAGCTGCACGTGCTCGGCCGCCTCGCGGAGGCCTCCAACCTCGCCCTGCTCGCCGAGGTCACCACCGACGCCGGGCCGCTGCGCTGCATCTACAAGCCGGTGTCGGGGGAGCGCCCGCTCTGGGACTTCCCCGGCGCGGCCCTGGCTGCCCGTGAGGTGCTGACCGCCGAGGCGGCCCGCTGCTTCGGCTGGGACCTGATCCCGCCGACGACCTGGCGCGAGGAGGGCCCGTTCGGCGCCGGCATGTGCCAGGCGTGGGTGGAGGCCGTCGACGACGACCCCGTCGCGCTGTTCCCCTCGGATCAGGTTCCCGAGGGGTGGTGCGAGGTCGCCGAGGGTCGCGACGCGGACGGCGCGGCGATCGTGCTGGCCCATGAGTCCAGCGCCGAGCTGCAGCGGATGGTCCTCCTGGATGCCCTGGTCAACAACGCCGACCGCAAGGGCGGTCACGTCCTGCGCCGCGCCGACGGGTCGGTCGCCGGGATCGACCACGGCGTGACCTTCCACGCCGAGAACAAGCTGCGCACGGTGCTGTGGGGCTGGGCCGGTGAGCCCATCCCGGATCGCCTGCGTGCGGAGGTTGCCGACGGCACGGAGGCCTTCCGGGCGCTGGTCGAGCAGTGGGGGAGTGACACCCCGCACAGGGCCGCCCACCTGTCCAGCGCGGAGGTCCGGGCCGCCCAGGGCCGCCTCGCCACGCTGGTCGAGGCGGGCACCTTCCCCATGCCCGGTGCCGAGTGGCCCTCGCTGCCGTGGCCGCCCATGTAGGGACGGCCCGGCTTCGGCTCACCGCGCGATCCGGCCGCTGACCCCATCCACGATCACGTCGGCCGCCGCACGCGTGCCGTCGGTCGCGAAGTGGGCCTCCTCGTGGGCCTGCCACTGGCGCCACTGGGCCGACAGGGCCGGTCCGTCGCGCTCCAGTCCCCGCTGGAGCCGGAGCTCGGCAGGCGCCTCCACCCAGACGACGAGGCTGGATCGTGACCGGATCAGCGCTGACCCGCTGCCGCAGCCCTCGAGGATGACCACCGGGGCGACCGGCACTGTCACCCATTCGGCGTAACGCCCCAGGGCCCAGTCGTACTTCGGGTGCATCCCCGGCAGCCCGGCCTCCCACCCGACCAGGAGCCAGGCCTCGACGCGGGCGGCCAGGGGGTCTCCCAGCGCCTGCGCCCAGCCCTCGTACAGGTCGTCCATGTGCACCACGGGGACACCGCCCAGCGCCTGGGCCAGGGCCTCGGCCAGGGTCGTCTTCCCGGAGCCGGCCGGCCCGTCGATGCACACCAGCCGCGTGGACCCGCAGCGCGGCGCCGCGTCCACGACGCGTGCGGCGAGGTCGGGGACGCACTGGGGGATCGGCTCGGGGGTCGGCACCGGCCCATCATCGCGCGCCCCGCCTGCGCTGGGCCATCATGGGGCACATGGGGAACGCGGACGAGTTGGCGGATCTGTGGCGGGGATCGACACGAGTCGCGGTGCTGACTGGCGCGGGAGTCAGCACGGACTCAGGGATCAGCGACTTCCGCGGACCCAACGGGCTCTGGACCCGCAACCCCGGCGCCCAGGCGATGTTCGACATCACCACCTACATGCGCGACCCCGAGGTCCGCCGGCAGGCATGGGCCAACCGCCGGGAGAACCCGGCCTGGACCGCTCAGCCGAACCGTGGTCACCACGCCCTGGCCGAGCTCCAACGCTCCGCCCATCTCGGCACCCTGATGACCCAGAACATCGACGGCCTGCACCAGCGCGCCGGATCCCTCGGCGTCCTCGAGCTGCACGGAACGCTCTGGGAGGTGGCCTGCATGTCCTGCGGGGGCCGCTGGCCGACACCTGAGGTGCTGGCCCGCCCGGAGCCCGACCCGCCGTGCGTGCTCTGCGGAGGGATCCTCAAGACTGCGACCGTCTCGTTCGGCCAGTCCCTGGACCCCGAGGTGCTCGATGCCGCGTTCAGCGCCGCACACGAGGCGGACCTGCTCGTGGCGATCGGGACCTCGCTGCAGGTGAACCCCGTCGCCGGCCTGGCCGGAGTCGCCCGGACGCTGGCCATCGTCAACGCCGAGCCGACCCCCTACGACGACGATGCCGAGGTGGTCGTGCGCGACTCGATCTCCGACGTGCTCGACGGGGTGCGCCGCTCGCTGGCCTGAGTCGATGCGACAGGATCGGGGGATGACCCTCCTGCAGACCCGACGTGGCGGTTTCCAGACCATCATCGAGGGCCCCGAGGACGGTCCGGTCATCGTCCTGCTCCACGGATTCCCCGAGCTCAACATCTCGTGGCGCCATCAGGTCCCCGAGCTCGCCGCCGCCGGGTACCGCGTCCTCGCCCCGAACCAGCGCGGGTACGCGGGATCCGTGCGCGACGGCTCGTACGCCACCGCGGACCTTGCCGCCGACGTCGTTGCGATGCTCGATGCGGTGGGCGCTGAGCGCGCGGTCGTGGTCGGCCACGACTGGGGCGGGGGAGTGGCGTGGACCGTCGCCCAGCTCTACCCGGGGCGAGTGACCGCCCTCGTCGCGATGAACTGCCCACCCCCACGAGTGCTCGGCCAGCACCTGCTGCGCAGTCCGCGACAGCTGCGCAAGTCCTGGTACATGTTCTTCTTCCAGTTGCCCGTCCTGCCTGAGAGGTTCGTGAACCGCTCCATGCCGGGGATGCTGCGCGGGGGCTCCTACGTCCGGGGGGTCTGGGACCGCGAGGCCCTGACACCGTACGCCGAGGCCTTCGCCACCGAGGACGACGCCCGCGGCCCGATCAACTGGTACCGCGCGGCCTTCAGCGGCGCGCTGCGCGGGGCACTGCGCCACTCGGCGCGCACCCCGCATCCGATCTCCGTCCCCGTGCTGATCATCTGGGGCGTCCACGACGCCTTCCTCGGCCAGGAGATGGTCAGCGCCGAGGCCCTGCGGACCACGCTTGCGTTCCCCAACGAGGCCACGGTCGTGCCCATCGAGTCGGCAGGGCACTTCGTCCAGAACGAAGCGGCCGAGGAGGTCACCGCTGCCCTGCTGGAGTGGCTGGCGTCGAATGCTCCAGTCGCCCACTGACCAGCGGCCCTCCGACCCCTGTCGCGAGGTTGAGGCGACCTGTTGACGGTGGCATGTAGGTGTGATTACATCCTTACATGACAACAACACAGGAAGACGCACGCATCACCGGCTGGCTCGAGGGCCGGCTCCCCGACGGGTGGTTCGAGTCCTTCACCGTGGTGGGGGACCGCGAGGAGATCACGATCGTGGGCACCGTCAGCGCGCCGGAGTCAGGCGCCGCCGAGGGCCAGTCGGGCAGGATCCGACGCTTCCGCGAGGAGACCCGTTCCGCGCGGATCGCGATCGCCAAGGAGCTGGAGTCGAGCACAGGGCGCAAGGTCACGTGGGGGGCGACCTGCGGGGAGACCACCGAGATCTTCACCCGGCTCTCGGTGCCGGTCATGACCCGCCTGTCCCAGCCGCAACGGATCGTCCTGGACACCCTCGTGGAAGCCGGTGTGGCGCGTTCGCGATCCGATGCCCTGGCCTGGTGCGTGCGCCTCGTGGCCCAGCACCAGGGGGAGTGGCTGGCGGACCTCGACTCCGCGATGACCGCCGTGCGGACGGTGCGCGAGCAGGGGCCCAGGGCCTGATTGAGGGAGCGGATCTGCCCGACCTATGGGACTCCCGGACAGATCCGTGCTACCGTTGTCAACGCTGCAACAGCAGGTTTCGCCACACGTTGGGACGCCCGCGGATTCTCCGACGGGCGTTTTGATTTCTGGCCGGCCCACCGAGGCAGCCCAGGGATCGGCACTTGCGTTGGCCCTGCAGACACAGCACACACAAAGGAAATACGAAATGGCACAAGGCACAGTCAAGTGGTTCAACGGCGAGAAGGGCTTCGGCTTCATCGCTCAGGACGGCGGCGGTCCGGACGTTTTCGTCCACTTCTCGGCCATCGCGGCTGACGGGTACCGTTCGCTCGACGAGAACCAGCGCGTCGAGTTCGACATCACGCAGGGCCAGAAGGGCCCGCAGGCGGAGAACGTGCGCGTCATCTGACCGCCGCTCAGTCTTGGGAGGGCCTCCACCGCAAGGTGGGGGCCCTCTCGTCGTCGCGCGGCCGGTAGCCCAGAGGCGGCCGAACGCGTGTACCTTACATAATGTGCATTATCGGTCATACACCACGAGCGTCCCGAGGCGGAGCCCACTCGAGGATCGCGTCGGATTCACTGGGCCCCGCAGCAGATCTCGTCGGGTTTCGACGAACGCGATCCGCTCAGACCCGACGCGATCCGGCAGGACCGTCGCGGCGGGGCCGGCAGCAGCACTCGCCGCCGGCCCTCACCACGCACCGCATTCAGCTGGCGTCGCCGGTGGGCAGCGAGATCGGCGCTGCCTCGCCTGAGTCGACCGCGATCTTGCGCGGCTTGGCCGCCTCGGCAACCGGCAGCGTGAGCATCAGCACGCCGTTGGTGTACGACGCCGCGATGTTCTCCAGGTCGACGCCGTCGCCGAGCGTGAGCTGGCGGGCGAAGGTCCCGCTCACCCGTTCTGCCGCCAGCCATTCGACGCCCTCGGGCCCCGCGGCCCTCTGTGCGCGAATGGTCAGGACGCGACCGTCGACATCCACGTCGATCGATCCGGGATCAATGCCCGGAAGGTCGCACAGCAGGATCCAGTGATCGCCGTCCCGGTACAGGTCGATCGGCATGGCGCGCATGGCCTGACCGAGGTCGACCGCCGACGTGAACATGCGCTCCGCGAGCCGATCGAGGTCACGGAACGGATCGAATCGAGTTGCCACCTCAACCACCTCCTCGTCTCCATGAGGGGCAGTTCCAAGTTAGCACTCGCACCGGGAGAGTGCCAGCCCTGGCGCCCGAGAGGTGCCCCGACGAGGTGCCGGCACGATCACCTGCCGGGCTCGATCAGGCCGTCACCTCCCGCTCGTCGGGCGCGACTGCTCACGCAGGCAGCCATCGACGGCCGGTCAGGTGGGTTCGGTGGAGCCGTCGCCCTCGGTCCAGTCGTCGCCGAATCCCTCGCCCGCTGCGATCTCCAGCTCGGCAGCCTCGTGTGCCAGCCTCTCGGCCTCCGCGCGCTCGCCGGCCTCGTGGTGCTCGCGGGTGCGCTGGGCCATCCGCTCGCGCATCGTGGCCCGGTCGAGATGCATCGGCTCGGTGGTGGTCAGGAAGTCGATCATGACGCGCGCGAACCGGGACGGCTCGTCCATGTGCGGGAAGTGCTCGGACTGCTCGAAGATCTCCAGCCGACTGCCCGGGATCACGTCGTGGGCGTGGTAGGCATGGGCGACCGGGATGACGGTGTCGCGGGCTCCCCAGACGATCAGCGTCGGCCGGCCCTCGGTGAGGTACAGCCGGTCGACGGCGCTGACCCGCTGCCCCCCGGGCTCGACGACACTGCGCAGGGTGTGGACGAACGCCGCACGCGACGGGCTCTCGGACAGGCTCGAGTAGCCCCGGACCACCTCGACGGTCGACGGCCGGGGCCGTGGCCGCACGGGCATCCGGCCCAGGACCCGGGACGCCGCCAGGCCTGCGTTGCGCACGTGACGGTTCGCGATGATCGGAAGGACCAGCTCCACCCCGGGCATCGTGCCCGCCCGCAGCGCCTTGCTGACCTCCCGGCCGAATCCCCCACTGTCGACCAGGACGAGTCGCTCCGTGTGCTCGAAGTACTGGTAGGCGAACTGCATCGCCACCCCGCCGCCCAGGGAATGGCCGACGATCGTGGCGCGGTCGTGCCCGAGAGTGTCCATCAGGTCGCGGATCTGGGTCGCGAAGCCACCGAGCGAGTAGTCCGCCCCGGGCACGTCCGAGGCCCCGTGGCCGTAGAGGTCGGGTGCGATGACATGGACGTGCTCCGACAGCGCGGGGATCACCGGATCCCAGGTCGCGCTGCTGCTGGTGATCCCGTGGATGAGCATCAGGACCGGCAGGGTCGGATCACCGGCCACTCGGTAGGCGACCCGATGGCCGTGGATGATGGCCTCGGCCCGTTGCACCGGCTGCTGCTGCATCGCGCCTCCTCGAACCGCCTGAACCAGGGGCCGGTTCTAGCCTGCCAGTCGGCACTCGGCGCGGTGACACCGCCCCCGGCGTGAGCCCTCACCCGAGGAGGACCCAGCCCAGCAGTGCGCACCCGAGCACCACGACATGCGGAGCCACCCGGAAGGTCGTCAGCGAGACGAAGGCGGCTGCTGCCAGCACGAGCTCGGCCCACCCCGTGATCCCGGAGATCCAGACCGGGTCATAGAGGGCAGCGGCCAGGAGCCCGACGACCGCCGCGTTGATCGCCGCGAGCGCCCGGCGCACGCGCACGTCACCGGCGAGCCTGTGCCAGTGGCCGAGGACCCCCACGACGAGCAGGTACCCGGGCAGGAAGATGGCGATGACGGCCGCGATCCCGAGCGGCAGTCCCCCGGCGACCGCCCCCAGGTACCCGGCGAAGGTGAACAACGGCCCCGGAACGGCATTGGCAAGGCCGTATCCGGCCACGAAATCCGCCTGGCTCACCGCACCGGAGCCGACCACGACCTCCTCGAGCATCGGCAGCACGACGTGCCCGCCCCCGAAGACCAACGCCCCTGCACGGTAGAAGCCGGCGAGGAGGACCACCCACTGCTCGGGCCAGAGGCGGGCCACCACCGGCAGCCCGAGCAGGAGGACCAGGAACCCGGACAGGGCGGCATTCGGCACCCAGGGGGAGAGTCCGGGCGCCCCCTGACGTGGAGTCCGGCGCGCCCGGGCCCCCCTCGGAATCGCGAACGAGCATCAGGCCGACCACGGCGGCGCCGACCAGGACCAGCGACGGCATCCAGACGGTGGGAACCGCCAGGACGGCCACGCCGGAGGCGATGGCCACGAGCGCCCGCAGCCATCCGACGCACAGGGTCCGGGCCATCTGCACGACGGCGACAGCGACGACCGCGACCGCAGCCACCTTCAGGCCGGCGACCGCTCCCCCGGGCACCACGACACCGCTCCCGACGGCCACACCAGCGGAGATGAGCAGAACCGCCGACGGAAGCGTGAACCCCAGCCACGCTCGCAGCGAGCCGGGGATGCCCGCACGCTGGAGTCCGATCCCCATCCCGACCTGCGAGCTCGCCGGCCCGGGCAGGAACTGGGCCAGCGCCACGAGATCGGCGTACTGGGACTCCCCCAACCACCT
Source organism: uncultured Actinomycetes bacterium (assembly GCA_963812395.1). Taxonomy (GTDB): domain Bacteria; phylum Actinomycetota; class Actinomycetes; order S36-B12; family CAIYMF01; genus Prado023. The sequence continues at coordinate 20,962 of CAWEVG010000042.1, forward strand.
GCGTCGCTCGACGAACTCAGTGCGGAAGAAGCCCAGGTGCGCCACGGGACCACCGAAGGAGGTCAAGCCCAGCCGCAGGAAGGCCCGACCCACCCCGGCGTCGTGGTCCGGCCCTCCCCCGGACCCTGCTCGAGCGGGAGGCTGCGAGGCGGGCACGGGCCCATCATGGCCCACCTGCCACGACATCGGGTTTAGGTCGCCTTAGCCTGACCGAACGACACGGTGGAACGCCCTCGGACCCCCGGGCCCCCATACTGGTCACAGAACGCCGCATCCACCCCGCGAGGAGCCTGCCGTGCCCCGGTTCACCCGCCCGCTCATCGCGGGCGTCGCGGCCATGGCCCTGCTGGCGGGCATGTCGCCGGCCGCGGCCGACGATGCGGCTCCCGAAGCCCCGGTGGCGAGCGATCCCACGCCCGCGGCGCTGGGTCTCCCGGACGGGGTCACCCTCCCGGTGCCGGCTCAGGACGTGACCGACACGGATGAGAGCCTGCGGTCGACGTCCAACGAGGTCTCCGTGCTCGTGCAGAACGGCGCGGGGACGCCCACCGTCACCAAGCTGCGCGCGGACTCGTCCGCCGAGGCCGCGGACCTGGCTGCGGACCTCGACGCCCAGCCGGGGGTCGTCGCCGCCCCCACCACACGACTGCGCGCCTTCGAGGCGATCAACCCCGAGCCACTGGGCCCGTCGCAGTGGAACCTCCCGATGGTCGGAGCCCCCGATGCCTGGGCCTCGAGCCAGGGCGCCAACGTCGTCGTCGCCGTCATCGACACCGGGATCGACGCCGCGCACCCCGATCTCGCCGGACGTGTCCTGCCCGAGATCGACCTGCTCCCCGACGTGACCCCGGCCCCCGAGCAGAACGGGCATGGCACCCGCGTGGCCAGCATCATCGCCGGCTCCCTCAACGCGATCGGCATGGCCGGCGTGGCACCGCAGGCCACGATCCTCCCGGTCTCCGCGCTCGACCCCGCCGGCTACGGCGACAGCAGCACCGTGGCGCGCGGCATCATCGCCGCCGCCGATGCCGGCGCGCGGGTCATCAACCTCTCCCTGGGGGGCCCGGACCAGGACCCGGTCCTGGACCAGGCCTGTGCCTACGCATTCGCCAGGGGTGCGGTCGTGGTGGCCGCGGGTGGCAACAGCTACCTGACCGGCAACCAGGTGCAGTACCCCGCGGCGTCGCCCAACGTCCTGGCAGTCGCCTCCGTGGACCGGACCGGGAACCCCTCGGGCTTCTCCAACACCGGGCCGCACATCGACATCGCCGCCCCCGGTGAGGGGGTGCTGGCCGCACTCCCGGGCGTCGGCTACGACGAGGAGTCCGGCACGTCGTTCGCGGCACCCCACGTCGCGGCCGCCGTGGCCCTCGTGCTCTCGGCCAACCCCGCACTCAACGCCGCCGAGGCTGCCTCCGTGGTGCAGATGACTGCCGCCGACGACATCAGCGGCAACGGTCGCGACGACCAGCTCGGCCAGGGCATCGTCCGCGCTGATCGCGCTGTGGCCGCCGCCCTGACGATGACCTCGACGGGTCTCCCCGCCGATGCCCGGGTGCGTCTCAGGGGCTTCAACGCCCTGGGTGAGCCGGGGCGTCGTGGGCAGGCCACTGCCTTCACCGTCCAGGTCCAGGCCCGGTACCCCGACAGGATCTGGCGGGGCGACCCCGTCCCCACGCTGGTGCGCTTCGAGTTCCGGCCCTCCGGCTCCAGGAAGTACCGGCAGGTGGCTGTGGTGGCCTCCGGTGCCGACGGACGGGCGACCCTCCAGGCCGTCCCTCCCCGCAGCGGCAAGTGGCGGGCGCGCGTCCAGCAGGCCGAACGGGCGCTGGAGCGCGAGCGGATCGGACTTCCTGAAGGTCCGTCGCTGAGGTGTCACGACCGACCCATCCCTTCCTCGACGACGCCCACCCCCTGGCGCTCGCCCATCGCGGAGGAGCAGCCGAGTCCGCGGAGAACTCCCCCCTGGCGTTCCAGCACGCCGTGGACCTCGGCTACCGCTGGATCGAGACCGATGTGCGGGCCACGATCGACGGGCACGCGGTCGTCTTCCACGACGCGACGCTGGACCGGACCACCGACGCCACGGGCCAGCTGTCCGCGATGCCGCTGGCCCAGGTCCGATCAGCCCGGATGGCCGATGGTCAGGCCCCGATCACGCTGGCCGAGGCGCTGCAACGCTGGCCCGAGGTCCGCTTCAACGTCGACGTGAAGTCCGACGACACGATCGCGCCCTTCCTGCGGGCCGTGGCCGACGCCGATGCGTGGGACCGCGTGTGCGCCGCCGCCTTCTCCACCGCCCGACTCACGAGGCTCAGGCAGCAGGCAGGCCCACGACTGGCGACCTCGATGGGACCCTCGGAGGTGGCACGCCTGGTCCTCGGCGCACCGGACCACTCCCCCGCGTGCGCCGCGCAGGTCCCCCACCGCGCGCGGGGCATCCCGGTCGTGACGCGCCGGTTCGTCCAGCGGGCCCACCGCCGTGGCGTGCAGGTGCACGTCTGGACCATCAACGACCCGGTCGAGATGCAGGCCCTGCTCGACCTCGGGGTCGACGGGCTGGTCACAGACCGACCCACCGTGCTGCGCGAGGTCCTGATCGGCCGGGGGTCCTGGGACTAGGTTCCTGACGGGTTCCAGTCCGACCCGGCCACGAGGAACAGGTTCTGCCGATCGACTGCGCGCATGTCGCAGGCGATCAGGACGTCGCCGTCGGGCAGCACGACCAGGCCCTCGGGCTTGTCCGCGAGGCCCTTGACCCGGACCACGACGTCGGCGGAGACCCTCCCGTCGAACGGATCGCTCGCGGGATCGTGGGCGCCGACCACCGCGAAGGCGCTGCCCTTGTCGCTGAGCACGACGAGGTCACCGCCGCCGACATCGGCATCGCTGAGGTCCGGGCATGCGTCGGCCAGCTCCTGGTCGGGGTACCACGCGGCCAGCGCGACGAGCGCGACCTCCCCCGCCCCCACGGCCCAGGCCTCGTCGGGGGCGAGCCAGCGATCCGGGCCGAAGCCTGAGGGCAGCTCGCCCGCGGGCCGAACTCGACGAGCGCCGCGGGATCCTTCTCCTTGACGACCAGCAGCCGGCCCCCGTGAAGCAGCACGACTCCCTCGGCGTGCGAGCAGTCCGGATCCAGCCAGGACTCCCGCAGCGCGCGGATACCCCACCGCATCGGGGATGTCGGGCATCACCAGCGCGATCTCGGCGACCACGCGACGCTCGGCGGCCACGACGAACTCCGCGCGGTTGGGGGCCTCCTGGACGAGCAGCACCCCCCCGGCACCGTCGGCGGCGAGGGCCTCGAGCTGGGCGGCGCCGTCCTCGATCCGGGTGCCCGACGCGCTGCCGAGCTCGACGGTCTCCCACGGACCCCCCGACATGCCCAGCTCGGTGGACGCCCACGCGACAGCACCGGCACGGTCGCCGATGGCAATGAGCACCGGGTTGCCGCCGGGACCGCTACCATGGGCCAGTCCCGAGACCTCGGCCAGGGGAATCGTGCCCACGGCACGTGCCTTCACCTTCACGCTCCGCATCTGCGCATCATCGCGCGTTTGGGGTCCGCGTTGCCGGGGAATGTAGGACGAGTCAATCGTTGTTACTCACTTGTGCGGCTGCATCCAGCCGCCGGGTGCGTGACTGGCCCTATCGGGCACACACGCGGAAAGGCACGACATCATGGGCAACGGCGCTGTTCGCGGGACGCGGCTGGGATCGACCAGCTACGAGAGCGACGCGGGCGTGGACTTCGCGACCCGGCAGATGACCACCTACGACTGCGCGGCCGGTCACGCGACCACGCTGCCCTTCTCCGATGAGGCCGAGATCCCCTTCGACTGGGAGTGCGCCACCTGCGGCGGACCGGCCGTCCTGCGCGACGGCGTCGAGCCCGAGCGCAAGCCGGAGAAGCACGTGCGCACCCACTGGGACATGCTGCTCGAGCGACGCACCCTCGCTGAGCTCGAGGAGGTCCTCGAGGAGCGCCTCGACGTCCTGCGCGAGATGCGTGGCGAGGAGATCCGCCGCTCGGCGTGATCGGCTAGTCGTTCGGGCCGGCGATCTCGCCGCGCACCACCCTCGGACCGGGTTCCGGCTCACTGCCGGCCCGGTCCGTTGCGTGTCCCCGCCGACGAGTCGGCGGGTGCGGCGTCCCCCTCCACGACCTGGCCCGGGATCACGTCACCCGGGACGACTGTCGTGCGCTGGGCGCCGGAGGCGTCGGTCACGGTGATCACCGAGACGCCGCGCTTGCGCATCGCCGCCTCGGTGCCACGCAGGACGTGCCCGGAGACCCACCGCTGGATCGGCGGGAACCAGCAGGGCCAGCCCCACGAGGTCGAGCACCAGCCCGGGCAGGGCGATGAACACGCCTGCGGCGATCCGCCACCCGCGCGCCGGGGGCAGGCTGCGTGCGCCCCAGCGGATCACGGCCAGGCCGGCCACCACATCCAGGAGCAGCACCAGCAGGGCCACGGCGGCCGCCGAACGCGTCGACCAGCGCAAGGACGGCGGCAACCTCGGCCACCGCCAGCAGCGCGAGGAGCGCGAGGGTGAGGAAGCGGGCCATCTAGCGACCTCCTGCCGCCCCGCGCCGGGAGGCCCGGGCGTCGCGGCGGCGCCGCACAGCCGCCCTGGCCTTCTCGGCGCGCTCCTGCGCGCCCCACACGGTCACCCGCCACAGGGCCTCGCGCACGATGCTCCCGCTCATCTTCGACGTCCCGTACTCGCGCTCCACGAAGGTGATCGGGACCTCGACGACGCGCATCCCCGACTGGACGGTGCGCCGGGCCATGTCCACCTGGAAGCAGTACCCCTGCGAGGCCACGTTGTGCAGCTCGAGCGCGCGCAGCGTGCTGGCGCGGAACACCCGGTACCCACCCGTCGCGTCGTGCAGCGGGACGTCGAGGGCCATGCGGGTGTACAGGTTGCCACCGCGGGAGAGCAACTCCCGGGACTTCGGCCAGTTGACGACCTCGCCGCCCGGGATCCATCGCGAGCCCAGCACCAGGTCGGCGTCGCGCAGGGCGTCGAGCATCGTGGGCAGCTGCTCGGGCTGGTGGGAGCCATCGGCGTCCATCTCGATCAGCACGTCGTAGCCGCGCTCCAGGCCCCAGGCGAAGCCGGCCATGTAGGCCGCGGCCAGGCCCTCCTTGCCCAGGCGGTGCAGGACGTGGATGTGGTCGTCGGCGGCCGCGAGCTCGTCGGCGATCGCGCCGGTGCCGTCCGGTGAGTTGTCGTCGGCCACCAGGATCTCGGCCTCGGGCACGGCCGCGCGGACGCGCGCGGTGATCCGCTCGACGTTCTCCTTCTCGTTGTACGTCGGGATGATCACCAGGATCCGGCCGAGGTCGGCGAACTGCTCAGTCACCCCACCATTGTCCCATGCGCCCGGCGCCCAGGAGTCGGGCCGGCGCCCGACGGCCCCGGCCTCAGCGGGCGTCGCGGCGCGCCTTGCGACGCCGGCGCCGGCGCATCACGCCGAGGCCGAACCACACGATGCGCGCCGAAGACGGCCACGACGATCGTGTAGAGCCACACCGGCCAGGTGAAGTCCCAGAAGAGGAACTGGAGCGTGACGGGCTGCCGTGTTCTGGAGGATGAAGACCAGCAGCACGCCCAGTCCGCCGATCGTGGCGATCGCGCCGGCCCCGATGCCGCCCTTGGGTTCCGTGGCGTCCGTGTCGAGATCCATCGCACTCCCCTACCGCTCGCTGGGCTCCGCCCGGATGGGGAGCCCGATCAGACTTCGCGGCCAGTGTGCCAGAGCACGTGCCCCGCGCGAGGGATGCGCGCGCGCCGGGATGCGGCACCGCGCCGGACTGGTAGCGTCACGGGCATCGCAACGAGAGGCGGCCACCATGGCACGCAGGGTTCGGATCGGTCGGGTCGAGGACTTCCCCGCGGGGGTCATCACCGAGGTTGAGGTCGAGGGCGCGAAGGTGATCGTCGTCCAGGACGCCGAGGGCCTGTGCGCCGCGCACAACAAGTGCCCGCACCTGGGCCTGTCCCTGACGTCCGGGCCCGGCGGGCGCAAGTACGCCGACGGGGTCATCCAGTGCCCGTGGCACAACTCCCGGTTCGTGGTCCGCAGTGGCGAGAACCTCGACTGGGCGCCCGGGTGTCGCCGGCCGATCGATGCCCTCATGGTCGCGCAAGCTGCATCTCCGCCGGGCGCAAGCCGGCGCCGCTGACCACCTACACCGTCATCGTCGAGGACGACGAGGTCTTCATCGAGGTGTGAGCCCCGGTCACGGCCGGGCCAGCCGCTACGACGGCTTCTTCATCGCCAGGAGGCCGAACGACGGCCAGGGCGGCTGACCCGATCTGCAGCGCGAGCTTGATCCAGTCGATCCCCGCGGTGTCACCCACGCCCAGCAGCTGGGCGATCCCACCGCCGACGAGGGCGCCGACGGCCCCAGCGCCGATCGTTGCGAAGATGCCGATGTCCTGCTTGCCCGGCATCACCAGACGGGCCAGCGGGCCGATGATGATGCCCGCGAACAGCGCCCCGATGATGGTCCCGATCCATGCACCCATGACGTCTCCTCCTAGGCCAGTGATTCGGGCATGAGTGTGACACGCATCACTCCCGGGAGCGCGTCCGACACGGTGAGCGACTAGTCCTGAGCAGGTCCCGCCCGCGGGCTCCCCCAGCGTCCCATGAGCACCAGAGCCACCAGGGCCAGCAGGGCGATCAGCTCGGACAGGCCGTCGATGCGCATGGCCGGGGTCAGACCGGCGCGCAGCGGCACGGCAGTCACGGTCGAGTCCGAGGTGAACTCGGCGGTCTGCCAGGTGGCGCGCCCATCGGGCCCGATCACCGCACTGATGCCCGACGTCGCGGCAACCAGGGCGGTGCGCCCGCTGGCGACCGCCTGGACCCTGGTGATGGCCAGCTGCTGCTCCGGCTGACCGGTCCCGCCGTAGGTGGCGTTGTTGGTCTGCACCACGACGACCTGCCCGCCCGCGCGGACGGCGTCGCGCACGAGGTCGTCGTAGGCGATCTCGAAGCAGATGACGACCCCGCTCGGGACCGGGCCGATGGTGAGGAACCCGACCTCGTCCCCGCCGGCGAAGTCGCGTGGGATGCGGTCGAACCGGGTGATGAAGCGGCTGAGGATGTCGCGGAAGGGAAGGTACTCGCCGAAGGGCACGGGGTGGCGCTTCACGTAGGTCTCCCCCGGCCCGGTCACCGGATCCCAGACCAGGCTCACATTGAGGACCGACCCGGGATGGTCCTCGCGCGGCGGGTCGGCGGGGTTGATCACGACTCCGCCCACGAGGATCGGCGCGCCGATCGCGTCGGCAGCCACGTCGATCTGCTGGCCCGCGTCGGCGTTGCGCAACGGGTCGATGTCCGAGGAGTTCTCCGGCCAGATGACGGCCACCGGCTGCGGCTGCGTGCCGGCGGCCACCTCGAGGGCGAGCTCCTGGGTGGCGCGCACGTGGTTGTCCAGGACGGCCCGGCGCTGGGCGTTGAAGTCCAGGCCCAGCCTCGGGACGTTGCCCTGGACGATCGCGATCTGTTCGGACGGCCCGTCGGGGCCACCCCAGTCGGCTGCGCGGGCCAGGGCGCCGCCCACCACGAGCGCACCGATGACGCCCGCGGCGATCAGCGCCCCGCGCGGACGTGCGGATCGCAGGGCATCCCCCGCGGCGAGGAGCACCGTGCCTGCCAGTGCCACGGCGAAGGTGACCAGCGCCGGACCCCCGATCGCCGCCCAGCCGATCGAGGGCGGTGTCCGCCTGGCCGAATGCCAGGCGCCCCCACGGGAACCCACCCCAGGGGATCCGCCCACGCAGCGCCTCCATGACGACCCACAGCAGCGGCACGGTCAGGACCCACCACCGTCGGGACAGCAGGCCGGGAAGCAGCGCGCCCGCGGCGGCCCAGAACGAGGCGCACAGCAATGACAGGACCAGCCACGCGTCCGGGCCGAGCACCCGCATCCAGTCGAGCAGGACCAGGAAGAACACCATCCCGGCCACCAGCCCGAGCAGCGCACCGCGCGCCCGCGAGAGGCCCCGGAACGACCACACCAGGGCAGCAACGGCAGGCACGGCCGCCCAACCCGCGAGGAGGTCGAAGGGCGGGAACGCGAGTGCCAGCAGTCCCGCTGCCGCCCGAGCCGACAGCCAGCCGGGGCAGGAACGCGCGCGCCGCCACTCGGGTCGAGGTGTCGGCGGTCACCGGCACATCATCCCTGACCGTCGCAGCGGCCGCCGCCGGACTCGCGGCCGACCTCCGCTGGGCGAGCTCCGGGCCGCCGTCCTCGGCTCACGCCGGGGCGACCACCGTGCCCCTCGCCGTGGTGATCAGCAACGGCTGCGGCCAGGACCTCTGCGGCGTTGTCGCCCCGCTCGGGGGTCCCCCGGCAGACGACGAGGGCCGCGAAGTCGATCTCCCGGCTGCGGCGCCCGGCGCGCACGAGGGTCGCGGTGACCTCGACGACGTCCCCGCCCCGCAGGGCGCTGCGGAACTGGACGTCGGAGTAGGAGGCGAACAGCCCCTCGTCCGCGTCGGTGTGGATCATCAGCTCGGTGGCCACGTCCCCGAACAGCGCCAGGACGTAGGCACCGTCCACGAGGTTGCCGGCGTAGTGGGCGTGGGAGTAGGGCACATAGCGTCGGTGCACCACCTGGAACCCCACCGCCGGACCTGCCGGGACCGCCTCCTGCGACGTCATGATCATCCCTCCCCTGACCAGTCGGTGCACCAGGTACGAGGCGACCTCGCCCGGTGTGGTGCCCTTGCCGAAGATGCGGTCGACCCCGAGCTCGTCGGCCATCGACTCATCGAAGCGCGGACCGCCGACGACGATCACCGGGCGGCGCTCCCGGGGGAACGCCTCCCGGAAGGCTGCCGTCATCTCCGTGGTGTTGTGCAGGTGCGCGTCGCGCTGGGTGACGACCTGCGAGACGAGGACCGCGTCGGCCTTGACCGTCCCGGCCGTGGCCACCAGCTCGGGGACCGAGACCTGCGCCCCGAGGTTGTGCACCTCGAGGCTGGAGTAGTACTCCAGGCCCTTCTCGCCGGCGAAGCCCTTGATGTTGAGGATCGCGTCGATGCCGACGGTGTGCGCGTCGGACCCGATGCACGCCCCCACCACCACCAGCGGTCGTCGCAGGCGCTTCTTGATCCGGGCGTTGACCTCCTTCGGGGTCAGCAGCGGGTAGTCGCGCTCGAACACCTCGACCTTGTCCAGCTCCACGAGGTGGTTGACCCGGCCGTAGACGACGAAGAAGGTGAAGTCAGGACCCATGGGCTTGGCGTGGACCACCAGGGCGGGGTCGATGCCCATCTTCCGCGCGAGCTGGGCGGCGGCTCCCTCGGCCCGCTTGTCGTGCGGGATCGGCAACGTGAAGGACACCTGCACCATGCCGTCGCCGGTGGCGTCGCCGTAGGGCCGGATGACAGTGCTCATGCCGGGACCTCCTCGAGGACCTGCGACACCGGGTTCAGGTAGCCCTCAGCGCGCCGCATGACCCCGTCGAGGCCCTTGCCCCGGTCGGCGGGGCGCTTCATCAGGCCGAACGTGCCGTCGGCGATCGCCGGCAGCAGCCCGTCGTCGACGATCCGGCCCAGGAGGTCCACGGCCTCGTCGAGCACCTGGTCGGCCCGCGCGGCGATCAGCCCACCGGGAGCGGGCTGGAAGTCCTCGGCCAGCCCGGCGGCGGCGTTCATCACGTAGCGCACGTTCTGCAGGGCGAGGTCCCGGTCGGACAGCCATGGCGTGACCACCGCCTCGGTCATCATGCCCGACGAGCAGGATGCCCTGGCCGGTCAGGACCCCGGCGAGGTTGAAGAACCCGTCGAGCAGGTACCCGCGGAAGATGTCACCGGTCATGTGCTTCGTGGGCGGCATCCACTTCAGCGGCGCGTCCGGGAACAGCGTCCGCGCCAGCAGGGCGTGGGCCAGCTCGAGGCGGAACGAGTCGGGGATCTCCGGGTTGATCTCGAACGCGTGCCCGAGCCCGAGCTGCCAGTCGGCCAGGCCCGCCTGCTTGGCGAAGTACTCGTTGAGCAGCTGGCTCACGGTCACGGTGTGCGCCGCGTCGACCGCGTCGGCGGTCGTCAGGTAGTTGTCCTCACCGGTGTTGATGATGATCCCCGCGCGGGCGTGCACCTGCCGGGCGAAGTGCTGGTCGGTGAAGGTGCGGATCGGGTTGATGTCGCGGAAGAGGATCCCGTACATCGAGTCGTTGAGCATCATGTCCAGGCGCTCGAGCCCGGCCATGGTCGCGATCTCGGGCATGCACAGCCCGGAGGCGTAGTTGGTCAGGCGGACGTAGCGGCCCAGCTCCTTGGACACGTCGTCCAGCGCGCTGCGCATGATCCGGAAGTTCTCCTGGGTCGCGTAGGTGCCGGCGTACCCCTCGGTGGTCGCGCCCTCGGGCACGAAGTCCAGCAGGGACTGACCCGTGGAGCGGATGACGGCGATGACGTCGGCACCCTCGCGCGCGGCGGCCTGCGCCTGCGGGACGTCCTCGTGGATGTTCCCGGTGGCCACGATCAGGTAGATCCACGGCTTGTGGTCCACCGGGTAGCGGGCGAGCAGCCTCTCGCGCGCGGCGCGCTGCCGGTCGACCTTGCGGACGCCGGCCCGCGCGGCCCGCAGCGCGGCCGTCGTGGCCGACGACGCGGCACGCCCCTCGGGCACCCGGAAATCGACCGAACCGGCCGCGGCGCGCTGGGCCAGGGTGAGCAGCGGGGCGTCGGCGCCGATCCCAGCCCGTCGCTGGGCCGCCAGGGCGTCCCACACCGGCAGCGCCACGCCGTGCGCGAGGCCGACCTGCTCGGACACGCAGTCGGCGAGGCGGTTCACCCACGGGATGCCCTCGGCGTCGGCACCCTCGAGGCCGGCCATGCGCAGCACCGCCCGCTCGATGGAGACCGTCGTGTGCGCGGCGGCCATCTCGACGACCGGCTGTCCGGCGATCGCCGCCAGCTCGCGTGCCCGGGTCACCGTCGCCGGCGTCCAGTTGCAGCCTCATGGCGCCACGCTCCCAGAGTCGGGCAGGCCCTCGCCTGCCGATGAGTCCTGCACCAGGTGGATCGTGCGCCCGTCGAGCACGGTGGCCAGGCACTGCGGCGCGGGCGCTCCCGGTTCCAGGCGCGGAAGCCCGGGCGTCCCGGAGCGCGGATCCGTGCTCCAGTTGGCCACCCGTGCGTCCGGGGCCTGGACCACGAGGTCGTCGGCGGCCCACACGGCGTAGGTGGCGGGCGCCCCGACCTCGAGGACGCCGGCGTCGTCACGACGGGCGGCCCGCCAGCCGCCCCGGGTGGCCGCCGCGAACGCCGCCCGGCCGCTGAGCCGCGCCGACGGGTTGTGGTGCCACATCGCGGCCCGGACCCACTCCCACGGCTCGATGGCGGTCACGGGGCTGTCGGATCCCAGCGCCAGCGACACGCCCGCGCGGACGAGGCCGGCGAAGTCGTGCAGGCCCGCGGACCGATCCGGCCCGAGCCGGGCGGCGTAGGCGCCGTCCGGCGCACCCCAGTGGGCGTCGAACAGCGGCTGGACGCTGGCCACGACCCCCGCGTCGGCCAGCACCGTCGCGTGCTCCGGTCCGGCCATCGTCAGGTGCTCGATGCGGTGCCGGGCTCCACGCACGGCCGCCTGGCCGCACTGGTCCATGGCCACGCGCAGTCCCTCGACGACGATGTCGAGGGCGGCGTCGCCGATCGCGTGGAAGCCCGGCCTGGACCCCTGCCCGCGTGCACGCGACCAGGTGCTCGGTCACGGCGTCGGGGTCGAGGTAGCGGTTGCCGGAGGTGCCGGGCTCGTCGGCGTAGGGCGCCCGCAGCCAGGCGGTGTGCGAGCCGAGGGCGCCGTCGACGAAGAGGTCACCGGCCGCACCCACGGCCCCGAGGTCGAGGGCGGCACGGGGCCCGCCCGCCTGGCCCCAGTAGGCCACGAGGTCCGGGCCCGGCGTCGAGCGCGCGAGCTCGATCAGGGCCACGAGGTCGTCGGCGCCGTTGATGTCCGGGCCCGCCCGCCTCGTGCAGGGCGGCCACCCCGGCGGCCGCCGCGTGCTCCCGGGTCGCCCGCTGGGCGGCCTCGCGCAGCCCACCGGGCATCTGCTCGGTCACGTGCTGGCGGACCAGGTGGTGGGCGTGCGGCGGTCACCCTCCCGGAGTCCTCGAAGCCGCGGGCCGCGCGCAGGTCGGGCACCAGCGGCGACCAGCGCGCTGGACACCAGCCCCGAGTGCACGTCGACCCGCGACAGGTAGACCACCGAGCCCCAGGTGGCGCGGTCCAGCTCCTCACGGGTGGGCAGGGTCGGGTCCGCCCAGAGGGTCTCGTCCCACCCGTGCCCGACGATCGGCCGGCCGCGCAGCGCGCGCGCCTCGGCGGAGAGCACGTCGAGCAGGGCCTGCCGGCTCGGCACGCCGCGCAGGTCCAGGCCCAGCAGCGTCATCCCGGTGGCCGTGTGGTGCACGTGGGCATCGACGAAGGCCGGGGCCACCAGCGCACCGTCGAGGTCCACGACGGCGTCGGCGGAGTCCCGGTGCAGCGTCGGCGCCGGCGGCGGGCCCGATCCACGCGATCGTGCCGTCGACGACGAGCATCGCGCCCGCGCCGGGGACCGACGGCGCGTAGACGGGCCCCCCGTGGAGCAGGAGCCTCATCTCTGCTCGCCGGCGAGCCGGGCCTCGAACAGGGCGCGGATCGCCGGGTCGGTGCGCAGCAGGTCCAGGGCGTAGGCGGCGTGCCCGCGGGTGTACCCGTTGCCGATCAGCATCGTGACGTCGGCGGCGAGCCCCTCGGCGCCCAGCGCGGCCGCGGTGAACGAGGTGGCCATCGAGAAGAAGATGACGGTCCCGCCCTCCGCGGTGGCCAGGACGGCGCCGTGCTCGCAGCCCGGGACCGTCACGCACACGATCGTGATGTCCGCCCCGGCGCCCGAGCGCCCCGACGACGGCGTCGGCCACGCCGACCGGGTCCCGGGCGTCGGCCAGCGCCACGACGTCGGCGATCCCGGCGTCGCGCAGGACCTGGGCCTCCCGCTCGACGGGCACGATGCCCACGGTGCGCCCGGCCCCCTCCGCGCGCGCCGCGGCCAGGCTCAGGGAGCCGCTCTTGCCCGCACCCCCGAGCACCGCCACCGTCGGGGTGATCCCCCGCGCCCGGTAGTCGCGGACGACCCGCGCGGTGAGGGCCGGCGCGCCGCAGACGTCGTTGACCGACATCGCCAGCTCCTCGGGCATGTCGTCCGGGAGCATCGCCACGATGGAGCGACGGAAGAGGATCGCGGTCCCGTCGCAGGGCACCTGCTCCGACGTCCCGTCCCAGGACGCGAGGCCGTCGGTGATCCGCAGCGGCGTGAGCGTCAGCGAGACGAGGGTGGCGATCCGGTCCCCCACCGCCAGGCCCAGGGGCGACTCCGGGCCGACCTCCTCGACGACCCCGATCAGCATCCCGCCCGACCCGGTCACCGGGTTCTGCATCTTGCCGCGGCTGGCGATGATCGCCGGCGACCTCGGCGCGCACCCGCGCTCCGTCGCCGGAGTGCTTGTCGTGCAGCTGCTGGAAGCTCGCGGCGTCGAGGTTGAGCCGGCGCACGCGGACCCGCACCTCGTCGGGGCCGATCTCCGGCGACGCGTCCAGGCGCCAGGCGGCCTGGGGCAGCACGCCCGTCGGGCTCGAGAACTCGGTGCACGCCCACGGCGCGCGCGGTGCGGTGATCCATGGTCCTCCTCAGTCCCGGCCCCAGCCTATCCATCCGGCCCGACACGAAGATACTCCGTCCAGATGCTGGCCACTGCAATGATTCTTTCCGTTATGCTGGCCGAATGACGGACATCCTTGACCCGTTCCTGCCCACCGCCGTTCAGGATCTGCACGTCCCCGAACAGCCGTACATGTACCAGCGCGTGATCCTCTCCGAGCCGGACTGGACCCGCTTCCCGGGCTGGGCGGACGTCACCGAGGAGCAGTGGCGCTCGGCGCAGTGGCAGCGCGCGCACTGCATCAAGAACTCCCGGCAGCTGCGCGACCTCATGGGCGACCTGCTCGACGAGCGGGTCTACGCCGACCTCGACGCCGACCTGGCCTACAGGGCCACGATGTCGATGCTGGTGCCGCCGCAGATGCTCAACACGATGATGCGCGGCGTGTCCCCGTCCGGGCCCGGCTCGCTGACCGACGCGTTCTACGCCGACCCGATCCGTCGCTACATGCTGCCGATGCTCACCGACCGGCTGCGTCGAGTGGGGCAGCCACCCCTACGCGTCGCGCGACTCCCTGCACGAGCAGGCCATGTGGGTCGCCGAGGGGCTCACCCACCGGTACCCGACGAAGGTCCTGGCCGAGCTGCTGAGCACCTGCCCCCAGTACTGCGGGCACTGCACCCGGATGGACCTGGTGGGCAACTCCACGCCGAGCGTGGACAAGATGAAGCTGGTGCTCAAGCCGGTCGACCGGCAGGAGGCGCACATGGCCTACCTGCGCACGCACCCGCAGGTGCGCGACGTGGTCGTCTCCGGCGGCGATGTCGCCAACCTGCCCTGGGCGCGGCTCGAGTCCTACCTCGACGAGCTGCTCGACATCGACAACATCCGCGACATCCGGCTGGCGACCAAGGCGCTGATGGCCCTGCCCCAGCACTGGCTGTCCCCCGACGTCGTCGACGGCATGGGTCGGGTGGCGGCCAAGGCCCGGGCGCGCGGGGTGTCGCTGGCGATCCACACGCACGTCAACAACGCGGCGTCGGTCACGCCGCTCGTGGCTGAGGCGGTGCGGGCGATGTTCGACGCCGGCGTGCGCGACGTGCGCAACCAGGGCGTGCTGCTCGAGGGCGTCAACGCCACCTCGACCGACCTGCTCGACCTGAGCTTCACGCTGCTCGACGGCGCCGGGATCATGCCCTACTACTTCTACATGTGCGACATGATCCCCAACGCCGAGCACTGGCGGGTCCCGCTGGCCAAGGCCCAGGAGCTGCAGCACGCGATCATGGGCTACCTGCCCGGCTTCGCCACCCCACGGATCGTCTGCGACGTGCCCGTTCGTCGGCAAGCGCTGGGTGCACCAGGTGCACACCTACGACCAGGTCCTCGGGATCTCGGAGTGGACCAAGAACTACCGCACCGGGATCGAGTTCGACGACCCGAACGCCCTGACGCGCAACTACCGCTACTACGACCCGATCCACACCCTGCCCGAGGAGGGCCAGCGCTGGTGGACCCGGCACGCCGACGAGGACCCCAGCTGAGCGCTCGCGCTGGCCAGCGCTGAGGCGCGCGTGGGCCTACTGGACCTGCCGGTCCTCGAACGGGCACCGACAGCACCACGGTCGTGCGCGTCGAGACCCCGGCGATCGCGCGGATCTCGCTGAGCAGCGCCTCGAGGGCCACCGGGGACGCCACCCGGACCTTGAGGATGTAGGCCTCGTCACCGGCCACCGAGTAGCAGGCCTCGACGCCCTGGATCCTGGCGATCTTCTTGGGGGCCTCGTCCTCGGCGGAGGCGTCGAAGGCCTTGATGGAGACGAAGGCCGTCAGGGACAGGCCCAGCGCCTCGGGGTCGATGATGGCGCGGTAGCCGCGGATCACGCCGCGCTTCTCGAGCCGGCGGACCCGCTGGTGCACCGCCGACGTGGACAGGCCGGTCTCCTTGCCGAGGTCGGTGAAGGACATGCGCCCGTCCTCGGCCAGAAGCGCGACGATCCTGCGGTCGATGTCCTCCATGGCCGCGATCCTAGCCGCGGGCCAGCGCGCGCCCGATGACCAGCCGCTGGATCTGGTTGGTGCCCTCGACGATCTGCAGGACCTTCGCCTCGCGCATGTAGCGCTCGACGGGGAAGTCCGTGGTGTAGCCGGCCCCGCCGAGGACCTGGACGGCGTCGGTCGTGACCCGCATCGCGACGTCGGTGGCCAGCAGCTTCGCGCGGGCCGCGGGCAGGGTGAAGGGCCGACCCGCGTCCTTGAGCCGGGCGGCCTCGAGCAGCAGCGCACGGGCGGCGTGCACCTGGGTGTCCATGTCGGCGAGCATGAACTGCAGGCCCTGGAACCCGGCGATGGACTGCCCGAAGGCCTGCCGCTCGCGGGCGTAGCCGACGGCCTCGTCGAGGGCGCCACGGGCCAGTCCGACGGCACAGGCGGCGATGCCGAGGCGCCCGGCGTCCAGGGCCTGCATGGCGATCCGGAAGCCATCCCCCGGCGCTCCGACGAGGTCCTCGGCCGGCACCTGCGCGCCGTCGAGGATCACCTGGGCGGTCGGTGAGGCCATCATCCCCATCTTGTGCTCGGGGGTCGCGAACGACATCCCGGGGTGGCCGCGGGGGTCACCAGGCAGCTGATGCCCTGCGGCCCCGGCCCCGCCGGTGCGGACCATCAGGTTGTAGAAGTCGGCGACCCCGGCGTGCGTGATCCAGGCCTTGGTGCCCGTCACCTCGTACTGGTCCCCCACGAGCTCCGCGCGCGTCGTGAGGGCGGCCGCGTCCGAGCCGCAGTGCGGCTCGGACAGGCAGTAGGCACCCAGGGCCTGCCCTCCCAGCATGGTGGGCAACCACCGGTCGCGCTGCTCGTCAGTCCCCCAGGCCACCACCGGGAAGCACGACAGCACGTGCACCGACACCCCGAGCGACACCGTCATCCACCGGGCGGCCAGCTCCTCGAGGACCTGCAGGTACACCTCGTAGGGCTGCCCCCCGCCCCCGAGCTCCTCCGGGTACGGCAGGGCCAGCAGCCCGGCCCGACCCAGGGTGGCGAACACCTCGCGCGGGAACTCACCGGCCGACTCCGCGGCAGCCGCCTGGGGAGCCAGCTCGCGGTCGGCGATCTCGGCGGTGAGGTCCAGCAGGTCGCCGGCCTCGGGCGTGGGCAGCATGCGATCGGTCATATCGCCACGCTACTCCCCGCCCGACGATGGCAGGATGCGCCCATGCTGATGCTGCTGGACTCCGCCGGGCTCTACTACCGGGCCTTCCACGGCGTCCCCGAATCCATCACCGCCCCCGACGGCACCCCGGTCAACGCGGTGCGCGGGTTCCTCGACATGTGCACGGCCCTGGTCGCCTCCCGGACGCCCACCGGACTCGTCGCCTGCTGGGACGACGACTGGCGCCCGCAGTTGGCGCGTCGACCTGCTGGCCTCCTACAAGGCGCACCGCGTGGCCGCCGACGGGTCCGAGGACGAGCCCGAGACGCTGGGGGTGCAGGTCGGCATCATCGTCGACGTCCTGGCCGCCCTCGGGCATCGCCCGTGTCGGGGCCGCGGACTTCGAGGCCGACGACGTGATCGCCACCCTGGCCCGACGGCATGCCGCCCGGGGCGAGCCCGTGGAGGTCGTGACCGGGGACCGCGACCTCATCCAGCTCGTCGACGATGCCTCAGGTGTCCGCGTGCTCTACACCGGGCGCGGGATCCGCCGGGTGGAGGTCCTCGACGAGGCGGCCGTGGTCGCCGCGCACGGGGTGCGTCCCCAGCAGTACACCGACCTGGCGATCCTGCGCGGCGACCCGTCCGACGGCCTGCCCGGCGTGCCGGGCATCGGCACGAAGACCGCCGCGGGACTCCTCGCGCGCTTCACCGACATGGACGGGATCCTGCGCGCCATCGAGGCGGACGGCAGCGCCGTGAGCCCGCGGATCGTCGCCTCGCTGCGCGACAACCGCGACTACCTGGCACGGGCCGAGGAGGTGGTGCGCGCCGCCGACGTCCCGCTGGACGAGGTGGACGTGCGGATCCCCCACGGCCCGGACGACGCCGGCGCGCTGACCGCCCTCGCCGAGCGGTGGGGCATCGGGGCACCGATCCAGAGGCTCCAGGACGCCCTTGCGGCCGCGGTTGCCGGGACCGCCTGAGGCCCTCAGTGCCGCACTGTCCCCGGCGAGCCGAGGATGATCGAGGTGCTGCCTCCCCGGCGGGGCCGTGGCGGTTGATGGGTCCGCAGGTCCACGGTGGGGTCACCGGCACGGACCTCCACCACGAGGCGGACAGCTCTGCGGACCCATTGCTGGTCGGCCACACGGGGCACGAGCACGACGGGCACCGCGACTCTCGACCCGACCGAGCGGCCCGAGGTCGACGCCCTCTCCAGCCAGCACCACGATGCCCGACAGGGTGTCGAGGTGGGCGCTGCGCGCCACGGAGGTCAGGCACTCCGGGTCAAGGCCGGCGTCGGCCAGGACCAGGACGCGACCCGGCATCCAGTCCAGCGCCCCGCGCACGGAATGGGGCGACGTGCCCAGGACGCACAGGCCGGCGACCTTGCCCACCCCCGTGCCACGCACCGGCCTCGCGGCGCACTCCCGCCCATCGGCGAAGATCGCGGCCACGAGGGCGTGCCCACTGTGCAGTCGTTGACTGACCACATCTCCATACTGCTCCGCGAAACCGTCGACGCCAAGGCCGGGAGTGCCCTGGGCAACGTCCCGATTCCGTCGCAGTTCTGCGGCGTCACTCGGCGATCGTGACAGCCACCACCCCGCGGCGGATGGAGTCGATCGCGGTCCGCGCGGCCTCGGCCAGCGGTGACCCCGGGCCGGCAGCAACCAGCTGGCCGAGGAAGTCCATGACCTGCTTGCACCAGCGCACGAAGTCCCCCGCCGTCAGCTCCGAGCCCTCGAGCACCGAACGCAGCGTCCCGCCCGCGGCCCACCGGTGGACCGCCCACGCGAACCCGAGGTCCGGCTGGCGGGTGGCCGGCAGCCCATGGCGGCGCTCGAGGACCTCGAGGGCTCCCCAGATCTGCATCGTCTCCTCGAGGGTCGAGTGGATGGCCCCGGGCACGCGCGGGGGGGCTGCGCCCGGCTCCGAGCTGCCCCGGGACTCGTACACGAGCGCCGAGCACGCGGCGGCCAGCTCGGGGGCGCTCAGCCCGTCCCAGAGGCCCTGCCGCAGGCACTGCATCGCCAGGAGGTCGGACTCGCCGTAGATGCGGCTGAGCTGCCTGCCCGCATCCGTCACCGTGGGGGTGTCGACGGGACCGGTCAGGTAGCCCAGCTCCATGAGGACGACGCAGATGCGGTCGAACTGCCGGGCGATGGAGTTGGTGCGCCCCTCGAGCCGGCGCTGGAGGCCGGCGGTCTCGGTGCGCAGGCGGTGGGCCCGCTCGGCCCAGCGGGCGTGCTGCTCCCGGTCCGCACACCCGTGGCAGGGGTGCGCCCGCATCTGGGCGCGCAGCTGGGCCAGCTCGGCGTCCTCGTCGTGGGCCCGCGCGCGTCTGCCGGGCCTGGCGATGTCCATGCCGTCGGTGCGGGTGCGCAGCAGGGCGGCCAGCTCGCGCCGGGAGTTGGCCGACCTCGGGGAGAACGAGCGCGGGATCCGCACCCGGTCCAGCACCTTCGGCGGCACGGGGAAGTCGACGGTGCCCAGCCGCCGCACCTGGCGGTCGATGGTCAGGACGAACGGTCGCGGGTCCTCCCCGAGGGAGAGCCCCGGGTCGATCACCACCGCCACCCCGGCGCGCCGACCGGTCGGCACGACGATCACGTCGCCCGGGACGAGGTCGGCCAGGGCCTCGGCCGCCTCGCTGCGACGGGCCGCGGCCCCCGCCCTGGCCATCCCCTTCTCCTTGGCCGAGATCTCCTGGCGGATCGCGGCGTAGGCGGCGAAGTCGCCGAGGTGGCAGCTCATCGACTCCTCGTACCCGGCGAGGGCCTCCTCGTTGCGCTGGATCTGCCGGGCCAGGCCGACGATGCCCCGGTCCGCCTGGAACTGGGCGAACGAGGACTCCAGGACCTCCCGGGCCGCGGACTTGCCGAGCCCGTCGACCAGGTTGACGGCCATGTTGTACGAGGGCCGGAAGCTCGAGATCAGCGGGTAGGTGCGGGTGGAGGCCAGGCCGGCGAGCGCCCCCGGGTCGATCCCCTGGTGCCAGACGACGACCGCGTGCCCCTCGACGTCGATGCCGCGGCGCCCGGCCCGTCCGGTCAGCTGGGTGTACTCCCCCGGCGTGATCGGGGCGTGCGTCTCGCCGTTCCACTTCACGAGCCGTTCGAGCACCACGGCGCGTGCGGGCATGTTGATGCCCAGGGCCAGGGTCTCGGTGGCGAACACCACCTTCACCAGCCCCTCCTGGAACAGCTCCTCGACGGCCTCCTTGAACGTCGGGATGAGACCGGCGTGGTGGGCGGCGATCCCGCGCTCGAGCCCGTCGAGCCAGGCGTCGAAGCCCAGGACCGCGAGGTCCGACGGCGGGAGGTCCACGAACCTCGCCAGGACCCGCTCCCGGATCTGCAGGCGCTCGGCCGGGGTGGTCAGCTGCAGGCCCGCGTGCAGGCACTGCTCGACCGCCGCCTCGCAGCCCGCGCGGCTGAAGATGAAGTTGATGCAGGGCAGGAGGTCCGCGCGCTGCAGGGCGCGGATGACGTCGGGACGCTGGGTGCCCGGAAGGGGGCGCGGCCGGCGGCCCCCTCGTTGCGGCCTGCCCGGCGCCGGGCGGTTGGGCCCGCCGATCCTGCCCCCACCACCTCGGTGGTCCCGCCGGGCCTTGTCGATGCGCTGGTCGTCGCGCGCCAGGCGGACCAGCTCGGGGTTGACCGCCTTCCCCCGCTCGTCGACGAACAGGTCGTGCAGGCTCCCGTCAGCGATCACGTGCTGCCACAGCGGCACCGGCCGGTGCTCCTCGACCACGATGTCGGTGTCTCCGCGCACCTCAGCCAGCCAGGCGCCGAACTCCTCGGCGTTGCTGACGGTCGCCGACAGCGCGACCACGCTGACGTGCTCGGGGAGGTTGATGATGACCTCCTCCCACACGGGCCCGCGCTCCCGGTCGGCCAGGTAGTGCACCTCGTCCATGACGACGAACTCCAGGCCGGTGAGCGTGTGCGATCCGGCGTAGAGCATGTTGCGCAGCACCTCGGTGGTCATCACGACCACCGGAGCATCGCCGTTGATCGAGTTGTCACCGGTGAGCAGCCCGACCCGCTCGGCGCCGTAGCGCTCGACCAGGTCGTTGTACTTCTGGTTGGACAGCGCCTTGATCGGCGTCGTGTAGAAGCACTTCGTGGACCGCTCGACGGCCAGGTGGACCGCGAACTCGCCCACGACCGTCTTGCCCGACCCGGTGGGGGCCGCGACCAGCACGCCGCGCCCGCCCAGGATGCTCGCGCAGGCCTGCTCCTGGAAGGCGTCCAGCCCGAACTCGTAGAGTCCGCGGAACCGGGTCAGCGCGGCATCGTCCATGGCGCTGACGCTACCCGGGTACCAGCACCTGCACCCCGTCCGGCACGGCCGTGACGGTGACCGGAAGTGGGGCGACCCGCTCACCGTCGGCGTAGGCGATCTGGCCGGGGGCCTCGAGGGTCGCCGTGGTGACCCGGCGCGATTCGACGTCCGGGTGCTGCAGGTGCTTGCCGGTGTAGACCTTCGGGAACACGGTGAGCAGCCGGCGCCGCGGCATGCTGTGCACCCAGATCAGGTCCAGGAGCCCGTCGTGCATGTCCGCCCCCGCGCACACGAGCATCCCGCCGCCGAACGCGGGTCCGTTGCCCAGGGAGACGAGCATCCCGTCGTCGACCACGACCTCGCCGTCGAGCTCCGCCCGGTACGGGATCGGCCGGAAGGTGCGCAGCACCGCCAGCATCGCCCGGATGTACAGGGCGGTGCCGCTGGGCCAGGTCATCTCGTTGGCGCGCTCGTTGGCACTCGAGTCGAACCCCGAGGACATCACGCACAGGAAGTGCCGGGTGGTCCCGTCGGCGGCCTCGATGCGACCGACGTCGAAGGGGCGCCGCGTTCCGGCAAGGACCACCGAGACTGCCGACTCCGGGGTGGCCCTGGCCAGCCCGACGGAGTTCGCGGCATCGTTGCCGGTCCCCAGCGGGACGATCCCCAGGGCGGTGTCGGTGCCGACCACCGCCTGCAGCGCCTGGTGCACGGTGCCATCCCCACCGACCGCCACCAGGATGTCCAGGCCCTCGGCCATCGCGTCGGCCAACAGCTGCTCGGCCTCCTCGGCGGACTCGCCCTGGATGGCCACGATGTGGTCACCGCGGCTGGCCAGCCCGCGCAGGACCGCCGCGCTGTGCCGACCCACCCGGCCCGCACCGGACGCGGGATTGACCAGTACTCCGATACGTCGCTCCACGGCGTGCACGCTACTGCAGGCACCGGCCCACTCAGGCGTCCAGCGGAGATGTCTCGTCGTCGTCCCACACGGGCTCCTCGCTGCGACGCCGGGACCGGCGGCGGTCGTTGAGCCAGCAGACTCCCCCGGCCAGCAGCATCAGCACCAGCATCGGCACTGCCAGCAGGGCCAGGTTGAACGGGTCACCCGTGGGGGTGGCGGCCGCGGCGAACACCACGACGCCGAGCACGATCCATCGCCACCACGACCACAGGCGCCTGGCGGAGAGCACCCCGGCGAGGTTGAGGCCCACCACGAGCAGCGGCAGCATGAACCCGAGGCCGAAGACCAGCATCATCCGCAGGAAGAACGAGAGGTAGCGGTCGACGGAGATGATGTTCTCGATGTTCTCCGGGGTGAAGCCGAGCAGGATCTGCAGGCCGCGCGGCATGACCCAGTAGGCCAGGGCGGCACCACCGAGGAACATCGGCGTGGCGACGACCGCGAACCCGAGCGCCCAGCGGCGCTCGTTGCGGTGCAGGCCCGGAGTCACGAACCGCCACAGCTGGTACAGCCAGACCGGGCTCGCGAGCAGGATCCCCATGACGCCGGCGACCTTGAGCTGCATCACGAACGGGTCGGCCACCCCCGTGAACGCCAGGGTCATCTCCCGGCCCTGGGCCTCGGTCTCGGCCACGACCGTGTCGAAGGGGGCGCGGATGACCGCGAAGAGCTGGTCGTAGAAGAACCATGCCGCGGCCATGGCCAGGGAGATCGCGAGCAGGGACTTCACCAGCCGGGAGCGCAACTCCCCCAGATGCTCCCGCAGCGGCATGGCCGCCTCGGCGTTGTCGCTGCGGCCCTTGGTTCCGCCGGGCACGGGCGGGGCGCTCACGCCTGGCTGGGGGGCTGCGTCTGCAGGGAGGAGGGGGCCGCGTCGGAATGCGGTGCCAGGGCGTTGTCCCCGGCCGCGGCGTCGGCGACGGGCAAGCCAGCGACGGGCGGGGTGACCGGCTGCTGCGCGGGGGGAAGCGCCACGGGCTGGGCCGGCGGCTGGGTGGCTGTGGTGGCCGCCGTGGGCTCGGGCGCCGTCTCCCCGTCGACCAGTCCCTTGGTCTCGGCCTTGAAGATCCGCAGCGAGCGCCCCACGCTGCGCGCCGCGTCCGGCAGCCGCTTGGCGCCGAAGAGCAGGACGACGACCAGGACGAGGATGAGCAGCTCAGGGCCGCGGATGTTGGGCATGGGACCCTCCAGCGTCAGGACCCGCACTCGCGGGATGATCAGAGCGTACGACTGCCAGTGCCCGATGCCCAATCCGTACTGGTTCGCGTCGCGGCTCAGACCTCCTGGTCGGCCGCCATCACGATGTCGTCCACAGAGGCCAGCCACAGGGCGAAGTCGAGCAGGTCGTCACGGGTCAACGGGGTGCAGGTGCGCTCGATCACCCGGGACTCGAGGTACTCCAGCGGGATCGCCAGGTGGTCCACCCGGACGCCCGCACCGCTCAGCAGCGCCACGATGTCCTCGTCGGCGGTCTTGCAGACGCTGTCTGCGCAGCCTGCGCAGGTGAACGTGTACGTGGACCAGCCGAGCTCGCGAGCGACGGTCACCCGCACGTCGGCAGGGACGAGGTCGACATCCCCACAACGTGGGCACGTCGCCTTGATGGTTGTCATCACATCCACCTCCTCGCGTTGCCTGGATGCCAGTCGCATCGGTGCCCGCCGGCCAATACTTGAGGCCCCGGACGCATCATGTGACCGCGCAGGGTGGTGATGCAACTACTCAGAGGCTCCGTGAGCACCGATTTCCGGGCAGTGCAGGCGATACGCCGCCCTCGCGGTGTCGATCAGCTCGGCCACGAGCCACGCGGGCTCCCGCAGCACGACGGTTCCGGCGGACCCGAGGACCAGCCTCCGGGCCCAGGTGAAGTCGCCCACCGGCAGCTCGGCGCGCACGCTGCCGTCGGGCAGGGCCCACCTGCGAGTCACCGGGTGGCGGTCCAGCAGGGGTGCGCCGTCGGGCACGTCCACGAGCACCACGCGGCCGGTCGATCCCAGCGCGACCGACATCGGCTCGACCTCGGCCGGAGCCTCGATCGTCCGGGCCGGCAGGTCGCTGACGACGATGGCACGGATCCGGTCCACCCGGAACATGCGCAGTCCCCCGGCCGAGCGGCAGTAGCCGCGCACGTAGCCGTACCCGTCGACCACGACGACCCCGAGCGGGTCGACGACCCGGTGGGTCACCTCGTCGCGGACGGCGCCCAGGTAGGTCAGCTCCACCGCCCGCTCGCGAGCCAGTGCCTCCTCGACCGGCCCGACCACCTCCTCGGGCAGGTCGACGCGGACAGCGAGGACACCGGGGGCCGGCGCGTGCCGCCCGAGGGCGGCGGCCAGCTTCGCGGTCACGGAGGCGAGCTCGTCGCTGTCGGCACCACCGGGGACAGCGGCCAGGGCGTTGAGGGCCACGATCAGGGCCAGGCCCTCGTCCGGGGTCAGCGTCAGGGGCGCGTCGAGGTCCAGGGCGTCGATCACCTCGATCCCCCCGCCGTCCTCCCAGTACTGGATGTCGAACAGGGTCCAGTCATCGGCCCCCGACGTGATGACGGAGCCGAGGTCGGCCAGCAGCTGCTCCTCGGTGATGCCGAAGTGGTCGGCGGCGTCGGCGACCGGCACCCCGCTGTTGGCGGCCAGCCACGGGACCAGCGCGAGGAGCCGGGCGAACTGCGCCGTGCCCGGGCCCCCTGCCTGGGCACCTGCCGTGAGGGCGCGCCCCACCGTGGGCGCGGGGGTGGCCAGCGCCGCCAGGAGGGCATCGAGCTGGGCAACGGCCTCGGCCACGGCCGCCGGCGGACCCAGGACGCGGGCCCCGGTCCCGTAGGCGAGCACCGAGGAGATCCCCGACGGCAGGTCCTCGACCGGCAGCGTGACCAGATCGTTGCCCTCGGCGTCCTGCCCCCGAGCCTCGGCGCGCAGCCTCAGCGCCGTGGCGACACCGGGCGCCAGCGCCAGGTCGACCTCGACGGCATCACTGCGGGCGAACCGTCCGATCGCGTCCGCCGCGTCGAATCCCGCGGGCACGTCGTAGACCTGCCCAGACGGATCCGTGCGGACCGAGCCCACGATCCGCGAGGCCCGGAAGACCCGGACGTCGCCCCGGTCCGTGTCGAAGCCCACGACGTACCAGTGCGCCCGCCACCAGACCGTGCCCCAGGGTTGGACGTGGCGCCGCTCCCCCGGCCCCTCCTGGCCCTTGCGGTACTCGAAGGTCACGGGCGTGCGCGTGCTGCAGGCCTCGATCAGGGCGTGCAGCGCTGGGGAGTCCAGGGAGAGCCCCGCGATCGGAGCCGACCCCTGGTCCGTGGATCGCATCCCGAGCTGGGCCTCGACCTTGCGCAGGGCGTTCAGGGCAGCGGGAGCGAGGTCGGCGCGCTGCCACACGCGCGCGGCCAGCCCGAGGAGCGCCAGCTCGCCACGGCTGAGGTCCAGGGGCGGCAACGTCCAGTCGCCCTCGATCCGGTAGCCGGTCACGACCCCCGAGGCGTCAGTGAGCGTGACCACGGGGACGCCCATGGCGCGCAGCTCGTCCTTGTCGCGCTCGAACATCCGCTCGAAGGCCTCCGGGGACGCCTCGGGGCTGTACCCACGCACGACTGAGCGGATGTGGTCGCGGTCCAGCCCGGTCCGGGTTCCGCGCAGGGCCATCAGCAGGTTGAGCAGGCGCTCGGCCTTGCTGTAGGGCTGGGCCCCCCCGCCTTCCAGCGGCTGGGCCATCAGCGAACGGCGAGCAGGTCGATCACGAAGATCAGCGTCTTGCCGGACAGCGCGTGCCGGCCGTTCTCCCCGTAGGCCAGGCGCGGCGGGATGACCAGCTCGCGACGACCGCCCACGCGCATCCCGGGGATCCCGTCCTGCCAGCCCTGGATCAGCCCGGACAGGGGGAACGTGATCGACTCGCCCCGGTCCCAGGAGGCGTCGAACTGGTCACCGGTGTCGTACTCGACGCCGAGGTAGTGCACGGTCACCCGGGCGCCCGGGACAGCCTCGGCGCCCTCGCCCACGACGATGTCGCGGATCACGAGGTCCACCGGTGCGGGGCCGTCGGGGAAGTCGATCTCAGGCTTGGTCAGGTCAGCCATGGCGGTTCCTCTCGGAGGGGGCGTGTTGGTGTGGAGTGCGCGACAGGTCAGCTTGCGGGGGTCGCCTCGATGAGGTCGACGACGAACACCAACGTCTCACCCGGGGCGATGTCGGCTCCCGCACCCGCGTCGCCGTAGGCGAGCTCGGCGGGGATGATCAGCAGGCGACGGCCACCCGGCTGCATGCCGACCAGTCCCTGCGACCAACCGGCGATGACGCCGTCGAGCGGGAAGGTCGCGGGCTCACCACGCTGCCAGGAGGAGTCGAAGACCTTGCCCGACTGCTGGCCGACGCCGACGTAGTTCACGGTCACCGTGGCGCCCGGGGCGACGACGTCGCCCTCGCCCACATACACATCGGCCACCGCCAGCTCAGTTGCTGGCGCGAAACCATCAGCCAGGGCGATGGTCGGTTCGGCATCCTTGGCGCCCGTGACGGTCACGCCCTCGCACTCGTACGTCGTGTCCGACGCCGAGCCGGCGGGGCAGACGGGCACCGGTGCCGCCACGGCGGGGGCGGTCGCGGCCGGGCTGGTCGCCGGCGAGGACGCCTGGGCTGTCGAGGAGGCCGTGCCGCCGTCGGATCCGGTCCAGCAACCAGCGAGCAGGGCGAGACCGGCGATGACCAGGGCCAGGGTGCGCACGGGGGCGGCGGTGGGGCGATTCACCCGCCGAACTCTAGTTGCCATGCCGTCCTGCGCCGAATCGCGGGTCACATCGAGTCGATGAGTCGCTGCACCCGCTCGTCCACGGCCTTGAACGGGTCCTTGCAGAGGACCGTGCGCTGCGCCTGGTCGTTGAGCTTGAGGTGCACCCAGTCGACGGTGAAGTCCCGGCGCGCGGCGGTGGCGGCCGTGATGAACTCCCCGCGCAGGCGCGCCCGGGTGGTCTGGGGCGGGGTGGACTTGGCCGCGAACACCTCGATGTCCCCGCCCACGGTGGCCGCCATCCCCTTGGCCTCCAGCAGGTTGAACAGGCCCCGCGTGCGCGAGATGTCGTGGTAGGCCAGGTCCAGCTGGGCGATCCGCGGCGAGCTCCACGACAGGTCGTGGCGGTCGATGTAGCGCTGGAGCAGCCGGTGCTTGATCACCCAGTCGATCTCGGTGTCGACCGACCCGAGGTCATCGGTCGAGACCGCCGCGAGGGTGCGCCGCCACAGGTCCAGGACCCGGGCGTAGATCGGCACCTGGTCCAGCCCGCTGCCCTGCGCGAACAGCTCCACGCGGTCGAGGTAGTCGGCCTGGATCTGCCAGGCCGAGAGCATCCGGCCGTTGGCCAGCCGGACCGCTCGGGACCCGGTCAGGTCGTGGCTGATCTCCCGGATCGCGCGGATCGGGTTCTCCAGGCGTGTGGTCGCGGATGCTGACCCCGGATTCGAGCATCCGCAGGACCAGGTCGGCGCTGCCCACCTTGAGCAGCGTGGTGGTCTGGCTCATGTTCGAGTCACCGACGATCACGTGCAGCCGCCGGAACCGCTCGGCGTCCGCGTGCGGCTCGTCGCGGGTGTTGATGATGGGCCGGGAGCGGGTGGTCGCCGAGGACACGCCCTCCCAGATGTGCTCGGCCCGCTGGCTCAGGCAGAAGGTGGTCCCGCGCGGGGTGGGCAGCACCTTGCCCGCCCCGGCGATCAGCTGCCGCGTGACCAGGAACGGGATCAGGGCGTCGGAGACCTTGGAGAACTCCCCCATCCGCCCGATGAGGTAGTTCTCGTGGCAGCCGTAGGAGTTGCCCGCGGAGTCGGTGTTGTTCTTGAACAGGTAGATCTCGCCGTCGATGCCCTCCTCGGCCAGGCGGCGCTGGGCGTCGGCGACCAGTCCCTCGACGATCCGCTCCCCCGCACGGTCGTGGATGACCAGCTCGCGCAGGTCGTCGCACTCGCCGGTGGCGTACTCCGGGTGGCTGCCCACGTCGAGGTAGAGCCGCGCACCGTTGCGCAGGAACACGTTCGAGCTGCGACCCCAGGCCACGACGCGCCGGAAGAGGTAGCGCGCCACCTCGTCGGGGCTCAGCCTGCGCTGGCCCCGGAACGTGCACGTGACCCCGTACTCGGTCTCGATGCCGTAGATCCGCCGGCCGAGCGGATCAACCATCGGCGAGCTCGCGCAGCCGATCCGGGCCGATGCGGCGGAACGTGCGGCGTGGGCGGTCGCGCTGGAGCAGGGCGACCTCGAGCTGGGTCAGGGGCACCTCGCGCGGTCCGGCGGCTCCCGTCGGCGGGCCCGCCGGGGCCGAGCGCGCCAGGGCCGCGATCGCCAGGCGAACCCCCTGGGCAAGGGTCATGCCCTCCACCCAGTTGTCGGCCAGGTGCGCGGCGATCGAGTCCGAGGACCCGCCCATGGCGACGAACCCGTGCTCGTCGGCGACCGACCCGTCGAACGTCAGGCGGTAGATCTGGTCGTCGGCGACCTCCGCGCCGACCTCCGCGACCACGAGCTCGACCTCGTAGGGCTTCGCGGCCTCGGTGAAGATCGTGCCCAGCGTCTGCGCGTAGGCGTTCGCGAGGCTGCGGCCGGTGACGTCACGGCGGTCGTAGGCGTAGCCGCGCATGTCGGCCAGGCGCACGCCGGCGACGCGCAGGTTCTCGAACTCGTTGTACTTGCCGACCGCCGCGAAGCCGATGCGGTCGTAGATCTCGAGATCTTGTGCAGCGCCCGGGAGGGGTTCTCCGCGACGAGGAGGATCCCCTCGGCCACCTGGAGCACCACGACGCTGCGGCCCCGGGCGATCCCCTTGCGCGCGTAGTCGGCCTTGTCCTTGATCAGCTGCTCGGGCGAGACGTAGAACGGCATGCTCATGTCGTCACTCCCCCATCCGTGCGACGGGACCGTCGGGGCGCTGCATCCGTCGATCCACCACCGCCTGGCAGATCCGCTCCAGCTCGGTGGGGTCGACCCGCCGGAACCCGTCGGCGTCCACGACGGCGACCACCGGGAAGATCTTGCGCGCCAGGTCCGGCCCGCCCGTCGCCGAGTCGTCGTCGGCGGCGTCGTAGAGCGCCTCGACGCAGACCTCGACGGCCTGGGTCTCGGGCATCCCCTGGGTGTAGAGCTTCTTCAGCGCGCCGCGGGCGAACATCGACCCGGAGCCGACCGAGTAGAAGTCGTGCTCCTCGTAGCGCCCGCCGGTCACGTCGTAGGAGAAGATCCGCCCGGTGCTGCGGGCCAGGTCGTACCCGGCCAGCATCGGCACGGCCGCCAGCCCCTGCATCGCCAGGCCCGAGGTTGGAGCGCAGCAGGGACGCCAGGCGGTTGGCCTTGCCGTCCAGCGAGAGCGAGGAGCCCTCGATCTTCTCGTAGTGCTCGAGCTCCACCTGGAACAGGCGCACGAGCTCGATGGCGATGCCGGCCGACCCGGCGATGCCGATGCAGGCGTGCTCGTCGGCGGGGAACACCTTCTCGATCGTGCGCTGGGCGATGACGTTGCCCATGGTCGCCCGCCGGTCACCGGCCATCACGACGCCGTTGGCCCACGTGGCCGCCACGATGGTGGTGCCGTGCGGGGCGTCGATCGAGCCCGAGCCGGTGTTGCCCGAGGTGCCCGAGCAGGTCGGGTCGGTGCTGGGCGAGGAACTGGGCGAACGAGGCCTCCCCGACCATCGAGAAGGCGGACGTCAGGGGGCTGTCGCTCACCTACTGGCCGCCCTTCTGGACGAAGCCGCGCACGAACTCCTCGGCGTTCTCCTCGAGGACGTCGTCGATCTCGTCGAGGAGGGCGTCGACGTCGGCGTCGAGGGATTCCTTGCGGGCCGACGGGGCGGGGGGTGGTGCCGCCTCCGGCTCGTCGTCGGGCCGGGCCTTCTGGTGCTCACTGGACTGGCTCACGTCGTCCTCCTGTCTGGTCACGACCGACACTAGTGCCGATCGCAGGGCCCCACACGCCGACCCGGCCCGAGTCGGGCCGCGCGCCGCGCATGGGCGTCAGTGCGCACCGAGCGCCGCGACCAGGGCACCCACCCCGCCGACGGACGCCCATGAGGTCCCCGACGAGCGCCCGGGTGCCCCGCAACGGGTCCGGTGTCGGCACCCGGACCAGCGACGCGCGCCCCGGGACGTCGAAGATGACCGAGTCCCACGAGGCGGCAGCGACCCGGTCACCGAACCGTCGGACGCACTCGCCCCGGAACCAGGCGCGGGTGTCGGTGGGCGGCTCCACGACGGCTCGGGCGACCTCGTCGTCGGTGGTGATCCGGCGCAGCGACCCGCGCTGCTCCAGCCGGTGGGCCAGGCCCTTCTCGGTGCGGGTGTCGGCGTACTGCAGGTCGATCGCCGCCAGCCGCGGAGCCGACCAGTCCAGTCCGTCGCGGCGCCGGTACCCGTCGAGCAGCGCGAGCTTGGCGACCCAGTCGAGCCGGTCGGCCAGCACGCGCGGCTCGGTGGCCAGCCCGGCCAGGACCTCGGCCCAGAGGTCCAGCACCTCGCCTGTGCGCGGATCGGTCCCGCCCGGGCTGCCCCGCACAGTGGACGCGCGCAGCCTCGAGGTACGCCTGCTGGACCTCCAGGGCGGTCAGCGGGGATCGCCGCAGGCAGTCCAGGGGCTCCCTCAGGCTGAGGTCGTGGGACACCCGGTGCATCGCGGCCACCGGGTTGGCCAGCTCGATGCCGAGGTTGGGTCCGCCCGCCTCGATCATCGACAGCACGATCGCCGTGGTGCCCAGCTTGAGGAGGGTGGCGGTCTCCGAGAGGTTCGCATCCCCCACGATGACGTGCAGGCGCCGCCAGAGCGCAGGGTCGGCGTGCGGCTCGTCGCGGGTGTTGATGATCGGCCGCTTGAGGGTGGTCTCCAGCCCGACCTCGACCTCGAAGAAGTCCGCGCGGCTGGACAGCTGGAACCCCTCGCGGCGGCCGTCCTGGCCCAGGCCGACGCGACCGGCGCCGGTGAAGACCTGGCGGGTCACGAAGAAGGGGATCAGCGCGTCCACGACCGACTTGAAGGGCGTCCGGCGGTCCATCAGGTAGTTCTCGTGGGTCCCGTACGACGCGCCCTTGCCGTCGGTGTTGTTCTTGTAGAGCACGATCTCGTGCCCCCCGGGCAGGCTCGCGGCGCAGCGCGCAGCCTCCGCGGCGATCTGCGTCCCGGCCCGGTCCCACACGACCGCGTCCCACGGGTTGGTGACCTCCGGGCTGGAGTACTCCGGATGGGCGTGGTCCACGTAGAACCGCGCCCCATTGGTGAGCACCACGTTGGCGGTGCCGACGTCATCGGTCAGCTGCGAGGGGTCGGCCTCCGCCCGGGTCATGTCGAACCCGCGGGCGTCGCGCAGCGGCGACTCCTCGTCGTAGTCCCAGCGCTGGGCCAGCGCCCCGGTGCGCCCGACCGCCACCGCATGGGCGTTGACGACCAGCCCCGACATGCGCACCGGATTGGCGTTCGGGTGACCCGGGTGGCTGATCCCGAACTCGGTCTCCAGCCCCATCACCCGGTGCACCGACATGGGCCCCAGCATAGGCCGGGCCCCCGAGCGCCCCGGCGTCCGTCACATCGCCCGGCTCAGCTGCCCGAGGTCGCCGGCGCGTCGGTGTGCACCTGCCCCTGGTAGACCTCGCCCGCCGTCACCAGGCCCAGGGCCCGGCGCGCCCGCTGGCGGTGCTCCTCGTGGATCGACATCGAGGCGGCGCCGATGGCTGCGGCGATCGCGGCCGCGTCGTCGGCGTACCCGATCGGCAGGATGAAGTCCGGGATCGCATCGGCGGGCAGGATGAAGTAGGCGATGGCGCCGGCGAGGATGACCTTGTGCCGCCACGGGGTGTGCTTGTCCCGCATGGCGAAGTAGGCCGCGACAGCCTCCGTGGTGAACGGCACGCGTCCGGCGACGGCGCCGACCTTGCGCCAGAAGGTGCGGTCCTCGACCGCGTTCGGATGTGACATCGGAGTGCCCATCCCTGCTCCTTTCCGGGCGTCGCCCGGGGCGGCGCTGCATCCGACGCAGCGCGAGACGATGTGATTCCCGCTGCCGTGCCGGTCCAAACATGGCGGCTCCGGGCGCACATCGAGGGCGGGGCTCCCTGCGGAGCACCCGCCCTCGACGGTCGATCGTGTTCAGTTGTGCGCGAGGTCGATCCCTACCGCTGGGGGGCTCCCGGCAGGTCGAGGATCTCGCCCTTCAGCGTCTCGGCACGGGTGCCGAAGATCGCCTGCATGTTGTCGCCGACCTCCAGGACGCCGGCGGCGCCCAGGCTCTTGAGCTTGGCCTTGTCGACCTTGCTCTTGTCGTTGACCGAGATGCGCAGCCGCGTGATGCACGCGTCGACGCTGGTGATGTTCTCGAAGCCGCCGAACGCTGCCAGGACCTTGGCGGCATGGCTCATGTCGGCCTCGACGGCCGCGGCCTTGATCGCCGCGCCCTTCTGCTCGTCGGTCAGCTGGACCTCGTGCTCGCCGTAGTCGGCGATGGCGTCAGCGTCGGACTCGCGACCAGGCGTGGCCAGATCCTTCCACTTCACCGCCCAGGTGAACAGGAAGAAGTAGACCGGGATGAAGATCAACCCCAGGATGATCACGTTCCACCACGGCTCGCGGCCGGGGAGGATGCCGAACAGGAAGAAGTCGATCAGGCCACCGGAGAACGTGAGGCCGATCGACGTGCCCGTCATGTACATGATCATGAACGACAGGCCCGCGAGCACCGCATGGATGCCGAAGAGCCAGGGCGCGATGAACAGGAACGTGAACTCGATCGGCTCGGTGATCCCGGTGAGGAACGAGGTCAGTGCTGCGGACGCCAGGATGCCTGCAGCGATCTTCGCCTGGCTGGTCTTCGCCTGGCGGTACATCGCGTAGGCGGCGGCCGGCAGGCCGAACATCATGAAGGAGAACTTGCCGGCCATGTAGCGACCAGTCGCGTCACCGGCGTTGTCGACGAACGGCGTGTCGTCGGCGAGCTGGGCGAACCACATGCGCTGGTCGCCCGTGATGATCTCGCCGGCCTTGTTGGTGTACTCACCGAACTGGAACCAGAACGGGCTGTACCAGATGTGGTGCAGGCCGAACGGGATCAGCGAGCGCTCGACGAGGCCGAAGATGAACACGCCGATCGCGCCGAGGCCCTTGATGGCGTCGGCGAAGGAGTTGATCGCCTCACCGATGGGCGGCCACACGAAGCATGCGATCAGGCCCAGCGAGCAGGGCGAAGGTCGCCGTTGCGATCGGGACGAAGCGCTTGCCGGCGAAGAAGCCGAGGTACGGGGGCAGCTCGATGCGGTACCACTTGTTGTAGCACCACGCCGCCAGCGCACCGATGACGATGCCGCCGAACACGCCGGTCTGCAGGGTCGGGATGCCCAGGATGTTGGCGAATGCCGGGGAGGGCAGGTCGCTGAAGTAGGAGATGTCCGACGTCGATTTCAGCACCGTCGTGACGACAGCGTCGGCCGGCGGACAGGTGTCCGGGACCACCCCCGTCGTCGCCCTGCGGGGCACAGGTGATCGTGTTGACGTTCTGGATCGACATGAAGACGCTGATCGCCTTGTTGAAGACCAGGAATCCGGCCGTGCCTGCAAGGGCAGCGACGCCAGCGTCGGCCGTCAGGCCGATGGCCACGCCGATCGCGAAGAGCAGCGCCAGGTTGCCGAAGATGATGTCACCGGCACCGACCATGGTGTCCGTGATGAGCTTGAAGATGCCGTCCGGGACCGTGTCGACGTCCTGGAGCTGCTTGTACATGTTCTGGGCACCGGCGCCCAGGCCGAGGAGCAGGCCGGCGGCCGGCAGGATCGCGACCGGGACCATCAGCGCCTTGCCGACGCGCTGGAGCTGGCCGAAGACGCCGATCTTCTTCTTCTTGGGTGGTGCCACCGCGTTCGCGGCCATACGGGCCTCCACATGAGAGTAGGTGCACTTACAGCACGCAACCTACTCAGATCGGACCCCTGAGGCGCGGTGACTCAGAGGTACTGGCCGGTATTCGCAACCGTCTCGATCGAGCGCCCCGCCTCGGTGCCCTGCTTGCCCGCGACGAGCGTGCGGATGAACACGATCCGCTCCCCCTTCTTGCCCGAGATGCGGGCCCAGTCGTCGGGATTGGTGGTGTTCGGCAGGTCCTCGTTCTCCCGGAACTCGTCGATGCAGGCGGTGAGCAGGTGCGCCACCCGGATGCCCTTCTGCCCGGTGTCGAGGTACTCCTTGATCGCGTTCTTCTTGGCCCGGGCCACGATGTTCTCCAGCATCGCGCCGGAGTTGAAGTCCTTGAAGTAGAGGGTCTCCTTGTCGCCGTTGGCGTAGGTGACCTCGAGGAACCGGTTCTCGTCGGACTCGACGTACATCCGCTCCACCGTGCGCCGGATCATCGCCTCGCAGGCGGCGTCGGCCGAGCCACCGTTCTCGGCGAGGTCCTCGGGGTGCAGCGGCAGGTCGGGGGTGAGGTACTTGCTCAGGATGTCGCCGGCCGCCTGCGCGTCCGGGCGCTCGATCTTGATCTTCACGTCCAGGCGCCCCGGGCGCAGGATGGCCGGGTCGATCATGTCCTCGCGGTTCGAGGCGCCGATCACGATCACGTTGGCCAGGCCCTCGACGCCGTCGATCTCCGAGAGCAGCTGCGGGACGATCGTGTTCTCGACGTCGGAGCTGACCCCGGAGCCGCGGGTGCGGAACAGCGAGTCCATCTCGTCGAAGAAGACGATGACCGGCGTGCCCTCCGTGGCCTTCTCCCGGGCCCGTTGGAAGACCAGCCGGATGTGCCGCTCGGTCTCGCCGACGTACTTGTTGAGCAGCTCCGGGCCCTTGATGTTCAGGAAGTAGGACCGCCCCGCGGTCGTGCCCTCCCGCTCGGCGACCTTGCGGGCCAGGGAGGCGGCCACCGCCTTGGCGATCATCGTCTTGCCGCACCCGGGCGGGCCGTAGAGGAGGATCCCCTTCGGGGCCGCGAGCTTGTGCTCCTTGAACAGCTCGGCGTGCACGTAGGGCAGCTCGACGGCGTCGCGGATCATCTCGATCTGCCCGGCCAGGCCACCGATGTCGGAGTAGTCGACGTCGGGGATCTCCTCGAGCACGAGCTCCTCGACCTCGGACTTCGGGATCCGCTCGTAGACGTAGGAGGAGCGGGGATCCATCAGCAGGGAGTCGCCGGCGCGGATCGTCTGGTCGAGCAGGGCCTGGGCGAGGCGGACCACGCGCTCCTCGTCGGTGTGCCCGATGACCAGGGCCCGGTCGCCCCCCTCGAGGAGCTCCTTGAACATGACGATCTCGCCGACGCGCTCGTAGGCCATGCCGGCGATGACGTTCATGGCCTCGTTGACCATGACCTCCTGGCCGGGGACGAGGTCCTCGACACCCGGGGCGACGCTGACCCGCAGCTTGCGGCCCTGGGCGTGGATGTCGGCCGTGCCATCGGGGTTGCGGGCGAGGAACACCGCGAAGCCGTTGGGCGGGTCGGCCAGGCGGTCGACCTCCTCCTTGAGGGTCACGATCTGGTTGCGGGCCTCACGCAGTGTGTCGGCCAGGCGCCGGTTGGTGTCCGAGAGCCGGTCGAGCTCGTCCTGCAGCGACCGCAGGCGGCGCTCGACGTCGGGGGGTACGGCCTGATCCGTCATGGCACACCTCCTGCGCTGGTCCTTCGGACTCTACCCAGAGAACGGCGGATCGCGCAGCAGGTCGTGCTCGCTGCCCCGCCGGGTCGGGCGCGGTCGGGCGCGGTCGGCGGGGTCGGGCGGTCGGGCGCGGGCGCCACCGGTGGGGTCAGGGCAGGGGCGGGCGCGGACACGGCTGCTGAGGCCGTGGCCCCGCTCTGCTCCTCGGTCGCTCCCGTGGCCGGGACGCCGGGCCCGCCCGGTCCGGTGTAGTCCGCGCCGTAGGCCCCCTTGGCGGGGCGGGTCCGCTTCGCGGGCAGGACGGCGCCGGGCGCCAGGCGACGACTGGCGAGCAGGAACCCGGTGTGCCCGGTCATCCGGTGGTCCGGGCGGACGGCCAGGCCCTCCAGGTGCCAGGTGCGCAGCATCAGCTCGCTGGCTGCGGGCTCGGTGAACCGCCCGTCGGCGCGCAGGGTCTCGGCCATCCGGGACAGCTGGGTCGTGGTCGCCAGGTAGACCACGAGGATCCCGCCGGGCATCAGCGCGTCGGCCACGGCGTCCACACACTCCCAGGGGGCGAGCATGTCCAGGACGACGCGGTGCACGTCGGTCAGCGTGAGGCGGTCCTGGAGGTCGCCCACCTCCACAGTCCAGTTCGGCTGGGGTCCGCCCAGGAAGCGCTCGACGTTGTCCCTGGCGATGTCGGCGAAGTCGGGGCGACGCTCGTAGGACGTGACGCGCCCTGTGGGACCCACCGCACGCAGCAGTGAGCAGGTGAGTGCGCCCGAGCCGACGCCCGCCTCCACCACGTGCGCCC
This sequence comes from uncultured Actinomycetes bacterium, assembly GCA_963812395.1. Taxonomy (GTDB): domain Bacteria; phylum Actinomycetota; class Actinomycetes; order S36-B12; family CAIYMF01; genus Prado023. The sequence continues at coordinate 57,444 of CAWEVG010000042.1, forward strand.
CGGGGAAGATGTCGGCCAGTCCGACGATCGCCGCGGCGTCCTTGGGGTAGATCACCGTGGCCCCACGCGGCATGGACAGCACGAAGTCCCGCAGCAGGGGGCGCAGGATCAGGTAGGGGACCCCGGCGAGGGTCGTGACCACGATCCCCTCCGGCTGGCCGATGAGGTCGTCGTGGGCCAGGGCCCCCTTGTGGGTGTGGAACTCCTTGCCCGGGACCAGCGCGAACGTGTGGTGGCGCCCCTTCGGGTCGGTCAGCTGGACGAGGTCCCCCGGCTGGAGGGGACCATGCCGGTCAGCGCGGGCGGTGGGGGCGGCGTCGGGAGGCCGGGGTGGGCGGCTGGGTGGGGCGGTCGGCTCGGTCGGGGCGGTCGGCTCGGCGGGGGCGGTCGGCTCGGTCATGGGCTGACCCTATGCGGCGCCCGCGGTCACCGGCTCAACCCTTCAGAGCTGCCTCGATGTCCGCCACGAGCAGCACGCCGTAGACGAGCCCTTGGGGGTCGACCACGAGCAGCTCCTCCCGACCCAGCCGGGACACCTCCGTCAGCAGCTCGGTCCCGGCGAGGTCGCGTCCGATGGCAGCGCCGGGGTCGATGGGGCGCGACACCGACGACACCGACACCCAGGGCCGGCGCTGCTCGGGCACGGCGGCAATGGCGTCGTGCTGACCGATCCCGGTGGGCACCCCACGCGCGTCGACGACCACCAGGGCCCCCGCGCCGGCAGCGTTGGCACGGCGGATCGCCTCGGCCAGGGGGAGGTCGCGATCCACGGGGATGGCCCGCCGCGCGAGCCCCGCGGCGGTGAGCGTGGTGGCCCTCGCGCGCAGGTCCACGGCGCGCAGCTGTGCTGTCGCACCTGTCCAGAGCATGGCCGCCACGAGGCCGGCGACCACGTACATCAACAGCTCCGGGCGGACCCCCGTGAGCAGTGACAGCGCGAGCGGGGACAACAGGGTGAGCACGGCCACGACCCGCCCGACCCACGCCGCCACCACGGTGCCACGCCGCTCCGAGCCCGACGCCGCCCAGATCAGGCAGCGCAGCACGTTGCCCCCATCCAGGGGGATGCCGGGCAGGGAGTTGTAGATGCCGATGATGACGTTCGCCCAGGTCAGTGCGCGTGCAAGGACGGCCGCGGCACTGCCCGGATCAAGGACCTGCGCGGCCGCGTAGGTGACACCGGCGAGCGCGAACGTGGCGATCGGACCGGCGGCTGCCACGGCGGCCTCGGCCAGCGGAGCCTGCCGGCTGCGCTCGAAGTGGGTGACGCCACCGAGCAGCTGCAGCACGACCCGATGGACGGGGAAACCGAATGCCCGCGCCACGAGCGCGTGCGCGAACTCGTGGACCAGCGTGGCCAGGCTCAGCAGGACCGCGAACACGAGGGCCAGGATCCACGGGCTCCACGCGCCGTCGATCGTGAACGCGGGGATCCACAGGTAGGCCAGGAGCGCGACCCCCAGGATGCCGCTCGGGGGGATCTCCACGGGGATCCCGGCGATGCGGGTCGTCGGGCTGGCCACCCCTCCATCGTAGGCGGGTGCAGCCACACCGGCCGTCGGACACGGTGAGCCCCGCCCCGACCCCGAACGGTCGGATCCGCTCCCGGCCCGACCCCGAACGGTCGGATCCGCTCCCGAACCGACCCCGAACGGTCGGATCCGCTCCCAAACCGGACCGCACGGTCGGATCTGCTCCCGGCCCAGCGATCTGCTCCCGTCCAGATGGGAGCAGATCGTCGTTTCGGGAGCAGATCGCGGCGCGCGGCTGCCCGGCGCACGGTCCCCCGGCCCCCGGCCCCCGGCAGTCGGCTCGCGGGTGCCGGTGGCGTCGGTGGCGTTGGTGGCGTCGGTGGTTCGCGGCACCCTCGGCACCGCGTGGCTCCGTGCCGGCGAGCTGGCTACTGCCGGGCCGCGACCGCACCGCGTGGCGCAGTGCGGTGTCGGACCCCCGACGTAGGTTGGCGCCATGCCTGATCCGAACGACCTCACCCAGCGCCCCACGCGTTCGCTGTCGCCCTCGCGCGCACTGGACTTCCAGTCCTGCCCGTTGCTCTACCGGTTCCGGGTCCTCGACCGCCTGCCCGAGCCGCCCAGCCCCGCGGCCGTGCGCGGCACGCTGGTGCACTCGGTGCTCGAAGCGCTCTACGACCTCCCGGCCGGCCAGCGGACCCTCGACGAGGCGATCGGCCTCGTGGGCCCGCAGTGGGACCTGCTCGTGGCCGAGCGACCGGATGTCGTCGGGATGCTGGCCGACGACGGCACGGATCCCTTGGACTGGCTGCGTGGCGCCGGTGACCTGGTCGAGTCCTACTTCGCGATGGAGGACCCCGCGCGTCTCGAGCCCGCAGCCCGCGAGCTGCAGGTGCAGGCCGAGCTGCCGTCGGGCTTGGTCCTGCGCGGCTTCGTCGACCGGCTCGACCGTGCGCCCACCGGGCAGCTGCGCGTCGTGGACTACAAGACCGGCAAGCCCCCGGGCGTCGGGTTCGAGGCCCGGGCGATGTTCCAGATGCGCTTCTACGCCCTGGCGCTGTGGCACATGCACGGCGAGCTGCCGACCATGCTGCAGCTGATGTACCTGTCCACCGGGGTCGTGCTGCGATACGAGCCGGACGAGGAGGACCTGCGAGCCATGCAGCGCAAGGTCGAGGCGCTCTGGACGGCGATCGAGCGGGCGATGGAGTCCGGTGACTGGCGCGCCCGGCCCTCCGCGCTCTGCAAGTGGTGCGCGCACCAGTCGTTGTGCCCGGAGTGGGGCGGCACTCCCCCGCCACTGCCGGTGGCAGGCGCGAGCAGCACGGCCAGACCGGCGGTGGATGCCCCGATCTGACGCTCGGTCTCGGTCCACAGGCAGCCCCCTTGAGGTTCCCTGTGGACCAAGAGGCGCCCGGGTCTGACCGGTCGGTCGCTGGTCAGTTGGGTCCTGATCGCCAGTCGCTGGTCAAGCGGTCCGGATCACCAGTCGGGGGTCAGTCCGTCCGGATCACCAGTCGGGGTCGAGTCCGTCCGGATCGCCGGTCGCCGGTCAGTCGGTCCGGATCGCCATGAGCACGTCGAGGTTGGCGGCGCGCCGGGCCGGCCAGACCGCTGCCAGGACTCCCACGATCGCGGTTGCCACGAGCACCACCACGATCAGCGTCCACGGGATCGCCAGCTCGGTGATCCCGTCGTTGACCAGCAGGCGCTGCAGGGCGACGCCCGAGCAGGAGCCCGAGGGCGACGCCGGTGAAGGCCCCGAAGAAGCTGATGACGATCGACTCCCAGCGGATCATCGTGCGGACCTGCTTGCGCAGCATCCCCACCGCGCGCAGCATCCCGATCTCCCTGGTGCGCTCGATGATCGACAGGGCGAGGGTGTTGATCACGCCGAAGATCGCGATGATGACGCTCAACCCGAGCAGGGCGTAGACCAGGCTCAGCAGCTGGTTGATCTGCCCGGAGATGCTCTCCTTGAACTCGGTCTGGTCCTGGATCTTCACCGTCGGGTAGGCGGCCTGGATCGTGTCGAGCTCGGCACGCACCGCCTCCAAGTCCGCGTCAGGCGCCAACGGCGCGTAGAGGAAGGAGTCGACGATCGGGAGCCCCGCGGCCTGCATGGTCTCGAGCGAGACCGCCCATCCGCCGAAGGCCGCCTGGCCCTCGTAGAGCTGCCTGAGCTCGAGGGAGTCCTTCGTCCCGTTGCCCCACGTGACCTCGACGGTGTCGCCGACCTTCACCCCTGCCTTCGCGGCGGTCTCGATGTCGACGACGATCCCTCCGGAGGCCAGCGCCGCAGCCTGCATGCCAAGGGTCTGCACCTGCCCGATCGTGTCGGGCTGGACGCCGGTGACGATCGTCTCGGCCCCGTCGACGACGGCCGGGACCTGCCTCACCCGTGAGACCAGGGCGATGCCGGGCACGGCCTCGATCGCGTCGCCGACCTCGGTGGAGAACGGCACGAAGCTCGTGGGTTGCACGATGAAGTCCGCGGTGATCACGTCGTCCACCAGCGCGTCGGTCGACTTGGTGGTCGACGAGCCCAGCACGCCGATGGCGGTCACCAGGGCCAGTCCCACGAGGATCGCGGTTGCGGTCGCAGCAGTCCGGCGCCGGTCGCGCTGGGCGTTGCGCACGGCCAGCGTCCCCACCGAGCCCAGGCGCGTGACGGGGGCACCGACGGCGCCCACCAGACCACGGCTGAACACCGGAGCGAGGACGATCACGCCCAGGAGCAGCCCGAACGCACCCAGCCCGGCGACAGTGAGCCGGCGCGGGAGGTCCTCACTGAGTACGGCGACGAGCAGCGCCACCGCCCCGAGCCCGGTGAGCAGGCCACCGGCGATTGCCCGCACCCGCAGGCCCTTGGCCGGCAGGGCGATGTCGTCCCGCATCGCCGCCACGGGCGGGACCTGGGACGCGCGTCGCGCCGGGAACCAGGCCGCGACCACAGTGACGATCACGCCGACGGCCATGCCGAGGATGATCGTCCGGGGCGCCAGGACCAGGTTGCCCGCCGGAAGCTCGGCGCCGAGGACGCCGAGCAGCTGGCGCAGGCCCAGGGCCACGCCGATGCCGAGCAGGATCCCGAGGGCACCGCCGAGCAGGCCCAGCAGGAAGGCCTCACCGACGACGGACCACGTGATCTGCCGCTTGCTGGCGCCGATCGCCCGCAGCAGCGCGAGCTCGCGGGTGCGCCGCGCGACCAGCATCGAGAAGGTGTTGAGGATGATGAAGGTGCCCACGAACAGGGCGATGAACGCGAAGACCAGCAGGAAGGTGTTGATGAACCCCAGCGCCGTGCTGAGCTGGTCGGCGGCCTCGTCCTGGAGCTCCTGCCCGGTGCTGACCTTGTATCCGGGGCCGACCAGGGCCGTCACGTCGTCGCGCAGCCCCTCGGGCGTGGTGCCCGCATCCCCGACGATGGAGACCTGGTTCCAGGCGTCCTCCCCGACGAAGGTCTCCTGGGCGTACTGACGGTCGAAGAGCGTCAGCGTTGCCCCCGCCAGTCCCCCGCTGACCCCGTACCGGGCCAGTCCGACCAGCGGCGCCTCGATCCGCGGGCCCTGCGTGACCACGGTGACCGTGTCGCCGACCTTGAACCCACCCTTCTCGGCGGTCTGCAGGTCGACGACGATCTCCTCGGGCGCCGTCGGGGCGCGCCCCTCCACCAGCGAGAGTCCGCTGAGCTGGGGATCGTCGGGGTACTCGGGGAAGGAGAACCCGAACTGGGGCGGGCCGTTGCCACCGATGGGCTCCCCGGCCTTGTCGAGCAGGGTCACGCCGAGGGTCTGGACGTCGCCGGTCGCCCTGGCCACGCCCGGGCAGGTCACGCACCTCGTCGAGCACGGACTGGGGCACCGTCGAGACCACCGAGCCGCGGCCGTCATCAGCGCCCACCTCGAGCTGCTGGGTGACGACGACGTCAGGGACGTCGTTGGAGAACAACTCGTCGAAGGTGCCCTTCAGGGTGTCGGTGAAGATGAACGTGCCCACCACGAAGGCGACTCCGAGCACGACGGCCAGCCCGGACAGCAGCATCCGGGCCTTGTGCGCCTTCAACGAGCGCCATGTTGCCTTGAGCATGCGCTCAGCCCTGCTCGGCGGCGGACTCCGGCGCGGGCGCCGGCGGATCCACCGACATCGGCGCGCGCCGCTGGTCTCCGGGTACTCGATGCTCACCGGCGCGGAGACCACCGAGCCGTGGGCACCGGCGGCCTGCTCGAAGGTCATCATGCGCTCGAGGATCGCCGGTGCGTCCGGGTCGAGGAGCTCGTCGACGAAGACCCCGTCAGCCAGGAACACCACACGGTCGGCGTAGGCCGCGGCGTGGGCGTCGTGGGTGACCATGACGATCGTCTGGCCGAACTCATCGACGCTGCGCCTGAGGAACCCCAGCACCTCGGCGCCGGAGCGGGAGTCGAGGTTCCCGGTCGGCTCATCGGCGAAGATGATGTCGGGTCGGGTCGCCATGGCACGGGCGCAGGCCACGCGCTGCTGCTGCCCGCCGGAGAGCTCGCTGGGCCGGTGGGTGAGTCGGTCGGCCAGCCCCACGGTCCCGACCACGAGGTCGAACCACTCCCGGTCGACCTTGCGACCGGCGATGTCCATCGGGAGGGTGATGTTCTCCTCCGCGGTCAGGGTGGGCACGAGGTTGAACGCCTGGAACACGAAGCCCATCCGCTCACGGCGCAGCCGGGTGAGGTCGTTGTCCTTCATGGTGGTCAGGTCCGACTCCCCGATGAAGACCTTGCCCTCGGACGCGGAGTCGAGTCCGGCCATGCAGTGCATGAGGGTGGACTTGCCCGAGCCGGAGGGTCCCATGATCGCGGTGAACCGGCCGACCTCGAACTCGACATCGACCGAGCGCAGGGCCACGACCTGGGTCTCGCCCTCGCCGTAGACCTTGCTCAGCCCCACGGCCCGGGCGGCCGGGCCGCCGGCAGGGTGCGTGGACACGTCAGTCGCGGCAGATGCCTCAGACATGGGGAACCTTCCTGGAGTCAGGTGCCCAGTTTACGGGCGTGGCACGACATCCGCCCCGCACGTGTCCACACCGGGACCGGGTCGATCAGGCGCGCACCACCCGGGGTCCGGCGGCCTCGATCTCGGACACGGCCGCGTCAGGCAGGCCCGTGTCGGTGATCAGGACGTCGACCTCGGCAAGGTCGCCGACGTGCGCGAAGTGCTCGAGGCCGAACTTGGTGTGATCGCTGAGGAGGACCCGATGACTCGCCGACGCGATGAACGCCCGCTTGACCGCAGCCTCGGAACTGTCCGGGGTCGTCATGCCCCGTCGTATCGAGAAGCCGTTCGTCCCGAGGAAGACGACGTCGAGGTGGATGCTGCGCAGGTACGTGAGCGCGACCTCGTCCACGGTGGTGAGGGTCCGACCCCTCAGCCGCCCGCCCACGATGTGGACGGTGAGATCCTGGCGGTCGGCGAGCGGAAGCGCGATCGCCAGGTTGTTCGTGACGACCGTGAGCGAGCGATCGAAGGGCAGGATCTCAGCGAACCGGTGGGTGGTCGAGCCCCCGTCGAGTGCGATGGCCCCCTGCTCCGGGAGCCAGGCGAGGGCCGCCTGGGCGATCCGGGCCTTCTCCTCGGTGTGGACCGCTTCGCGCACAGCGAGAGCGGGCTCGAACCCCCCGCTGGCGCCAAGGATCGCGCCGCCGTGGACACGGCGCAGCAGGCCCGATCGCTCGAGGGCGGTCAGGTCACGGCGGACTGTCTCCGGGGTGACGTCCAGTGCCTCTGCGAGCTCGGCGACCTCGACCCGGCCCGCATCCCTGGCCGCGCCGACGATCGCGGCCCGGCGTTCCTCTGCATACATGCGACGCCCTCCGACGGGTCGACCGATGGGCGATCCGGGAGGGGCTGATGCCGCGGACGGCACCCCTCCCGGATCACGTGCGTCACGGCTCGATGGTCACCTTGATCGCGGTCCCACCGATCACGGCCTCGACTCCCTCGACGAACTGGTCGAGCGGTCATGCGGTGCGTGATCAGGTCCTTGACCGGCACCTCCCCCGAGGCGATGTACTGCAGGGCCCGCCGGTTCTGCGCCGGGCTCGAGCCGTTGGCGCCCGACCACGGTCAACTCGCGGTAGTGCACCACGTTCGAGTCGAAGGTGATCGTCGGCTTGTCCTTCGGCAGCCCACCGAAGAGGCTGATCCGGCCCGCGGAGCGCGGCCATCTGCAGCGCATCCTCCTGGGCCTTGCCGGACCCCGCCGCCGTGATGATGACGTCGACACCGCGTCCCTCGGTGAGGCGCATCACCTCGGCGACGGGATCCACCTCGGCCGAGCAGATCGCCTCGTCGGGCTTGACCCGCTCCGCGGACAGGTCCAGGCGCTCCCGGGACAGCTCGATGAGGAACACCTCGCGAGCCCCACGCGCTCGAGCCAGGCGCACGTGGATGCACCCGATCGGTCCCGCGCCCACGACCGCCACGACATCCCCGTCGCCGACGCCCGCCAGCTCCTGGGCGTTCAGGGCGCAGGCGAACGGCTCGGCGACCGAGGCCTCGGCGAAGGAGACGTGGTCCTCGATCCGGTTCAGGCCGTCGACCTTGAGGACCTCCTCGGGGATGACGATGTACTGCGCCAGACCACCGTCCCAGTGGTAGCCGACCGCCTTCTGCGTCGGGCAGACGGTCTGCCAGCCACGCTGGCAGTAGTCGCACTCACCGCACGGCACGGCCGCGATCACCTGGACCCGGTCACCGACGACCCAGCCGCCGACGTCGTCCGACCCCGACCTCGACGACCTCCCCGGCCAGCTCGTGGCCCAGGACCCGTGGCGGGTCGAGGCGGTGGTGGCCGTGATGGAAGATCTTGGCGTCGGTTCCGCAGATCGAGTTGGCACGGACGCGCAGCTTGACCTCCTTGGGGCCCGGCATCGGCTCCGGGATGTCCTCGAGCCGGACGTCCTCGGGGGCGTAGTAGCGCACGACCTTCATGAGCGAACCTTTCGTGTGAGTCGTATGAGTTGTCAGCGATCGATCAGCCAGGACCGGGTCAGGAGATCGTCACGCTGTCGAGGACGGCTGTGACATCCGAGCTGGTCGTGGCCGCGTCCAGGGCTGCCACCTTGTCGTCATCGAGGAACACGTGGGCGATGCTGCCCAGCAGGGCGAGGTGGTCGTCGCCGGCACCTGCGATGCCGACCACGAAATGTCGCCAGCTCGCCGTCGCCGTTCCAGTCGATCCCCTGCGGGTAGCGGATGAACGACAGGCCAGTGGACCGGATGGACTGCTTCGCCTCGTTGGTCCCGTGCGGGATGGCCAGGTGGTTGCCCACGTAGGTCGACACCGACTTCTCGCGGTCGTGCATGGCCTGCACGTACGCCGCGTCGACAACGCCCGAGGCGACCAGCATCTGACCGGCCTCGTCGATCGCCTCGTCCCGGGTGCGCGCCCTGCCGTTCATGACGATGGCGCTGTCGGGAAGCAGGTCGCGCAGCCGCGGCGCCTGGGCGCTGGCCCCGCGGCCCGCTGGCGCTGATAGCGTCCACGATCCGTGGAGCCGGGCACCGAGGCACCGCGGTTCGCCTCGTCGAGCATCCCCACGATGTCGTCGTACCGTGGGCTGGCCATGAAGTTGTCCACAGACACATGGATGGCGGACGGGGTCCGGGGCCTGGCCCGCTCGGTCAGGTCCTGGTGGGTGACGACCAGGTCATAGGTGTCCTCGAGGTTGGCGATGGACTTGTTGACCACCGTCACGTCCGGGAAGCCCGCGTCCCTGATCTTCTTGCGCAGCACGGAGGCGCCCATCGCCGAGGAGCCCATGCCGGCGTCGCAGGCGAACACGATGCTCGTGATGGGACCGGTGTGCGCGTCCCCGGAGCCGCTGACCATCGACGAGGCGATGGAGTCCTTGCCCTTCATCGCCACCATGCTCTGGGTGGCGACCTCAAGGTCGCCCTCAGCCCAGTCGCCCTTGTCGGTCTTCAACAGGAACGCCGCCACCAGGAAGCTGGCCGTGATCCCACCGATCACCGACAGGGTCACGCCCAGGTAGTCGCCCGAGGCGGTCTGGGCGTAGACGGCGAAGATCGATCCGGGAGCCGCGGGTGCCCGCAGGCCGGTGCTGAAGAGCACGTTGATGAAGATCTGGGTCATGCCGCCGGCGATCGTCGCGAGGATCAGGCGGGGCCGCATCAGCACGTAGGGGAAGAACACCTCGTGGATGCCACCGAAGAACACGATGATCGCCGCACCGGGGGCGGTGGCCCTGGCCACGCCCCTGCCGAAGAACATGTAGGCCAGCAGCAGGCCCGTACCGGCCGCCGGGTTGGCCTCGAGGAGGAACAGGATCGACTTGCCCGTCTGGGCCGACCTCCTCGATCCCCAGGGGGGTGAGCACGCCGTGGTTGATGGCGTTGTTCAGGAACAGCACCTTCGCCGGTTCGATGAAGATCGAGGTCAGCGGCAGGATGTTGTTGGTGACCAGGAAGTCGACGGCCTGCCCCAACCTGTCGATGATCCACATCAGCGGCGGCGCGAGGACGAACATCCCGAGGACGGCCATGATGGCGCCCCATATGCCGGCGGAGAAGTTGTCGACGAGCATCTCGAACCCGGGCTTGATCCTCCCGGTCCACAGGCCGTCGATGCGCTTCATCACGTAGGCCGTCAGCGGGCCCATGATCATGGCGCCCAGGAACATGGGCACGCTGTTGCCGTCACCGATGAACAGGGGGTCGCTGGTCGCCATGATCACGCCGATGACCGAGAACCCGCCGACGACGCCACCGCGGACCCCGTAGACCATCTTGCCGCCGGTGTACGCGATGAGGATCGGGAGCAGGTAGAGGATCGAGGGGCCGACCATCGTGGCGATCTTCGCGTTCGGCGTCCATCCCACCGGGATGACGAACGCGGTGATCAGGCCCCAGGCGATGATGGCCGCGATGTTGGGCATGATCATGTTCGACAGGAACGTGCCGAACTTCTGCACCCGGACGCGCAGTGAAGTACCGGGTGGCAAGGAGTAGTCGAGCTGAGAAGCCATTGCCGAGTCCTTTCCCGAGTTGTTCGCTGAATTGCTCGAATCGGTCTGTGTCGGCACACCCGTGGGCATGACGGGTGCGGTCGTCCTCGCCGCGGGCGGAAGCGTCCATGACCGCGACGATAAGGTGAGCCTAGACTCACCTCTGCACGGTTGTACAGAACCAATGTGCAGTCTGGTAGAGTCCGTCACGGGGTGCTCCCCCCTAGGATCAGATCCGTGACCGACCCGATCACCGACAAGGGCACGGAGCTGCTGATGACCGCGGCGGTGATGTACTACGAGCAGTCGGCCTCGCAGCAGGAGATCGCCCACCGGCTTGGCGTCAGCCGCCCGACGGTGAGCAGGCTGTTGAACCGCGCCCGCGAGATCGGCATCGTGCGCATCGAGATCGTGCCGCCGCACGTCGACCCGATCGCAGTCGAGCGCCTGCGCGACCGGCTCGGCCTGCGCGGCCTGCACGTCGCATCCGGCCGGGCCAACGAATGGGACCCGGGGCCGTTGCTCTCCGCCCCGTTCGGGGTGGCACTGGATGCGGTCCAGCTCAAGGCCGGGGACATCGTCGTCGCCTCGTGGGGCCGCGCGGTGTACAGCGTCAGCCGAACGATCCGCCGATCACTGCCGGGGGTCGTGATCGCCCCGGCCATGGGCGGCAACGCAAGCGACCGACCGTGGTTCCAGCCCAACGAGATCGTGCGGACCCTGGCCGAGGCCTTCAGCGGGCGCCCCGTCTACCTCAACGCGCCCGCGCTGGTGTCTGCGGCCCTGGCCGAGCCGCTGCGCTCGGAACCGTCGATCCGCGACGTGGTGGAGCTCTGGGACAGGGCGAAGATGGTCCTCGTCGGGGTCGGGGCGTGGCCCAAGCCCGACCCGAGCTACGCGGCTGCGGGCTTCCCGGTCGATGACCCTGCACTGGCCGAAGCTGTGGGCGATGTCGCGGGGTGGTCCTTCTCGATCGATGGTCAGGTCGTTCACCTCCGGGGCGACCGGGTGCTCCTGGGGGTCACCGCGGAGCGACTGCGCGCGATCCCGACTGTCATCGGATTCGCCGGCAGCGCCTCCAAGGCGCACGCTGCGATCGGCGCCGCACGCGCCGGGCTGATCAACGTCCTCATCACCGATGCCGCGACAGCCCGGGCGATGGACGCCTACCTGGACGCCGAGGCGCCTGCCTGATCCTGCGAGCCCGTTGGCGGCGGCTGCTCCCCAGCGGCTCAGCGCAGGAGCGAGGCCAGCCCGGCCATGTCCAGCCCCACGAGGGACTCCCGCACCACGATCCGCTCGCCGGCCTCGACGGGCACCGCGTGCGGCACAGCGACCACCATCGCACCGGCCGACCAGGCGGCCCGCACCCCGTTGAGGGAGTCCTCGAGGACGACGGCCCGGGTGATGTCGACCCCGAGCAGGTCGGCGGCGTGCAGGTAGGGCAGCGGGTCCGGCTTGCTGCGGGCCACCTCGTCGCCGGCGACGCTGACCGGGAAGACCGGCAGCCCCGAACGGATCATGAATGCGAGCACGAGGTCGACGATCGGACGCACGGAGGCCGAGACCAGGGCGAAGGGAACCCCTGACGCGGCGACGTCGGCGAGCAGGTCGGCCGCACCGGGCTGGATGGGGATCTCGGCACCGTCGAGGCGTTCGAGCATCGTGCCGATCAGGAGTTCGCCGACCTCTGCGTCGGTGCGGTCCGTGCCCGAGAGGCGTGCGGATGTAGGCCGTGGCATGAGCCATCGAGGCGCCCATGATCGCGCGCTGGTCAGCCTCCGACCAGGTCCCACCGAGGGCGGCAAGGGTCTCGTGCTCGACCTCGAGCCAGATCGGCTCGGTGTTGACCAGCAGGCCGTCCATGTCGAAGAGGACCGCGGAGGGGGTCATGGGTGCACCTCCCCTCAGCCGGCGTTGTAGTAGCTGGCCTCGGGGTGGTGCACGATCAGCGCCGAGGTCGACTGCTCCGGGTGCAGCTGGAACTCCTCGGAGAGCTCCACGCCGATCCTCGAGGGGTCCAGCAGGTCCACGAGGACGGCCTGCTGCTCGACGTCCGGGCAGGCCGGGTAGCCGAACGAGTACCGCTCACCCTGGTAGGACTGCTTGGTGATCAGCTGCGTGCGGTCGACGGCGTCGCCGGAGTCGATGCCCAGCTCCGCGCGGATCCGGGAGTGCCAGTACTCGGCCAGTGCCTCGGTGAGCTGGACGCTCAGGCCGTGCAGCTCGACGTACTCCCGGTAGGAGTTGGCCTCGAAGAGCTCGGCGGCGGCCGCGGAGACCTCCGAGCCCATGGTCACGATGTGGAAGGCCACGACATCGGGGCGGCCCTCGGCCAGCACGGCCTCGCGGGGTCGGAAGAAGTCCGCCAGGCACAGGTGCCGGTCGCGGTTCTGGCGCGGGAACGGCAGCCGGTGCAGCTCGACGGGCTGCCAGCCGTTCTCCAGGGGGCGCTCCCCCGCCTGCGCCAGCCCGGCCGGATCGAGGATCACCAGCTCGTCACCCTCGGACCAGCACGGGAAGTACCCGTAGATGACCGCAGCCCCGAGCAGCCCCTCCGTGTGGACCCGATCCAGCCACATCCGCAGGCGTGGCCGACCCTCAACCTCTACTAGAGCGTTATAGTCAGGCCCGTCCCCACGCGAGGACTTCAGGCCCCACTGCCCGAGGAACAGGGCACGCTCGTCGAGGTAGGCCGAGTAGTCGGCGAGTCGGATGCCCTTGACCACCCGGGAGCCCCAGAACGGCGGGGTGGGCACCGGGTTGTCGACAGCCACGTCGCTGCGCGCGGGGATCTCCCCCACCTCGCGCGTCGCACTCCCCCGGCGCGCCACCTTCCGGGTGCGCAGCGCGGGCAGCTCCGCACCCGGCTCGCCGCGCTTGACCGACATGAAGGCGTCCATCAGCCGAAGCCCCTCGAAGGCGTCGCGGGCGTAGCGCACGTCGCCGGCGAAGATGCCCGCGAGGTCCTCCTCGACGAACGCCCGGGTCAGCGCGGCCCCGCCCAGCATGACCGGCCAGCGCTCGGCCACCCCGCGCTCGTTCATCTCCTCGAGGTTCTCGCGCATGATCACCGTGCTCTTCACGAGCAGGCCGGACATCCCGATGAGGTCGGCGTCATGCTCGGCGGCGGCCTCGAGGATCGCGTTCACCGGCTGCTTGATCCCGATGTTCACGACCTTGTAGCCGTTGTTGGTCAGGATGATGTCGACCAGGTTCTTGCCGATGTCGTGGACGTCGCCCTTGACCGTGGCCAGGACGATCGTGCCCTTGCCGGTGGACTCCTCGCCCTCGACCTTCTCCATGTGCGGCTCGAGGTAGGCCACGGCCGTCTTCATGACCTCGGCGCTGTTGAGCACGAACGGCAGCTGCATGTCGCCGCGGCCGAACAGCTCGCCGACCTCCTTCATGCCCGACAGGAGGGTGTCGTTGATGATCTGCAGGGCGGGCTGGGTCTGCAGGGCCTCATCGAGGTCGCCCTCGAGGCCGGAGCGCTCGCCATCGATGATCCGGCGCTGCAGCCGCTCATCCAGCGGCAGGGCCGCGAGCTCCTCGGCCTTGGTCTCCTTGGACACCTGCGCGCTGACCCCGGCGAAGAGGTCGAGGAACCGGCCCAGCGGGTCGTAGCTCACCGTGCCGTCCTCCGCGTACTCCCGGCGGTCGTAGACCAGGTCGCGGGCGACCGCCAGCTGCTCCTCGCCGATCCGGGCGATGGGCAGGATCTTGCTCGCGTGCACGATGGCCGAGTCCAGGCCCGCCTCGATGCACTCGTGGAGGAACACGGAGTTCAGCACCTGCCGGGCCGCTGGGTTCAGGCCGAACGAGATGTTGGACAGGCCCAGGGTGGTCTGCACGTCCGGGATGGGCGCGCTTGATCCGGCGGATCGCCTCGATGGTCTCGATCCCGTCGCGGCGGGTCTCCTCCTGGCCGGTGGCGATCGGGAAGGTGAGGCAGTCCACGAGGACGTCCTGCGGGGGGATGCCGTGGTTGTCGCGCAGGTCGGTGATCAGGCGGTCGGCGACGCGCAGCTTCCAGTCCGCGGTGCGCGCCTGGCCCTCCTCGTCGATGGTCAGGGCGACGACCGCCGCCCCGTACTCCTTGATCAGCGGGACGATCTGGGCGAAGCGCGAGCCCGGTCCGTCGCCGTCCTCGTAGTTCACCGAGTTGACGACCGCCCGGCCGCCGAGCATCTGCAGGCCGGCCTCGAGGACCGCCGGCTCGGTGGAGTCCAGCACGATCGGCAGCGTGGAGGCGGTGGCCAGCCGGCCGGCGAGCTCGCGCATGTCACCGGCGCCGTCACGGCCCACGTAGTCCACGCACAGGTCGAGCAGGTGCGCCCCGTCGCGGATCTGGGCGCGGGCGATCTCGACGCACGCCTCCCAGTCCTGGGCCAGCATGGCCTCGCGGAAGGCCTTGGACCCGTTGGCGTTGGTCCGCTCCCCGATGGACAGGTACGAGGTGTCCTGGCGGAAGGGCACGGACTGGTACAGCGAGGCGGCGGCAGCCTCGGTGACGTGTTCGCGGGGGCGGACCTCACGCCCGCCCACCCGCTCCACCACCGCGCGCAGGTGCTCCGGCGTCGTCCCGCAGCAGCCACCGACCAGGGCCAGGCCGTAGTCACGGGTGAAGTGGTCGTGGGCCGCGGCCAGCTCGGCCGGGGTCAGCGGGTAGTGCGCGCCGTCGGCCGTGAGCACAGGCAACCCCGCATTGGGCATCGCCGACACGGCCACCTTCGCGTAGCGCGAGAGATGGCGCAGGTGCTCGCTCATCTCGGCCGGGCCCGTCGCACAGTTCAGGCCGATCACGTCGATGCCCAGCGGCTCGAGGGCGGTGAGGGCCGCGCCGATCTCGGTGCCGAGGAGCATCGTGCCGGTCGTCTCGACCGTGACCTGGGCGATCAGGGCCACCCGGCGCCCCGATGCGGCCATCGCGCGGCGGGCTCCGATGAGGGCCGCCTTGGCCTGCAGGAGGTCCTGGGCGGTCTCGACCAGCACCGCGTCGACCCCGCCCTCGAGGAGCCCTGCGACCTGCTCCTGCGTAGGCGTCACGAAGGTCCGCGAACGGTGCGTGGCCCAGGGTCGGCAGCTTCGTGCCCGGTCCGACCGACCCGAGCACCCATCGGGGGCGGTCCGGGGTCGAGTACCCGTCGGCCACCTCACGGGCGATCCGGGCGCCGGCCGATGCCAGCTCTCGGATCCGCTCGGGGATGTCGTACTCCCCCAGGTTGGCCAGGTTGGCCCCGAAGGTGTTCGTCTCGACGCAGTCGACACCGGCATCGAAGTACGCGGCGTGCACGGCGGCGACGATGTCGGGGCGGGTCACGTTCAGGATCTCGTTGCAGCCCTCGTAGCCCTGGAAGTCGTCCAGCGAGGGGTCCTGGGCCTGGAGCATCGTGCCCATCGCGCCGTCGGCGACGATCACGCGCTCGGTCAGGGCAGTCAGGAAGGAGGTCGTGGCCATAGTGCTCCAAGAGTACGTGCGCACGGCCCGGGGCAGGGCATTCCGGTCTGGGCGGCAGGCCGAGGCGGAGGGCGAGCCGGTGCGCGCGTGGTACCGTGGACCTGTCGATCCAGTTCACTCTGGAGCGGTGCGCGGCTCGCCCACGGGCGCCGGCCCCGGGGATGTTCACTGGCCCCGCCCTCGATCGGCAGCGCCTCGGCTGCGCAGTCCCACCCCCGCGGAAGGCCCCTCGATGGCCATCAGCTTCGGCATGCTCAGCACCTACCCCCCGACCCAATGTGGCCTGGCCACCTTCTCCCACGCCCTGGTGACCCACCTCGTCAGCTCGGGGGCCGAGGTCGGCATCGTCCGGGTCGTCGACTCCCCCCAATCCCTGCAGCCACGGGTCGTCCACGAACTCGTCCTCGGCGAGTCCGGCGCCGCGCGGCGGGCAGCAACCGCGCTCAACCTGCACGACGCGGCGATCGTCCAGCACGAGTACGGCATCTTCGGAGACCGGGACGGGGAGCTCGTCCTCGAGGTGCTCGCTGAGGTGCGCGTCCCCGTGATCTCCGTCCTGCACACGGTGCTGACCACCCCGACCCCCAACCAGCATCGCGTGCTCGCCGGGGTCGTCGCTGCGTCGTCAGTCCTGGTCACCATGACCCAGACGGCCCGCCAGCGACTGCTCGACGGATGGGACGTGGACCCGGGCATGGTGATGGTGATCGCCCATGGCGCCGAGGACAACCGCGCCCCGGGACTGGTCCACGACGACGTGACCCGCTGGGAGGACGAGGGCGGCTCCCCACAGGAGACCGCGTCCGCCGGCACCGAGATCCGGCGACCCACGATCCTGACCTGGGGCCTTCTCGGGCCGGGCAAGGGCATCGAGTGGGCGCTGGAAGCCATGGCGGGCCTTGCGGACCTCGACCCCCGACCGCGGTACGAGGTCGTCGGCGAGACCCATCCTCGCGTGGTCGAGTGGGCCGGTGAGGCCTACCGCGAAGGACTCGAGGCCCAGGTCGCTGACCTCGGGCTCGGCGATCATGTGGCATTCGACGGTCGCTACCTCGACGGGCCGACCCTGCGCGCCATCGTGCGCGCGGCCGACATCATCCTGCTGCCCTACGACTCCCGGGACCAGGTCACCTCCGGCGTGCTGACCGAGGCGGTCGTCGCCGGCAAGCCCGTGGTCTCCACCAGCTTCCCGCATGCGGTCGAGCTGCTGTCCTCCGGCGCCGGCCTGCTGGTCCCCCAGGGAGACCCGGGTGCGATCAGCGACGCCCTGCGAACGTTGCTCACCGACCCGGCCCTGACCGCCGAGATGGCCCGGACATCGCGATCGCTCGCCCCGGGCCTGCTGTGGCCCGCGGTGGCAGACCAGTACATCGCCGTCGGCGAGGGCCTCCTGGCCGAGGGGGCGCGGTCCGTCGCATGACCGACGCCAGCCTGCCCACTGCTCGCTTCGACCACCTGGAGCGGATGACCACCCCCGACGGGTTGTTCGAGCACGCCCTGCTCGCAGAACCTCGTCGCGACCACGGCTACTGCCTCGATGACGTATCCCGGGGACTTGTCGTGGCCGTCCGCGAGCCGGAGCCGAGCGCTGTGGTGACCGCCATGGTGACGTCCTACCTGCAGTTCACCTCGGATGCCCAGGACGAGAGCGGCGCCTTCCACAACCGCAGGAACACTGCCCGCGTGTGGACCGACTCGCCCACGGTGAACGACCACTGGGGCCGGGCCCTGTGGGCGGTGGGCACCGCCTCGGCCCTGTCTGACGGCGTCGTCCAGGAGGATGCACTGGCCGTGGCCCTGAAGGGGATGCAGGCGCGATCACCCTGGCCGCGTGCGATGGCCTATGCAGCCCTGGGGGCCGCAGAAGTCATGCGCGCCCTCCCCGGGGACCCGACGGCACGCGAGCTGCTGGTGGACGTGCGGACCCTTCTGGGCCGTCCGCGGATCGCACGCGGGTGGCCCTGGCCGGAGCCGCGGCTCACGTATGCCAATGCGGTGCTGCCCGAGGCCCTCATCGCCATCGGTCACGCACTGAACGACGAGGCCCTCCTGGCGCACGGGCTCGACCTGCTGCAGTGGTTGCTCGACCTCCAGACCCGCGACGGTCACATCTCCGTGACCCCCGCCGCAGGGCTGGCACCCGGCGACGTGCTGCCCGGCTTCGACCAGCAGCCGATCGAGGTCAGCGCCCTGGCCGAGGCGTGCTGGCGCGCCCATGAGGCGACCGGCGACCCCCGGTGGGTGGACGCCGTACAGCTGTGCGCCGAGTGGTTCCTGGGCGCGAACGACCTGGGACTCACCCTGTACGACAGCGCCACCGGGGGCTGCTCTGACGGGCTGCACTCGACCCGGATCAACCTGAACCAGGGAGCCGAGTCCACGCTGGCTGCGCTGTCCACCCTCCAGCTGGCGCGCCGACCGGCACTCGTGGCCCCGCGATGACCGCGACCCTGGTGACGCGGACCCACGTGGACCTGCGGCCCGACCCCACCCGCGTGGTCACCCGCCTGTTCCTCCCCGGCCAGGAGATGCTGACGCATGGCTCCTCGCGGGCCACGGCGGTTCTCGACCGTGTCCTGGCGCTGACCGACGAGCAGGTCGACAGCGCGCTCGGTCAGGCTCTCGAGGCGTTCGCAGGGCGGCATCGGGACCTCACCGGCACCTTCGACGAGCGGTTCCAGCTCATCGCCCACCGACTTGTCGATGCGGATTCGATGTCGGAGCAGCGGCGCCTGCTCATCGGGGCCTACTTCAGCCAGGAGTACGCCGTCGAGTCCGCGGCGCTGTTCAACCCCTCGATGGTCGTCCACCCGGACCAGAGCGCCCTTCCGGTCGGGACGACGCGCTTCCTGATGAGCGTCCGGGCGGTCGGCGAGGGGCACATCTCCAGCATCGAGTTCCGCACGGGGACGATCGACGATGCCAACCGCGTGTCGTTCGACGAGCCCGGCCGGCCCCTGGTCCAGGGGGTTCCCGGCCCGGTGCTGCTCTCGAAGGCGCAGTTCATCCACCAACTCGGTCATCGCGCGGCGGACGCGGACGACGCTGTGCGCTACGTCCTCGATGAGTTGCCGGCGACCTTCGACCGCCAAGCCCTGGACAGCGCGATCGCGACGCTGAGCGGCCAGCGCCTGACCCGCGGACCGGGTCTGATGGCCATGGAACGACTCGAGTCGGTCGCCGATTCGCAGTACACCGTCGAGTTCCCGCTCGACTCGCACCTGACCGAACGGGTGATCATGCCCGGTGGCCCCGCCGAGAGCCATGGCCTCGAGGACTTGCGGCTGGTCCGATTCACCGAGGCGAATGGCTCCATCACCTACCGGGGCACGTACACCGCCTTCGACGGCCAGAACGTCACTCCGGCCCTGCTCACCACGACCGACTTCCGCAGCTTCCACAGCCAGCACGCGATCGGGCCCGCCGCGCAGAACAAGGGCATGGCCCTGTTCCCGCGGGCGGTCGGCGGTCGCTTCCTCGCACTCTCCCGATGGGACCGCGAGACCTCGAGCCTGGCTGAGTCCCCGGACATGTGGCACTGGAGCACCGGGCCGACGCTCCAGCCGCCCGGCGAACCCATGGGAGATCGTGCAGGTCGGCAACTGCGGCGCGCCGCTGGAGACAAGCGAGGGTTGGCTGGTGCTCACGCACGGCGTGGGGCCGGTTCGCCAGTACGGGATCGGCGCCATGCTGCTGGACCGTGACGATCCGTCGATCGTCCTGGGCAGCCTCGCCGAGCCGTTGCTCCTGCCGACCGAGGACGAGCGTGAGGGCTACGTGCCCAACGTGGTGTACTCGTGCGGGTCGATGATCCACGGCGACACCGTGGTGCTTCCCTACGGCTGCAGCGACTCGTCGATCCGGGTCGCCCTGGTTGACCTCGATGGCCTGTTGGACGCGCTGCGCCGTCAGGGGTAGAAGGCGGGTGCGTCGGTGCGTGGGCCGGCGGGTGGGGCATCCTCGGGCGCGCGGCGCAGTAGCCAGTGACGCCACGGGGGCGTACTGTCGAGGGTGCGGAGCCATTCAGGCTTCCGACCACGGGAGTCCCGATGGCAGACAAGTCCCCTCGCCAGCACATGTCCAAGAAGCCCGGCAAATCCATCAAGGAGAAGCGGGCCGAGAAGCACGCGAAGAGCGACCAGCGCAACCAGGTGGCCACGACGCTGCCGGACAAGAAGCACTGACAGCTCCGTCGGAGGCCTGAGCCCCGGCTGCAGTCGGGCGGGGCGCATCGGGTCAGCCGCTCGAGAGGGCTTGCTGAAGCCCGGGCCGTGCGTGGACTGTGGACGAACCGGACAAGCCACCCCTTTGCGGGACGTATCCTGTGCTCCGGAAGATCCACGTACTCCGCAGCATGAGGTCCGCACATGATCCACCCGTCCGCCCGCGCCCTGGCCGGGGTCGTCGCCGCCGGCATGCTGCTGGCCGGCTGCACGAGTGACCCGGACCCCGGGGTCGCGACCGGCCCCAGCGCGAACGCCAGCACCTCCGCGAGCACCGGGGGCAGTGCAAGTGCGTCTGCGTCACCCAGTTCGACCCTGACGCCGGAGGAGCAGCAGGCGGTGGACGAGGCCACGAGCGTGGTGCTTGCGTACCGCCAGACGATCACCGACTTCTACAGCGGCGCCCGCACCAATCTGAACGACCTGAATCGAGGTCGCCGCGGGTGACACGATCGCAAGGCCTGCGAGCCAGAGATCCGTCGACGAGACTCACTCGACAAGAAGGGCCTGTACTGGTGACGGGTGTCGGCCCATCGAAGTGAATCTGCAGGGACGTCCGACAGTTGTCCTTCGTGCTTGTGTCGACGCTACGCCATCGACTGAGTCGAACCCTGACGGCCGAGCGGCAAGAATCTCAGTACCGTGTGGTCGACCACTATCTGCGGACCCAGGTGGGCTGTTGCCGAGCTGCCTACGACGGCTCGACCAGCTCAGCGATGCTGACCTCTACACGCCGCGTGGCTGGAAGCTGACGCGACTCGGCGGGGATGCGCGACGTGCCGCGGCGTGGACTACACGTGACTCGCACGAGTACTTCCAGCCCTGGCTGGGCTGTCACCAGAGTGTCGACGGCAAGCCGACGACCCGATGGATCGCACGATGCTGAAGCGGCTTGACGCTGTGTTCCTGGCACGTCCTTGGTCCGTCACGCTGACGCTGGCCAGGCCGAGCGGCCGACGAAGGCGAAGTGTCAGCGTCGGCACTAGGTTCGGGCGGAAACAGCGGCGCGACATCACGTCGACGCCGGACGGTCCCGGCGTCCGTCCGCGGGGTTCGGGCGCGACACCGGCGGGCTCCAAGTCCCCCGGCAAGCGGGTGTGCACGTACAAGGGCGACGAGATCGCCTGCACCTCCGCCCTCGGCGTGTGGTCCGAGGAGCGGCAGTGCTTCGTGCAGCGGGTCTCGCCGCAGCCGCCGGCCGACCACGCGATCTGGGAGGGCCGGGAGGAAGGGACGATCTACCAGTGCGTCGCAGCCGGGCTCGGCGTTCAGCGCCGGCGTCGGCAACGGCTTCTGGTTCTGGGCGCCCAGCGCGGGCGCTGCCGGGGCACCGGTGCTCGTGGACCCCGTCACCCTCGCCGAGAAGGCGATCGAGCGGATGGACCTCGCTTCCCCCACGATCGGGATGACACCGCTCACCGCCGGGGCGCCGCTGCTGGTCGGCATGGACGCCTGGCTCTGGATCGACAACGCCGGACCGCACGGCTACGGACCGATCACCCGCACGGCCACCGCAGGTCCGGTCTCCGTGACTGCCACGGCCGAGGTGACCAAGGTCGTCTGGGAACTCGGCGATGGGACCCGCCTGACCTGCCGCAGCGCCGGCACCCCCTGGTCGCCCGACAAGGGAACCGGCGCCTCCCCGACCTGCGGACACCGCTACCTCACCCCATCCACGACTGAACCCGACGGCACCTTCACGGTCCGCGCCACCGCCCACTGGCAGGTCGAGTGGGCCGGCGCCGGGCAGTCCGGCGAGATCACCTTCACGATGGACGGCGAGCGGCAGCAACCCGTGACCGAGGTCCAAGTCCTCCAGACGGGTAGCCGCTAGTTCGACCCGTCCGACGCGTTCCTGGCCACGTGCAGGTGCCTCGCGCGTTCCCGGCCATGTCTGGCCCGGAATGCGCATGGACCGGCCGGATTGGCGTGGAATGCCCACGTTGAGTGGCCCGGCTGGTCCGCCCGGCGAGACTCAGCGACCGCGGGCTGCCCGGTACCGGGCGATCAGCGCATTCGTCGAGGAGTCCAGCGACGCCTCGGCCTCGCCGGTCAGCATCGGCGCGATCGAGTCCGCGACGACCTTGCCCAGCTGCACGCCCCACTGGTCGTAGGGGTTCAGGTCCCAGATCATCCCCTGGACGAACGTGGAGTGCTCGTACAGCGAGATGAGCGCACCGAGGGTGAACGGGGTCAGCGACTCCGCCACCAGCATGCTGTTGGGGCGGTTGCCCGGCATGACCTTGTGCTCCACCAGGTGCGCCGGCGTCCCGTCGGCCTCCACCTCGGCGGCGGACCGGCCGAACGCCAGCACCCCCGACTGCGCCAGGCAGTTGGCGACGAGCAGGTCGTGGTGGTTGCCCACGTCGTTGACCGGCCGGGCGAAGAAGATGAAGTCCGCGGCGATGATCGTCGTGCCCTGGTGCAGCATCTGGTAGAAGGAGTGCTGGCCGTTGGTGCCCGGCTCGCCCCAGAACGACGCCGACGTGTCGTAGTCCACCGGATCGCCGGCCGCCGTCACGCGCTTGCCGTTGCTCTCCATGATCATCTGCTGCAGGTAGGCCGGGAAGCGCAGGAGGTACTGGTCGTAGGGCAGCACGACGTGGTCGGCGGTGCCGAGGAAGTTGCGGTTCCAGACGCAGAGCAGGCCGTGCAGCACCGGCAGGTTCTCGCGCAGCGGCGCGGTCCGGAAGTGCATGTCCATCGCGTGCAGGCCGGCCAGCAGCTCGCCGAAGCCGTCGGGACCGATCGCGATCATCGTCGACAGGCCGATCGCCGAGCTCATCGAGTAGCGCCCGCCGACCCAGTCCCAGAAGCCGAACATGTTCGCGGTGTCGATGCCGAACGCAGCCACCTTCTCGGCGTTCGTCGAGATCGCCACGAAGTGCCGGGCCACCGCCGCGGAGTCCCCACCGAGACCGGCCACCAGCCAGTCGCGCGCCGTCCGGGCGTTGGTCATCGTCTCCTGCGTGGTGAACGTCTTCGACGCCACGAGGAACAGGGTCTCGGCCGGGTCCAGGTCTCGGGTCTGCTCGACGAAGTCCGAGCCGTCGACGTTCGACACGAAGCGCATGACCAGGTCGCGATCCGACACGTGGCGCAGCGCCTGGTAGGCCATCACGGGCCCGAGGTCCGAGCCGCCGATGCCGATGTTCACGACGTTGCGGATCGGACGGCCGGTGAAGCCCAGCCACGTCCCCGCGCGGACCTGGTCGGCGAAGGCCCCCATCTTGGCCAGCACCGCGTGCACGTCGGCGACGACGTCCTGGCCGTCGACCACGAGCGTCGCGCTCGCGGGCAGCCGCAGCGCGGTGTGCAGCACCGCACGGTCCTCGGTGTTGTTGATGTGCACGCCGGTGAACATGGCCTCGCGTCGCGCTGCCAGGTCGCGCTCCTCGGCGAGTGCGATCAGGAGGTCGAGCGTCTCGCCGGTGATCCGCTGCTTGGCGAAGTCCATGTGCCACCCCGCCCCGTCAGCGGAGAAGACCGAGGCCCGATCGACGTCCGCGGAGGTGTCGAACAGCTCCCGGACGGTCGTGGCGGACATGGTCTCGGCGTGCGCGGACAGGGCCTGCCATGCGGCGGCAGAGGTGAGCGGCGACTGGGTCATTGAGTGCCTCCTTCGACCGCCCAAGACTAGGAGAGGTCGACCCCGAGAAGCGTGTCGAGCAGCACCCGGACCTGCTCGGGGGCATCGGCGTCGGAGCCGACACCGCCGGACGCGTCCGAGGCCCACTGGTCCAGGAGTCCGAGCGCTCCCGGCGCGTCGAGGTCATCGGCGATCCGCGCGCGCACCGCGGCCAGCAGCACGTCGAACGACGGACCGCTGGCTGCCTGCACGCCCGCGCGCAGCGCCAGCTCGCGCCGCTCGGCCCGCTCCAGGTCGGCCGGCGTCCACTCCCAGTCGCTGCGGTAGTGGTGGGCCAGCAGGGCCAGGCGCACGGCGGCCGAGGAGACGCCCGCGTGTCGCAGGCGCGAGACGAACACGAGGTTCCCGCGGGACTTGCTCATCTTGTGGCCCTCGTAGCCGACCATCCCGGCGTGCACGAAGTGCTTGGCGAACGGGGACTCCCCCGTGGCGATCCCCGCCTGGGCCGAGCACATCTCGTGGTGCGGGAAGGCGAGGTCGGAGCCGCCGCCCTGCACGTCGAACCCCATCCCGAGGTGGTCCAGGGCGATGGCCGTGCACTCGATGTGCCAGCCGGGCCGCCCGTGCCCGAGCCCGGTGTCCCAGGCGGGCTCGTCGGGGCGCGCCGCCTGCCACAGCATGCAGTCCAGCGGGGTCCGCTTGCCCGGCCGGTCGGGGTCTCCCCCACGCTCGGCGAAGATCTCGCGCATGGCCGCCGCGTCGAGCCCGGAGACCTCCCCGAACCCCACCGCCGCCGACGTCGTGAAGTACAGGTCGCCGTCCACGTCGTACACCGCCCCGGCGTCGCGCAGCCGCCCGATCCACTGCACCACCGACGGGATCGACTCGACCGCCCCGATGTAGTCCCGCGGCGGAAGCACGTTCAGCGCCTCCATGTCCTCGGCGAAGAGCGCGGTCTCGGAGCGCGCCAGCTCGCGCCAGTCCTGGCCGGTGGCCACGGCGCGCTCGAGGAGCGGGTCATCGATGTCGGTCACGTTCTGCACGTAGTGGACCTCGTGGCCGAGATCACGCCAGTAGCGGTTGACCAGGTCGAACGCGATGTAGGTCGCGGCGTGCCCCATGTGGGTCGCGTCGTACGGCGTGATCCCGCAGACGTACATCCGCGCCACGGCACCCGGCGCGGTCGGGCGGACCTGCCCGACTGCGGGTGTCGAAGAGGCTCAGGACAGGGCCCTGACCGGACAGCTCGAGGGGCTCCCGCCCGGACCACGACTCCACGGGTCCACACCCTAGGCCCTGTTCGGCACACGCGCCGTCGGGTCGGCTGGGCGGACGTAGGCTGGGACCGTGCTCGGGATCCTCAGGCAGCGTCGGTGGCTGGGCTTCACCGCCTTCGTCCTGGCGATGCTCGTGCTCTGCGTGATCCTCGCGCGCTGGCAGTGGAACCGCTACCAGTACCGGCTCGGCGAGAACGACCGCCTCGACGCCGCCCTGTCCGCGCCGGCCATCCCCGTCGACGAGCTCCTCGACGCAGAGCCCGCGGGAGCCGACGCACCGGCGCTGCCGCAGGAGCTCGAATGGCGCACCGTCACGGCCACGGGCACCTTCGACGCCGCAGCGCGAGACTGCTGTCCGGCGCCGTCCGCTCGACGGGCGCAACGGGTTCTGGATCGTCACGCCGCTGGTGACCGAGTCCGGCGTCCTGCTGGTCAATCGGGGCTGGACGCCTGCCGGCGCGACGCCACCACCGCACCCGACGTGCCCCGCGCCACCCGCCGGCCAGGTGACCGTCACCGGACGCCTGCGACCGGCTGAGGCGACCGAGCCCACGGAAGCGCCGCCGCCGGGGCAGGCGTGGGCCGCCGATCCACAGGTCCTCGTCGCGCCCGCCGGCACCCCGCGGTACAACGCCTACGCAGAGCTGACGTCGAGCACGCCGGCCGCTGACGCCGAGCTCACCAGCCTGCCGGTCCCGGGCCATCGCGGGCTGAACAACCTCGTCTACTCGGTGCAGTGGCTGCTCTTCGGCCTGGTCGGGCTCATCGGCTGGTGGCGACTGATCCGCGGCGAGGGCCGCCGCCCGGAGGAGTCCGAGGGCGTCCACAGCGAGTCCGCGGCCGAGGAGCCGGCGACCTGACCCCTGCGGGACTGGACAGCTCGTCCGCCCACGACGCACTCGGGTGCGGCCGGACCCACGCGCCACGGCCTCCCGGCCGGGTGACCAGGGGCGTGACTCAGCTGCCCGCGCGGTCGTTCCACCGGTCCACGTGGGCCAGGACCTCGCCCAGGCGCTGCACCACGGCGTCAGGCTCCCCCTCGACGGGGCCGCGCTGGTCGTGGGGGATGTCGCTGTGCGGGACGAGGATCGCGCGCATCCCGACCTGCTGGGCGCCGTGCACGTCGTCCCACGCCCGATCGCCGACGAACACCGCGCGTGCCGGGTCGTCGACGCCGACCGCACGCAGCGCCGCCACGAAGGCGTCCTCGTGGGGCTTGCCGACGGGCAGCTCCGAGGAGTAGACCGCCCCGTCGATGAGCTCCAGCAGGCCATCCCGGGCGAACACCGCCTCGTGGTGGGCCCGCGGCCAGAGCGTGTTGGACAGGACCCCGATGCGGATCCCGCGCTCCCGCAGCGCCTCCAGCAGCGGCACGGCGTCCGGGTCGGCGTCGGTGTGCGGGTCCCAGAACCGCAGGTAGGCGGCCAGGGCCTCCTGGTGGCGGGCGCTGCGCAGGTCGATCCCGCAGTCGAGCAGCATCTGGTCCAGGTGCCCGGCGCCGGTGCTGCCCGCGCTGTGGTGCTGGTCCTGCCAGCGCTGGATCTCCGCGGCGTACAGGCGCGCGGCGAGGCTGGCAGCATGCCGGGGGTCGTACACGCTGGCGTACGCGTACCACCCGGCGGTGAGGTCGACCTCGTGCCACGGCGTCAGGGTGCCGCCCCAGTCGAAGATGACGGCCTCGATCCGCGGCCCGGGCGAGCCGCCGCCGCCGGAGCCTCCGCCGGAGCCCGTGCCGGAGTCAGGCTCCGTCACGGCAGCGCCAGGATGCGCTCGGTGATGGTGGCCACCGCATCGTCGACGGCCACGTCGACCCGCTCCCCACTCGCGCGGTCCTTGACCTCGATGGCACCCTCGGCCAGCTTCTTGCCGACCACGACGATCAGGGGGACCCCGATCAGCTCGGAGTCGTTGAACTTCACCCCCGGCGAGACGCCCTTGCGGTCGTCGAGGAGCACGCGGAACCCGCCGCGCTCCAGCTCGGCGGCGATCCGCTCGGCAGCCTCGAGGACAGCCTCGTCCTTGCCCGTGGCCACGATGTGCACATCGAACGGTGACACCTCGCGCGGCCAGATCAGCCCGCGGTCGTCGTGGTGCTGCTCGGCGATGGCCGCGACCGCACGTGAGACGCCGATCCCGTAGGACCCCATCGTGACGACGACCTGCTTGCCGTTCTCGTCGAGGACCTTCAGGTCCAGGGCCTCGGCGTACTTGCGCCCGAGCTGGAAGATGTGGCCGATCTCGATGCCGCGGGCCTGCGTGAGCAGCCCCGCGCGCCCGGCGGCCGCGCAGTCCGGGCACGGATCACCCTCGCGCACCTCGGCGACGTCGATCGTCCCGTCACCGGAGAAGTCCCGACCCGCGACGAGGTCGAACACGTGCCGACCGGGCTGGTCGGCACCGGTGATCCAGCGGGTCCCGGTGACCACGCGCGGGTCGAGCAGGTACCGGATGCCGGACGCGGCGTCCTCGCCGAGGACGCCCGGGCCGATGTAGCCCTTGACCAGCGCTGGGTTCGCGGCGAAGTCGGCCTCCTCGAAGGCCACCGGCTCGCCGGGCAGCAGCAGCGCCTCGAGCCGCTTCATGTCGACCTCGCGGTCACCGGGCAGGCCGATGACCAGCGGGTGCGAGGTGCCGTCGGGCATCGCGACCTTGACCACCACGTTCTTCAGCGTGTCCCCGGCCTCCCACGGCCGGTCGCCGCGGGCCAGCTCCGGACGGGCGTTCGCCAGGTCCACCAGCGTCTCGATCGTCGGCGTGTCCGGGGTGTCCTCGACGTGCGCGGCGGGCAGACCCTCGAGGGCCACCTCCGCGGGCGGCACGCTGGCCACCGCCTCGACGTTGGCGGCGTACTCGCAGGTGGTGCACTGCACGTAGGTGTCCTCACCCACGGGGCACACCGCCAGGAACTCCTCGGAGGCCGAGCCGCCCATCGCGCCGGACATCGCCGAGACGATCGTGTACTGCATCGACAGGCGATCGAAGGTGGAGATGTAGGCCTCACGGTGCCGGGCGTAGGAGGCGACCAGGCCCGCGTCGGAGGTGTCGAACGAGTAGGAGTCCTTCATCACGAACTCGCGGCCGCGCAGGATCCCCGCCCGGGGACGCGCCTCGTCGCGGTACTTCGTCTGGATCTGGTACAGGCTCAGCGGGAGGTCCTTGTACGAGGAGTACAGGTCCTTGACGGTGAGGGTGAACATCTCCTCGTGCGTGGGGCCGAGCAGGTAGTCCGCGCCACGACGGTCCTGCAGGCGGAACAGGTTCGGGCCGTACTCGGTCCAGCGGTTGGTGCGCTCGTAGGGCTCGCGGGGCAGGAGCGCGGGGAAGTGCACCTCCTGGAAGCCCGCGGCGTCCATCTCCTCGCGCACGATCCGCTCGACGTTGCGCAGCACCCGGTAGCCCAGCGGCAACCAGGAGAACACGCCCGGGGCGACGCGGCGCACGTACCCGGCGCGCACCAGCAGGCGGTGCGACGGGACCTCGGCGTCCGCCGGATCCTCGCGGAGGGTGCGCAGGAACAGCGTGGACATGCGGGTCAGCACGAGGGGTCTCCTCCAGATCCGAGAGGGCGACCTCGCCCCGGGTGGCCCGGGCGAGGTCGGGAAGTCGCGGCAAGGATATCCCGGCGTGGCAGGATGGCGGCCGTGCCCGGCGAGCTGAAGGTGCTGACATCGCGCCACCTCCCGGAACTGCTCGCGCTCGTTGACCGCGACCCCGTCGCCCACTGCTTCGTGGCGTCCCGGCTGGCCGACCCGATGGACCCCTGGGCCCTCGGCGGGCTCGTCTGGGGGTGGTTCGAATCGGGGCACCTGCGCTCGGCGATGTACACCGGCGCCAACCTGATCCCGATCGAGACCACCCCCCTGGCTCGCGCGTCCTTCGCCGACAACGCCCGCCGGCTGGGCCGTCGCTGCTCCTCCCTCGTGGGCCCCGCCGACGAGGTGCTCGACCTGTGGCGCCTGCTGGCGCCTGCGTGGGGGCCCGCTCGCGAGGTGCGCTCCACGCAGTACCTGATGGCCACCTCCGGCCCCGCCACGCGCCCCGCGCACCCAGGGCTGCGCGCCCTGCGCATGGACGAGCTCGACCTGCTCATGCCCGCGGCGATCGCCATGTTCACCGAGGAGGTGGGGATGTCACCGGTGGCCCACGGCGGCGGGCCGGCCTACCGCGGCCGGCTGGCCGAGATCGTCCGGTCCGGAAGGGCCCTGGGCGTGGTCGAGGACGGGCGCCTCATCTTCAAGGCCGAGGTCGGGTCCGCCACCGCGCGGGCATGCCAGATCCAGGGCGTCTGGGTCGACCCCGCCCTTCGCGGGCGCGGGCTCGGCGTGTCCGGCATGGCCGCCGTCGTCGAGCACGCCCGAAGCCACATCGCGCCGATCGTGTCGTTGTACGTCAACGACTACAACCACGTGGCCGTCGGAACGTACCTACGGGTCGGCTTCCAGACCGTCGGGACGTTCGCCACCGTCCTGTTCTGAGCCCGAGGGCGCCCGATTCCGCGCGTTCCGGGCCAGATCGGCGGGGGCCTGGGCGTCTTCCGGCTCGGGCTCGGGCCTCAGCCGACGGCCAGGACTGCCGCACCGGCGATCCGACCCTCGTGGAGACGGGCCAGGGCCTCGTTGGCGTCGGCGAGGTCGAACACCTCGGTCCGGGTCCGGATCGGGACGGCCGCCGCCAGCGCGAGGAACTCACGCGCGTCGGCCCGGGTCACGTTCGCCACCGACCGGATCGAGCGCTCGCCCCACAGCAGGTCGTAGTCGAACTGCGGGATCCGGTCGAGGTGGATCGCGTTGACTGCCACGATGCCACCGCGGTCGACGGCTGCCAGCGCCGCCACGACCACGTCACCGGAGGGTGCGAACGTGATGGCCGCGTCGAGGGCGACCGGCGGCGAATCGCCGTACCCGCCGGCCCACGTGGCGCCCAGGTCGAGGGCCGCGCGCTGCTCGGCCTCCGATCGCGTGACCACATGCACCTGGCACCCGGCGTGGACGGCCAGCTGGATCACGATCGTGGCCGAGGCCCCGAACCCGTACAGGCCCAGCCGGGTGCCCGCGGCAGAGGCCAGGTCCACGCCGGCGATCCGCAACGACCGGTAGCCGATGACGCCACCGCACAGCAACGGCGCGGCCGACAGGTCGTCGAACCCGTCGGGCAGCGGGTGCACGAAGTCCGCGCGCGCGGTCATCGCCGTGGCGTAGCCGCCGTCGCGGTCCCAGCCGGTGAAGACGAGGTCGGCGCACAGGTTCTCGCGTCCCGAGGAGCAGAACCGGCAGGTCCCGCAGCAGCCGCCGGTCCACGCCACGCCCACGCGTCGGCCCACCGGGTGAGCAGTCAGGATCCACCCCCGGGCCGAGGGCCGCGATGCGCCCGACCACCTGGTGGCCGGGGACGATCGGCCGGCGCCGGGAGGGGAGGTCGCCGGTCACGATCTGCAGGTCGGTCCGGCAGACCGCGCAGGCGGTCACGTCGAGGAGAACCTCGCCCACCCCCGGGGTCGGATCCGGTCGCTCCACCCTGGTCAGCCAGCTCGCCGCCGGCGAGGGGTCGGGCGCCGCCAGCTCCATGGCGATCATCGCAATCCCCCCATGTCGGCGATGATTGCGCCCATGGACTGGATCCGCCGGAACATGACCACCATCGGCATCATCGTGGTGCTCGCCATGCTCCTGCCGTTCCTGCTCGTGCTCTTCGGCATCGTGGTCTTCTGACGCGACGACCCCTGCGCCGGGCTACTTCTTGGCGCCGACCCCACGACTGCGCATGATCGAGGCGAACTCCTGGTTGAACACGCGCTGGATCGTCTCGGAGTCCAGGGTGCCCGACACGGTCTCGTACTTGCCCTCGGCCATCCCGATGCACACCCGGTGCCATGCGGTGCCGACCGCGAACGTCATGGTTCCCGCCACCCCACCGGTGATCGCGCCACCGACGACCGTCCCCACCCCCGGCACGAGCTTGAGCAGGCCGGTGGCGGCGGCCCGACCGGCCTGGGTGGTCACGGTCGTCGCTGCGAGGCTGGCCACGGTGGCGCGCTGCATGGGGATGTCGTAGATGTTGGCGATCTTGGCCATCATGCCGATCTGGATCGGCACCAGCACGGCAGCATCCGCGAAGGGGATCGGCGTGAACCCCGCCCCTGTTGCTGCCGCGGTCGCGGCGTTCACCGCCTTCTCGGCAGCCTTAGCCTTTCGCGCGGGGTCAATCTTCTGCGCGGCGGTAAGGGCCTCGGAGGTCTCATCCGGAGCGCAGTGAAAGGTGGCATCGAGAAGCTCCAGCAGGCCGTGCTGCTCGACCCCGGTGAACGGGTCGGCGAGGGCGTTGACCATGACCGCGCGGCCGTCATGGATCGGCAGGCCCATCCCCTCGATCTGGCTGCCGAGCTCGATCGCGTCGGGGGCGAGGAACAGCTGCCCGTGGGCATCGCGCCGGCCGGGGACCTGGGTCATGACCAGGATCACCGGCAGGCCCACGCCAGCCAGCTCGCGGATGAACGCTGCCTCAGTCTCCTCGAAGCGCCGGTCGGTGGCCCGCACGCAGTACCACGCGAGGTGGACCTGCTCGGCGAACGGCATCGCGCGGCTGTTGTCGATGAACTTCTTCAGCTCGTCGATGATCCGGGTGGTGTCCCGCCCGACCTCGAGTCCCTGGGTGTCGTAGATGCCGAGCTTGCCGGTGCGGTGCACGTAGAGGTGGCTGCCCAGCGTGACGGGGCGCCCGATACCGGTGGCCGCGACCGACTCGCCGAAGATCGCGTTCACCAGCGTCGACTTGCCGACACCCGTCTTGCCGAAGACCGCCAGGTTGAACCGGCCGATCTTCACCTCCGCGTCGGCGAAGGCAGCCTCGAACGCCTCCTGCGACCACTCGGGGACCTGACCGGGCGCCGCGGGCGCCGGGGCCGGCGCCGCGCCGGGTGCGGGAGTCTGCGGAGCCGGGTGCGGGCACCGCCGGTTGGGTGGTCACCGGGTCAGCTCACCGAGACCGACGGGCTGCCCTCGGTGTCCATCTCCTCGGCCAGGCGCATGGCCTCCTCGATCAGCGTCTCGACGATCAGCGCCTCGGGCACGGTCTTGATGACCTGGCCCTTGACGAAGATCTGGCCCTTGCCGTTGCCGCTGGCCACACCCAGGTCGGCCTCGCGGGCCTCCCCCGGACCGTTGACCACACAGCCCATGACGGCCACGCGCAGCGGGACCTCGAGGCCCTCGAGACCGGCGGTCACCTGCTCGGCCAGGGTGTAGACGTCCACCTGGGCGCGCCCGCACGAGGGGCACGACACGATCTCCAGCCCGCGTTGGCGCAGGTTGAGGCTCTCCAGGATCTGCATCCCGACCTTGACCTCCTCCACCGGAGGCGCCGACAGCGAGACGCGGATGGTGTCGCCGATGCCCCTGCTCAGCAGGGCCCCGAAGGCGACGGCGGACTTGATGGTGCCCTGGAACATCGGGCCGGCCTCGGTGACCCCCAGGTGCAGCGGGTAGTCGCACGACTCGGAGAGCAGCTCGTAGGCCCGCACCATCACGACCGGGTCGTGGTGCTTGACCGAGATCTTGATGTCGCGGAAGTCGTGCTCCTCGAACAGGCTCGCCTCCCACAGCGCGGACTCGACCAGCGCCTCGGGCGTGGCCTTCCCGTACTTCTTGAGCAGGCGCGGGTCCAGGGACCCGGCGTTCACGCCGATGCGGATCGGCGTGCCGTGGTCGCGCGCGGCGGCGGCGATCTCCTTGACCTTGTCGTCGAACTGCTTGATGTTGCCCGGGTTCACCCGGACCCCGGCACAGCCGGCCTCGATGGCGGCGAACACGTACTTGGGCTGGAAGTGGATGTCGGCGATCACCGGGATCCCGGACTTGCGGGCGATCTCCGGCAGGGCGTCGGCGTCGTCCTGGCTGGGCACCGCCACGCGCACGACCTGGCAGCCCGACGCGGTCAGCTCGGCGATCTGCTGCAGCGTCGCGTTCACGTCGGCGGTCAGCGTGGTGGCCATCGACTGGACGCTGATCGGGCGCGTCGCCGCCGACCGCGACCGGGTGGGTGGGGTGCTTGAGCAGGATCTGGCGGGTGGTCCGCCGGGGCGCGAGGACGGGCGGCGGAAGCGGGGGCATGCCCAGGTTGACGCTCATGGGGTCAAGTATCGCGCCCCGCGGCGGATGACGCCCGCGCCGGGAGCGGCGGCTGCGCAGGATCATCTGGACGCCCGACCACACCAGCAGGCCGGCGAACAGGATCGAGGGCGATGCGTCCGGGCAGCCACTGGCCCAGGGCCGCGCCCACCAGGCCCGCCGGCGCGCCCGACGAGGCCGGCGACGAGGGCGAGGCGCACCTCGACCAGCCCGTTGCGCAGTTGGTGACGGTGGCGGTCAGGGCCGTGAAGATGACGACCAGCAGGCTGGTCCCGCGGGCGGTGTCGGCGTCGTCGCCGGTCAGGATCACCAGGCCGGGGACCATGATGATCCCGCCGCCGACGCCCAGCAGGCCGGCGAGCGTGCCGGCCGCGACGCCGACGAGGACCAGCAGCCCGCCCTCCCACACGGCACCGAGGCCGGACAGCGCGCTGGAGCTCCCACCGATCACCAACCGCGCGGCCGTGGCGAGGCTGAGGATGCCGAACCACAGCTGCAGGGTCGCGATCGGGGTCCGCGGCAGCAGCCGGGCGCCGAGCTGGCCGCCGACGACCCCGCCGACCAGGAGCAGGAGCCCCGCGGCCAGGTCGACGTTGCCGTTGCGCGCGTACCCGATCGCCGAGGCGGTCGCGATCGGCACGATCGCCAGCAGGCTCGTGGCGCTGGCCCGACGCTGGTCGAGGGCGAACCACGCCACCAGGAGCGGGACCATGATGATCCCGCCACCGACGCCGAAGAGGCCCGAGAGCAGACCGGCGGCCACGCCGATCGCGGCAGCCCGCAGCCACCACGGCGAACGGTGGGCAGCCTCCACGCGGCCGCCGGGGCGGGATGCGGATCGCCCCCTGGTATCGGATCAGCGCCCGGGAGGGGATCGACGCCCGGCAGGGGCTCAGCGTCCGGCATCGGCCGGCTCAGCCGTAGATGGAGATCGGGTTGATGACGTCGGCGAGGATCACCACGGAGGACACGGCGATCAGCGCGATCCCGACGCCGTAGGACACCGGCAGCAGCCGCGAGACGTCCACGGGCCCGGGATCGGGCCGACCGCGCCAGCGGGCCAGCGTCCGCCGGCCGCCCTCGTAGGTGGCGCCCGCCACGTGCCCGCCGTCGAGCGGGAGGACCGGCAGGAGGTTGAACAGGAACAGGAACAGGTTCAGGCTGGCCATGAGGCTGATGAGGATCGCGAACTTCGCCTTGATCGGCTCCTCAGCCGCCACGACCTCACCGGAGATCCGCCCGACGCCGACGACGCTGACGGGGCTGTTGGGGTCGCGCTCCTCGCCGGCGAGCATGCCCTGCGCAAGCTCGTAGACCCGCACGGGCAACGTCAGGAGGGCCTGGCCACTGCGCACGGTCACGTCCCACATCGTCGCCGGGACGGCACTCACGGGCTGGGCGACGTACTCCGACTGCGGGGTGACGCCGATGTAGCCGGTGGCGACGATCTCCTCGCCGACGACGCCCTGGTCGTCGACGACCGGCCGGTAGGCCGTGGCCATCGGGACCTCGACCTCGCGCGGCCCGGTGGCGGTCTCCAGGCCGAGGACGACGGTCTGCCCCGGGCTCGAGCGCGTCACGTCGGTCAGCTCGGTCCAGACCGAGACGGGCTGGCCGTTGATGGAGGTGATCCGGTCTCCCGCCACGATCCCGGCCACGGCCGCCGGCGAGACCGGATCCTCCGGGCCGCACTCGGGGGCGTCGCGGACGATGGTCGGGTCGGCGACAGCGGCCGCGGCAGCCTCGGGGGTGGCCATGTAGGACGGCACGCACGTGCCCACCTCAGCCACCGTGGTCGTGGGGGTGGGGATGCCGATGCCGACCAGCAGCAGCAGGAAGAAGAAGGCGGCCAGGATCAGGTTCATGGTCGGTCCGCCCATCATGACCACGACCTTCTTCGGGGCGCTCAGGCGGTAGAACACGCGGTTCTCGTCGCCGGGCTGGACCTCCTCCCACGCGGCAGCCCGGGCCTCCTCGGCGAGCATCTGGAACCGGCCCGTGGTGCCGCGCCCCGCCGTTCCCTCAGGGGCTCCCTTCGGCGGCGGGAACATGCCGATCATCCGGATGTAGCCGCCCAGCGGGATCCACTTGAAGCCGTACTCAGTCTCCTTGCCGCGCGTGGACCACAGGGTCGGGCCGAAGCCGACCATGTACTGCGGGACCCGCACCCCGAACTTCTTGGCCGGCACCATGTGCCCGACCTCGTGCAGCCCGATCGACATCCCGATCCCCAGCGCCGCGAGGAGCACCCCCAGCACGAACAACATGGACTCCATCAGTGCACCCCCCTCGCGATCCGCGACCGGGCCTCGGTCCGGGCCCAGCCGTCTGCGGCGCTGACCGCTGCCAGCGTGAAGTCGTCCCCGACCACCGGGGTGTGCGCGGCCAGGACCGCCTCGATCGTGTCGACGATCCCGGTGAAGCCCAGCTCACCCGCGCGGAAGGCGTCGACGGCCACCTCGTTGGCGGCGTTGAACACCGCGGGAGCGGTTCCACCCGTTGCCCCGGCAGCGCGCGCCAGGCGCACGGCGGGGAAGGCGTCGTCGTCCAGCGGGTCGAAGGTCCAGGTGTGCGCTGAGGTCCAGTCGCATGCCGGCGCGGCGTCGGGGACCCGCTCGGGCCAGGTGAGGCCCAGGGCGATCGGCAGCCGCATGTCCGGCGGGCTGGCCTGGGCCAGGGTGGATCCGTCGACGAACTCCACCATCGAGTGGATCACCGACTGCGGGTGCACCATCACGGTGATCCGGTCCATCGGGATGTCGAACAGCAGGTGCGCCTCGATCACCTCGAGGCCCTTGTTGACCAGGGTGGCGGAGTTGATCGTGATGACCGGCCCCATCGCCCAGGTCGGGATGGGCCATGGCCTGCTCGGGGGTGACGTCGGCCAGCTCAGCCCGGGTACGACCGCGGAACGGTCCCCCGCTGGCGGTGAGCACCAGCCGGCGGACCTCGTCGGCGCGCCCCCCGACCAGGCACTGGGCCAGGGCGGAGTGCTCGGAGTCGACCGGCACGATCTGCCCGGGAGCCGCGGCGGCGGTGACCAGCGGGCCGCCGATGATCAGCGACTCCTTGTTGGCCAGGGCCAGGCTGTGCCCGGCGCGCAGCGCGGCGAGGGTCGGTGCGAGCCCGACGGCGCCGGTCATCCCGTTGAGGACGACGTCGCAGGCGCGGCCGGCCAGCTCGGTGGCCGCCTCTGGGCCGGCGAGGACCTCGGGGCGCGAACCACCGGGCCGCAGCGCCGCCAGCGCGGCCTCCAGCGCGGGCGCCGCAGCGGCGTCGGCGACGGCCACGACCGGGACGTCGAACGCCGACCGCCTGTTCGGCCAGCAGGGCGACGTTCCCGCCGCCGGCGGCCAACCCGACCACGCGGAACCGACCCGGGTTGCGCACGATGACGTCGAGGGCCTGGGTGCCGATCGAGCCCGTGCTGCCCAGGAGGATGACGTCCCTGCGCGCGGTCATGGCGCCATTGTCGCCGATCAGCAGCGCCACGGGCACCCATGTCACGCAGATGCTTACCGACACCAGCGTGACCGCGTACACCGAGCAGCACATCATCGGCACCGTCGCCGACGCGCCGAGTCGTCCGAGTCGAAACGCCTCGTTCGGCTGCGTGGGTGGCGCCCCCCTGACCGCGTGCACGAGAATCGGGTGCGTGACCGCAACCCAGAACGATGCAATCAACATCCGTCTCGCCCTGCTCGGCCTCCCGCTGCCGGTCGGCGCCGGGGACTCCGAGTCAGCCCGGCTCGCCCAGCCGATCCTCGCCCGACAGCGCGAGCTGAGCCGGCGCCTGGCCGACCGGCTCTGCGCCGCGGACGGGCGCATCCAGGCGTTCCTCGACGACTACCTGGCCGAGATCGAGGAGCTGCCCAAGCTGCCCCGGCGAACGTTCGTTCTCGACGAGGCGGGCCTGGCCCGCGAGCTCTCGCTGCCCTTCGACGGCGACAGCTTCTCCTCGCCGCTGCTGACCAGCTACCGGCTGGTCAACGGCGTGCTGCACAACCCGGCGAACGACCGCCGCACCACCGCCGGGGTGTTCCACATCGCCGAGGGCGGCCTGCCCATCCCCGACGACAAGATCGCCGTGCCCCGGGAGGTGTTCGCCCGGTTGCTGGCCCACGCGTTCGAGCCGCCCGAGGTCGACATGGTGCTGCCGTACACGGCCAACCAGCCGAAGCCGGCGGCGTGCTTCGTGTCGCTGCAGCTGCGTCCCGCTGGTCGCACCGGAGGTGCCCGGCTCGGTCCGCGAGAAGCGGATGGAGACCCGGTTCATCGTGCCCGGCGGCCTGGTCGCCAACCTCGACTTCGTGGAGGGCATCTTCGGCAACGGCGGGGACCCCTACCTGCCGGAGAACGACGCCTCCCTGGCCCCCGAGACCTGGACCGGGCACACCGGCTGCGTCATCCTCGCCCCGCACCTGACCCGCCTGACGAAGAAGGAGCTCGGGCTGCCCCACGTCGACGACGCCACCGACCGGCAGAAGCGCGACGGGGTGTGCTGGACGGACGACGACGAGCGCTACAACAACGGGCAGGCGTTCAAGATCTGCGCCCGCGACGCACGCGGGGTGATCGTCACCGTCATCGCCGACAACTACTTCGGCTACTGCAAGAAGGAGGTCAAGACCCAGATCTCGTACTCGGCGAACCTCTTCGGCAACGCCGAGGAGGAGCACGCCGGCGGGGCCCTGGTCTTCCCCAGCTACAACCTGGGCCAGGAGTACACCGAGAACCGGTGCGGCGACTCCTACACCCTGGCCGAGGTCCTCGAGCGCGACCCCGAGCGGTTCGCCGCGCAGCCCGAGGGCCATGCCCTCGACCTCGAGCAGCCGCACATCGTGCTCGTCCCCGGCGGGGCGCGCTACTCGTTGCGCGACATGACCGTCTCGTGGGCCGGCGCGGACGGCCAGCGCGCCTCCATCGCGCTGCGTGCCGACAAGTGCTACCTGAGCCCGAACGGCTACCGCGTCCAGATGCACCAGCAGCCCTACGACCAGACCGCGTGGAACCTGACCGGGACCGTGCCCGAGGCGACCTCGTGCCACAAGCCCGCGACGGTCTCCGGCGGCGGGAAGTCGGAGATCTCCAAGGCCATCACCGACGCCTTCATCTACGGGTCGGCCTACGTCGCGGACTTCGACGACGACATGGACCGGGTCGCGGCGATCCTCGACCGGGACTACGCCCAGCGGTTCCTGGACCCGGCCCGCAACGGCCAGGACCACCGGCGCATCCTCGTCCGAGGACCGGTCGATCGGGTCGGTGATCAAGCTGCTGACCCCGGCACCGGACGTGTACACCGCCGAGCACAACGCCTGGCTCGACCGCATCCCGGTGCACGTCAAGGAGCTCGTCTACGTGGTCAAGCGCGCCTACCGCCCCGAGTGGGGCGAGGACTGGCGCAGCCACTTCAGCGTCGTGATCATCAACGGCCGCCAGGGCAACTCGCTGCGCCTGGACGGCAACAAGATCACCGTCAACATGCTGCGGGTCGGGTTCAACACCGACGGCTCGTGGCGGCTGTTCGGCCTGCGCCACGACTTCTCCCCGGCCACCAAGGTCCAGACCCAGGACGACATCACCGCCTCCACGGTGGTCCCCGGCTCCCAGCTCGGCCTGGGACCCGATCGCTCCTACAAGCTGGTGGAGAACTGCGAGGAGCTGCTGTTCCAGCGCCCCGACGACGCCATCCACCGCGGGTACGACAAGCAGGCCGAGCGCGACCTGTCCGCGCCCGGCACGTTCATCTCCAACTTCCAGCCGCTGACCCGGGCCGATGCCGCTCGCGATGCGCGACGACGCGGTGGCCTTCAGCGCCTTCAGCGCCCCGATGGCCGCAGATGATCAGCGACTTCGCCGACACGCCCGAGGGCGAGGGACCCGAGTTCTTCGTGTGCTCGGCCAACCCGCGGCTCGTGGACGGCAAGCCGTCGAAGAACCCGCGCTACCTGCAGCCGCGACCCGACCGCGCCAACGCCGCGGCGACCGCGGTCGCGGAGCTGTCCTCGCGCCTGGTCCGCCGGCTGCGCTCCGACGCAGCCGCTGATCCAGCCGGTGGACGTGGTCGCGGCCGGTCGGCGCAACAACCCGCCGGACGGCGCCGTGCCGCCGCTGTGCTCGTTCAACCCGCTGCACTACATGGAGCTGCCCGAGCTGTTCATGGAGTTCATCTCCTCGATGACCGGCAAGTCGCCGTCCACCACCGGGGCCGGGTCCGAGGGCGCGCTGACCAAGGGCCCGTTCAACGCGATGCCGGCCGTCATCGACCTGAACGCCTCGCTGCTGGCCTACGCCCTCACCGGCTACGACGGCTGGCTGTCCGCCGCCGGCTACGTCGGGCCGCAGGTGCAGCGTCGACCACGACATCTCGCTGCTGATCCCGGAGACGTTCTCCCGGATGACCCCGCAGGAGCGCGACGCGCACAACCTCATCGCCGAGGGCGCCCTGGAGAAGCTGGCGGACTTCGAGCACGACGGCGCCGTGGTCGCGGCCAGCCGGCTGGGCTACCGGATCACCGACGACGTTCGCGTCCAAGTACTTCGGCCGCATCTTCCTGCACCCGCACATGGTGCTCACCCCGGAGATGCTGCGCCCCGAGCTGCAGGACGTCGCGGTCTTCGCCGAGTCGGTGGCGACGATCGTGACCACCCACGAGCGGGTGGCGCGGGCCTACTTCGACGACGGCACGATCTCGCTGGCGGTCCCGCCGCTGCGCGCGCTGCTGGAGATCATGGCCGACGGCGTCACCGCCGAGGGCTGGACCCTCGACACGCCGGAGTTCCGGGCGCATGTTCACCCGCGAGGCCGTGCTGGCCTCCGACTGGTACGCCGCCCGCCTGGACGCCAAGCAGGCTGCGGCCAGCGGACGGGCCGACGCGGGGCTCGCCGCGATCGAGAAGTTCGTGTCCACCCCCGGCAACGAGGAGCCGACCGCCCGGCTCGGCATGCCGGCGCGCGTGGCGGCCGCACAGGCCGAGGCCGCAGCGCCTGTCCGGCCCGCAGTTCCGCGAGCAGCTGGTCGGTACCGTGGGCAGCACGCCGCTCTGACACCGGCTCCCGAGCAACAGGAGATCCGATCGTCGCCGGAAGTACTGTGGGCTGGTCCCATCTCAGCGCGGAGGCGACATGACGGTGAAGGCGCTGTACGACGAGCGGCGGATGGATCCGCCCGACGCGGTGGCCCATGTCGCCGACGGTGACACCGTCGTCCTGCCGATCGGGGCGGGCGAGGCACCGGCCCTGCTCCACGCGCTCTCGGACAGGCGACGCGAGCTGCGTGGGGTGACCGTCTTCCAGCTCCTGCCACTGGTGCAGGCCGGGTACTTCGACCCCGACACGACGCGAGCACGTCCGGCACAGCACGGCCTTCCTGGGCGGGACGAGCCGCGCGGGTGCCGCGCAGGGCTGGGTGGACTACTGCCCGGCGCACTTCTCGGAGATCCCCGGGCTGATCCGCCGCGGGCTCCTGCCGTGCGACGTGGTCTTCGCGCGCGCCTCGGCCATGGACGCGCACGGGTACTTCT
The DNA here is from genome assembly GCA_963812395.1 of uncultured Actinomycetes bacterium. GTDB lineage: Bacteria > Actinomycetota > Actinomycetes > S36-B12 > CAIYMF01 > Prado023. The sequence goes on from CAWEVG010000042.1 coordinate 98,118, forward strand.
CCCTCGGGCTGTCGGCCGACTACACCATGGCGGCGATCGAGCGTGCCCGCGTGGTGGTGCTGGAGGTGAACCCGGGAGTCCCGTTCTGCTTCGGCGAGTGCCACGTGCACATCTCACAGGTCACGGCGCTGGTCGAGAGCTCCGATCCGATCGTCGAGCTCCCCCATCCGCCACTGGGGCCGGTCGAGCTGGGCATCGGGCGGTTCGTCGCCGAGCTGATCCCGGACGGCGCGACGCTGCAGATCGGCATCGGCGCGATCCCCGACGCGGTGGTGCAACAGCTCGGCGACAAGAACGACCTCGGTGTGCACACCGAGATGTTCGGCGACGGGATCCTGTCGCTGCTGGAGGCCGGGGTCATCACCAACTCCCGCAAGAACGTGCACCACGGCAAGATGCTGGCCACCTTCGCGTTGGGGTCGCGCCACCTCTACGAGTACATGCACCTCAATCCGGCGCTGGAGATGCATCCCGTGGACGTGACCAACGACCCGTACCTCGCCGGCCAGAACGACAACCTGCACTCGATCAACGGCACGCTGGCGGTCGACCTCATCGGGCAGTGCGGATCGGAGACCCTGGGCCACCGGCCGTACTCGGGCAGCGGTGGGCAGGTCGACTTCGTGCGGGCGGCCAACCGCTCGCAGGGCGGCAAGGCCATCATCGTGGTGCCGTCCACCGCGCGCGGGGGCACCGTGTCGCGGATCGTCGCCACCCTCGCGCCCGGCACCCACGTGACCACGGGCAAGAACGACGTGGACTACGTGGTCACCGAGTACGGGGTGGCGCACCTGCGCGGCCGCTCAGCCCGGGAGCGCGCGAAGGCGCTGATCGACATCGCCCACCCCGACTTCCGCGACCAGCTGGCCGACGACGCCGCCCGCCTGCGCGCGATGTGATCCCTCAGAGCGGCAGGCCGGTGAGGACCATGACCTTCTCGTAGGTGAAGTCGGCCATCGCCGACTTCAGGCCCTCGCGGCCGAAGCCGGAGGCCTTCACCCCGCCGTAGGGCATCTGGTCGGCGCGGAACGAGGGGACGTCACCGATGACGACCCCACCGACCTCGAGCTCGCTGTGCGCCCGGAACGCCGTGACCATGTTGTGGGTGAACACGCCGGTCTGCAGCCCGAAGCGCGAGTCGTTCACGGTGGCGAAGGCCTCGTCGACGCCGTCGACCGGCGACGATCACCAGGACCGGTCCGAACACCTCCTCGGCGCACACCTTGGCATCGGCCGGGGCGTCGATGAGCACGGTCGGGGCCACAGTCGCGCCCTCGCGGGTCCCGCCGGTGAGCAGCCGGGCCCCGGACGCGACGGCCTCGTCGATCCACGACTGGACGCGCACCGCGGCGGCCTCGTTGACCAGCGGGCCGACCACCGTGGCGTCGTCCCACGGCGAACCGGTCCGCAGGCCCTGCACCCGCTCCACCAGCATCGGGACGAGCTGGTCGAGCAGGCTCCGATCGACGATCACCCGCTGCACCGAGATGCACGACTGCCCGGCCTGGTAGTTGGCGAAGGTCGCGATCCGCGAGGCCGCCCACTCGAGGTCGGCCGGTGAGCTCCAGTCGGCCAGGACGACGGCCGCGGCGTTGCCGCCGAGCTCGAGGGTCACGTGCTTGGCCGGCACGGCGGCCTGGATCTGGTAGCCGACGACGTCCGAGCCGGTGAAGGACACGACGGGCAGCCGCGGATCGGCCACCAGTCCCGGGGCGGCGTCGTTGCCGACCGGCAGGACCGACCACGCCCCCTCGGGCAGGCCGGTCTCGGCCAGCAGCTCGCCGAGCAGCAGCGCCGACAGCGGGGTGGAGGGTGCCGGCTTGATGATGATCGGCGCACCGACGGCGATCGCCGGGGCCACCTTGTGCGCGGTCAGGTTCAGCGGGAAGTTGAACGGCGCGATGCCCAGCACCGGCCCGATCGGGAACCGGCGCACCAGGGCGGCGCGTCCCGCGGCGGCCGGGTCGGTGTCCAGCCGCTGGAACTCACCGTTGAAGCGACGCGCCTCCTCAGCGGCCCACCGGAAGGTCGAGGCGACGCGGTGGGTCTCGGCCCGCGCCCACATCAGCGGCTTGCCGTTCTCCGCCGTGATGAGGCGGGCGATCTCCTCGGCGCGCTGCGTGACGCTGGTGGAGACGTGCATGAGCGCCTCGGCGCGGACTGCCGCCGGCTGGGCGGCAGTCTCGTGGCGCGCAGCCCACGCAGCCGCGACCGCCTGCTCGACGTGGTCCGCCGTCGGGACGGCGTGTCGGCCCACGACGGACCCGTCGTAGGGATTGACGACGTCGGCGACGATGTCGCTGGTCGCCGGCCGTCCGGCGATCCAGTACGGCAGGGGGGCGGCGGTCGGCACGGGCTGCATGAGGCGCAACGATACCCGGATGTGGGCGCCGGTGGCGAAGGACGATCGCCCCCTGACAACGAATTCCAGCGCTTGGCGACTGTTCGACCTTCGAATTCACGCTCCATCGACCCCCGTGGCTCAGCGATCCCGCAGCGAGCTGGGATCGCGTCCGGCGCCCGGAACGCGTACCCTGATCCCGGACCCTCGCCCCTCGTCCCCCAGGGAGAACCGAATGAGCCTCGACGTCGCCATGACCACCGGCGGACCCACGCTCCCCCAGGAGCGTCGCCTGGTCACCGCCATCCCCGGGCCCCGCAGCATCGAGCTGCAGGAGCGCCGCACCCAGGCCGTGTCGGCGGGCGTCGGCGGAACCCTGCCGGTGTTCATCGTGGCAGCCGGCGGCGGCGTGCTGGTCGATGTGGACGGCAACTCCCTGATCGACATGGGCTCCGGAATCGCCGTGACGACGGTGGGCAACTCCGCACCCAAGGTCGTGGAGAACGTGCAGCGCCAGGTCGCCGAGTTCACCCACACCTGCTTCATGGTCACGCCCTACGAGTCCTACGTCGCCGTGTGCGAGGCGCTCAACGAGCTGACCCCCGGGGACCACGTCAAGCGCTCGGCCCTGTTCAACTCCGGGGCCGAGGCCGTGGAGAACGCGGTGAAGATCGCCCGCGCCTACACCCACCGCCAGGCCATCGTCGTGTTCGAGCACGGCTACCACGGCCGCACCAACCTGACGATGGGCCTGACCGCCAAGAACATGCCCTACAAGCACTCGTTCGGCCCGTTCGCCCCCGAGATCTACCGCGTGCCCCTGAGCTACCCGTTCCGCGACGGGCTGACCGGCGCCGAGGCCGCCGCCCACGCGATCAGCCGGATCGAGAAGGAGATCGGCGCGGACAACGTCGCCGCGATCATCATCGAGCCGATCGCCGGAGAGGGCGGCTTCATCGTGCCCGCCGAGGGCTTCCTTCCCGAGCTTGTCGAGTTCGCCCGCGCCAACGGCATCGTGTTCGTGGCCGACGAGATCCAGACGGGCTTCTGCCGCACCGGTGACTGGTTCGCCTGCGACCACGAGGCCGTGGTCCCCGACCTGATCACCACCGCCAAGGGCATCGCGGGCGGGCTGCCGCTGGCTGCCGTCACCGGTCGCGCCGAGATCATGGACGCCGTGCACGTCGGTGGCCTCGGTGGCACGTACGGCGGCAACCCTGTGGCCTGCGCGGCCGCCCTCGGCTCGATCGAGGAGATGCGCGAGGGCGACCTCAACGCGGCTGCTCGCCGGATCGGGGAGCGCATGGTGCCCCGCCTCGAGGCCCTGGCTGAGCGCACCGGACGCATCGGTGACGTGCGAGGTCGCGGAGCGATGATCGCCGTGGAGATCGTGGTGCCCGGAACCACCGAGCCCGACGCGGCCTCGACGGCCGCTGTCGCGAAGGTCTGCCACGCCGCCGGAGTGGTGGTGCTGACCGCCGGGACCTACGGCAACGTGCTGCGCTTCCTGCCCCCGCTGAGCATGCCGGAGCACCTCCTGGACGAGGCGCTGACGGTCATCGAGCAGGCATTCGAGTCACTCGGGTAGCGCATCAGGCGTGCTCGACGAGATCCAGGAGCCCGACGCCGCCGAGCTCGAGGGCGCCGTCGCGCCGCACGTGCACGATCGAGATGCTGGCGTTGGGCAGCGGGCCGGGCGTCTGCCATCCGGCGCGCACCAGCATGGCCGCGATCGTCACGCCATGGCTGACCACCGCGACCTCCCCGCCCTGCGGATGCTGGGACACGATCGAGTCGAGCGCGCCGGTGACGCGGTCGCGGAACTGCCGTCCCGACTCACCGCCGGGGAATCCCGAGTCCGACCCGGCGAAGACATCGGCGAAGAACTGGCGCACGTCCAGGCCCGACTCGAAGGTGGCGTTGGGAGTGGCCTCGAGCTCCCCGAAATGCAGCTCCTTCAATGCCTTGGTCCGCACCAGGTCAATTCCCGGATGATGCACGGCGATGAATTCCGCGGTATCACCGGCGCGTTCGCTCGTGCTGGAGTACAGGCCCACCAGCGGGCGGTCCCGGAGCTGCTCCGCGGCGCCCTGCGCCTGTGCCACACCCAGGTCCGTCAGCGGCGAGTCGACCCAGCCCTGGACCACCTCGCGACGGTTGAACAGGGTCTGGCCGTGGCGGACCAGGTACATCGTGAGGGTCATCGCGTCTCCCAGGAACGGGCTGATTCGTGCTCAAACGGACAGGTTCGACGCCAGTTCGACGCCAGTTCAGCACCGGGTGTTGACATCCACGCGGCTGTGCCGCTACCTTGTTCGACAGGTCGCTCAGCGACCCGCGAAGTCTAGGGTTGTTACTGCGCAGCAGGCAAAACCTGAACTTTGATGAGTTGTCGTTCTTCGGAACGCAACGCGTCAATGTTCAGGTTTTTTTGTTGCCCAAAATCGGCTCCGGACCCGCCCAACAGCGAATTCGAAGGAGTGAATCGTGGCAACAGCGACGAAGTACGACTTGCTTGCCGAGGAGATCCTGCGGGGTGTCGGCGGCGAGCACAATGTGGCGGCGGTGACGCACTGCGCGACCCGGCTGCGCTTCCAGATCAAGGACCGCGACAAGGTCGACAAGGCCGCGGTGGAGAACACCAAGGGCGTCATCACGGTGGTCGAGGCCGGCGGCCAGTTCCAGGTCGTGATCGGCAACACGGTGTCCAACGTGTACGAGTCGATCGTGGCACCAGCATCTCGACCAGCGCCGAGGGTGGCACCGCGGGTGGGCTCCTGGCCAAGGCGATCGACCTGATCACCTCGATCTTCACCCCGTTCCTGTGGGTGCTGGCCGGCACCGGCCTGATCAAGGCGTTCCTCGCGGTGGCGGTCAAGATCTGGCCGGACTGGGCGCGGCAGCGCCAGCTACGCGATCCTGTTCTCGGCCGCGGACGCGACGTTCCAGTTCCTGCCGATCCTGCTGGCGATCACCGCGGCGAAGAAGTTCGGCGCCAACCTCTACACCTCGGTGGCCATCGCCGGGGCGCTGATCTACTCCTCGACGATCGCGGTCATCCCCGGCGCCGACGGCGTCACCACCACGCTCAGCGGCTACGCCGCCTCCGGCGGCGAGCTGACCTTCTTCGGCATCCCGGTGATCATGATCAGCTACCTGTCCGGGGTCATCCCGACCATCCTGGCGGTCTACGCCCAGTCCAAGCTGGAGAAGCGTGCTCAACCGGGGCATCCCCGAGACGTTCCGCAACTTCGTGGTCCCGATGCTCACCGTGGCGATCATCGTGCCGCTGACCTTCATCGTGATCGGCCCGATCGCCGACAAGGTCGGCGATCGACGCTGTCCGACGCGGTCGAACTCGGTCTGGAACCTGTCACCGATCCTCGGTGGCGCGATCCTGGGCGCGTTCTGGCAGGTGTTCGTCATCTTCGGCATCCACTGGGGCTTCGTGCCGATCATCGTGCAGGACCTGTCCGCCAACGGCTACTCGCTCATCGTCGGCCCGCTGTTCGCCGCCGTCCTGGCCCAGTCCGGTGCCGCCGCCGCCGTGTGGCTCAAGACCCGCAACAAGGAGCTCAAGGAGGTCGCCGGCCCGGCCACGATCTCGGCGTTCCTGGCCGGCATCACCGAGCCCGCGATCTACGGCGTCACCTTGCGGCTCAAGAAGCCGTTCATCTACGCCTGCATCGGTGGCGCCATCGGTGGCGCGATCATCGGCGCCGCCGGCTCGGCCCCGGTCGGCTTCGTCCTTCCCGGTGCGATCACCATGACCGCCGCGATCGACGGACCCGGCAACTTCACCCTGTTCGTCATCGGCGTGGCCGTGGCGATCGCGATCGCGTTCGCCCTGACCATGGTCCTCGGCTTCAAGGACATCCCCGAGACCAAGCACGTCGCCGGGCCTGAGGCCACCGCCGACGAGGGCCTCGTGGCCTCCGAGGCCGCCGCCATCACCGCCCCGGTCGCCGGCACGGTCGTGCCGCTGGCCGCGGTCCCGGACCCGGTGTTCTCCTCCGGGGCGATGGGCAACGGCCTGGCCGTCCTGCCCACCGAGGGCAAGGTGTACTCCCCGGTCTCCGGCACCGTCACCGCCCAGATGCCGCACGCCTACGGCATCACCGCCGACAACGGCATGGAGGTCCTGATCCACGTCGGCATCGACACCGTCAAGCTCGAGGGCAAGCACTTCAGCCCGAAGGTGACCAAGGGCCAGCGGGTCGAGGACGGCCAGCTGCTCGCCGAGTTCGACGTCGACGCCATCCTGGCCGCCGGCTACAACCCGATGGTGATCATGGTCGTGACCAACTCCGGTGACTACGCCGCCGTCGTCCCGATCGCCGAGGGCGAGGTCAGCGCCCGCGAGCTCGTGCTCGACGTCGTCAACTGACCCAGACCGGGGGTGGGCTGGCCGCCGGATCGATCCCAGCCAGCCCACCCGGCGGGCCACCAGCCGTCGCACCAGCCGCCATCGGCCCACCGGCCACCCGCGGGAACCGGCCCGGCGACGCCAGGTCCGCAACAATCATCGCAGAGCATCGACTCACCCGAGAGGCAGCCAGACATGTCAGACACCACCACCCCGTTCCCGAAGGGCTTCCTGTGGGGCGGGGCCACCGCCGCCAACCAGCTCGAGGGCGCCTACGCCGAGGGCGGCAAGGGCCTGTCGATCCAGGACGTCACACCCACAGGGGATCATGTCCCCCCGCACCGACGGGCCGACGCCGGACAACCTCAAGCTCGAGGGCATCGACTTCTACCACCGCTACGCCGAGGACATCGCCCTGTTCGCCGAGATGGGCTTCTCGGTGTTCCGGCTGTCGATCGCCTGGTCGCGGATCTTCCCCAACGGTGACGAGCTCGAGCCCAACGAGGAGGGCCTGGCGTTCTACGACCGGGTGTTCGACGAGTGCGCCAAGCACGGCATCGAGCCGCTGGTCACGATCAGCCACTACGAGACCCCGCTGCACCTGGCCGAGAAGTACGACGGCTGGGTCAGCCGCGAGCTGATCGGGTTCTACGAGCGCTACGTCCGCGTCCTGTTCGACCGCTACGGGTCGCAAGGTGAAGTACTGGCTGACGTTCAACGAGATCAACTCCGTGCTGCACATCCCGTTCGGCAGCGGTGGGATCAACACCCCCAAGGACCAGCTCTCCACGACCGACCTGTACCAGGCCGATCCACCACGAGCTGGTCGCCCGCGCCCTGGCCACGAAGATCGCCCACGAGATGATGCCCGACGCCAAGGTCGGCTGCATGGTCATCTCGATGCCGATCTACCCGCTGACCCCGGACCCCGACGACGTGCGTCGCCGTGATGCACGCCGACCACGCCAACCTGATGTTCGGCGACGTGCACACCCGCGGCGACTACCCCGGCTACGCCCTGCGCTTCTTCCGGGAGAACGGCATCGAGCTGGACATCACCGACGAGGACCGCGAGATCCTGACCAACACGGTCGACTTCGTGTCGTTCTCGCTACTACATGAGCATCTGCGAGACCGCCGACCCGGCCATGAAGACCAAGGGCCAGGGCAACATCATGGGCGGGGTGCCGAACCCCACCCTCCCGGCCTCCGAGTGGGGCTGGCAGATCGACCCGCAGGGCCTGCGGATCGTGCTCAACCAGTTCTGGGACCGCTGGCAGAAGCCGCTGTTCATCGTCGAGAACGGCCTCGGCGCCAAGGACCAGCTCGTCGAGGTCGACGGCGTCAAGACCGTCCTCGACGACTACCGGATCGCCTACCTCAACGACCACCTCGTCCAGGTCGGCGAGGCCCTCGCCGACGGCGTCGAGCTCTGGGGCTACACCACCTGGGGCCCCATCGACCTCGTGGCCGCCAGCACCGCCCAGCTGTCCAAGCGGTACGGGTTCATCTACGTCGACCGCAACGACGACGGCACCGGCACCCTCGACCGCTACAAGAAGAAGTCCTTCGACTGGTACGCCGAGGTCATCGCCACCAACGGCGCCAGCCTGGTCGGACCCGCCTGAGCTCGCCCCGACGTCCCGGACCGTGATCCATGTGGGTTGCGTGGCCACTTGGCCACCGAACCTGCATGGATCATCGGTCCGGGGCCCGGACTCGACAGCCTGAAAGGACCCACCATGACCCGCAAGGCCGTCTTCCTCGACATCGATGGAACCCTGCTCAACGAGACGGGACTGGTGCCCGCGACCGCCCGGACCGCGGTCCAGCAGGCCCGGGCCAACGGGCACCTCGTGTTCCTGTGCACGGGTCGGTCCCTGTCCGAGATCTGGCCGGAGATCATGGACATCGGCTTCGACGGCGTGATCGCCGCGGCCGGCGGGTACGTCGAGGTCGACGGACAGGTCCTGACCCACCAGAACGTCCCGGTCGACCAGGTCCGCCGGGTGGTCGCCTTCTTCGACGCGCGCGGGATCAACTACTTCCTCGAGGCCAACTCCGGGCTCTACGGCAGCGCCGGGATCAAGGCCCAGCTGCGCCAGATGCTCTACGGCGGCGTCACCGACGAGGACGTCCTCGCCGAGCTGGAGCGCGGATTCGGCCCCTTCATCGACCACGTGGTCGTCGGTGAGGACCCGGCGCGCGAGGACATCAACAAGATCTCGTTCCTCGGCTCCGACACGCCGTTCGAGGTGATCCGGGCCGAGTTCGCCGACACCTTCGACGTGATCCCGGCGACCGTCCCCCAGTTCGAGCCCAACAGCGGCGAGCTGTCCATCGCCGGCATCCACAAGGCCGGCGCCATCGAGACCCTGTTGGAGCACCTGGGCATCCCGGTCGAGGACACGATGGCCTACGGCGACGGCCACAACGACCTCGAGATGCTGCGCCTACGTCCACGTGGGCGTCGCGATGGGCAACGCCCACCAGAAGGTCAAGGACGTCGCCGACGACATCACGGGCAGCCCCGACGAGGACGGGCTCCTGACGAGCTTCACGAAGTACGGTCTGATCTGAGACCGTGCTGACGGGCAGGTACGACGCGCCTCGAGGAGGTGATGACGGTGCTCCGGGTCAACCGGGTGATCAACAACAACGTCATCAGCGTGCTCGAGGACGACCGCGAGGTGATCCTCACCGGCCGCGGGCTGGGGTACCAGCAGCACCCGGGCGGCACCTACGACCCGGCACGGGTCGAGCGGAGGTTCGTCCTGGACGACGACCGCTCGGCCGAGGGCTTCACCAGCGTCATCGCCGAGATCCCCTACGAGGTCCTGGTCCTGTCCAACCAGATCGCCGACCACCTCAAGGCCACCCTCGACCTGACCCTGACCAGCGCCATGCAGCTGGCGATCGCCGACCACATCCAGTTCGCCATGCAGCGGCTCGCTGCCGGGCAGCGGCTGGAGCACGCGATGCTGTGGGAGCTGAAGAGCACCTACCGCCGGGAGTTCACCGCCGCGCTGGAGATGCTCGAGATGATCCACGCGGCCACGGGCGTGGTCATGCCCGTGGACGAGGCCGGCTTCCTGACGATGCACCTGGTCAACGCCGAGCTGAACGGCGACATGTCGACCACCGTGAGCACGACCACGGCGGTCCAGGACATCGTCGGCATCGTCCGCGACCAGCTCGGCGTGCCCCTCGAGCCCGACTCCGTGGCGTACGCCCGCTTCCTGACCCACGTGAAGTTCGCCGTCCGGCGAATCGAGGACGGGCAGCTGCTCGTCGGCACCGACTCGATGCTCTACGACATGGTGCGCGAGAAGGATCCGCAGGCCCACGAGGTCGCACTGGCCATCGCGGACTACGTGCGCGAGCGCTACGAGCTGGACCTGCCCGAGGAGGAGCTGCTGTACCTCATGGTGCACGTCAACCGCCTGCGCCACCGCGACGTCGGGGAACCGTGAACGACGTCGACGCCCTGGCCGAGGGGATCGTCGCCGGAGTGGGCGGTCCGGCGAACATCCGCTCGGTGGGCCACTGCACGACTCGGCTGCGACTGGTGCTGGCCGATCCCGCCGCCGCCGATCGCGACCACCGTGCGCGCCCTGCCGGGGGTCATGAGCACCGTCCAGCGCGGCGGGCAGTTCCAGGTGGTGGTCGGCCAGCACGTGGGCCAGGTGGACACGCGGGTCCGCTCGCTCGTCTCCGAGGCGAGGCACGGCGCGCCGGTCGACGAGGCGCCCCCGGCGATGTCGTGGCTGGACCGTGCGTTCGACCTGCTCACCGGCACGTTCCAGCCACTTCTCTGGGCGCTGGTCGGGTCGTCCATGATCAAGACGTTCCTGGCGCTCGGCGCCCAGCTCGGCCTGATCAGCACGCAGAGCACGACCTACGCCATCTGGGCGGCCGCCGGGAACGCCGTCTTCTACTTCCTGCCCGTGCTGGTGGGCATCACGGCGTCGCTGAAGCTGGGAGCCAATCCGTATGTGGGCGGGACCATCGCGGCCGCGCTCCTGCACGCGAACTTCACGCAGATCGGTCCGGTGGGCACGCACGCGACCTTCCTGGGACTCCCGGTGGTCGTGATCGACTACGGCCAGTCGGTGTTCCCCGCCCTGATCGCCGCGATCCTGCTGTCGATCATGGAGCGGGCGCTGCGCCGACGGCTGCCCGAGGAGCCTGCACCTGATCCTGATCCCGACGATCTGCCTTGCGGTCCTCGTGCCGGCCACCGCGATCCTGTTCGGACCGGTCGGCACGCTACGTCAGCGAGGCCCTGTCGGCGGCGATCGGCTGGCTCTGGCAGCTCAGCCCCGCCGTCGCCGGGCGCGATCATGGGCGGCCTGTGGCAGGTGTTCGTGATCTTCGGCGTCCACTGGGGCTTCGTCCCGGTGATCGTCAACGACCTGTCGGTCCAGGGCCATTCGCTGCTGACCGGACCGCTGGTCGCCGCGGTGCTGGCCCAGGGTGCGGCGGCCCTCGCCGTGATGTTCCGCACGCGCAACGTCGAGATGCGCTCGCTGGCCGGCGCAGCCTCGGTGAGCGCCTTCGTGGCCGGGGTGACCGAGCCCGCGATCTACGGCGTCACCCTGCGGCTGCGCAGGCCCTTCTTCTACGCCTGCATCGGGGGGATGGTCGGCGGCGGGATCGCCGCAGCCGGCGGGTCCGCGGCGGACACCTTCGTGTTCCCGGGCCTCATCACCCTCCCCGCGTACATGCACGTCGGGAACTTCACGTTCCAGCTCGTGGGCACCGCCGCGGCCGTCGGCGATCGCGTTCGTGCTGACGCTGGTGCTCGGGTTCGAGGACGTGCCAGCCGTCCAGGAGCCCGACGGCCCGCGCCCGCGGCCGTCCAGGGCCCCGACGGCGTGGAGGCCCGGCCCAGGTCGACGCCGACCAGTCGCCGGCCGGCCGAGGCGCCCGCCACCCAGTCGCCGGCTGTCCCGGTGCCCGACCGACCCGCAGCCCGGCCGACCAGGCGCCCATCACGATCGCCGCGCCGATCTCCGGTGAGGTCGTGGCCCTGTCCGAGGTGCCCGACCCCGTCTTCGCCCGCGGGCTGATGGGCGCTGGTGTGGCGATCCGGCCGACCAACGGGGTGATCCGCTCCCCGGTCGACGGGCACCGTCACGTCGGTGGCCCGCGCCGCGCCACGCGGTCGGGATCACCTCCGCCGACGGCGTGGACGTCCTGATCCACGTCGGGATCGACACGGTCCACCTCGGCGGCAGGCACTTCGACGCGCTGGTCGCCCACGGTCAGCACGTGCAGGTCGGCACGCCGCTGATCCTCGTGGACCTCGACGCGCTCGTCGCCGCCGGGTACGAGACCACGACACCGATCGTCGTGACGAACTCCGCGGCCTACGAGTCCGTGGACGTCCTGGCGACAGGCACCGTGAGGACCGGCGACCCGGTCCTGAGCGTCAGCCCGAGCCCGCCACCTGACCGACGCTCCGCGTCGGCGGTCGGCGTTCGACGATCTGCTCCCGACGACGATCCGCTCCCGATCAGTGTCCACGCACGCCAGTCGCCGCCGTGGCGGACGTGTGCCCGGATCGTCGCTCGGAGCCGTCGGGGCCGATCACGCCGGGCGCTGCAGCGCCCGGACGCCGGGCTCAGGCCGTCGGGGTGCGCTCCTGGACGACCCAGTGCTCGCCGTAGCCGTCGCGCAGCAGGTCGAGGAAGGGCATGGGCGCGAAGGACTCGGGGCCGATCACGCCGGTGCCGCTCCACGCACCGGACGCCAGCAGCTCGAGGGCGACGACCGGGTTCATCGCCGTCTGCCACACGACCGCCTGGGCGCCGTACTCAGCCATCGTCCACTCGTTGTCCGCCACGTGGTAGATGTACACCTCCCGGGGGGCGCCGTCCTTGCCCTTGCCGGTGACCCAGAGGCCGGCGCAGGTCTTGCCGGTCATCTTGTCGCCGAGGGTGAGGGGGTCCGGCAGGCACGCCGCCACGACGTCGCGGGGCGAGACCTTGTGCCCGCGCACGGTCACCGGCTCGGTGCGATCCAGGCCCAGCTTGTTCAGCGTGCGCAGCACCTCGATGAACTCGTCGCCGAGGCCGAACTTGAACGTGACGCGCTTGGCGTCGATCGCGCGGGGCATCAGCACGACCTCCTCGTGCTCGACGTTCACGCACTCCACCGGACCGATCCCCTCCGGGAAGTCGAACACCTCAGGCTCGCTGAACGGCTCCGTGGTGAAGAAGCCGCGATCCTTCTCCCAGATCAGCGGCGGGTTGAGGCACTCCTCGATCGTGGTCCAGATGGAGAACGACGGGGCGAAGTCGTAGCCGTGGACGACGAGGTTGGACGCGTCGCGGACGCCGAGCTCGTCGATCTCGCTGAACAGCTCGTCGGAGGCGTAGCGGGCGAACACATCGGCCAGGCCCGGCTCCACCCCCATGCCGACCAGCGCGAGCTGGCCGTTGGCCACCCACTGGTCGTGATGGGCGAACTGCTCGTCGCCGAGCATCACGCCCGGCAGCTCGTAGGGCTGCTCGGGGTGCCGCGACGACAGGCTCATGGCCGTGTCCATGTAGTGCGCGCCAGCGAGGAAAGCCCCCTCGAAGACGCTGAGCACGTAGCGCGGGTCCACGGCGTTGAGCACGTGGGTGATCCCGTTGGCGCGGCACAGGTCGGCCACCGCGTGGGCATCGCCGGCGTCGATCCGGGCTGCGGCGAACCGCGGGTCGCCGATCCGCGCCACGAGTGCCTCTGCACGCGCGAGGTCGTAGTCGGCGACCAGCCAGGACTCGAAGAAGTCCCGACGGGCTGCGATCAGGGCGGCGGAGGATCCGACGCCTCCGGCGCCGACGACGAGGACTCGCATGCTGAACTCCTTCGGATGTGCCGCCCCGGAGGTCGGGGGCTGGCTGGTATCTCGATGTCGAGACTATCCAGTAAGGTACTTATCTATCTGGTAAGGTACTTATATGCCCGTTTCTGAGGACCGCGCATTCACGGTCAACATCCTTGGCACACTGGCACAGACGATCGTCGATCGCCAGTCGATCGGGATGGAAGCCGTCGCCGGGTTCGGGGGCAACGCGCCGGCCGCCCTGGTCACGCTGCGGTTCTACCCCGAGCGTCCGATCTCCTTCCTGGCACACAAGCTGCGCATCAGCCACCCCGGCGCCGTGCAGCTGGTGGACCGGCTCGCGGCGGGGGGCCTGGCGGAGCGGGCACCGGCGATCGACGGTCGCTCGCGCCACGTCGTGCTCACCGAGGAGGGTCAGAGGATCGCTGACGCCGTCCTCGCGCAACGGCGGCAGGGTCCTCGAGCGGGCGCTGTCGGCCCTCGATGACCAGGCGTGCCACGCACTGGCGGCCACCCTCTCCACGATGCTCGAGGCCCTGACCGATGACCTGCTCACCTCGGAGTTCATGTGCCGGATGTGCGACGAGCTGGCCTGCCCGGACGACCGGTGCCCAGTCGAACGGGCCGAGCCGGCCCCCACCGACCGGCGGGGCACCGGCTACGGCGTGCGCTGAGGCGTTGGCGCACCCGTCGATCCCGTCGCGGTGCGTGCGCGGGCCCCGACTGGCTACCGTGCTCGGGTGACCGCCACTGGGACCCCCTCGCGCACCAACCTCCGGCGCCAGCGCACGGCATGGGTGGTGGTCGGCGTCGCGTGGTCGATCTACCTGGTCATGCAGGTGACGGGGTTCGAGGGCCCCCTGCGCACGGTCGTCAAGGGGTTCCTCATGCCCACGCTGCTGGCGTGGGTCCTGGTCGCGCTGGGCTCCCGGGCACCGAGATGGCTCGTCGCCGGCCTGGCCTTCGCCACTCTCGGCGACGTGCTGCTCGACATCTGGTTCGAGGTCGGCATGGTCGGATTCCTGGTGATGCACCTCTGCTACATCGCCGGCTTCCTCCGTCTCGGAGCCTGGCCTGGGCTGCGGACGAGGTGGCCCGTGGCCATCGCCTACCTGGTGGTGGGAGTCGGCGCCAACGTGGCCCTCGGGCCCCACCTCGGGGACCTTGCCGTCCCGGTCCTGATCTACAGCACGGCCATCCTCACGATGGCAGCCCTGGCCTCCGGTGTGGCCGACCGAGTCGGCCTCGGCGGTGCCCTCTTCGTCATCTCCGACGCCCTGATCGGGGTGGACAAGGCGGGGGCCGGATTCCCGGGCCGCGGTCTCATCGTCCTGATCACCTACCTCGCCGCGCAGTACCTGATCGCCACCGGGTGGGCACGCCGGGTCGACCCGGACGTCCTCGTCCCGGTGTAGCCGCGCGTCGCCGCGAGGTGCGCCCGACGCCCCGGGATCGCCCACTGCGTGGGCCCAATGGCTCTGGCGGGCGGCCCTCCGCCGCGGGACGCTGGAGGTATGGCAGACAAGCGCAGGCACCGCAGGTGGCCATGGATCCTGCTCGTTATCGGGGCCCTTCTGGTGGGGCTGTTCTACATCGGTGGCGGATGGTACTTCTCGAGCCTCATCTACTCGGATGCCCTGAAGGCCAACCCGTACGATCCTGAGGGCTTCTGGACGGGGACCGTGCAGACGGTCGAGGGCGAAGGGGAAGCGGCCACGGTCACGGTCCTGCCCGATGCCGAGCACCGCGACGAGACGCAGGTTCGACCGTGTCGACATGGGACTGGTGTTCGACGACGGCTCGGTCGTGGTGGTGGGACCCGCATCCGCCACGGCTCCCGACGGCACGCGGACCCGCCCGTGGTGGATGTCGTCGGTGACATGCCGGCGCGAGGGCGACGAGTACAGGTTCACCAAGGAGATCTGGCTCACGCCCAGCAGGCCGGGTCTGCCGCCGAGGAGGTCACGATCGCGACCCCGAGCGGCGACTTCCCCGCCTCGAAGATCGAGGTCGCGGGATCGGACAAGTGGGCCGTGCTGACCCACGGCCGCAGCGGGGACCGCCATGACATGTTGCGGATGGCCGGGCCGCTCCACGCCGCCGGCTACAACCTGCTGCTGACGACCTACGCCGGGGACAACGTGGCACGACCTGCCGAGGACGGGATCTGGCACTTCGGTGCCACGGAGTGGGACGAGATCGAGGCTGCCGTCCAGTACGCGGTCGACGAGGGCGCCCAGACGCTGGTGATGGGCGCCCTGAGCCTGGGCGGTGCGGTCACTGACGGGTTCCTGGCCCACAGCGCCCTGGCCGACAAGGTCGACGCCGTCATCCTCGACGCCCCGGTGAGCAGCCTGAGGGACAGCATCGATGCGAGCGCCGATTCCCGGACCATCCCGGTGCTCGGGTGGCCCATCCCGGAGTCCCTGGAGGACGTCGCGATGCTCATCGCAGGTCTGCGGTTCGGCCTCGACTACGACGCAGTCGACTACACCGACATGGCCGGCCTGATCGATGTGCCGCTGCTGACCTTCCAGAGCACCGAGGACCAGACCGTGCCCCAGGCTGTGAACGACCGGTTCATGAATGAGGGATCCGGGAAGGGCGGGCAGTACGTCGTCGTCCCGGGAGTGGGCCATGTGCTGTCGTGGAACGTCGACCCACAGGCCTATGAGCAGGCCGTCGCCGAGTTCGTCGCGCAGCTGGGCTGACCATCCGCCGGGGCAGGGCGGCTGCGCACCTCCCCGGGATCCGGGAGCCACCCCGGACACGGCCGTCGGCACCGAGGGTGAGGACCATCACACAGCCCCGGCGTTAGGTCGGGCGACCGACTGGGCATGGATCTCCTGGGTCGCAACCCGGATGCACGAGGGGTCATCCGGGTGGCGCCCTTCCTCCCTGCCGTTCGACTGCGGGTCCACGGCCAGGCCAGCGCGCTCACGGCCCCCGGTGGAGTTGCGCGATCACATCGTTGGCGCGTGACACGGGCAGCGGAACGACGGTCGGTCCCATGGGGATCATGGCGATCTGCCACTCCGCGTCCGCCTGGGCCATGGACAGGTCGACTCCGAGGCCGCCCACGCTGGGCATCGCAAGGTCCACGTCAGGGACCTGGAGCCTGCCCCCGAGTGCGGCGGCGAGTGCCGTCTCGGCGCCGTCGCCGGCACACGCATCCACCAGGGCGAGCGCGAGGAGCACGATCGGATGGGCGGGCGCGAAGAAGGCAAGGACGTACACCCACTCCGCCACCCAGACGTCCACGTCGAACACGGTCGGGTCCCCGACGTCGACATGGAGCCTGCCCGCGCCGATCGAGACCCCCAGCCCGACCGTGGCCCGGGCAGTCAGTCCGAACGCATCGGTGCTGTGCTTCCCGCTGAGGGCCAGCGTGACCCGCGCATCGCCACCCTGGTCGATCTCGGCCATCACCTGCGTCATCGACACGTCCATGTCGAAGTGACTGGTCACGCGCCTGCTCCCGGTCCAGAAGCAGGGGTGCGGCGCGCGGAAGCCACCGGCCTCCAGCCCCAGGCCCGCTTCCAGAGCCTGCCGGAACGTGGTGCGGAGCAGCCAGTCGTTGCCGACGATGACGGCAGCGAGGTCGGTCGGCCCCGAGGAGCCCGCCGGCCGGCGAAGGGCCGAGCGCGTGATTGCCCTCGGGTCACTCGGTGGGATCGCGACGGCATCGATGTTCATCAGGACCCGCAACTCGGAGCCCACCACCGCCAGCGCCACGGACTCCACCGGGAGCACCGCCAGTGTGACGGCATCGATCAACACAGCGTTCAGCGCCGCCGTCACGCCCGACTGGACCTTCTGGTACAGCTCGACCCGCACCTCCTCAGTCGTCTTCCCGCCCGGGAACAGGTCGAACAGGGCCAGGTACGCGGTGATGCCGGGGATGGACTCCAGGGTGCCCGGCGGGATCGTGACGGTCGCCGTGATCTGCTCGATCGAGAGGCGCCTGCCGGCTGCCACCAAGGTGGCGGACAGGGTGACACCCGGCTCGAAGGGGTCGCAACCACCCTCGATGTCGGGGAAGACGGGGATCTCGAGGGCGTCCGTGCACATCTGGGTCCCCGCCGCCGAGACGGACCACGAGACCGTGGGAGGCCCACCGGCGATGCCTGCGGCCAGCTCAACATCTCCCACCACGACGTGCAGCCGGGCATCGAGCCCCCACTCGACCAACCCCCACAGGTCGATGTCGATCGACCAGGACTTGTCCACCTGTGTGGGCAGCAGGTCGTGAGCCATCTCGTTGAGTGCCGGGAGCGACAATTCGAGAACCATGTCGAACCCACCGCTGTCTGCGCGCGACATGTCAGCCCTCCGTCCGAACCGTGGGGATCCGGACCGTTCGGATACTCCCGGTGCGGATCTCCAGATCGACCAGCTCACGCTGCGCGACCGCCGGGCCGGGGGTCGTGGGAGTCCCCGGTCCGGTCGTCCCCGACGAGCTCGCACCGGTCCACTGCAGCGCCCCCGCCAGCGCAGCACTGACCTGCTGGACCACTGAGGCCGCCGCGGGCGAGTCCGGGGACATGCCCGCCGCGGTCCATCCGAAGAGTCGCGACGCCGCCAGCACAGCCGCGGGCGGATCGGCCCGCAGGGTTGTCCAGCCGCTCGCGGTGGCCCGCGCCCCTCGAATGGTCTCGGCCAGAAGCCCGACCGCCGCGACCTGCTCGATCGGCGGGTCCGTGTCGTTGAGATCGATCTCGATGAGCTCTCGGGGGATCTCGAACCGTCGCCCTCCGAGTGACGCGAACGGGCCGGCGGCATCCGCGGGCTGCACGGCCGTGCCCGGCCTGCGCGGCCGTGTCCGGTCGGGCCGGGTCGGCCCTCCGGTCCCTGGTCCGGGGACCTCCGGCTGGTCCGGCAGTTCCAGGCCCAACTGGGCCAGCGCCGCTCCAGGATCAGTTGCCATCAGCGCTGCGAAGACGCGGTCGCCGGCCGTGCGCCGGGCGATCTCATCGCGGTGTGCGACCACCCACTCGACGACGGTTCGAGTCCCGTCGTCCATTGCCGCCAGAACGGCGTCGGAGGGTGGCTCGGCGCCCAGCCGGACGATCAGATCATTGCGATCCGACTGGGCGTCCTCAGCGAGGATCGCCTTGAGCCGCGCGAACTGTGTGCGCGTTGCGGGCTTCGCAGGAATGTCAGGTGCTGCAGGTGCGCCGGGACGAACGGGCCGACCGGGATGCTCGGGGTGGGTTGGGGTCCTCATGCCTCCGGCCTACCCCTATGCCGCATCAAGGTCAAGCCCTGCTGGCGGTAAGCCCCTGAACGCGCGGCCAGTCCCCGACCTGGGGTCCCCATGCCGCCAGGGCGGGACCCCTCGGGAGAGTCCCGAGTCCCGATCATTGGTGCTGGCGCGCCATGGCATGCACGGCGAGAACCAGCCCCTTACGCTTGCCCGGTCTGGGGAGGTGGGGTCATGGCGGTTCTGTCCGCAGTGGTTCGTGCGCGTGCAGCCTGGGGCGTGAGCCTGGCTGCGCTCGCGCTGGCGACCGCGTCGGTCGCGGCGCCAGTCATCGCATCGTCGTCACCCCCGTCCGCCGCACCCGCGCGCGTGGCTGAGCTCCCTGGCGGCGGTACCCGGATCTTCGAGGGCAAGACCTACGTCGCCCTCTACGGCCACCCCGGCTCCCGCGCCCTCGGGGTCCTGGGCGAGCAGGGGACCGCCGCGACGATCAAGCGCGCCAAGAAGGTGGCAGCGTCCTATCGACCGCACACCGACCGGCGCGTGGTCCCAGCTCTCGAGATCATCGCGACCATCGCCTCGCGCTCGGCGGGCAGCGACGGCGACTACTCGTCAGAGTCCTCCGTAGCCAAGCTGCGCCCCATGGTCGAGGCGGCAGGACGCGCCGGCACCTACGTGGTGCTCGACCTGCAGTCGGGCCGTTCCACCTTCCTCAGCCAGGCGAAGCGCTACCGCGAGCTGCTCCTCGAACCGCATGTCGGCCTCGCACTGGACCCGGAGTGGCGCCTGAAGCCGGGACAGCGCCACCTCAAGCAGATCGGGTCGGTGAAGGCCTCCGAGATCAACGACGTGTCGCAGTGGCTGGCGGCCCTCACCCGCGACGCTGGCCTGCCCCAGAAGATGCTCCTGCTGCACCAGTTCCGGACCTCGATGATCACCAACCGGTCGTCGCTGGACACGTCCCACGACGAGCTCGCGATGGTCATCCAGATGGACGGCCTGGGCGGCCAGCCGGCCAAGCGCTCCACCTGGCGCGCGCTGCGCCGCAACGCCCCCGACGGGATCGTCTTCGGCTGGAAGAACTTCATCGACGAGGACCGCCCGATGCTGGGCCCGAAGGCCACGATGGCGATCAAGCCCGAGCCCCGCTGGGTGTCGTTCCAGTAGCGCGCAACAGCGGAAGGCAGCGCACTCGAACGGGTGCACGCCTCTCCGGGTGATCCATGCAGGTCGCGGACCCTAGAAGGTCGACAACCCGAATGGATCACCGGACGGGAGGGCGTTCGGTGCGCGGACGAGGTCAGCCGTGGGTCGGGAAGCCCAGGTTGATGCCGCCGTGGCTGGGGTCGAGCCAGCGGGAGGTGACGACCTTGCCGCGGGTGAAGAAGTGCACGCCCTCGGTGCCGTGGGCGTGGGTGTCGCCGAACAGCGAGGACTTCCAGCCGCCGAACGAGTAGTACGCCATCGGCACCGGGATCGGCACGTTGATGCCGATCATGCCGACCTCGACCTCGTTCTGGTAGCGCCGGGCGGCACCGCCGTCGTTGGTGAAGATCGCGGTGCCGTTGCCGTACGGGTGGTCGTTGACCAGCTTCAGGGCCGCCTCGTAGGAGTCGACGCGCACGACCGAGAGCACCGGCCCGAAGATCTCGTCGGTGTAGATGCTCATGTCGGTGGTGACGTTGTCGAACAGCGTCGGGCCGAGCCAGAAGCCGTCGGCGTCGCCGTCGACGACCGGGTCGCGCCCGTCGACGACCAGCGTCGCACCCGCGGCCTCGCCGGCGTCGACGTACGAGGCCACCTTGTCGCGGTGCACGCCGGTGACCAGCGGGCCCATGTCGCAGCCGCGCCGTGCCGTCGCCGGTGCGCAGGGTCGCCATCCGCTCGGCGATCTTGGCGACGAGCGGGTCGGCGCCGTCGCCCGACGGCGACGAGCGCGGAGATCGCCATGCAGCGCTCCCCCGCGGAGCCGAAGCCCGGCGTTGACCGCGGCATCCGCGGCGAGGTCGAGGTCGGCGTCGGGCAGGACCACCATGTGGTTCTTCGCGCCGCCGAGGGCCTGGACGCGCTTGCCGTGCGCGGTGCCGGTCTCGTACACGTACTTGGCGATCGCCGTCGAGCCGACGAACGAGATCGCCTTCACGTCCGGGTGGGTCGAGCAGCGCGTCGACGGCGACCTTGTCGCCGTGCACGACGTTGAACACGCCGTCGGGCAGGCCCGCCTCCTTCCAGAGCTCGGCGATGAAGTTGCGCCGAGCTCGGGTCCTTCTCGCTGGGCTTGACGACCACGGTGTTGCCCGCGGCGATCGCGATCGGGAAGAACCACATCGGGACCATCGCCGGGAAGTTGAACGGCGAGATGATCCCGACCACGCCCAGCGGCTTGCGCATGGAGTAGACGTCGACGCTGCTCGAGACACCCGACGGAGTAGCCGCCCTTGAGCAGGTGCGGGATGCCGCACGCGAACTCCACGACCTCCAGGCCGCGGGTGACCTCGCCCAGGGCGTCGGAGAGCACCTTGCCGTGCTCCTCGGTGATGATCGCGGCGAGCTCCTCCTTGCGCTCGTTGAGCAGCTCGCGGAAGCTGAACATCACCTGCGTGCGCCTGGTCAGCGAGGTGGTGCCCCACTCGGCGAACGCCGCCTTCGCAGCCGCGACCGCCTCGTCCATGATCCGCACGGAGGCGAAGTCGACCGTGCCGCTGACCTTGCCGGTGGCCGGATCGTAGATGTCACCGCTGCGCTCCGGGTCGAGGAGGTCCACGGCCTTGTCGCGCAGCGCGGTCAGCGCCGCACCGACCTTGTCAGCGGGGACCTCGGACTCGGTGGCGACGTACGGTGCGCCGTTGATCCAGTGGGTGACGTGCTTCATGGGTGCCTCTCGGTTGGTGGACTCAGGGCGGTGGTCGTGGGGTTCGTGGTAGTCGATTCCGTCGATCCGATCGACCGAATCGACTACCACAATGCGGGTTGGGCTGGTTCCCAGTGTCGGTCATGAGTCGAAGCCCAGTCCCATCCGGTCCAGGGTCCGCAGCCACAGGTTGCGCCGGCCGCCGGAGTTGTCGGCACGGTCCAGCGACCACCGGGTCAGCCCGACGGCGGGGCTGCGGAACGGGTTCGGGTGGGAAGGGGATCGGCCTGGTGCCCACCATCGACAGCCGGGTGCGCTCGGTCTCGCGGCCGGCGAGCAGGTCCAGCATCACCTGGGCACCGAAGCGCGTGGCGCCGACCCCCAGGCCGGTGTACCCGACGCTGTAGGCCACACGTCCGCCCATGGCCGTGCCCCAGAAGGCGCTGAACCGGGAGCAGGTGTCGATCGCCCCGCCCCACGCGTGCGTGAAGCGCAGGCCCTCGAGCTGGGGGAAGGTCTCGAAGAAGTTCTCGGCGAGCACCGCGCTGGTGGCGTCGTCGCGGTTGAGCGCCGGGTTCATCTGGCTGCCGTAGTGGTACACGGCCTCGAACCCACCCCAGAGCAGGCGTCCGTCGGCCGTGGGCCGGGTGTAGTGGAACTGGTTGTTGCTGTCGCCGATGCCGCCACGGAACGCCCAGCCGATGCTGTCCCACTGCGCGTCCGTGAGCGGCTCGGTCATC
Source organism: uncultured Actinomycetes bacterium (assembly GCA_963812395.1). Classification (GTDB taxonomy): domain Bacteria; phylum Actinomycetota; class Actinomycetes; order S36-B12; family CAIYMF01; genus Prado023. The sequence continues at coordinate 120,454 of CAWEVG010000042.1, forward strand.
AGCGCGTAGTCGTACACGGGGATGATGAACGGCCGGACGCGGCGCAGGAGGTTCGGGAACGCACTGGTCCCGATCGCGACCTGCCGAGCCAGCACGCTCGCGTGCGCCGTGCGCACCTCGACGCCCGCAGCCGTCGCGTCCAGCCCGATGACCGGCGAGTGCTCGTGAACCCGCACGCCCAGGGAGCGGACCACGCGCGCCAGCTCCCAGTTCAGCTTGGCCGGATCGACCAGGGCCACGCCGTCGCGGTTCAGCACGCTGCCCCGGTACAGCGGCGAGTCCACCATCGCGCGGGTCGCGGGCCCGTCGAGGAACTCCAGGTGCTCGCCGTACGGGGCCACCAGGCTCGGGAGCTCCGCGAGCTCGGCGACCTGGTGGTCCTCGGTGGCGACATCGAGCTCCCCGGTCCGCGCGAAGTCGACGTCCATGCCGTAGCGGGCGATCGTGGCCTCGATCGCGTCAAGGTTGGCCCGGCCCTGGCGGGTCAGCTCGACCATCTCGTCGGGCCAGCGCGACAACCCGTTGCTGAAGCCGTGGGTGACCGACGAGGCCATGAACCCGCCGTTGCGGCCGGACGCACCCTCGGCGATCCGGTCGCCCTCGAGGACGACGACGTCGAGTCCGGGATCTGCCTCCTTGGCCAGCAGGGCGGTCCACATCCCGGTGTAGCCGCCGCCCACGATGACCAGGTCGGCGGTCGTGTCGGCGACCACCGCCGCCGTGGGGTCCGGTCGCTCGGGGCGGTCCAGCCAGAAGGGGGCATGCGTGACGTCAGCCAATGCACCTCGTGAGGACGGCCTGATCCGGGTACGCGAGTACGGCACCAGATATCGCACTCCAAGTCAGCCGCCCCGGGTCCTCCGGACGATACGGCCGCGCGGTCGGTGGTCGAACGCCACCCTGTGAACCGCAGCGCCCCCAGTGTAGCGGCGCCCACACGGCTGCGCTCCGCGTGCTGAGCAACGTCCTGGCCCACGCCGGGACCCGCCGCCGCGCAGCGCGATCCAGTAGATTGGCGCCCAGTCCACACCACGCGCCGAGCGCCCGTGCCGACGGGAGGTGCCCCATGTCCGAGCCCGCAGTGGGGTCGCCGCTGTCGATGCACGACCCGCGGCAGGTCGGTCCGTGGACGATCCACTCCCGCCTCGGCGCCGGCGGCATGGGCGTGGTCTTCTACGCGTCCTCGCCCGGGTACGAGGGTGCGGCGCTGAAGGTGATCCGGCCCGGCCTGCTCGACGCCCCGGCCACCCGTGACCGCTTCCGCCGGGAGGTCGCGATCCTGCGCTCGGTGCACGATGCGCACATCAGCGAGTTCCTGGCCGCCGACCTCGAGTCCGAGCCGGCCTGGCTGGCCATCGAGTACGTGGCCGGGCCGACCCTGCGCGACGAGATCGCGGACAACGGGCCCCTGTCCGAGGACGAGTGGTGGAAGCTGGCGCGGGGCATGGCCCAGGCCCTCGCCGTCCTCGACAAGCACCGGATCACGCATCGCGACCTGAAGCCGGGCAACGTCATCCTCGGCGAGCACGGCCCGGAGCTGATCGACTTCGGCATCGCCCACCCGGAGGATGCCACCTCGCTGACGGCCACCGGCCTGGTCACCGGCAGCCCGTCCTGGCTCTCCCCCGAGCAGGCGACGCTGGAGCCCACCGGCCCGCCGAGCGACATCTTCGCCCTCGGCTCGCTGCTGGCCTACGCCGCGACCGGGCGTCCGCCGTTCGGTGAGGGGGCCTCGGTCGCCGTCCTGATGAGCATCGCCACGCGTGAGCCGGACCTGGTCGGCATCGACCCCAACCGTTCGGCACTGCTGCAGCGGATGCTGGCCAAGGACCCCACCCGCCGGCCGACCGCCCGCCAGGTCCTCGACCGGCTGCGAGGCAACACCACCGGCGGCACGACGCTGACCGACATGCCGGAGCCGACGATCGCCCTGGGGGGTGCGGCTGCCGCCGCGGCGGTCGCGAACCACCGGACAAGCCCGGCTGCGCCGCCCGCCCCCGAACACATCCCGACGCCCACGCCCCCGGCACCCATCCCCACACCCGTGCCCACGCCCCCCGCGCCGACGTTCCCACCTGTCGCGGTGAGCCCACCCGCAGCCACCCCCGCGGCGCGTCCCTCGGACCAGACCCTGATCGCGGCGGCCGCCAGCTCCGCCCCGGCACCGCCCCCCATCCGGCCCCGCACCGCCGGCAACCCCCGTACGGTCGGCCCACGGACCGCAGCCGCCCAGCAGCGCCGGGCCAATCGCCGCCGCGTGCTCGTGGTCGTCCTCGTCGGCCTCGTGCTGCTGGTCGCCGGGTGGTTCGTCGTCCAGGCGCTCGGGGGTGACCCGACCGACACAGGCTCCGGTTCGGGCACCTCCACGGACGCGCCGCCCTCGGCCGTCGGACGCCCCACCGGCGCCCAGCAAGGACCAGCTCAAGGACGGGGACTGGCTGCTGGCGACCTACCGCCTCGACAACACCGCCGACGGCCTGGTCGTCTCCGGGACGGTGCGCAACACCGGCACCGCAACCGCCTCGGCGAACCTCACCACGTGGGTGTACCTGGGCGACGAGTCCCTCGGGTCCGTCGCGACAACGGTCACCGACGTCCCGGCCGGGGGCACCGTGCCAGTCACGATGACCGGCGACGGGATCTGGAAGAAGGGCCAGAAGGTCGTCCTGCTGCAGGCCTCCTGACCCGTCCCCGAGCGTCCTGACCGGCCCCCACGTCCGCTGACCGGTCCCCCACGTCCCGACCGGACCGGCCTCAGACCTTCGCGCGCCGGCGGCGGGCACCCGCGACCTGGGCGACCAGCACGATCGCCAGGGCGCCGAAGAACATGATCGAGGCGATCACGTTGACCTGCGGCGGGATGCCGCGCTGGGCGGCGCCCCAGATGTACATCGGGAAGGTCACCGTCGAGCCGGAGTTGAAGTTCGTGATGATGAAGTCGTCGAACGACAGCGAGAACGCCAGCAGCGCCGCGCCCATGATGCCCGGCGCGACCAGCGGCAGCGTGACGTAGCGGAACGTCGCCCTCTCGTCGGCGTAGAGGTCCATCGACGCCTGCTCCAGCCGCGGGTCGAGCCCGGCCAGGCGCGCCTTGACCGTCACGACCACGAAGCTGATGCACGAACATGATGTGGGCGATCAGGATCGTCCAGAAGCCCAGCGGCATCTGCCAGTCGCCCCAGTACATGTTGAGGAACAGCGCCAGCAGCGAGGAGCCGAGGACGACCTCGGGGGTGGCCATCGGCAGGAAGATCAGCAGGTTCGTCGTCGAGCGGCCGCGGAAGCGGTGGCGCACCAGCGCGAAGGAGATCAGCGTGCCCAGGATGGTCCCGACGATCGTCGCGAACAGCGCGATCGATGCGCTCACGCCCACGGACCGGCAGATCGTCGGGTCCTCGCAGATGTTCGTCCAGGCGTCGAGGGAGAACTCGTTCCAGCGGGTGTTCGTGCCGGCCCGTCGGGCTTGTTGAACGAGAACAGCACCACGACCGCGATCGGCAGGAACATGTAGATCAGCGCCAGGGCGCGAGTAGATCGCCAGGATGTGCTCGCGCAGCCAGCGCAGCGCGCGCTGGACGCCGGACTCCTGGGCGGGCGGGGCCTCGAGCAGGGCCGGATCGAGCTGGTTGGTGGCCATCAGACCAGGTCCTCCGTCCCGGCTCGGCGGACGTAGACGAGCACGAGGACCAGGATCGACGGCCATCAGCAGGAAGCGACAGCGCCGAGGCGGTCGGGTAGTCGCGCACGATGAGGAACTGGCTGTCGATGACCGTTGCCGATCATCCGGTCCTTCGTGGAGCCCAGCAGCTTGGCGTTGATGTAGTCGCCGGCCGCGGGGATGAACGTGAGCAGCGTGCCGGCCACGACGCCGGGCAGCGACAGCGGCCAGGTCACCTTGCGGAACGTCGTGAACGGCGACGCGTAGAGGTCGCGCGCCCGCCTCGATCAGCCGCGGGTCGATCTTCTCCAGCGCCGCGTACAGCGGCAGGATCATGAACGGCAGGAAGTTGTACGTGATGCCGGTGATGACCGCGATCGGGGTGTTGAGGATCCGGTCGGCCGGCAGCAGGTTCAGGGCGTTCATCGTCTGCACGATGAAGCCCTCGTCGGCCAGGATCGTCTTCCACGCGTAGGTGCGGATCAGGAACGAGGCGAAGAACGGCGCGATGACCAGGACGAGCAGCAGCGCCTTGTACTTGCCGGCCTTGAAGGCGATGAAGTACGCCAGCGGGTAGGCGATCGCCAGCGCCAGCAGGGTCGCCGTGCCGGCGTACACGAACGAGCGCAGGAACTGCTGGCCGTAGTCGGCTGAGCGCCTCGGTGTAGTTGGCGAAGTCCCAGTTGAAGTAGTAGCCGTCGTCGGGGTTGTCGCTGACCGGCGACTGCAGCGACGTCGAGAACAGCGAGACCAGCGGGATGACGAAGAAGACGCCGAGCCACGCCATGCCCGGCAGCAGCAGCCAGTAGGGCGTCGCCCGCGACGAGCGCAGGCCCTTGGCCGGGCTGGCCACGTCGGCAGGTCCGCGTTCTGGGTCTCGTTCAGGTACGTGTCGGCCGCACTTCCCGAGGCGGGGATCTGCATCGATCAGCCCCCCACAGCGGCGTCGGGGCGACCCCGGCCTGCGCATCGGCGGCCGGTAGTGGCCGACGCTCGAGGAGCTCCTCGTCGATCCCGGCGTTCAGGTCCTCGCCGCCGTCGAGGCCGAACGAGTGGCTGGGCTCCCAGGACATCACCACGGTCGTCGCCGACCGCGCGGCCGGTCGCCGGCGCTCATGTTCTGCTCGAAGACGATGCAGCTCCTGGCCCCACGGCGGTCGCGACGAGGTACTGGGTCGACACGCCCGATGAAGGAGGCGTCGGTGATCGACGCCGCTGACCGTGTTGCGGCCCTGCGGGAGCCTCGGCCGCCGGCGCGGTGCAGGTGCAGCTTCTCCGGGCGCACGCCCGACGATGACCCGATCGGAGCCGCGAGTTCAGCTTCTCGGCCGGCAGCGTCAGGATCTGGTCGAACGCACGGACCGTGACGTTCGTCGCCGCGCTCCACGACCTCGCCCGGGATCAGGTTCGACTGGCCGAGGAAGTTGGCCACGAACGCGGTGTGCGGCGTCTCGTAGATGTCTGGCGGGGCGCCCATCTGCTCGATCCGCCCGGAGTTCATCACCGCGATGGTGTCGGCCATGGTCATGGCCTCCTCCTGGTCGTGGGTGACGTGCACGAAGGTGATGCCGACCTCGGTCTGGATGCGCTTGAGCTCGATCTGCATCTGGCGGCGCAGCTTGAGGTCGAGGGCACCCAGCGGCTCGTCGAGCAGCAGCACGTCCGGGCGGTTGATCAGGGCGCGGGCCACGGCGACGCGCTGCTGCTGGCCGCCGGACAGCTGGGCCGGCTTGCGCCGGGCCATCGGCCCGAGCTCGACGAGCTCGAGCATCTCCTTGACCTTGGCGTCGACGTCCTTCTCGCCGCGACGGCGCAGGCCGAACGCGACGTTCTCGAAGATGTCCATGTGCGGGAACAGCGCGTAGGACTGGAACACGGTGTTGACCGGGCGCTTGTACGGGCGCAGCGCGGTGATGTCCGGCTCGCCCACCCGGATCATCCCGGCGGTGGGCACCTCGAGGCCGGCCACCATCCGCAGCGTCGTCGTCTTGCCGCAGCCCGACGGCCCGAGCAGGGCGAAGAACGACCCGGCGGGGATGGTCAGCGACAGGTCGTCGACCGCGTGTGGTCGCCGAAGGTCTTGGTCAGGCGGACCAGGTGCAGGTCCTCGACCTGCTTGGCGGCTTCGGTGGCCATCGTGGTGCTCCTCCTGGTCGGGTGGTCAGTTGCCGATGAGCGTCTGGAAGGCCTGGTCGTACTTGGCCTGCTCCGCGGACGTGAGGGTCTTGAAGACCGTGACGTTCGCGAGGTCGGCCTCGTCGGGAAGATGAACGGGTTCTCGACCAGGCTCGGGTCGATCTTCGCCATCTCCTCCTGGGCGCCCTCGACCGGGCAGATGTACTGCACGTAGGCGGCGAGCTCGGCCGCGATGGCCGGGTCGTAGTAGTAGTCCATCAGCCGCTCGGCGTTGTTGCTGGTGCCGGGCCATCGCCGGGATCGAGCATGTTGTCGGTCCACAGCGTCCCGCCGGACTCCGGGATGCACGAACTTGTACGGGTCGCCCAGCGCCGCGACGTCGCCGGACCAGCCGATGGCCGCGACGACGTCGCCGGTCTCCAGCGCGGCGATGTAGTCGTTGCCCGTGACCTGGCGGATCTGGCCGGAGTCGATCTGCTTCTGCAGCTCGGCGATGGCGGCGTTGAAGTCGTCCTCGGTGAAGTCCGCGGGGTCGTTGCCCTGCGCGAGCATCACGACGCCGACGGTGTCGCGCATCTCCGACAGGATCGTGACCCGGCCCTTGAGCGCCGGGTCCCAGAGCTCGGCGATCGTGCGGATCTCGCTCTTGCCGGTGAGCTCCTTGAGCAGCTCGCTGTTGAAGCCGAGGCCGGCGAAGCCCGGACTGCCAGGGCAGGGACTGGTCGCGCTCGGGGTCGAACGGGACGTTGGCCAGCTTGTCGATCAGGTTGCGCGCGTTCGGCACCCAGGCGCGGTCGAACTTCTGGGCGTAGCCCTTGCGGATCCACTGCGCGGCCATCCAGTCGGTGAGCACGACGATGTCGCGGCCGATGTCCTGGCCGGCCTCGAGCTGGGGGCGGACCTTGGCGTCGAACTCCGCGTTGTCGTTGACGTCCTCGCTGTAGTCGACCGTCGATCCCGGTCTTCTCCGTGAACCGGTCGAGCGTCGGGCGGTTGCCCGTCGTCGTCGACGTCGATGTAGCCCACCCAGGTGGACCAGTTGAGCTTCTGCTCGCGTCGCCGACTGGTCGGGCTGGGTCCTGGCCGGGCACCTCCTCGGTGCCGCCGCTGCTCGCCGTGCGCGGGGGCCGGGCACCGCAGGCGGCGGCCACCATGGCCGCGCCGCCGATACCCGCAGCCTGGAGCACGCGCCGGCGCGGCATGCGGCGTGCCCGGCCTTGGGTGTGGTCAGATCCGTCATCGTGTCCTGCCTCGGGTCGGAGTCGGTCAGCGGTCGCCGAAGATCGTCCGGTGCCAGTCCTTGCGGACCTCGCCGGTGATGTCGGAGGAGACGTGCTTGATCTGGGTGTACTCCTCGAGGGAGTAGATGCTCATGTCCTTGCCGAAGCCCGAGGCCTTGTAGCCGCCGTGCGGCATCTCGGAGACGATCGGGATGTGGTCGTTGATCCACACGCAGCCGGCCGCGATCTCGCGGCTGGCCCGCTGGGCGCGGAACGTGTTGCGTGGTCCACGCGGAGGCGGCCAGGCCGAAGGGCACGTCGTTGGCCAGTGCGATGCCCTCGTCGTCGGTGTCGAACGGCAGCACGACCAGCACCGGGCCGAAGAGCTCCTGCTGGACGATCTCGGAGTCCTGGGCGGCGCCGACGACCAGGGTCGGCGGGTAGTAGGAGCCGCGCGGCGAGCGCGCCGCCGGGGATCTCGCCGCCGCGCACGACCGTGGCACCCGCGGCCACGGCGCGCTCGACGTAGCCGTGGACGGACTCGCGCTGGCGCATCGACACCAGCGGGCCCTGGTCGGTGGACGGGTCGGTCGGGTCGCCCAGCCGGACCGTGTCCATGAGTGCGGCCACCTTCTCGACGAAGGCCTCGAGGTGCGGGCGCTGGACGTAGGCCCGGGTCGCGGCGGTGCAGTCCTGGCCGGTGTTGATCAGGGCCCCGGCGACGGCGCCGTTGGCGGCGGCGTCGAGGTCGGCGTCGTCGAACACCACGAACGGGGCCTTGCCGCCGAGCTCGAGGTGCACGCGCTTGATGGTCCCGGTGGCCAGCTCCATGACGCGCTGGCCGACCGGCGTCGAGCCGGTGAACGACACCATCGACACGTCCGGGTGGCTGATCAGGGCCTCGCCCACGCTGCGACCGGGGCCGGTGAGGACGTTGATGACGCCGGCCGGGATCCCAGCGGCCAGCGCGTCCTCGGCGACCATGAGCGAGGTCAGCGGGGTGATCTCCGCCGGCTTGAGGACGATCGTGTTGCCGGCCGCGACCGCGGGCAGGATCTTCCACATCGCCATCTGCAGCGGGTAGTTCCACGGGGCGATCGAGCCCACGACGCCGATCGGCTCGCGGCGGATCGAGGAGGTGTGCGTCCCGTCGTACTCGGCCTGGGCCATGCCGTCGAGGACCCGCGCGGCGCCGGCGAAGAACCGGACGTTGTCGATGGAGCCGGGGACGTCGAACTCGGTGGTCAGCTTGATCGGCTTGCCGGACTGGGCGGTCTCGACGCGTGCGTACTCCTCGGCGCGGGCCTCGATCCGGTCGGCGAGGGCGAGCAGCGCGGCCGAGCGCTCGCCCGGCGTGGCGCGCGACCAGCCCGGGTACGCCCGGCGCGCGGCGGCGACAGCGGCGTCCACGTCGGCGACGGTGGCCTCGCCCAGCGTGGCGACGACCGAGCCGTCCGCGGGGTTGAGGACATCGACGGTCCCACCGCTGCCCGCCTCATGGCGGCCATCGATGAACTGGCCAAGAAGTGCCACGTCAGTCCTCCATCAGTCGGCGCATCGCCCACTGGGCCGCACCTCTACGATTTTCGTGCAGGTCCTCGGATCCAATTGACGATATCCGTCGTGGATCATGCAGTGGACGCACGATAACGGAACGCGTCCCGGGTCACAAACCCACAGCCCCGCGCGGGCCGAAGTGTTTACGCGACCGTCACAATCGCAGCGCACATGCCGCAGGGCGGCGGGTCTCCCCACCGCCCTGCGGCCGGTCGCGATGACTACGCGCTGACGATCCGCTCCGGCTCGGGGGACTCGCCCTTGCCGAAGGCCACGATGTTCTCGGTCGTGACCCGGGCGATCTCGTCGAGGGCCTCCTTGGTGAGGAACGCCTGGTGCGCGGTGACGATCACGTTGGGGAAGGTCATCAGGCGGGCCAGCACGTCGTCGGCCATCACCTCGCCGGACAGGTCCTCGAAGAACTTGCCCTCCTCCTCCTCGTAGACGTCCAGGCCGACGCCGCCGACCTGCCCGGTCTTGAGGGCCTCGATGAGGGCCACGGTGTCCACCAGGGCGCCGCGGCTGACGTTGATCAGGATGACCCCGGGCTTGAGTGCGGCGAGCACCAGGTCGTTGATGATGTGGTGCGTCTCCGGGAACAGCGGCACGTGCAGCGAGACGATGTCGGCCTCCTTGCCGATCTCGCTGAGGGTGACGTACTCCAGGCCGTGCTCCTGCGGCCCACTTCGGGTCCGGGTACGGGTCCCACATGATCACGCGCATCCCGAAGCCCTTGAAGATCTGGCCGGTGATCTTGCCGATCTTGCCCGTCCCGATCAGCCCGACGGTCTTGCCGTGCATGTCGAAGCCGACCAGCCCGTCGAGGGTGAAGTTCATGTCGCGCACGCGGCGGTTGGCCTGCGGGATGTGCCGGTTGAGCGCCAGCGCGAGGGTGACCGCGTGCTCTGCCACGGCGTACGGGGAGTACGCGGGCACCCGCGCCACGAGCAGCCCGTGATCGGCGGCGGCCTGGAGGTCGACCCCGTTGAATCCGGCGCAGCGCAGGGCGATCATCTTCACGCCCTTGGCCGCCAGCACCTCGATGACCTCACGGGTCACCTTGTCGTTGACGAAGACGCACACGACGTCGACGTCGTCGCCCACCGTCTCCACCGTGTCGGGATTGAGGCGGTACTCGCGGAACTTGGGGGTGAAGCCGGCAGCGATCAGGGCCTCGCCGAGGTGGTCGCGGTCGTACTTCTTGGTGTCGAACACGGTGATGGTGGTCATGGCGTGAACGCTACTGGCGGGGTCGTGCCCGTTGCCATCCCAGCGGTGGCCCGGGCGACACCCATGACACGGCGGTGTGGCAGGGTGCCGACATGGCCGGGTCCCGACGTCCGCTGCGCACGGTGGCGGCGTGGATCCCCGCGGTCGCCCTGGCCACCGCGGCAGCCCTCAGCGGGCTGGCCGGGTGCGCCAACCCCGCGTCATCGCCGGTGATCGACGCGCCCGTGACCCGGCCGCTGGCCATCCCCCCGCTGGAGGAGGGCACCCTCTCCGGCGGGGGCCGCACCTACGCCCTGGACGTCCAGGCGGCGACGACCGACTTCGGGGTCGGCGGACCCACCGACACGTACGGCGTCAACCAGTCCTACCTGGGCCCCACCCTGCGGATGACCACCGGCGACGACGTCCGCATGGAGGTCCACAACGCCCTGGACACGGTCACGACGCTGCACTGGCACGGCATGCACGTCCCGGCGAAGATGGACGGCGGCCCGCACCAGCTCCTCGATCCCGGCCAGACCTGGTCACCGCACTGGCAGGTGCGCCAGCCCGCCGCCACCCTCTGGTACCACGCGCACCCCCACGGCACGACCGCCGACCAGGTGTACAGGGGCGTCGCAGGGATGATCCTGGTCGAGGATCCCGCCGGCGGTCCGGACCTGCCCGACGAGTACGGCGTGGATGACATCCCGGTGATCGTCCAGGACAAGACGTTCGACTCCCAGGGACAGCTCGTGTTCGACCAGCGAGGGCCGAGCTCGACGGGCTTCCTCGGCGACACGGTCATGGTCAACGGCACGATCGGCGCCTACCTCGACGTGCCCACGACCCACGTGCGGCTGCGGCTGCTGAACGCCTCCACCGCGCGCATCTACAAGTTCGGGTTCGCCGACGACCGCACGTTCGACGTCGTCGGCACCGACGGGGGCCTGCTCACCGCGCCGGTGCCGCTGGACCGCATCCAGCTCTCCCCCGGTGAGCGCGCGGAGATCGTCGTGACGATGACTCCCGGCGAGACCGTCGAGCTGCGCAACTACTCCCCCGACTTCGGCGGCCGCGTCGCGGGCAACTCCCGGTTCGGCACCGGCGACTACCGGGTGCTCGAGCTGCGGGCCGCTGACACGCCTGCGGGAGTCACCCGGGGCGCCGGCGACCCTGGCCCAGTTCTCCAGGATCCCGGAGTCCTCGGCCGATCGCACCCGCACGTTCACGATCAACGCCCAGATCATCAACCGCCGCCCGGTGGACATGGGCCGCATCGACGAGGTCGTGCCGCTGGACGCCACCGAGGTCTGGGTGCTGCGCAACCGCGACCCCCAGCCGCACAACTTCCACGTCCACACCGTGCAGTTCCAGGTCCTGGACATCGACGGCGCGCCACCCCCGGCTCAGCTCGCCGGCTGGAAGGACACCGTCTACCTGCCGCCGGGCTCGCAGGTGCGGATCATCGCGTCCTTCACCGACTACGCCGACCCGATGTGGCCGTACATGTACCACTGCCACCTGCTGTGGCACGAGGACTCCGGCCTGATGGGCCAGTTCGTGGTCGTGGCCCCCGGCCAGACCCCGGTGCCCCCGCCGGACCCGTACCCGGAGCACTGAGGGCCGGAAGCCCCTCCGGTCAGCCCTCGTCGAGGCTGATCATCACGTGCTTGATCCGGGTGTAGTCCTCGAAGCCGTACATGGACAGGTCCTTGCCGTAGCCGGAGTGCTTGAAGCCGCCGTGCGGCATCTCGGCGACCAGCGGGATGTGGGTGTTGATCCACACCGCGCCGAAGTGCAGGTACTTGGCCATGCGCATCCCGCGGGCGAGGTCCTTGGTCCACACCGAGGACGCCAGGCCGTAGGGCACGTCGTTGGCCCAGCCCAGCGCCTGCGCCTCGTCGGCGAAGCGCTGCACCGTCATGACCGGGCCGAAGATCTCGTTCTGGACCATCTCGTCGTCCTGGCGCAGCCCGGAGACGACCGTCGGCTCGATGAAGAACCCGCGGTCGCCCTGCCGGACCCCGCCGGCCACGATCTCGGCGTGCTCCGGGGTCCGCGACAGGAACCCGAGCACCTGCTCCATCTGGCGCTCGTTGTTCATCGGCGGCACGAGGGCGTCGGCGTCGCCGGGCCCGCCGGCGAAGGTCGTGGCCGTGTTGCGCGCCTGCTCGGCCAGGGCGGCGACGAACTCGTCGTGGATCGCGTCGGCCACGAGCACGCGGGTGGCCGCGGTGCAGTCCTGCCCGGCGTTGAAGTACCCGGCCACGGCCAGCCACTCGGCGGCCGCGGCGATGTCGGCGTCCTCGAACACCACCACCGGCGCCTTGCCGCCGAGCTCGAGGTGCACGCGCTTGACGTCCTGGGCCGCCGTGCCCGCCACCGCCATGCCGGCACGCACCGAGCCGGTGATCGAGACCATGTCCGGGCGCTGGTGCTCCACGAGGGCCTGGCCCGTGCTGCGGTCCCCGGTGACCACGTTGAGCACGCCGGCGGGAAGGACGTCGGCGAACATCTCGGCCATCCGCACCGTGCTCACCGGGGTGGTGTCCGACGGCTTGAGCACGACGGCGTTGCCCGCCGCGATGGCGGGGGCGAACTTCCAGACGGCCATCATCATCGGGTAGTTCCACGGGGTCACCTGGCCGATGACGCCCACCGGCTCGCGGCGGATGATCGACGTGTAGCCCTTCATGTACTCGCCGCTGGCCCGGCCCTCGAGGATCCGCGCCGCGCCGGCGAAGAAGCGGATCTGGTCGACCATCGGCGGGATCTCCTCCGACGCGGTCACCGCGATCGCCTTGCCGGTGTTCTCGCTCTCCAGGGCGATGAGCTCCTCGGCGTTCGCCTCGACGATGTCCGCGATCTTCAGCAGGGCCGCCTGCCGCTCCGACGGGCGTCGTCTGGCTCCAGGACTCGAACGCATCGGACGCGGCCCGGTAGGCGCGGTCGACGTCCTCGGCGTTGGACACCACGGCCTGGGCGAAGACCTCGCCGGTCGTCGGGTTGACCAGGTCGCTTGTCTGGCCCGAGACGGAGTCGACGGACTCACCGTTGACGAAGTTGCGGATGGTGCGGCTCACTGGATCTCCTTGGGATCGACTCACTCGAGCGACGGGCGGGATCGGCACGGCGGTGGGGCGGCGCAGATGCGGCGCGAGTCTAGCCCAGCGACCCAGATCTGGACAGCGCAGCGGCATCACTATTCGTGGCGAAGTGAAGTTCATCATGCGTTTTCCGCAGAATTCCGGCCTGTGCGCGACCGTTTCGCTTGCTTGTTGGGGATTTCTACGGTTCGATGGCGCCCATGCTCCAGTCACCACGCCCCCGTCCGGTGCCTCTCGACGACACCGCCAAGGCCATCGTCGAGCAGCTCCAGCAGGACGGTCGCCGCGCCTACGCCACGATCGGCCGGGCCGTCGGGCTCTCCGAGGCCGCTGTCCGCCAGCGGGTGGCCCGCCTCGTCGAGTCCGGCGTCATCCAGATCGTGGCCGTGACCGACCCCATGCAGGTGGGCTTCCCGCGCGCGGCGATGCTCGGCATCGGCGTCGACGGCGACATCAACGAGGTGGCCGACCGCCTCGCCGAGCTCGAGGAGGTCGACTACCTGGTGATCACCGCGGGTGGGTTCGACATCCTGGCCGAGGTCGTGTGCGAGGACGACGAGCACCTGCTCGAGATCATGAACAGCAAGATCCGAGCCGTCCCCGGCGTCCGGAGCACGGAGACATTCGTCTACTTGAAGCTGCGCAAGCAGATCTACACATGGGGTACCCGATGACCATCAGCGAGATGTCCTTCACCGAGAGCGGCGACGACGCCCTGGCCGACAAGGCCCGCGACCGGCTGTGGATGCACTTCACCCGGCACTCGGTCTACGAGGACGGCGCCGGCCACGTGCCGATCATCGTCCGCGGCGAGGGTGCGCGGATCTGGGACGACCAGGGCAGGTCCTACCTCGACGGCCTCGCCGGGCTGTTCACGGTGCAGGCCGGTCACGGGCGCAAGGAGATCGCCGAGGCCATGGCCAAGCAGGCCGAGCAGCTCGCCTTCTTCCCGCTGTGGTCCTACGCGCACCCGACCGCGATCGAGCTGGCCGACCGTCTTGGGCAGCTCGCGCCCACGGACATCAACCGCACCTTCTTCACCAGCGGGGGCGGCGAGGCCGTGGAGTCGGCCTGGAAGCTGGCCAAGCAGTACTTCAAGCTCACGGGCCAGCCCACCAAGCACAAGGTGATCAGCCGGAACGTGGCCTACCACGGCACCCCCCAGGGAGCCCTGGCGATCACCGGGATCCCCGCCGCGAAGACGCCCTTCGAGCCGTTGGTACCCGGCGGGATCAAGGTGCCCAACACCAACTTCTACCGCGCCGAGCACCACGCCGACGACATCGAGGCGTACGGCCGCTGGGCCGCCGACCGGATCGCCGAGGCCATCGAGTTCGAGGGCCCCGAGAGCGTTGCCGCCGTGTTCCTCGAACCGGTGCAGAACTCCGGTGGCTGCTTCCCGCCGCCCCCCGGGTACTTCGAGCGGGTCCGCGAGATCTGCGACTAGTACGACGTGCTGTTCGTGGCCGACGAGACCATCTGCGCGATGGGCCGCATCGGCGACTACTTCGCGATGAACCGCTACGGCGTCCAGCCGGACATCATCACGTTCGCCAAGGGCCTGACCTCCGGGTACTCCCCCATGGGCGCGATGATGGTCCACGACCGCCTGTTCGAGCCCTTCAAGCACGGGACGACGGCCTTCCTGCACGGCTACACGTGGGGCGGGCACCCGGTGTCCGCCGCTGCCGCGCTGGCCAACCTCGACATCTTCGAGCGCGAGGGCCTCAACGCCCACGTCCGGGCCAACGAGGGCGCCTTCCGGGCGACCCTGGAGAAGCTGCTCGACCTGCCGATCGTCGGCGACGTCCGCGGCGCCGGCTACTTCTACGGCATCGAGCTGGTCAAGGACAAGGCCACCAAGGAGACGTTCAACGACGCCGAGTCCGAGCGGCTGCTGCGCGGGTTCCTGTCCAAGGCCCTGTTCGACGCCGGGCTGTACTGCCGCGCCGACGACCGCGGCGACCCGGTCATCCAGCTGGCTCCGCCGCTGATCGTCGGCCAGCCCGAGTTCGACGAGATCGAGTCGATCCTGCGCGACGTGCTCACCCGCGGCATGGAACTGCTGTAGGCCATGGCCGACGAGACGGGCGCGACCGCCCGCACGGCGTTCACCCGCAAGCCCGACCGCGGGTCGCACGACCTGGCCGAGGCGCGCGCCGTCCTGGCGGAGGCGCTGATCGGCCATGTCGGCACCGTGGACGCCAGCGGGGCCCCCATCGTGCTTCCGGTGGCGATCGCGCTGGATCCCGACGCCGATCGGGTGCTGTTCCACGGCTCGACCGGGGCGGGGATGTTCCGGCGACTGGCCGCCGGGGCACCGGCGTGCCTGACGGTCACGCACCTCGACGGGCTCGTCATCGCGCGCAGCGCGTTCGAGTCGAGCATGAACTACCGCTCCGTGGTCGTGCTGGGCACGTGCGAGGTCCTCGACGGTGCGGACAAGCAAGCCGCCCTCCGGGTGATCACCGACCACCTGACTCCCGGGCGATGGGACGCCGCGCGCCCCATGCGCTCCAGCGAGGTCGCGGCCACGATGGTGCTGGCCCTGCCGCTGGCGGAGTTCTCCGTGAAGTCCCGCGACGGCGGGCCGAACGACGACGAGGACGCGCAGTGGCCGATCTGGGCCGGTCACGTGCCGGTGCGCATGGTCGCCGCGGCGCCCATCCCGGCTCCGGGGTCGGACGCCCACCCGGAGCCGCAGGTCCCGGACTGCCTGCTCGGACCAGCCCGTTGACGGACCTGCGCTCGGTCTCCTTCTGGTGGGACAGCCTCGGCGAGGCCCCGGCCCCGCGGGCACCCCTGGACGGCGACCTCGACGTCGACGTGGCAATCGTCGGCGCCGGCTACACCGGGCTCTGGACCGCCTACTACCTCGCAAGGGCCGCGCCCGGGACCCGCATCGCGATCGTCGAGGCGAACGTGGCGGGATTCGGCGCCAGCGGGCGCAACGGCGGCTGGTGCTCGGCGCTGTTCCCCGCCTCGCTGGACAGGATCGCGCGTGGCAGCTCGCGGCGGGCGGCGACCGCGATGCAGCACGCCATGCACGACACCGTCGACGAGGTCGGCCGGGTCACCGCCGCCGAGGGGCTGGACGTCGACTGGGCCAAGGGCGGGACCGTGGGCCTGGCCCGGACGCCCGTCCAGCTCGAGCGTGCCCGGGAGGACGTCGCCCACTGGCGCTCCTGGGGCTTCGGTGCGGCGGACTACCGCCTGCTCGATGCCGACGAGGCGAGCGCGCGCGCGGGGGCGACCTCCGTGCTGGGGGCGACCTACACGCCGCACTGCGCCGCGATCCACCCCGCCAAGCTGGCCCGCGGGCTGGCCGGGCTGGTCGAGGCCGCCGGGGTGCGGATCTACGAGGGCACGCCGGCCACGGCGATCGAGCCGGGTGTGCGTGCGCACTCCGCTCGGCGACGTCCGCGCACCCCACGTCGTGCGCGCCACGGAGGCGTTCACGGCACAGCTGCCCGGGCACCGGCGCACCCTCCTGCCGGTGTACTCGCTGATGCTGGCCACCCAGCCGCTGCCCGAGGAGGTCTGGGACCGGATCGGGCTGAATGCGCGCGAGACGTTCAACGACGGCCGGCACCTGATCATCTACGGGCAGCGCACCGCCGACGGGCGGCTGGCGTTCGGCGGGCGTGGAGCGCCCTACCACTTCGGCTCGCGGATCGACCCGGCCAACGACCTGGTCGCGGGCGTCCACGAGGGGCTGTGGCAGACCCTGACCGAGATCTTCCCCACGGTCGCACCGTTCCAGGTGACCCACCGCTGGGGTGGCCCGCTGGGCATCTCCCGCGACTGGTACGCCTCGTGCGGACTCGATCGACGCACGGGGCTGGCGTGGGCCGGTGGCTACGTCGGCGACGGGGTCGGCACCGCCAACCTCGCCGGGCGGACGCTGGCGGACCTCATCACCGGCACGGACTCCGAGCTGACCGCACTGCCCTGGGTGAACCACCGCTCGCGGCGCTGGGAGCCCGAGCCGCTGCGCTGGCTCGGGGCCAACGGCGGCCTGGCAGTGATGACCTCCGCGGACGCCGCCGAGGCCCGGTCGGGCCGTCCGGCGCGCCGCGCCGCGGTGTTCGAACGGTTCCTCGGTCACTGAGCTGCCCCAACCAGGGCCCCCTGCATTGAGTCCGGCCAGCGGCAGGACCACGATTGCTACCGTGGACATCACCCCAGCTGAACTGCCTGCCCCCCTCCCCGACGCCGATGCCGTGGTCGATCGCGCCGTGGCCCGCGCAGCCCGCTGGATGACTGATGCCGAGGGCCAGCGCACCCATCGGGAGAAGGCCAACCGCAGACGGCTGACCCGGTTGCTCAAGGACCCCGCCGGCCTGCCGGTGACCATGGCCCTCACCGACGAGGTGATGCGGATCTCCGATCCCAGCCGCGCCGCCGCCACGCTGCGCTCCGCCGCGGCGGGGTCCAACCGCCAGGCCCTCGGAGTGCGCGACCACGTCGGCCTTCGGGCGGTCAGTCGGCTGTCGACGCTGGCCCCGGATCCCTCGATGAAGCTCGTCCACTGGCAGATCCGCGACGCCTCCACCGGGATCATCCTCCCCGCGGAGCAGGCCCGACTGCGCAAGCACCTCGAGAAGCGCGCGGCCGAGGGCGCCCGACTCAACATCAACGTCCTGGGTGAGGCCGTGCTCGGGGAGGACGAGGCCACCCACCGCCTCGACCGTGTCATCGAGATGCTCACGCGCCCCGAGGTCACCTACATCTCGGTGAAGATCTCGGCGATCGCCGCGCAGCTGAGCACCTTCGACCACGAGGGGTCCGTGCAGCGCGTGGCCGTGCGCCTGCGCCGGCTCTACCGGGCTGCCCGGGCCACCTCCCCGCACACGTTCGTGAACCTCGACATGGAGGAGTACCGCGACCTCGCGCTGACGGTCGACGTGTTCACGGCGGTCCTGGCCGAGGAGGAGTTCCGCGACGTCGAGGCGGGCATCGTGCTGCAGGCCTACCTGCCCGAGAGCCACGCCGTGTTCGAGCAGCTGCTCGCGTGGGCCCGCGCCCGTCGGGAGCAGGGCGGCGCCCCGATCAAGGTCCGCATCGTCAAGGGGGCCAACCTCGCGATGGAGACCGCCGAGGCCCAGATCCACGGCTGGACGCCCGCGCCCTACGGGTCCAAGGCCGACGTGGATGCCTCCTGGAAGCGCCTGGTCGATGCCGCGGTGCGCCCGGAGAACGCCGACGCCGTGCGCATCGGGATCGCCAGCCACAACCTGTTCGACCTCGCGTGGTCCCTCGAGGTGGCAGCCGAGCGCGGCGTCAGCAGCCAGATCGACATCGAGATGCTCGAGGGGATGGCCAACGCCGAGGCCCTGGCCATCATCCACGACGTCGGATCGGTGCTGCTCTACGCCCCGGTCACGTCCCGCGACGACTTCGCGTCCGCGGTGGCCTACCTGGTCCGGCGCCTGGACGAGAACACCGCGCCGGAGAACTTCCTGCGCGCCTCCTTCAGCCTCACCGTCGGCTCACCCACGTTCGCCGAGCAGGAGCGTCGCTTCCGGGAGGCCGTGAGCGCACGGCACACGATCTCCACGGAGTCCCGCCGGCACGCCCCGCACCGCGCCGGTCCCGACCGAGCCGGAGACGGAGGGGTTCTTCGCCAACGAGACCGAGATCGACGTGACCCGGCCCGAGGAGCGCGAGCAGATCGCTGCCGCCCTCAACCGGCACTCCCGCGACTGGGACCGCGCCGTCCCCGTGGTCGTCGCCGGTGCCGAGCAGGTCGACGGCGTCGTCGAGGGCGGCAACCCCAGCGCCGAGGGGGCAGCCTGGTACACGTACACCGTGGCGAGCACCGAGCTCGTCGACGAGGCCGTCGCCACGGCCCGGGGCGCGGTCAGCGGTTGGGACGGCCGGGGGCCCAGGGAGCGCGCGCGGATCCTCTGGGAAGCCGCGCGGGTCATGGGCGAGGAGCACCACGACACCCTGGCCGTGATGTCGCTGGATGCCGGCAAGACCATCGAGCAGGGCATCCCCGAGGTGTCCGAGGCCATCGACTTCGCGCGCTACTACGGACGCTCGGCGATCCGCACCCTCGAGGGCGCTGCTCCCAGCAGCCCGGTCGGCGTGGTCGTGGTGGTCCCGCCGTGGAACTTCCCCTACGCCATCCCGGCCGGCGGGGTCCTGGCCGCCCTGGCCGCCGGGAACGCCGTCATCCTCAAGCCCGCCCCCGAGACCGTGGCCACGGCGTGGGTGCTCGTCCAGCAGCTGTGGCGCGCTGGCGTCCCCCGTGAGGTCCTGCAGTTCGTGCCCACCCGCGACGACGAGGTGGGCCAGCACCTGGTGACCCACCCGGAGGTCTCGGCGGTGATCCTGACCGGGTCGTTCGCCACCGCCCGGATGTTCACCGCGTGGCGTCCCGACCTGCGGCTCATGGCCGAGACCTCGGGCAAGAACGCGCTGCTGATCTCCGCGACCGCCGACATCGACGCCGCGGTCAAGGACCTGGTCGCGTCCGCCTTCGGCCACGCCGGGCAGAAGTGCTCCGCGGCGAGCCTGGCCATCGTCGAGGCGTCCATCCACGACAACCCGGCGTTCCTGCGGCAGCTGCGCGACGCCGTCACCACCGAGGTCGTCGGCCCCGGGCCCGACCCGGCCACGGTGATCGGCCCGGTCATCCGCCCGGCCGACGGGCCGTTGCTGCGCGCGCTGACCTCGCTGGAGCCCGGCGAGTCCTGGCTGGTGGCCCCGCGGCAGCTCGACGAGTCGGGCCACATGTGGAGCCCCGGGGTCAAGATCGGCGTGCAGCCGGGCTCCTGGACGCACCTGACCGAGTGGTTCGGCCCGGTGCTCGCAGTCATGCGGGCACCGGACCTCGACACCGCCATCTCCTGGCAGAACGCCGTGGAGTACGGCCTCACCGCCGGCATCCACGCGCTGGACACCGGCGAGTGCGAGACGTGGATCGAGCGCATCCAGGCCGGCAACGTCTACGTCAACCGCGGGACGACCGGGGCGGTGGTCAACCGGCAGCCGTTCGGCGGGTGGAAGAAGTCCGCGGTCGGCCCGACGGCCAAGGCCGGGGGCGAGAACTACGTCGCCTGCCTGCGCGACTGGGCGCCGGGCGATGTCGCGTTGACCAACGGCGACGTCCAGCAGTGGTGGGCGAGCACCGGCAGCGCCGCCCGAGACCTGACCGGCCTCACCGTGGAGCGCAACCTGATCCGCTACCGCCCGATGGGCACGCCCATCCTCGTGCGGGTCGATGCGGACACCCGGTCGGCGGACCTCGAGTCGGTACGCCGCCTCGCCGCGCGGACCGGGACCCGGATCGTCCTGAGCAGCGCCACGTCCCGCGGTGCCGACACTGCCGTCGAGTCCGTCGAGGACGCCGTCAGCGCGAGTCGCCCGCGGCGAGGTCAGCCGGGTGCGGTGGCTGTCCGCGGAGGATCCGGGCGACCTCGCCGTCACCGGTCTCGACGTCGGGGTCAGCGTCGACCGACGCCCGATCGCGGCCAGCGTGGCCATCGAGGGCCCGCGCTGGATGCACGAGCAGAGCGTGTGCGTGACCGCGCACCGCTACGGCAACGTGGGCGCCGGGCCGCAACCGCGGGTCCCCGGCGCGCAGTGAGCCCGCGCACCGTTTGCCTCGGCCCCATTCCGGGTAGGTAGTCGCGATGCAGGCCTTCCGTGCGATCTTCCGCCACCCGGGGACGGTGGGGATGACCAGTGCGGCCTTCGTCGGTCGCTTCCCGATGGCCATGCTCGGACTGGCGATGACGATGCTCGTGGCCATGGAGACCGGGTCGTACGGGAAGGCCGGTGCCGTCGCCGCGTCCATCACGCTGGCCGGCGCCATCGGCGGGCCGGTCGGCGCACGACTGGCCGACCGGTTCGGCCAGCACCGGGTCATCCCGCCGCTCATCGGGGTGCACATCCTGGCCGTGGCCAGCCTCACGATCGCGGTCATGGCCGGGACGCCGATGCCGCTGTGGCTGGTCCTGGGCATCATCGCCGGGCTGTCCGGCCCGAACCTGGGCGCCATGGTGCGCACCCGCTGGGCGGGGATCACCGACGGACCCGATGAGCTCACCTCGGCGTTCGCCCTGGAGTCCACACTCGACGAGGTCGCGTTCGTGCTCGGGCCCCCGCTGGCCACCGCGCTGGCCGTGGCGATCGCCCCGTGGTCGGCCATCGTCACGGGCCTGCTGCTCGCAGGGTCCGGCGGGCTGGCCCTGGCCGCCCAACGGTCCACCGAGCCCGAGCCGACGCCGCGAACCGGGTTGCACGGACCGGCGGTCTGGCGCTCGGGCACGCTGCAGGTCCTGACGCTGCTCATGGTCCTGATGGGCGCGATCTTCGGCGCCCTCGAGGTGTCGACGGTCGCGTTCGCCCAGGAGGCCGACGCGGTGTGGGCCACCGGATGGCTGCTGGGCGTCTTCGCCCTGGCCAGTGGGCTGACCGGGCTCTACCTCGGCGCCCGCCCCGGCGGCTGGCGGCTGTCGGTCCAGGTGCTGGTCGGCACCGCGACCCTCGCCCTCGCCACGGCCGTGATCCCGTTCATCGACGGGCTCGGCTGGTACGCCGCCGGGATGTTCGCAGCCGGGCTCGGGGTGTCCGCGGTGATGATCGGCGCCATGCAGATCATCGAACGGGCGCTGCCCCGCACCCGCCTCACCGAGGCCCTGGCCCTGGCCATCTCCGGGGTCCTGATCGGCTCGGCGGGCGCCGTGGCGCTCGCCGGGGCCCTGATCGACGCCGGCGGCTCCTCGTGGGGGCTGGCCGTCGGGTCGGTGGCCGCCCTTGCCGGCCTGGGCGTGGCTGCCGTGGCCCGCCCGGCGCTGGCCCGCGCGGAGTCCCTGTCCCCACTGACGACGCCCTCCCGTCCGCCGAGGGCGCGCACGGCTCGCTGCCCGGGGCCGACGGGCTCACGACCGTGCCAACGGCGCTCCCGGAGCAGTCGGGCGGCGGAACAACCCCTCCTGCGTGATCGAGATCATCAGGTCCCCGTTGCGGTCGAACATCCGGCCACGCGCGAACCCCAGCCCCCGCTCTGCCGCCGGGGACGCGGTCACGTAGAGCGCCCATTCGTCGGCGCGGTAGGGACGGTGGAACCACATCGCGTGGTCGAGGCTGGCGACGTCGAGGTCGCCGGATCCCACGTAGTACCCGTGGCGGCGCTGGACGGCGTCGAGCAGGGTGGCGTCCGAGAAGTACACCGCGACGCACACGTGGAGCAGCGGATCGTCGGGCATCGGCCCGTCGGAGCGGAACCAGACCACGTCCTCTCCCGGGTAGTCCTCGCCGCCCTCGCCCCGCGTCGGGTGGTCGGGGAAGGCATCGCCCCACCACGCGACCAGCTGCTGACCGAGCCCGCGGACCGGGCGGATGTCCACGGGCGGGGTGACCTCCACGAGGATCGGGGGCAGCTGGTCCACGTGCGGCTCCATCAGCTCCGCGAGCGAGGGCAGGCCCTCGGGGCCGGGGACCTCCCGCGCGCGCGTCGTGTGCGAGATCGCCGTGGCCTCGGGCAGGTGGAACGACGCGGACATCGCGAACGTCACCTTGCCGTGCTGGTGGGCCAGCACCCGGCGCACGCTGAACCCGCGGCCGTCGCGCATCCGCTCGACGTGGAACTCGACCGGTCGGGTGGGGTCCCCGGGGCGCAGGAAGTACGCGTGCAGGGAGTGCACGGAGCGCTCCGGGTCCACGGTGCGCCCGGCCGCGACGAGCGCCTGCGCGGCCACCTGGCCCCCGAAGATCCGGGTGTAGCTCACGTCGTGGCTGATCCCGACGAACAGGTCGCCGGGACGGCGCTCGAGGTCCAGGAGCTCGAGCAGGGAGTCGATCGGGTAACCGGGCACCCGCAGATCGTGTCAGGGATCCGGCACCGGTGGGCCGGCAGGCGCGGGCACGCCGACGACGTGGGCAGCCCAGGAGCTGATCGTCGAGGCGAGCCGCGGCCGCTGGACCGTCAGTCCTGGCTGGTCGTACGGGCGATCCTGAAGTCGAGGTGGGCCGACGCCTCACGACCAGCACGATCGCGGACGACGACGGTGAACTCGACCGGTGACCCCCTCGCGAGTCCGGCGGCGTCGAACATCGCGGCCCGCACCGTGACCCCAAGAGGCGCGGTCCACTGTGAGGGCTGTGCGTCGTCCACCGCCATGAGCTCCCTGGCGGCCGGGCCGGGGCCGTCGCGGTCGGCGTAGAAGGAGGCAACCACCCAGCCCGGGCTGCTCACCGCCGCCTGGACATAGAGCCATCCCTCCCAGGAGGAGGGATCTGCGCGCAGCTGCACCGACGGTCCGGTCGAGGTGGTCGCCATGGGTTGGTCGGGACGCAGCACGAGGGCCCCCATCGCCGGGACGGTGATCGTGACCTGGCCGTCCGGGGTGGACCTCGGATGCGTCGGCGCGGACCCGCTGGAGGCGTAGACCGTGGTGAACGTCGCGTTCGGGGTCCAGGTCCCGACCGTGACCTGGGTGGGCACCTTGGCGTTGTTCAGGGCCACCAGGTACTCGGTGCCGGTCTCCCGATCGATCCGGCTGAAGGCGACGACACCGCGGGCGTCGGACGGGCAGGCCCGAAGGACGAGTGGGCCGTCGGCAAGAGCCGGGTGGTCGCGACGCAGCCTGGGCCAGCTCGCGCGAGCAATCGGTACGTGGGATGGGACGTGTCGTACGCGTCCACGTCGTGACCGGCGTCGGTCCCGAGCCGTACGTTCTCCAGGTACTGCGGCGTGCGCGAGGCGAACATGTCCTGGCGGGCGAGGTTGTCCCCGCCGTGGCCGGTGAAGCCCTGCTCGTCGCCGTAGTAGATGACCGGCTGGCCACGCAGCAGGAACAGCGTCTCGTAGGCGAAGTGCACCCGGTGCAGCCACGACTCCTCGTCCGGGTCACTGCCCCACAGCCGCATGGCGATCCGGCCCATGTCGTGGTTGCCGACGAACGTCGGGGACGCGTACGCGTCGGAGTCCGCGTCGGCGTAGTCCAGGTCCCCTCCGAGGATGACGGGGCACAGCGAGCCCCATGCCTCGCCCGGTGGGAGGCCCTCGGCGAACTGCTCGATGGCCGACTGCAGCGGGAAGTCCAGCAGGGCGGGCAGTCCGCTGCGCCGTGCGTAGTCCAGCATGTCGGGGTACTCGGCGACCACCTCGCCGAAGATGAAGAAGTCCGGCACCCCCACCTCGGCGGCCGCCTGCTGCATGGCCGGGACGAACTCCTGCCAGAACTCCAGGGTGACGTGCCGGGCCGAGTCGAGGCGGAACCCGTCGACACCGGTCCAGCGGATCAGGTCGGCGTAGATGTCGATCAGCCCCTCGGCGACCTCGGGCCGCTCGGTGAACAGGTCGTCCAGTCCGGCCCAGTCACCGTACGTCCAGCTCTCCCCCTCGAACTTGGTGTTCCCCCGGTTGTGGTACATCGTCACGTCGTTGAGCCACGCGGGGACCTTCACCTCGGCCTGGTCGGCGGGCACGACCGGCTGGTAGGGGAAGGAGTCGGGGCCCAACTCGGGGAAGTCGTCGGACCCGGCGACAGCGGCATCGTCGAACGGCACCCCGTTGACGTCGGTGTACGGGTAGGTCTCCTTCGTCCGGTAGGCCGGCCAGCGGCCCGCCCCCGCGTAGGTGATCACGTCGGCGGTGTGGTTCGCCGTCACGTCGAGGAAGATCTTCATCCCGCGTGAGTGCGCCGCCTCGACGAGGTCGACCAGGTCCTCGTTGGTGCCCAGGTGGGGGTCGACGCGGGTGAAGTCGGTGACCATGTACCCGTGGTACCCCGTGGTGAGCACCTCGTCGCCGTCCATCTGGACGGGCTTGTTCGTCAGGACCGGGGTGAGCCACAGGGCGGTCGCGCCCAGGCCCTGGATGTAGTCCAGCTTCTCGCGCAGCCCGACCAGGTCACCCCCGTGGTAGAACTGCGGCTGCGTCGGGTCGAAGCCGTGCTCCAAGGGACCCACCCCGCCGGCCCCGGTGTCGTTGGACGGATCGCCGTTGGCGAACCTGTCGACCATCACGAAGTAGATGACGTCGCGGGCCGGAGGCCCAACCCGAGTCGTCAGCGCCAGGCCCTCGTCGCCGGCGATGAGGACGCTGGACTCGGGTGAGACCTGCTCACGGATGAACCCACCCTGCCGGTAGGTCACCACAACCGCCGCGGCCAGGAGCAGGACGGCAACCACCCCCGTCTTCACCAGCGCACGCTTCCATCGGCGCCTCACACTTCGAGCGTAGGAGTTGGTCGGGCGTGACGACAGTGCCGCATGGCCCGGAGACATCTGGATATTGGATCCAATCTGCTAGGGTTCTCGCACCGTCCGACCCGAGGTGACCGATGACCACGACCCCGCCCCTGTCCCCCACCGAGCTGTACGCGATCGACACCCTGCTGAGCCCCGAGCAGGTCGAGATCCGCGACACCGTGCGCCGGTTCGCCGACGAGCACCTGCGCCCGCACCTGGCCGGCTGGTTCGAGGCCGGCGAGCTGCCCGTCCGCGAGCTGGCGCGCGAGCTCGGCTCCCTCGGCGTGCTGGGCATGCACCTCGAGGGGTACGGCTGCGCCGGCACCGACGCCACCTCCTACGGCCTGGCCTGCCTCGAGCTCGAGGCCGCCGACTCGGGGATCCGCTCGCTGGTCAGCGTCCAGGGGTCGTTGGCGATGTTCGCGATCCACGAGTACGGCTCCGAGGAGCAGCGCCAGCAGTGGCTGCCCGGCATGGCCGCCGGCGAGCTGATCGGGTGCTTCGGCCTCACCGAGCCGGACGCCGGATCGGACCCCGGGTCGATGCGCACGACCGCCGTCCGCGACGGCGACGACTGGGTGCTCACCGGGACGAAGATGTGGATCACCAACGGCTCGGTCGCGGACGTGGCCGTCGTCTGGGCACGCGCCGAGGGCACGATCCGCGGCTTCGTCGTGCCGACCGACTCCCCCGGGTTCACCGCCCGCTCGATCCCGCACAAGCTCAGCCTGCGCGCGTCGGTCACCTCCGAGCTGGTCCTCGACGGCGTGCGACTGCCCGCCGACGCCATGCTCCCGGGCGCCCGCGGGCTGTCCGGCCCGCTCGGATGCCTGGCCGAGGCCCGGTACGGCATCGTGTTCGGCTCGATCGGCGCCGCCCGCGACTGCCTCGAGACCGCCCTGGACTACGCCGGCACGCGCGAGCAGTTCGGCCGGCCGATCGCCGGGTTCCAGCTGACCCAGCGCAAGCTCGCCGAGATGGCGGTGGCCGTCGGCAACGGTCACCTGCTCGCCCTGCACCTCGGGCGGCTCAAGGACGCCGGGGTCCTGACCGCCGCAGCAGGTCAGCGTCGGCAAGTTCAACAACGTGGCCGCGGCGCTGGAGGTGGCCCGCGAGGCTCGGGCGATCCTCGGCGGCAACGGGATCTCGCTGGAGTACCCGGTGATCCGGCACATGGTGAACCTCGAGAGCGTCTACACCTACGAGGGCACGCACGACATCCACACGCTGGTCATCGGCCAGGCCCTCACGGGGATCGCCGCCTACCGATGAGCGAGGCTCCCACGGGTCCGTTGGCGGGCCTGCGCGTGGCCGACTTCAGCCGCGTGCTGGCCGGCCCCTACGCCACGATGATGCTCGGCGACCTCGGCGCCGAGGTCATCAAGGTCGAGCGGCCACCCCACGGCGACGACACCCGGGCGTGGGGGCCGCCGCACGCCGCCGACGGGACGTCCACGTACTTCCAGTCGGTCAACCGCAACAAGCGCTCGGTCTGGCTGGACCTGGGCGACCCGCCGGACCGCGCCGAGGCCCTGGAGCTGGCCACGTCGGCGGACGTGCTCGTCGAGAACCTCGCGCCCGGGACGATGGCGCGGTTCGGCCTCGGGTACGAGGACGTCGCGGCCACGAATCCCGGGGTGGTCTACGCGTCCATCTCCGGCTTCGGGGCGGGCGCGGGCGCGCAGATGCCCGGCTACGACCTGCTCGTCCAGGCGATGGGCGGGCTGATGAGCATCACCGGCCCCACGCCCGACCAGCCCACCAAGGTCGGGGTCGCCCTGGTCGACGTGCTCACCGGATTGCACGCCACCGTCGGGATCCTCGCCGCGCTGCACGAGCGCACCCGCAGCGGACGCGGCCAGCAGGTCTCGGTGAACCTGCTCAGCTCCACGCTCTCGGCGCTGGTGAACCAGGCGCAGGCGGTCGTCGGCGCCGGGGCCGTGCCGCGGGCGATGGGCAACGCCCACCCCAGCATCGCCCCCTACGAGACGCTGCCGCACAGCCGACGGCGTCCTGGTCCTGGCCGTGGGCAACGACCGCCAGTTCACGTCGCTCTGCGAGGTCCTCGGACTCGACCTCGCCGGCGATCCGGACTTCGCGACCAACCCCGCGCGGGTGGCGCACCGCGAGGCGCTCGCCGGACGACTCAGCGAGGTCCTGGCCACACGCCCGACGGCCCAGTGGGTCCAGGCCCTCACAGCGGCCGGCGTCCCGGCCGGCCCCGTGAACGACATCCCGGCGGCCCTGGAGCTGGCCATCGACGCTCGGACTCGCCCCGATCGCGCTGGCCGCCGGGGTCCCGACGGTGGCCAACCCGATCAGCCTGTCACGCACCCCCGTCGACTACCGCCTGGCTCCCCCGAACCCGGCTCGCACCCGGGACCCGACCATGGCTGACTTCCAGCGCCCGCCCACCGCCCAGGAGGCCGTGCTCGTCGAGGTGCGCGCCCGGATCCTGCGCGGGGACATCGCACCCGGTGCCCCCGTGCGGCAGGAGGACCTGGCCGCATCACTGGGCGTCAGCCGGGTCCCGGTGCGCGAGGCCCTGCGCATGCTCGAGTCCGAGGGACACGTCACCTACATCCCGCACCGCGGCTACCGGGTGACCGAGCTGGACCTCGACGACCTGGAGGAGATCTACCACCTGCGGGCGCTCATCGAGGACGATCTCGCCCGACAGGCCCTGGCCCGCCGCGACGTCGGCCACGTCGACTGCCGTGCGGGCCGCGCACACGCGCCTGGCGGCCGCCGAGCGGCGCGCACCCCACCGACCCCACCACGATGGCCGCGGCGAACCGCGCCTTCCACTGGGCGATCCTGCGCCCCACCCCCCGGGCCGAACGGATCCTGACGACGCTGTGGGACGCCTCCGAGGTGTACCGCGCGCGCTGGTTCGCGGTCAGCGACAACGTCGCCCGCGGCGCCCAGGAGCACGCCCGCGCGCTCGCCGCGGTCGAGGCCGGGGACGCCGCCGGCTCGTCGCCGTGCTCGCCGAGCATCGGGCGGGAGCAGTCAGCGCCCTGCGCGCCCAGCTCGCGCGCTGACGACGCTAGACCGCCTGCCCCGAGTGCCTCTGCAGCAGCGGGGTGATCACCTCGAGGACGCTGCACGTCCTCGATCGTCGAGGGGATCTGCTCGGGCCGGCCGTCGGCGATCCCGCGCATGGTGCGCCGCAGGATCTTGCCGGAGCGGGTCTTGGGCAGGCCCGGCACGATGACGACCTCCTTGAACGCGGCCACCGGGCCCGACATGCTCGCGCACGTCGGCCACGATCTGCCGGGTGAGCTCGTCCGGGTCGATCTCGACCCCGCCCTTGAGCACCACGAACGCACGCGGCGACTGGCCCTTGAGGTCGTCGGCCACGCCGATGACGGCGCATTCGGCCACCGCCGGGTGCGCGGCCACCACGGCCTCCATCACCCCGGTGGACAGCCGATGGCCGGCGACGTTGATCACGTCGTCGGTGCGACCCAGGACGTAGAGGTACCCGTCGGCGTCGACGTACCCGCCGTCACCGGTCGTGTAGTAGCCCGGGAAGGCGCTCAGGTAGGACGACACGTAGCGCTCGTCGTCGCCCCACAGCGTGGGCAGGGTCCCCGGCGGCAGCGGCAGCCGGATGACGATGTTGCCCTCCGTGCCCGGCGCGACCTCGTTGCCCTCGCCATCGAGGACGCGCACGTCGTAGCCGGGGACGGCCACCGACGGCGAGCCCTCCTTCAGCGGCAGCGGCTCCAGCCCGCGCGGGTTGGCCGCGATCGGCCAGCCGGTCTCGGTCTGCCACCAGTTGTCCACGACCGGGACCCCGAGGACCCTGGTCGCCCAGTGGTAGGTGTCCGGGTCCAGCCGCTCGCCGGCCAGGAACAGCGTGCGCAGGCTGGAGATGTCGTGGTCGGCGATCAGCGCGCCCTCGGGGTCCTCGCGGCGGATGGCCCGGATCGCGGTCGGCGCGGTGAACAGCGCCTTCACGCCGATGCTCGGCGATGACCCGCCAGAAGGCCGCGGCGTCCGGCGTGCCGACCGGCTTGCCCTCGTACAGGACCGTCGTGGCACCCACGATCAGGGGGGCGTAGACGATGTAGGAGTGCCCGACGACCCAGCCCACGTCGGAGGCCGCCCACCAGACGTCGCCGGGGCCGATGTCGTAGACGTTGGCCATCGACCACGCCAGCGCCACGGCATGCCCGCCGTTGTCGCGGACGATGCCCTTCGGCCGGCCCGTCGTGCCCGAGGTGTAGAGGATGTAGAGCGGGTCGGTCGCGGCGACGTCCGTGCACCCGACGGGCTCGGCGCCGGCAGCCAGCTCCGCCCAGTCGTGGTCGCGCGGGCCCATCGCGGCCGCCAGCTGCGGGCGCTGCAGGATCACGCACGCCGTCGGCTGGTGGGTGGCCAGGGCCAGCGCCTCGTCGAGCAGCGGCTTGTAGGCCACGATGCGGTGCGGTCTCGATGCCGCAGGACGCCGACAGGATCACCTTCGGCTGGGCGTCGTCGATGCGCACCGCGAGCTCCTCGGCGGCGAACCCGCCGAACACCACGGAGTGCACCGCACCGAGCCGCGCGCACGCCAGCATGCCGATGACCGCCTCGGGGACCATCGGCATGGACAGCACCACCCGGTCCCCGGCGCCGACGCCGAGCCCGGACAGCACCCCGGCGAAGCGGGCCACCTCGTCGAGCAGCTCGGCGTAGGTGAACGTGCGCTGGGTCCCGGTGACGGGGCTGACGTGGATCAGCGCCGGCTGGTCGCCGCGGCCGGACTCGACGTGGCGGTCCAGGGCGTTGAAGCAGGTGTTCAGCCGACCGTCGGGGTACCAGCGGTACAGCGGCGCCGCACTGTCGTCACGCACGACCGTCGGCGGGGTGGTCCAGGTGATCGCCTGCGCTGCCGCGCCCCAGAAGCCCTCCGGGTCCGCGATGCTCTGGGCGTGTGCCTGCGCGTACGTGGCCATGGGCGCCTCCCGGGTCGTCGATGTCGGCCCAGTGTGCCCCGCGCCGAGTGGCTGCCGGGCGCCACGAGCACCGCCCTGCGACGAGCGGGCCCGACGGATCGACCGAGACGGCGGCCGGGGGGCCGCGCGGGGCTGCGCGGCGGGCGGTCAGGTCGCGGACGGTGGCCGCCAGCTGGCCGCAGGCGCCGTCGATCTCGCTGCCGCGGGTGTCGCGGATCGTCGTGGGGATCCCGCGCGCCTCGAGCGCGGCGACGAACGCGCGCTCGACCGCCGGGTCGGAGGCCGTCCACTTCGAGCCGGGCGTCGGGTTCAGCGGGATCGGGTTGACGTGCACCCAGCCCCGGCCGCGGGCGTTGAGCAGCTTGCCCAGCAGGTCCGCGCGCCAGGCCTGGTCGTTGATGTCGCGGATCAGCGCGTACTCGATGGACGCCCGCCGGCCGGTGGCCTGCGTGTACTCGAACGCGGCGTCGATGGCCTCGGCGACCTTCCACCGCGTGTTCACCGGCACCAGGGTGTCGCGCAGCTCGTCGTCGGGGGCGTGCAGGCTCAGCGCCAGCGTCACGGGCAGCCCCTCGCCGGCCAGCTTGCGCATCGCCGGGACGAGGCCCGACGGTCGAGACGGTGATCCCGCGGGCGCTCATCCCCAGGCCGTCGGGAGCCGGGGCGATCATGCGGCGCACGGCCCCGACCACGACGTTGTAGTTGGCCAGCGGCTCCCCCATGCCCATGAAGACCACGTTCGAGACCCGACCGGTCCCACCCGCCACCTCGCCCGCGCGCGAGCGCCCGGGCCCCGGCGAGCACCTGCTCGACGATCTCGGCGGTCGACATGTTGCGGGTGAGCCCGGCCTGGCCGGTGGCGCAGAACGGGCAGTTCATCCCGCAGCCGGCCTGCGAGGAGACGCACATCGTGACCCGCTCCGGCTGTTGCGGGTCGCCGGGTAGCGCATCAGCACCGACTCGACCATCGCCCCGTCGTGCAGGCGCCACACGGACTTCACCGTCAGGCCGCCGTCGCAGGTGATGTCGCGCACGTTGGTCAGCAGCGGCGGGCAGCAGGCTCTCGGCCAGGGGCTCGCGCATCGCCGCGGGGATGTCGGTCCACTGCGCGGGATCGTCGACGAGCCGGGCGAACCAGTGGTTGCTCACCTGGTCGGCCCGGAACTTCGGCAGCCCGGCGGCGGCGACCGCCTCGCGGCGCTCCGCCAGGGTCATGTCGGACAGGTGCCGGGGCGGCTTGCCCCGCCGGGGCGCCTCGAGGACCAGCAGGCCCGGTGGCTGGCTCACGTCAGCTGATCCCGCCCAGGGTCAGGGCGAACAGCGTGTAGGCGACCACGGTGTTCGGGATCAGGCTGTCGAGGCGGTCCATCACGCCGCCGTGGCCGGGCAGCAGGTTGGACATGTCCTTGATGCCGAGGTCGCGCTTGATCGCCGACTCGAGGAAGTCGCCCGAGCGTCGCGGTGATCGTCATGAGGGCGCCGACGATCGCGCCCTTCCACCAGTCCGAGTCCAGCAGGTAGCACGAACATCAGCGAGCCCAGGACCACCTGCAGGGTGACCGATCCGGCGAAGCCCTCCCACGACTTCTTCGGGCTGATCGCCGGGGCCATGGGGTGCTTGCCGAAGAGCACCCCGGCGGCGTAGCCGCCGATGTCGCTGGCGATCGACAGCACGATGAAGGTGAGCACCCGGTCCGCGCCGTCGGGGGACGCGGCGATCAGGGCCGCGAACGCCCCCATCAGCGGGGCGTAGGCCAGCACGAAGCCGCTGGCCGTGGCGTCCCGGACGAAGTCGTCGGTGCCCCGCGTCGAAGAGCCGCCACACCAGGGTGAACAGGAACAGCAGCCCGCATCCCCATGAGCGCCGGGTCCGGGCCCGAGCCAGAAGCCGAGCACCGGCATGAGCACCGCAGCGACCAGCAGCGGGGGCTTGGACAGGTGGATGCCCTTGGTCCCCAGGGCGGTGGCCAGCTCGTCGGTGCCCAGGACGATCGCCACGACGATGAGCACCACGAAGAGCCACAGCTGGATGTAGAGCGACGCCAGGGCGATGGCCACCAGGAGCACGCCCACGGCGATCGCCGCCGGCAGGTTGCGCCCGGCCCGGGACTTCTTCGGCTCGGCCTCCGCCTCCCCGGGTGAGGGTGCGCCTGTCGATCCGCTCACGCGCACCGTCCTCTCAGATCTCGAGCAGCTCGGCTTCTTTGTGCTTGAGCAGGTCCTCGACCATGGCGACGTGCTTGGCGGTGAGGTCCTCGAGGGCCTTCTCCGCGCGGCGGATGTCGTCCTCGCCGGCGTCGCCGTCCTTGTTCATCTTCTCGAGATGGTCCTTGGCGTGCCGGCGGATGTTGCGGATCGACACGCGCGAGTCCTCGGCCTTGTGCCGCGCCAGCTTGATGTACTCCTTGCGCCGCTCCTCGGTGAGGATCGGCAGGACGACGCGGATCACGTTGCCGTCGTCGACCGGGTTCACGCCGAGGTCGGAGTCGCGGATGGCCTTCTCGATGCTCTGCAGCGAGCTCTTGTCGAACGGCGAGATGAGGATCATCCGCGCCTCGGGCGTCTGGAAGGACGCCAGCTGCTGGATGGGGGTCGGCGCGCCGTAGTAGTCGACCAGGACCTTGCTGAACATCTGGGGGGTCGCCCGACCGGTGCGGATGGTGGCGAAGTCCTCCTTGGCCACGGTGATGGCCTTGTCCATCTTCTCCTCGGCCTCGAACAGTTCCTCGTCGATCATCGGTTCTCCTTGTGGTGGTCAGCGTGCAGGTCGAGCAGGGCCGGTCAGTCCACCGGCGCGATCAGTGTGCCGATCCTCTCACCCTGCACGGCCCGGGCGATGTTGCCCGCGACGAGGAGGTTGAACACGATGATCGGCAGCTCGTTGTCCGCGCACAGGCGAGATGGCCGTGGCGTCGGCGACCTTCAGCCCGCGGGCCAGCACCTCGGCGTGGTCCAGGTGCTCGAAGCGCACGGCGTCGGGGTTCGTGCGCGGGTCGTCGTCGTAGACCCCGTCGACGCCCTTGGCCATCAGCACGACCTGCGCGCCGACCTCGAGCGCCCGCTGCGCGGCACAGGTGTCGGTGGAGAAGAACGGGACCCCGAGGCCGGCGCCGAAGATGACGACGCGGCCCTTCTCGAGGTGGCGCACGGCGCGGCGCGGCAGGTAGGGCTCGGCCACCTGGTTCATCGGGATCGCGGTCTGCACCCGGGTGTCGATGCCCTCCTTCTCCAGGAAGTCCTGGAGGGCCAGGCAGTTCATGACGGTGCCGAGCATGCCCATGTAGTCCGCACGCGAGCGGTCCATGCCGCGCTCGTGCAGCTGGGCGCCGCGGAAGTAGTTGCCGCCGCCGATCACGACGGCCACCTGGGTCCCGGCGCGCACGACGTCGGCGATCTGGCGGGCGATGCTCTGCACGACGTCCGGGTCGACGCCGAGCTGGCCACCGCCGGCGAAGGCCTCGCCCGACAGCTTGAGCAGCACCCGGCTCCATCCGTGCTCAGGGGCCTCAGCCCAACGCTCGAACGTTCCTTCAAGGGTGGGCTGGTCCACGATCACGTGGGTGATTCTGCCCTACGCCGGATGCACGACGCCCCCGGGAGGTGATCCATCCCGGGGGCGTCGACGTCCGACGGCGCTGGTGTCAGCCGCCGATCTCGATCCGGACGAAGCCGGTGATGTCGGCGCCGTTCTCCGCGGCGAAGGCCTTCACGTTCTTCTTGCTGTCCTGGACCGAGGACTGCTCGAGCAGGACACGGTCCTTGAAGAACCCGTTGACCCGGCCCTCGATGATCTTGGGCAGGGCGCCCTCGGGCTTGCCCTCCTCACGCGCGGTCGCCTCGGCGATGTGCTTCTCGTGGGCGACGACGTCGGCCGGGACCTCCTCGCGGGTGAGGTACTCCGGGCGCATCGCGGCGATCTGCATGCCGATGGCGCGCGCGGTGTCCTCGTTGCCCTCGTAGGCGACGAGGACGCCCACCTGGGGCGGCAGGTCCGCCGAGCGCTTGTGCATGTAGGTGGCGATCGTGCCCTCGAGCAGGGCGACGCGGCCGAGCTCGAGCTTCTCGCCGATGACCCCGGACATCTCCTGGATGGCGTCGGCCACGGTCTTGCCGTTGGCCATCTCGGCCCCGGCCAGGGCGTCGCGGTCCTCGGCGCCGATCTCGTCGGCCAGCTCGACGACCTCGTCGGCGAAGGCCTGGAAGTCGGCGTTCTTGGCCACGAAGTCGGTCTCGCACAGCAGCTCGACCAGCGAGCCGCCCTGCACAGCGACCAGGCCGTTCTTGGCGGTGCGCTCGGCACCACGCTTGGCGGCCTTGGCCGCACCGGAGATGCGCAGGATCTCCACGGCGGCGTCGAAGTCGCCGTCGGCCTCGGTCAGGGCCTTCTTGCACTCCATCATCCCGGCGGAGGTGAGGTCGCGGAGCTTCTTGACGTCCGCGGCGGTGATCGCAGCCATGGGCTGTCCTTTCTCAGGTGGGGCGCATCGGCCCCGGATTGAGGGCGAGCACCGCACCCGCCAGTGCCCCTCGGCACGGGCGGGTCCGGTGTCAGCGGCAGCGGTCGGACCGGCTGCCGCGCTGAACGTGGGTGGTGACTACTCGGCGGCCTTCTCGGCGGCAGCCTCGGCGGCCTCGGCCTCGACGTCGATCGCGACGGCCTCGGCGACGACGGCCTCCTCGACCGCCTCCTCGGCGACGGCCTCGGCGACGACGGCCTCGACAACGGCCTC
Source organism: uncultured Actinomycetes bacterium (assembly GCA_963812395.1). Classification (GTDB taxonomy): domain Bacteria; phylum Actinomycetota; class Actinomycetes; order S36-B12; family CAIYMF01; genus Prado023. The sequence continues at coordinate 155,230 of CAWEVG010000042.1, forward strand.
CTCGGCCACAGCCTCGGCGACCTCGGCCTCGACGATGGCCTCCTCGGCGATGATCTCCTCGACGACGGCGACCTCGACGGCGGCCTCGGCGACCTCGACGGGCAGCTCGCCAGCCTCAGCCTCGGCGACCTCCTCCTCGGCGACGGCCTCGGCGACGACGGCCTCGACAACGGCCTCCTCGGCGACGGCCTCGGCCACGACGGCCTCAGCGACGGCCTCCTCGGCGACCGCGTCGGCGACGACCGCCTCAGCGACGGCCTCGACCGCGACGACCTCGGCCACAGCCTCGGCCTGGTGGGCGGCCAGCAGCTCGGCCTCCCACTCCGCCAGCGGCTCGACGGCCTCCGCGGTGCCGCCGCTGGCACGGGCCACGAGGCCCTCGGCGACGGCGTCGGCGATCACGCGGGTCAGCAGGCCGACGGCGCGGATGGCGTCGTCGTTGCCGGGGATCGGGAAGTCCACGACGTCGGGGTCGCAGTTGGAGTCCAGGATCGCGATGACCGGGATGCCCAGCTTGCGCGCCTCGCCGACGGCGATGTGCTCCTTGTTGGTGTCGACGACCCAGACGGCCGACGGGATCTTGCTCATCTCCCGGATGCCGCCGAGCGTGCGCACGAGCTTGTCCTTCTCGCGGCGCAGGACGAGCAGCTCCTTCTTGGTCATGCCCGGAGCCGGCCACGTCGTCGAAGTCGATCTGCTCGAGCTCCTTGAGGCGCTGCAGGCGCTTGTACACGGTCTGGAAGTTGGTGAGCATGCCGCCCAGCCAGCGCTCGTTGACGTAGGGCATGCCCACGCGCGACGCCTGCTCGGCGACGGCCTCCTGGGCCTGCTTCTTGGTCCCGACGAACATGACCGTCCCGCCGCGCGACACCGTCTCCTTGACGTAGGAGTAGGCGCGGTCGATGGAGGTCAGCGACTGGGTCAGGTCGATGATGTAGATGCCATTGCGCTCGGTGAGGATGAAGCGCTTCATCTTGGGGTTCCAGCGCCGGGTCTGGTGCCCGAAGTGGACACCGCTCTCCAGCATCTGGCGCATCGTGACGACGGCCATGGGTGGTCCTCTTTCGTGCGCGGCGGCGCCGCGCGGTCGGTTGTCACGACCACCGGTCGGCGGTCGTCCTGATGTCCCCGGGATGGTCGGGCTGCCGAGGCAGACCGTTCCGACCAGCCGTACGTGCGCAGGACATGCGAATTCGGATCCCGGAGGATCCGTGCGCCAAGTCTACGACGAACACGCGACGGCGCGGAAATCCCCGCCGTGACGCGTCGCCGTCATCCACAGATCGCTGGTGCGACCCCTGTCCGCCCTGGCCCCTGGTGGCTCAGGCTGGGCCCATGGCCCTACGCCCGATCCCCGTGACGCTGGTCGCCGCCGCCCTGCTGTGCGCGGCCCCGGACCCCGGCAGCGCTGCAGGACGGGCTCCGCTGGCGCCCACCGGTCACGCCGGTGGTGGTGGTGCGCCACTTCGACCCACCGGCGCAGCGGTGGCTGCCGGGGCACCGCGGGGTCGACCTGCGGACCTCGCAGGGCGCGCCGGTGCGCGCTGCCGGGGACGGTCGGGTGGCGTTCGCCGGGACCCTTGCCGGGCGCGGGGTGATCACGATCGACCACGGCGACCTGCGCACGACCTACGAGCCGGTCGACGCCCTGGTCGCGGTCGGTGAACGGGTCCACGCCGGCGAGACGATCGGGACGGTCGGGACCGGCACCGGCCATTGCGGCTCCGGGCGCTGCCTGCACCTCGGGCTCCGACGGGGTCGGGAGTACCTGGACCCGATGCTGCTCCTCGGGCCGCGCGTCAGCGCGCCTGCGCCCCTGGTGAGGCCAGCCGGGACTCAGTCGTCGTCGATGGTCCCGATGCGGGTGCGCATGCCCATCATGGCCTTGGAGTGCAGCTGGCAGATCCGGCTCTCGGTCACGCCCAGCACGAGGCCGATCTCCGCCAGGGTCAGGCCCTCGTAGTAGTACAGGGTGACCACGATCTGCTCACGCTCGGGCAGGGTGTGGATCACCCGGGCGAGCACCTGGCGGGTCTCCTCGTCGTCGAGGGCGTCACCCGGTGCGCTCGTGCGCTCGTCCTCGAGGCGTTCCCCGAGCGTCGAGCCGTCGCCGTGGTCAGCCGACCCGAGCATCTCGTCGAGTGCCGCGACGTGCACGAACGAGACCTGGTCGAACACCTTGCGCAGCTCGGGGATGTCCAGGCCGAGCTCGTCGGCGATCTCACCCTCGGTGGGCGTCCGCTGCAGCCGGGCCTCCAGGACGGCGATGGCGCGCTCGATGTCGCGGGCCTTCGTGCGCACCGACCGCGGGATCCAGTCGAAGGAGCGCAGCTCGTCGATGATCGCGCCGCGGATGCGGTTGATCGCGTAGGTCTCGAACTTGATCGCCCGCTCGGGGTCGTACTTCTCGATGGCGTCGATGAGGCCGAACACGCCGTAGGAGACGAGGTCGCCCTGCTCGACGCTGGCCGGCAGCCCCACTCCGACGCGGCCGGCCACGTAGCGCACGAGGGGGGCGTACTGCAGGATCAGCTGCTCGCGGATCCCGGAATCGCCGGTCCGCTTGTACTCCCGCCACAGGCGGGCCAGCGCCGCTCCGGGCTCATCGAGCTCGCGGACGGCGTCGTCGGGATCGATCATCGTCATCGCCGACTCGACACTCGTCCTCGACGCCCTCGACCGGCGCCAGGCGCAACGGGCTGTCAGGCGCGGGGGTGGGCCCGGTCATAGCTGCTCCTGAGTCGCTCGATCGAGACGTGGGTGTAGATCTGTGTCGTGCCGAGACTAGCGTGGCCGAGCACCTCCTGGACGGAACGCAGGTCCGCGCCGCCCTCGACGAGGTGCGTCGCCATCGAGTGCCGCAGCCCGTGCGGTCCCACATCGGGGGCGTCGGGGACGTGCGCCAGCAGGCCGTGGACGGCCCGGCGGACCACCCGGGCGTCGACGCGGCCGCCCCGGGCACCCAGGAACAGCGCGTCGCCGCTGGCCGGTCCCGCCAGGCGCACGCGGCCCTCGTCGATCCAGGTGTGCAGGGCCCGCGCTGCCGGGTGGCCGAACGGGACGACGCGCTCCCGGGCACCCTTGCCCAGCACCCGGGCGGTCTGGCGCGACCAGTCGAGGTCGGAGCACTGCATCCCGACGAGCTCGGAGACCCGCATCCCGGTCGCGTAGAGCAGCTCGAGCATGGCGACATCACGCTGGTGCACCGGCCCGGAGTCATCGGCACGCAGGGTCGCGACCGCCATGAGCTCGTCGACCTGGCTGGGGCGCAGGACCTCGGGGATCCCCCGCCTCGCCACCGGCGCACTCAGCCGGGCAGCGGGATCCACGTCGACCAGGCCCTGGCGCATCGCCCACCCGGTGAAGCTCCGGGCGGCGGCCACGTGCCGGGAGATCGTCGATCGAGCTGCGCCTCGTCGGTCCATGCCGGCCAGCCACGCGCGCAGGACCGCGAGGTCCAGGTCGGGCAGCTGCGCCACGCCCTGCTCGGCGGCGAACCCCAGGAGGTCCGCGACATCCCCGAGGTACGCGCGCACGGTGTTGGGGCCGCGCCCACGCTCGTCGCGAAGGTGCGTGGCGAAGCCGGCCAGTGCCTCCTCCAGCGCGATCGGCAGGGTCACGAGCCCATGCTGCCCCACGACTCACCCGCATCGGCGCCATCCCGACCCCGCGCGTCCGGCGAGTCCCACGATCTCCAGCAGGCCCAGGTGGGCCAGGCAGGCCGCAGGGCTGATGCCCACGCGCTCGGCCGCGGACTCCACGCTGCGGTTCCCCCGGCTGGGAAGGGCGTCCAGCACTGCGCGCGCCTCGTCGGGCAGGCCGCTGAGACGCGCCGGCTCGGTCCGGTCGCCCGGGCCGATCCCCGCGCCGGCCTCCGCCGACAGGCCCGACCCGGTGAGCAGTGCGGCGACCTCGGCGCTGTCGCTGACGGCCCGCGCCACCTGCTCGTGCAGCAGGCGGTTGGTCCCGGAGCTGGCCATCGACGTGACCGGGCCGGGAACGGCCATGACCACCCGGCCGAGCTCCAACGCCCGCGACGCGGTCGACACCGCGCCGCTGCGGCGGGCGGCCTCGACGACGACCGTGCCCCGGCTCAGCGCCGCGATCACCCGGTTGCGGGCGAGGAACCGGTGCTTGAGCGGCTGGCTGCCCGGGGGCAGCTCCGAGACGACCAGGCCCGAGTCAGCGATCCGGGCGAGCAGGGCGTCGTGGGCCCGGGGGTAGGCGACGTCGACCCCGCACGCGAGGACGGCCACTGTCGGGCCACCGACACGCCAGCGCTGCCCGATGCGCCGCCGCGTCGATCCCGAACGCCCCGCCCGACACCACCGCCCACCCGTCCTGGGCCAGCCCTCCGGCCACCGCGGCCGTGGCACGCTCGCCGTAGGCCGTGCAGGCACGTGCCCCGACGACCGCGACCGAGCGCAGCGCGGCCGCCCGCAGGTCCAGGGGCCCGCGGATCCACAGGGCCAGCGGCGGTTCCGGGAGGTCGAGCAGCTGGCTGGGGAACTCCGGTTCGCCCGGGAGCACGACCCGGACGCCGCGCCGGGACATCTCGGCCAGCATCCCGGGGACCTGCTCCGGGTTGGAGCCGTCCGACCACCCGGGACGCCTGCCGATGCGTGCTGAGCCGGCCAAGCACCTCCTCGGCTCCGCGCTCGGCGATCAGCTCCGCGATCCCGGGGGTCCCCGGCTCGACGAGGCACGCGAGCGCGATCACGCGCTCCCGCTCAGGACTCGTACTCGTCATCTGGACTCCCCCTCATGTGTCCCCGCGCAGGGTCAGGGCCCGCCCGACGTGCTCCAGGGACGGCCGATCAGCGCCCGACAGGTCGGCCAGGCTCCACGCGACGCGAATGGCACGGTCCGCCCCGCGGGCGCTCAGCCGTCCGGCGGCGATCGCTGCCCCCAGCACGTCCGCGGCGGCATGGTGGGGGGCCAGCGGGCCGCGCAGCAGCGAGGACGGCTGGGCACCGTTGTGTGCGGGGGCGCAGACCCAGCGCAGCACAGCGGTGGATCGCCCGTTCCCTGGCCTGGGTGACCCGGTCCCGCACCGATGCCGAGCTCCGGCACCCCTCCTCGAGGGACCAGGAGCCGCGGGCAGGCGGCCCGAGCACCATGCGGATGTCCACGCGGTCCATCAACGGCCCCGACAGCTTGGCGTGATAGCGACGGCGGTCCACCGACCTGCAGGTGCACTCCTGGCCTGCCCCGTCCCCCAGGCCGCAGGGGCATGGGTTCGCCGCCAGGACCAGCTGGAAGCGCGCGGGCATCTGGGCGGTGAAGCCGGCCCGAGCGATGCTGACCACACCCGACTCCAGGGGCTGGCGCAACGACTCCAGGCACGCGGAGCCGAACTCCGCGGCCTCGTCGAGGAACAGGACACCGGCGTGGGCGAGGGTGACCGCACCGGGGGTCGGCTGGCCGCCCCGACCGCCGCCGACCAGTGCTGCGACCGTCGCGGTGTGGTGCGGGGCCTGGAACGGCGGCCGGCGGACGAGCCCGTGCACGTCGGCGACCACGGACCTGATCGCGGTGACGGTCAGCGCGTCGTCGTCGGCGAGGTCGGGCAGGATCGTCGGCAGTCGCTCGGCGAGCAGGGTCTTGCCGACCCCGGGGCGCCCCACCATGGCCACGTGGTGCCCTCCGACTGCCGCGACCTCCAGGGCCGCCACGGCCTCCGGCTGACCCAGCACGTCGGCGAGGTCGGGCTCGGGCGGGGCCGGGACAGCCATCGGCACGGCGCGTTCAGCCGGTGGATCCACCGCCTGGGACTCGTCCACCGTCGTCCCGGTGACCAGCTGGCCCCAGTGCCGCAGGGACGCGACACCCACGGCGTCGATCCCCGGGACCACACCGGCCTCGGCGGCGTTGCGCTGCGCCACGACGATCCGGCTCCGACCTGCGCGCACGCCGGCAACCGCAGCGACGACCGCACCGCGAACGGGGCGGACGCGGCCGTCGAGCCCCAGCTCGGCGAACAGGATCGCGTCCTCGAGGGGCTCGGCCGGGATCTGGCCGTCGGCCGCCAGTATCGCCGAGGCGATGGCCAGGTCGAGCCCGGAGCCCCGCTTGTGCAGCGACGCCGGGGACAGCCCGACCGTGATCCGGACCTGCGGCCACCGCGCACCGCTGTTGAGCACGGCGGCACGGACCCGGTCGCGGGCCTCGCCCACGGCGGTGTCGGCAAGGCCCACGATCGACATGCCGGGCAGGCCGGAGGACAGGTGGGCCTCCACCTCCACGAGGTGGGCGTCCACCCCGGAGATGACGACCCCGTGGGCCCGCGCCAGGGACATCAGGACACCCCACGCAGGTGCTCGATCTCGAGGCGCCCGTCCGGGTGCTGCAGCACGCCCACCGCATCGAGGCGGATCGGCCCACGGTGCCCGCCGGCATCCTCGAGCCACAGCACCGCCAGGCGACGCATCCGGGCCAGCTTCGCCGCCGTGATGGCCTCGAGTGGAACCCCGAAGCCGGTGCCTCGCCGGGTCTTGACCTCGCAGAAGACCAGGACCGCGCCGTCGCGGGCGATGATGTCGATCTCCCCGTACCGGCAACGCCAGTTCCGGGAGACGACCTGCATACCGCGCTGCGCCAGGTACCCGGCGGCTGCGTCCTCGCCGTCCCGACCGAGCTCCTGCCGATCCCCCATCGCTGTCCACCCCCGGGGCCAACCCTGCGGTGCACCCCCGCGATGCGGAAGGGGGTCAGCGCGAAGTTGTGGACAACTGCCCCGCCGGCGCCGGATCCTCGGTGCCGGGCAGGTTCCACGAGCGGCGGTGCAGGGGCGTGGGCCCCAGACGGCGCAGCGCGTCGACGTGGTCCGGGGCGCTGTACCCCTTGTTCAGCGACCACCCGTACTCGGGATGCTGCTGGGCCAGCTCGACCATGATCGCGTCGCGCTCGCACTTGGCCAGGACACTGGCTGCGGCCACCCCCGCACACGTCAGGTCGGCACGGACCCGGGTCTGCACCTTCGGTGGCACCACCGACATGTCGGCCAGGTTCTCGCCGACGGCGCGACGAGGATCCGGGAAGAGCGCGTCGGGCTCCTCGGGGACGCTGAGCCAGTCGTGGTTGCCATCGAGGAGCGCCTGGTCCGGGGCCAACCCCAACCGGGCGAAGGCCCGCGCGGCGGCGACCCGCAGCGCGCAGATGATCCCCACGGCGTCGACCTCGTAGGGGTCGGCGTGTCCCACCGCCGACGCGATCGGCCACCGGCGCAGGCGCGGGAGCAGCTCCCGGCGGGCCCGCGGTGTCAGCAGCTTGGAGTCGCGCAGTCCTGTCGGCGCAGAGCCGACCCCCAGGTCCAGGACGACCACTCCCACGCTCACCGGGCCGGCCAGGGCCCCGCGGCCGACCTCATCGACACACGCCAGCGTCGCAGCCCCGGCACGCAGCATCGCGCGCTCCACCCGCAAGGTCGGCGCCTGGCTCATGGGGCGACCGGGGCGGTCGTGGCGGCGGCGGCGGCCGGCAGGGCACTCTGCTGGTCGGCGTAGGTCGGCAGGGTCGCCCATCGGGAGATCGGCCACATGATGACCTCGGCGGTGCCCACGACGTTGTCCACGGGAACGGTCCCGTCGTCCTCCTCGAGGTGGTAGCGGGAGTCGGCGGAGTCGCCGCGGTGATCGCCCATCACGAACAGCCGGCCCTCGGGGACCTCGACCCGGAAGGTGACCTGGTCAGTCGGTTCACCGGGGTAGATGTAGGGCTCGTCCAGGGGCTCCCCGTTGCGGATGATCTGCCCGCCAGGCGAGCAGCACTCGATGGTGTCCCCACCCACTCCGATCACGCGCTTGACCAGGTCGTCGCCGGTGGTCGACGGCAGGATCCCCACGAAGGCCGCCATCTCGCCCAGGGCCCCCCGGATGCCGCCCACCGGGACCGGGTCGGCGAGCCAGTCCGACGGGTCCTTGAAGACGACGACGTCGCCGTGGCTCGGATCGACCCCGGGCTTCCACACGAGGATCCGGTCGCCACGCATGAGCGTCTCCTCCATGGACCCGCTGGGCACCCAGAAGGCCTGGAGCAGGAAGGTGCGCACGACTGCGGAGATGACCAGGGCCGTGACCACCACGATCGCGATCTCGCGCAGGCCCCGCAGGAATCCCGACCCGCGCGACTCGGCCTCGGGCTCGGCGCGGTGTGGCCAGTCGGCTCCCGAGCTGCCGACCGGGGTGGTCCCGGCGGAGGACGCATCGACCGGGTCGCTCGGGTCGACCGGTCCGGCCGGCTCCCTCGGCTCACTCATCGGACCCCTTCACACGACGCACTGATCCCGGGGGCCACACGACCGCCTCGACTGTGCCAATGATGCGCGATGCCGGGACGTTTCCACCGCCCGGGTCGCCCAGATGTGCCCGCGAGTCGGCCGAGACGGCTCGATTGTCACCCAGGAGCCAGTAGTGGTCGGGCGCGACGATGACGTCGAACGCCTGCTGATCGCTGCGCGCACCGTGCAGGTACGGCTCACTCAGCGCTCGCCCGTTGCGCGTCAGCTGGCCGTCCGTGGTGCAGCAGGTGATCCGGTCCCCGCCCACACCGATGACCCGCTTGACGAACACCGTGCCCTGTGGGTCATCGGGCTGCGCCCACAGATCTGCGCCGTCGAACACGACCAGGGTTCCCGGCTGCAGGTCCCATCGGGGCACGCCCGCCTTGGCGACCAGGATCCGCTCACCGGGCTCGAGCGCCGGCGTCATCGAGTCGGAGTCGACGGCGCGGACCTCGGCGACGAACACGTTCACGAGCAGGACCGCGAGCGCTCCCACGCCAACAGCGAGGACCCCCGCCCGGATCATCCGGCGGGGGCCCTCGTCATCTGCCTCGTGGCGCAACTCAGGTGTTGTCGCGCTTCTCGCGGATCTTGGCCTTCTTGCCGCGCAGCTCGCGCAGGTAGTACAGCTTGGCGCGGCGGACGTCGCCACGGGTCACGACCTCGATCTTCTCGACGACCGGGGTGTGCACCGGGAACGTGCGCTCCACGCCGGTGCCGAAGCTGACCTTGCGGACCGTGAAGGTCTCGCCGAGGCCGCCGCCGTGACGGCGGATGACGACACCCTGGAAGACCTGGATGCGCGAGCGGGTGCCCTCGACGACCTTCACGTGGACCTTCACGGTGTCGCCGGGACGGAAATCAGGGATGTCGGAACGCAGCGAGGCCGCGTCGACCATATCCAGCTTGTTCATGATCGCTTCCTGGCGGGAGCCACAGGTCGCCCGCAGATGTGGGTCGAATGGATGCCGGCGCATGGAACGCGCCTCCCCTGTGGCGGCGACGCGAGACGACCAGCCCCACAAGTCTGCCACACCCCGGGCCCGGCCCGGAAATGCGCGCGGTTCAGCCGAGCAGGTCCGGGCGCATCGTGCGCGTGCGCTCCACGGCCTGCTCGTGGCGCCATCGGGCCACCGCCGCGTGGTCGCCGGAGGTGAGGACGTCGGGGACGGCCATGCCCTCCCAGACCGGGGGTCGGGTGAACACCGGCCCTTCGAGCAGGTCCTCCATGCCGCCCGCGGCGAAGGAGTCATCGACGTGGCTGGCCTCGTTGCCCAGCACGCCGGGGATCAGCCGGCCCACGGCCTCGACCATCACGAGCACCGCCGCCTCGGCTCCGGCGAGCACGTAGTCGCCGATCGAGACCTCGTCGACGACCACAGGTTGCCCGGCGGCGGTCAGGGTCCGGGCCCAGGGCACCACGCGGGAGTCGATCCCCTCATAGCGACCGCAGGCGAACACCAGGCGTGGATCCGTCGACCACTGCGCGGCCATGGCCTGGGTGAAGGGCCGCCCGCTCGGCGTCGGCACGACCAGGCGCACCGGGTGCGCGGGATCTCCGGCCGCCAGGACGCTGCGCAGCGCCTCCCCCCACGGCTCGGGCTTCATGACCATGCCGGGGCCCCCGCCGTACGGGGAGTCGTCCACGGTCCGGTGCCGGTCGTGGGTGAAGTCGCGCAGGTCGTGGACGTCGCAGGTCGATCAGGCCGTCGGCGATCGCCCGGCCGACCAGCGACAGGTGCAGGGGCGCGAGGTACTCCCCGAAGATGCTGATGACGTCGATGCGCATCAGGCCAGCTCCGCGAGCCCGTCGGGCAGCTCGACCACGACGAACCCGCCGGCGATGTCCACCTCGGGCACGATCTGGCGCACGAACGGGACGAGCAGCTCGGCGCCGTCGGCCCGGGACACGGCCAGGACGTCCTGGCCGGGAAGGTGCAGCACCTCGGAGATCCGGCCCAGCTCGGTGCCGTCGGCCTCCCGCACGGACAGGCCCACGAGGGCGAGGTCGTGGAACTCGTCCTCCCCAGCCTCAGCAAGGTCGACCTCCGCCTCGAGGATCGCCCCGCGCAGGGTCTCGGCGGCGGTGCGGTCAGCGATGCCCTCCACCGCGAGGATCAGCCGGGCGTTCTGCCAGCGGTGTCCCTCGACGGTGATGGTCGCCGGCAGCCCGGCGCGTCCGGACAGCAACAGGACCGCCCCCGGGGAGAACCTCTCCTCGGGGGCGTCTGTGCGAACCTCGACGGTGACCTCGCCGCGAATGCCCTGGGCCCGGCCGATACGGCCGACCACCACGCGCATCAGCGCTCGTCGGCGTCCAGGAAGTCCACGCGCACCGGACGACCGCCCGAGATCGCGCTGACCACCGTGCGGATCGCCGTGGCGGTGCGACCGCCCCGGCCGATCACACGACCGATGTCGTCAGGATGGACGCGCACCTGGAAGGTGTTCCCGCCCTGCTCGCGCGGCCCCCGGCGCCCACTGCGGACCCGGACGCTGACGTCCTCGGGGTGCTCGACGATGCCCGAGACCAGGTGCTCCAGCGAATCCTCGATGACCGTGCTCATGCCGAGGGGGTCTCCTCGACGGCCTCGACGGCCTCGGCGAGCCACCTCAGTGGCGTCGGCGGCAACCTCAGCGACCTCAGCAGCAGGTGCCTCCGGCGCAGCCTCGGCATCGGCCTCGCGACCGGGGCTCCTCGACGGCGGCGACCTCCTCGACCTTCTCGGCGACGAGCTCCTTGACCTCGTCGGCCTTTGCTCGACGACCGGGGCGGCCTCGGCCTTAGGCGGGGCCTTCGCCTTCGGGGCCTTGCCGGCCTCCTCGGCGGACTTCACGGCCGCCTCGAACGCCATCTGCTTGTCCGCCTTCGGCTCGGCGACCCGCAGGGTGCCCTCAGCGCCCGGGAGGCCCTTGAACTTCTGCCAGTCACCGGTGACCTTGAGGATGGCCATGACGGGCTCGGTCGGCTGCGCGCCGACGCCGAGCCAGTACTGCGCGCGCTCGGAGTCCACCTGGATCAGGCTGGGCTCGCGGCGGGGCTGGTAGATGCCGATCTCCTCGATCGAGCGACCACCGCGGGCGGTGCGCGAGTCGGCGACCACGATGCGGTACTGCGGGTTCTTCTTCTTGCCGAGGCGCTTGAGCTTGATCTTGACGCTCACGTGTGTTGGTGTCTCTTTCGGTTCAGGGGTGGATCCTCGCGACGCGGACATGGGGTTACCCAGGCTGCGAGGACCGCATGGATCATGCCGACCGTGGTTGAGAGGGACCTCGGCCCGCATGGGACGCGCACCATTGTGCCATCCCGGACCCGGATTGCTCAAAGACGCCGCCCTCGGCTGCGGCCCGTTCCTCAGCCGCCGTGCCGTACGGCCGCGCGCAGGCGTCCGGCGAGGTCGCCGACCGGGGCCACGTGCACCTCGGCGAGGTCCAGCCACCCGGCGGTCTCGTGCAGTGTCCGGGCCAGCGCATCGACGGACTCCGGACTGGGGTGGCCCTCGGGATGGGCCGCCTGGACCAGCAGCCTGCCCGAGCTCCTGTCGGCCTTGAGGTCGACGCGGGCGACCAGTGCCTCGTCGTGCAGGAACGGCAGCACGTAGTACCCGTGGACCCGTTGCTCGGCGGGGGTGTAGATCTCGATCCGGTAGCGCATCCCGAACAGGCGCTCGGTCCGGGGGCGGTGCCAGATGAGCGGGTCGAACGGCGCCAGGAGGGCCGAGGCCTGCACCCGTCGGGGCACGGTGAAGCCTGCCGGGGCGTAGCTCGCCGGCCAGTCGGGCACCGTGACCTCGACGAGATCGCCGGCGCCGACGAGCTCGCTGATCGCCTCCCTGGTCGGGGCGGTGGGCATCCGGAAGTAGTCGGCGAGGTCGGATGCGGTGGCCACGCCCAGGGCGCGCGCGGCGACAGCGACCAGCTCCCGATGGGCCTGCGCCTGTGTCGGGGTGGGCGCGCTCAGCGCCGCACGCGGGAGCACCGCCTCGGGAACGGCGTACAGGCGCCGGAAGGCCGAGTCGCGGCCGGCCGAGGTGATCTCCCCGGCCCAGAACAGGTACTCCAGGGCACGCTTGACCGCCGACCAGTTCCATCCCCAGTGCTCGCGCTCCCCCCGCTCGATGTGCGAGAAGACAGCGTCGAGCTCGGTGGAGGTCACCGGACCGGTCGCACGAACGACGTCGGCCACCTCGCGGACCAGCTCCGGCTGCTCGCGCTGCACGCGCACCATGCCGCCCCAGGCATCATCGTGGACACGATCCATCCGCCAGCGCATGAGCCTGTGCATGCCCACCGGGAGCAGCGCGGCCTCATGGCCCCAGTACTCGAACAGCGAACGCGGGGCCCGTCCTGCGCAGTCATCCAGCCGGGCGCGGTCGTAGGGCCCGACGCGGGCCAGGATGGGCAGGTACTGGGCCCGGGCCAGGACGTTGACCGAGTCGATCTGGACGACCCCCAGCCGACGGACGACGTCTGCGACGGCGCGCGCCCCCGGCTCACCGGCCGGCCGGGGTCGGCCGAACCCCTGGGCGGCCAGGGCGACGCGCCGTGCGGCCTGCAGGCTCAGTCGGTCGCGTGGCACGGGCACATGCTGCCACGATGGCCGTCATGACCGGCCCGGACGCCTCGCGCACCGCGCGACGGCCGTGGGCAGCCGTCCCCCGGGGCGTGGCCGATCCACTGCGCCCGGCACTGCCGGCCGCGATCGAGCATGTGATCGACGTCGTCACCCGGGAGGTGCCGGCCTACGGCGGCACCAACGAGCGTGTCGCGGTGACGCTGCGGGCCGGTGTGGGCATGGCCCTCCGGAGGCTGGTCGACCTCATGGGCACTGACGAGGAGGCCCTGGGCGAGTCGGCGCAGCTCTACGTGCGGATCGGCGCCGGTGAGTACCACGCGGGCCGCGGACTGGCCGACCTCCTGTCCGCGTACCAGATCGGCGCACGGGCGGCGTGGCAGTCACTGAGCGGTGCGGGCGTGGCCGCCGGGGTGACGCCCCAGGAGGTGTCGCTGCTGGCGGAGGCGGTGTTCGCCTACATCGACCAGCTCTCGGCGGCGTCGATCGCCGGCTACACCCAGGCCCAGATCTCGGACACGGGCCGACGGGAGGCGCTGCGCTCCGAGCTCATCGAGCGCCTGCTCGCCGGCGAGGCGGGGTCCGAGGGGGTGGCCGCCCTGGCGGCCGAGGTCCAGTGGCCCCTGCCCGGCTCGGCCATGGTCGTCCTCCCGCGGGGCGAGGACCTGCCGGCGGCGCTGCCCGGCGCCCTGGTCGGGCGGACGTCGCAGGGCCCCGTGGCCCTGGTGGCGGGCCCCGCGACCCCGGGCCTGCGGGCCTGGGTGGGGCGGGCGACCCCGCCCGTTGCTGTGGGGCTGCCGGTGGCGCTGTCGGAGGTGGGGCGCTCGTTGGCACACGCGCGGTCGCTGCGCGACCTGCCCGTCGAGGGTTCCCTGCAGGCCGTCGACCACCTCGCGGAGCTGCTCGTCCGCGCCGACCCGGCGCTGGGTGCCGCCCTGAGCGCGCAGGTGCTGGCGGGGTTCGACGGGATCCCCCCGGCGCGCCGGCAGCCACTCCTGGACACCCTGCGCAGCTGGCTGCGTCACGCCGGGAACCGGGCCGGCGTCGGCGCCGAGCTGCACGTGCACCCGCAGACTGTCAGCTACCGGATGGACCGGGTCCGCGAGGTGCTCGGGGACCGCCTCGACGACCCACAGGCACGCTGGGAGCTCCTGCTCGCGCTGATGATCGAGGAGGTCAGCGACCGCCCAGCAGGTCCGTGAACGCCGGGGCGGACAGTGGTCGCGCTGCCCGCGCCTAGCCGAGCAGGTCCTTGAACGCCGGGGGCAGGTCGCCCATCTTCTTCATCGCCTCGGGGTCGAGCATGCTCGGGTCGAACGACGCCGGGTCGAACCCCTCGAGCCCGCCCGGCAGGCCGGCCGGTCCCGCGGGCGGAGCTGACTCCTCGATCGCGCGCTTGGCCGGGTTGCCGCTGCGCGACTTCTTCTTGGCCTGCTGCTGCTGGGCCCGGCCCTTGGCCTTCTTCGAGCCGCCGACGCCCGGCATCCCCGGCATCCCCGGCATCCCCATGCCCGGAGCGCATCTGGCGCATCATCTTCTGCGCCTCGCCGAAGCGCTCGACCAGGCCGTTGACCTCGCTGACCTGCACGCCCGAGCCGCGGGCGATGCGCGTCCGGCGCGAGGCGTTGAGCAGCTTGACGTCTGCCCGCTCGGCGGGGGTCATCGACTGGATGATCGCCTGGACGCGGTCGATCTCCTTCTCGTCGAGGTTGTCGATCTGGTCGCGGATCTCGCCCATCCCGGGCAGCATCCCGAGCAGCTTGCCGAGGTTGCCCATCTTGCGCAGGGCCTGCATCTGGCGACAGGAAGTCGTCGAGGGTGAAGTCCTCGCCGGCCATGACCTTGCCGGCCATCTTCTCGGCCTCTTTGGAGTCGAACGCCTTCTCCGCCTGCTCGATCAGGGTCAGCACGTCGCCCATGTCGAGGATCCGGGAGGCCATCCGGTCCGGGTGGAACAGCTCGAAGTCGGTGAGCTTCTCGCCGGTGGAGCCGAACATGATCGGCACGCCGGTGACGGTGACGACCGACAGCGCCGCGCCGCCGCGGGCGTCGCCGTCGAGCTTGGTCAGGACCACTCCGTCGAAGCCGACGCCCTCGTGGAAGGCCTGGGCGGTGGCGACGGCGTCCTGGCCGATCATGGCGTCGACGACGAGCAGCGTCTCGTCGGGCTGGACCGCGTCGCGGACCTGGCGCAGCTGCTCCATGAGCGCGGTGTCGATGGCCAGGCGGCCGGCGGTGTCGACGATGACGACGTCGTGCTGGGTCAGCTTGGCGATCTCGACGCCCTCGCGGGCGACCTCGACGGGGTCGCCCCAGGTGGACTCCGGGTTCGCACCGGTGTTGCCCGGCTGCGGGGCGAAGACCGGGGCGCCGGCGCGCTCGGCGACCACGGACAGCTGGTCGACGGCGTTCGGGCGCTGCAGGTCGGCGGCCACGAGCATGGGCGTGTGGCCCTGCTCCTTGAGGTGGACGGCCAGCTTGCCCGCCAGGGTGGTCTTGCCGGAGCCCTGGAGGCCGGCGAGCAGGATCACGGTCGGCGGGTTCTTGGCGAACTGCAGCCGACGGGTCTGGCCGCCGAGCAGCTCGATGAGCTCCTCGTGGACGATCTTGACGACCTGCTGCGCGGGGTTCAGCGCCCCCGAGACCTCGGCCCCGATCGCACGCTCACGGACGCGGTCGGTGAAGACACGCACGGCCGGAAGGGCCACGTCGGCCTCGAGCAGCGCGATCCGGATCTCCCGGATGGTGTCGTTGATGTCGGACTCGGACAGCCGGCCCTTGCCGCGCAGGCCCTTGAAGGTCGCGGACAGCCGGTCGGAGAGGGATGCGAACACAACACAGGATTCTACCGGGGAGTCCGGCGTCCCCCGCCCGGCTGATCGCTGCCGGAGCGCGCGCGCCCTCGCGACGGTCAGGAGTGGCCGGCGACGCCCGGATCAGGCCTGGGCGGCCCGGGTGACTCGCGCCTGGGCGACCCGCCAGTAGACGAACGTCAGGACGCCGAGGCAGACCTGCGGGATCCAGGAGCACGCGCGCCACACGAGGGCGGAGGCCACGGCCTGCTCGTTGGTCAGCCCGAACGTGGTCAGCAGCGCGATCAGGGCCGCGTCGACCGTGCCCAGCCCACCCGGCGTGACCGGGATCATGCTGGCCATCCGTGAGATCGCGAACGCGGCGAAGGCACCGGCCAGGGTCAGGGTCGTCGGCGCGTCGCCGAGCACGCCCTGGATGGAGAACCAGAGCACCGCGAACTGCGCGAGGATCACGATGTAGTTCGAGACCGTGACCCAGCGCCAGCGACCGAAGACGACGTCCTTGGTGCTGTTGCGCAGGTCGACGGCCATGCCCACCGCGTCGAGCGGGTTGGCCCGCCGGCGGTTGATCGGCGACAGCATCCGGTTGCCGAGCTCGCCGACCTTGTGGGCCGATTGCTCGCTGCGCAGGATCAGCCACAGCACCACGATCGTGGCCACCGTGGCGAGGACGCCGATCACGGCGACCCATACCCACTGGGACTGCACCTGCCCGGTCGTCAGCGCCGCGATCACGCCGAACACCGGGAGGGTGAGCGTCATGAGCAGGCTCCACAGGCTCGTCACGGCGATGCCCGCGGTGGCGGCAGCGACGGGGACCGAGTAGCTGGAGAGCATCGCGAACTGGATCGCCAGGCCGAACGCGCCGCCGGCCGGGATCGTGTTGCTGATCGTGAACGAGGTCTGGCGGATCACGAAGGCCGGCTTGTAGGGCAGCCCGGGGATGGCCGCCTGGTAGGGCCACACGTAGACGACGAGCATCACGAGCACGCTCACGCCGATGAGCCCGAGCGCGAGCGGGGTCATCCCCTGGATCTCGGCCCATGCGTCGGCGTAGCTGCCGAACTTGGGGATGAGGCCCGCGAAGATGATCACCAGGACGACGATCGTGACGATCGCCCCGATGATCGTCTTGCGCTTGTCCAGTGCTGACGAGGCCTCGGTCGTGTCGACCGCCTTGAGCTGCCCCATCACGAGCGTCGCTGCGGGCTCATCCGGCGAGGGCGGTGTGGATCGTGCGTTCGGCGTCTCAGACATGCCGGGCGCCTCAGTCGGTCCCGAGGCGGTTCACAGCACCCCGCCGACGTACCTGGCTCCGGCGATCGCATCGATGGTCTGGGCCACGTCGAAGTTCGCGGAACCCGGGATCGTCGGGACGAAGCCGACCAGCATGCCGTCGGCCATCACCTGCGCCTCCAGGCCCGGCGGCACCGTCGGCATCCCAGAGCGCCTCTGCCCCGCCCGGGAGCACGATGCGCACGCAGACCCGGTTCAGCGCCGGGCGGTGGACGTTGGCGATGAACCCCCGCTCGTTCAGACCGGCGACGACCTCTTCGACCTCAACAGCTTCCATGAGGATGAATCCTGACACGAGGTCGCCGATGGCGCCGCGCGTCACGCCGCGCGGCCCCGTGCGCGTCGCCGTCAGGCTGCGGCAGCCGCCGATCCCGCCCGGTCGCGGTAGTGGGCCACCGTCGTGGCGACGGCCTCGGCCATCGGGGTCGAGACGAAGTCGGGGAATCGGGCCCGGAAGGCCGAGTCGTCGACCAGGAACGGCTCGGTCCACTGGTAGGCCAGCGGCAGGGACTCCCGCGAGATCCGGTGGAACGGCGCGGCCAGCCGGAGCATCCGGGTGCTCACCAGCGCGGTCGCGCGCGGCTCGGGAAGAGCCTCGTTGACCAGTGCGTGGAACTGCGCACCGGTGACGGCCGGGGCGTGGGGCAGGTGCCAGACCCGCCCGGCGGTGTCCGGCGCCGCGCCCAGGGCGATGAAGGCACGTGCGACGTCGGGCATGAACGCACATGAGTGCGGCGCATCCAGCGAGCCCATCCAGCGCAGCTTCCCGCGGCCCGCGGCCGGCTCGATGGCCAGCGCGGTGATCCCGGAGTTGTCGGCGTCGGGCCCGAAGTAGTCCGACGCCCGCCCGATGACGACCTCGATCCGGCCCGCCTCGTGCACTGCGAGCAGCGCGTCGGCCATCGCCGCCCGGGTGCGCCCCTTCGCGTCGGTGGCGTTCTGCGGGGAGGCCTCGGTCATCGGGCTCGAGCCCGGTCCGTAGGCGTACAGGTTGTCGACCATGACCAGCCGCCGCACACCGGCCGACTCAGCCGCGCCGACGACCCGCTGGATCATCGCCGGGAACTCCTGCGGCCAGCGGTGGTAGGCCGGCTGGGCTGCCATGTAGACGACGTCGGCGCCGTCGAGCGCGGCGCGAAGGCCCTCGGGTGACGCGGCATCGGCGGTGCGCCAGTCGACGCCGTGCGGGCGCGGCCGGGCCCGGGCCCGAGCGATTGACCCCCCGGGCGTCGAGGCCGCCGTCGACCAGGGCGGTCAGGATCGCGGAACCGGCGGCGCCCGAGGCGCCGAGGACAACATGTGTGCTCGTGTGTGTGGTCATGGACCCACCATACGCGAACACTGTTCGCATTGCAAGTGGTGTTCGCATATCGGCGCCTCGACGCGGCTACCCTGGCGCCATGTCGACCCGCCGCGAGCTGACCCGCACGGCCACCATCGCCCAGATCAAGCAGGCTGCCCTCGACCAGATCGAGCACGAGGGCGCCCCCGCCCTGTCCATCCGGGGGGTGGCGCGCGCGATCGGGATGAGCCCCGCCGGGCTCTACCGCTACTACGACGGCCGCGACGCACTGCTCACCGACCTGCTCACCGACGCCTACATGGACCTCGCCCGGGCCGTCGCCGACGGCGGCAGGGCTGCCGATCGGGCGCTCCGCCAGCGGGCCGGGCGGCGTCGGTCCCCGGGAGTCGGCGACCCGATCGCCGCGATGCTGCGGGCCATCGAGGCCTACCGCGAGTGGGCGGTGACCAACAGGGCGCGCTTCCTGCTGATCTTCGGCACCCCGGTGCCCGGGTACTCCGCCCCGGAGGACGGCCCGACGGTGGAGGCCAACCGCCAGATGGGCCAGGTCTTCTTCACGCTCGCCGCGCTGGGCTGGGCCACGGGCGGATCGCGCCCCCCGAGCGGCGTCCCGGACCGCCGAGCTCACGCCCGGCGAGGCCGACCTGCACGCCCAGCTGCAGGCCATGGCTCCCGGGTTCCCGGCGGACCTCATCCCGCAGATGCTGGCCGGCTGGGCCCTGTGGCACGGGCTGGTCACGCTCGAGGTCACCGGCCAGATGGACTGGATCTACCCGGACTCGGCGCGCTTCTACTCCGAGCGGATGGCCCAGTGGCTGGCCGGGTTCACCGGCCGGGCCGCCGCGCCGCCCCCGCTGAACCCACTACCCCCGGGGCTCCGCCAGGGCGTCGGCCACGGCCTCCGCGACCGCCTCGGCCAGCTCCGCGTCGAGCGGATCCCCGTGCCGGTCGACGAGGTAGAACACGTCCACGACCTCCGAGCCCAGGGTGGAGACCCGGGCGGCGGCGATGTCGGTGCCCGTGGCGGCGATGGCCGTGCCCACGCGGTGCAGCAGGCCCGGGGCGTCGTGGGCGCGCACCTCCATCACGGTGGCCCTGCTCGAGGCCCCGGCCACGATCTCCACCCGAGGGGGCGCCGCTGACGGGCGCGTCGGTGGGTCGGGCGGCCTCGTCGCGGCGGGCGAGCCGGGCGGCGACGTCGAACTGCCCGAGGATGGCGCGGCGGATGTCCTCCCGCAGGCGGTCCACCGCGGGCGGGTCGCCGAACAGCGGGTTGACGCCCCACACCTCGATCGCCCGGTCGCCCACGACCGTGGTCACCGCGGAGCGGACCTCGAGCCGGTGCATCGACAGGATCCCGGCGACCAGGCCCAGCAGGCCCAGCGAGTCCGGCGCGCCCGACCGTGATGTCGAAGCCCGACTCGTTCTCCTGCAGCAGCACCCGCACGCCCTCCCCCGACGCCATCGCCATCTGGTCCTCGGACAGCCGGGGCTCGACGGGCAGCTCCTCGCCGGCCAGCTGGCCACGGACCCGGTCCACGAGCTCGGTCACCAGGGACTGCTTCCACGAGGTCCAGGCCAACGGCCCGGTGGCCAGCGCATCGGCCTTCGTGAGCGCTGCGAGCAGCTCGAGCATCTCCGCGGTCCCGACTGCCTGCACGACGGTGTCGATCGTCTGGGGGTCATCGAGGTCCCGCCGCGTGGCGGTCTCGGGCAGCAGGAGGTGGTGTCGGCACATCTCCACCAGCACCCGGCTGTCCTCGGCCCCGAAGCCGAGGTGCTCGGCGATCTCGGCGACCAGGCCCACGCCGACGTCGGTGTGGTCCTGGCCCGGGCGGCCCTTGCCGATGTCGTGCAGGAGGGCCCCGACGAGCAGCAGGTCGGGCCGGTGGACGTCGCGGGTGAACGCGCACGCCTGGACGGCCGCCTCGAGCAGGTGCCGGTCGACCGTGTAGCGGTGCACCGGGTTGTGCTGCGGGGCCGAGCGGACGACGTCCCAGTACGGGATCAGCGCGGTGATGACCCCGGCCTGGTCGAGCGACTCCCAGACGGGGACCGCGCTGCGCCCGGCGCCGAGCAGCGACACCAGGGCGTCGCGGGCCGGCGCCGGCCACGGCACCGGCATCGGTGCGGACTCGGCGGCCAGGCGCGCGACGGCGTGCCGGCTGAGCAGGTTGCCGGACTGGGCCGCTGCGGCGGCCGCCCGCAGGATGAGCGTGGGATCACGGTCGGGCCGGGCATCGGCGGCCAGGACGGCCTCCCCGTCCTGCAGGACGACGCCGTCGGCCAGCGGGCTGCGTCGCGGGACCGCGCTTGGTCAGCCGCTTGAACCCCAGCTTCGGCCGCGAGCGGACGATCCGGTCCACCGCGTGCCAGGTGACATCCGAGGCGACCCCGATCGAGCGACCGGCGGCCGACACGTCGCGCAGCAGGGTGTCGGCGTCCGCCATGCCCAGCACCTGGGCGACGGGTCCCTGCTCCTGCTTGGCCAGGCGATCGGTGGGACGGCTGGCCACGCGGTGCAGCGCGTCGCGCACGTCGAGCAGCAGCGCCTTGGCCGGGGCGAGCTCCCCGTGGGGGGCGTCGGTGACCCAGGACGCGGCGACCGCGCGCAGGACCGTGAGGTCGCGCAGCCCGCCGTAGGACTCCTTGATGTCGGGTTCGAGC
Source organism: uncultured Actinomycetes bacterium (assembly GCA_963812395.1). Lineage (GTDB taxonomy): Bacteria > Actinomycetota > Actinomycetes > S36-B12 > CAIYMF01 > Prado023. Next base: position 176,163 of record CAWEVG010000042.1, read on the forward strand.
AGGTGCGCCAGCTCACCGCTGCTGGTCGTCCGCTCGCGCACGGACGCGTGCAGGTCCGGCAGCCGCCGGGGCGCCAGCGCACGCCAGTCGGCGAGCACGGAGGTCTTCAGCGCGCTGGTCGCCGCCTCGTCACCGGCCACGGTCCGGGCGTCCAGGAGACCCAGGACGACCTTGATGTCGGCGGCCGCCACCCGACGGGCCTCCGAGACGGTGCGCACCGAGTGGTCCAGCCGCAGCCCGGAGTCCCAGATCGGGTACCAGAGCCGGTCGGCGACCTCGGCGATCGACGCCTCCCGGGTGCAGCAGGACGAGGTCCAGGTCGCTGCCGGCGCTCAGCTCGCGGCGGCCGTAGCCGCCGACGGCCACGAGGGTGGCCCCGGCCTGCGCAGCGCCGGAGGCCTCGAACAGCTCGACCAGCCACTCGTCGGTCAGGGCCGTCAGCGCCTCCCGGGCCTGCCGGCTGGGGCGCTCCTGGGCGGCGAGCAGGTCGGCGCGGGCGGCCAGGAACCTGCTGCCGGGCGAGAGCTCGGACGTGGGTGCGGACATGGTGTCCTCTCTGGGACGGGAGGGTCTGGGGAATGGGACGATCCGCCGCCCTGGCCGGGCGACGGATCGTCTCATCTGCCGGGCGCTGCTACAGGGCGTCCGGGCCGTGCTCGCCGGTGCGGACGCGCACGACGTCCTCGACCGGGATGGTCCACACCTTGCCGTCGCCGATGCGACCGGTCTGGGCGCTCTTGGTGATGACGTCCACGACGGCGGAGGCGTCGTCGTCCTCGACGAGGACCTCGATGCGCACCTTGGGGACCATGTCCACCGTGTACTCCGCACCGCGGTAGACCTCGGTGTGCCCGCGCTGGCGGCCGTAGCCGCTGGCCTCGGAGATCGTCAGGCCGTGGATGCCGTAGGCCTCCAGCGCGCTCTTGACGTCCTCGAGCTTGAACGGCTTGATGATCGCGGTGACGAGCTTCATGCGTTCACCTCCTCCTTGTTGCGCAGGGCGGACTGACCGATGCCGGCGAAGTGCCCGCCGCCACCGGAGGAGCCCAGTTCGTAGGCCGTCTCAGCGTGCTCGGCCAGGTCGATGCCGGCGACCTCCTCGTCGGCGGAGACCCGGAAGCCGATGGTCTTCTTGATGGCGAAGCCCAGGACCAGCGTGATCAGGAACGAGTAGGCCAGGACCGAGAAGGACCCGATCGCCTGCTTGCCCAGGAGGTCGAAGCCGCCGCCGTAGAACAGCCCGTCGACTGTGCTGTAGCCGGACTTCGGTGGTGCGCGATGAAGCCGAGGGCCAGCGAGCCGACGAGGCCACCGACGAGGTGGACGCCGACGACGTCGAGCGAGTCATCGATGCGGAACCGGAACTTCAGGCCCACGGCCAGCGCGCAGAGGATGCCGGCGACCAGGCCCAGGCCGACGGCGGCGTAGGGCACGATGAACGCACAGGCCGGGGTGATCGGCCACGAGGCCGGCGACCGCGCCGGACGCGGCACCGAGCGAGGTCGGGTGACCGTCGCGGATCTTCTCCGTGAGCGACCAGCCGACGATCCCGGCCGCGGTCGCGAGCATCGTGTTGGTGAAGGCGATGGCCGCGGTCTGGTTGGCACCCAGGGCGGAGCCGGCGTTGAAGCCGAACCAGCCGAAGTACAGCAGGCCGGAGCCCAGCAGCACCAGCGGGAGGCTGTGCGGCTTCATCTGGGTCTTGGGCCAGCCCACGCGCTTGCCCAGGACGATCGCCAGGGCCAGGCCGGCGGCACCGGCGTTGATGTGGACCGCGGTCCCACCGGCGAAGTCCAGCGACGCCGAGGTTGGCCAGCCAACCGGCGCCGACGCCGCCGAGCTCGGTGCTGCCGAAGTCGAACACCCAGTGCGCGACCGGGAAGTAGACCAGGGAGACCCAGATGGCGGCGAAGATGCCCCAGCCGAGGAACTTGGTCCGGTCGGCGATGGCACCCGAGATCAGCGCCACGGTGATGATCGCGAACATCAGCTGGAACATCGCGAAGACCAGCGCCGGGATCGGGTAGTAGCCGCCGTTGCTGGCCGTCTGGCCGATGAGCTCGCCGAGGCCGATCTGGCCGAAGCCGCCCCAGAGGCCGTTGCCGGTGTCGCCGAAGGCCACCGAGTAGCCGAAGAGCACCCACAGGATGCTCACGATGCCGATCGCGATGAACGACATCATCATCATGTTCAGGACGCTCTTGGCGCGGACCATGCCGCCGTAGAAGAACGCCAGGCCGGGTGTCATGAGCAGCACCAGCGCTGCGCTCATGAGCAACCAGGCGGTATCGCCGGTATTGATCTCCGGCATGCCCATCACTCCCTCTCGTGGTTGTCCTGACCCCAGTCGGGGTCTTGGGTGAGAGGTTCCACGGGCCGTGTTGCGCGTCGCGCCCGCCGGTGTTTCCGGGCGGTGACGAAGGAGGGCCCTGCGTTACGAACAGGTTGCGGGCCTCGGCGGAGCGGGGCCCGCAGCCACCGGCCGCGGAGCGTCGTGCGACGCTGGCTCGCGAGGCGCGGTACGGGTCCCGCGGGCACGCTCGACCGGCGGTCTACGCTGCTGGAATGAGCGACGTGACCCCAGACTCCCCCACCGCAGCGACCGCCGGACGCGACGCCCTGGCCGCCTGGCTGGAGGCCCAGCCGAGCGACCTGTTCGCCGACGACCAGGACCTCGCCGCCCTGGTGTCCCACCACGGGCTCGACGCCCGCCTGCCGGCCCTGCACGCCGCCGGGCGCGCCGTCGCCGGGCCCCTCGACGTTGCGGCGCGCCGCAACGACCTGCCGGGCAACCACCCGGTGCTCGAGGACTGGGACGGGATCGGCCGGTACACGGCCGGGGTGGCCCATCACCCCAGCCACCGCGACGCGGGGAGGGCGATCTACGGCACCGGGGTCATGACCGCCTACGGCGAGGTCGGGGTCGACGGCCGTGCGCCGGGCAGCTCACCGCGCCGACCGATCGCACCCGCACCCCAGCGCTTCATCCTCACGCTGTTCTACCTGACCGCCCAGGCCGGCGAGGCCGGGCACAACTGCCCGCTGGCCTGCGACGCCGGGGCGATCCGCACCCTGCAGCACCTGGGCACGGCCGAGCAGCAGGCCGCGTTCCTGCCCGGGCTGCTGGACCCGGACTTCGACACGAACCTCACGGCCTCGCAGTTCCTCACCGAGGTCCAGGGCGGCTCCGACGTGGGCGCCAACGCCGTGGTCGCCACCCCGTCGGCGACCACGACGGCGGGCCGGGCTCGGCGTGGTCGATCAGCGGCGAGAAGTGGTTCTGCTCGAACACGGACGCCGACGTGTTCCTGCTCACGGCGCGCGTGGACGAGCCGCGCACGGGCACCAAGGGCCTCGGCCTGTTCCTGATCCCGCGCCTCGGCGCCCGACGGGACGCCCAACGGGTTCCGGATCCGTCGGCTCAAGACCAAGCTCGGGACCCGGTCGATGGCCAGCGGGGAGATCGACTTCGCCGACGCCCAGGCGACCGCGCTCGGCCCGGTCAGTGAGGGCTTCCGCAACGTGATGGACCTGGTGATCACCACCTCGCGGCTGTTCAACGCGGCGGGGTGTGCCGCGCATGCCCGCCGGGCCTGGGTGGTGGCCTCGACCTACGCCGCCGCACCGCACCGCGTTCGGCCAGCCCATCGGGGAGTTCCCGCTGGTGGCCGAGACCCTGGCGTGGATCCGGTCGGACGCCGTGGCGTGCCTGGCCTCGACCCTCATGCTCGCCGGGCTGCAGGAGCAGGTCGACGACGGGTCGATCAGTGCCACCGACGCCGCGTTCTTCCGGGTGGCGGTCAACCTCAACAAGCTGCAGACGTCCGTGCTGGCCCACGACGCGGTGAACCGCGGCATCGAGGTGCTCGGCGGCAACGGTGCGATCGAGACGTTCAGCGTGCTGCCGCGGCTGCTGCGCGACAACGTGGTCTACGAGAACTGGGAGGGCAGCCACAACGTGCTGCGCGCCCAGGTCCTGCGCGACTGCGCGCGGCTGGGGGTGCACGAGGGCTTCTTCGACTCCCTGGCCGAGCGGCTGGGCGAGGAGCACGCCGAGGCCCTCGCCGCGGACCGTGCGGCGTTCGAGGCGCTGCTCGAGGCGCCGGTGGCGGTCCGCGACCTCCAGTTCCGCCGCCTGGGCACGCGCATGGCGATCTGGGTGATGCTGGCCGCGATGGAACCAGTGCCGGAGTTCGCCGCCGCGCGGCTGCTCACCGAGCGGCACCTGCGCGAGCTGCCGATCGACGACGCCTACCTGGCCGCGGTGGCGGCCCTGCAGCGCTGACGAGGCCACCGGGCCGGGGTTGGTAGTCGAATCGGTCGATCCACACGTCGGAATCGACTACCAGTGCCGGGCGCGAGGTTCGCTCAGGCGTCGAGCAGGGCGTTGACGAAGTCCTCCGGGACGAACGGGGCGAGGTCGTCGGGCCCCTCGCCGAGGCCCACGAGCTTGACCGGGACGCCCAGCTCACGCTGCACGGCCACGACGATGCCGCCCTTGGCGGTCCCGTCGAGCTTGGTGAGCACCAGGCCCGTGACGTCCACGACCTCGCTGAACACCCGGGCCTGGGTCAGGCCGTTCTGGCCGGTGGTGGCGTCGAGGACGAGCAGCACCTCGTCGACCGGCGCCTGCTTCTCGATGACCCGCTTGACCTTGCCCAGCTCGTCCATGAGCCCGACCTTGGTGTGCAGCCGACCGGCGGTGTCGATCAGGACGGCGTCGGCCTCGGACTCCATGCCGATGCGGACGGCGTCGAAGGCGACCGAGGCCGGGTCACCGCCGGCGGGGCCGCGCACGACGGTCGCGCCGACCCGGTCGCCCCACGACTGCAGCTGGTCGGCGGCGGCGGCGCGGAAGGTGTCGGCCGCACCCAGGACCACGTGCTGGTCGTCGGCGATGAGCACGCGGGCGAGCTTGCCGGTCGTGGTCGTCTTGCCGGTGCCGTTGACCCCGACCACGAGGATGATCGCCGGGTGGCCCTCGTGACGGCGGGCGAGGGTGCGGTCCATGCGTGGGATCGACGAGGACCAGGAGCTCCTCGCCGAGCATGGCGCGCACGCGGGCCGGGTCGCCGGTGCCCTCGACGCGGACCCGGGTCCGCAGGCGCTCGACCAGCTCGGTGGTGGGGGCCACGCCGAGGTCGGCCTGCAGCAGGATGGTCTCGACGTCCTCCCAGTCCTGCTCGGAGATCGAGTCGCTGGACAGCAGCGCGAGCAGGCCCTTGCCCAGGACGCTCTGGCTGCGGGCGAGCCGGGCGCGCAGCCGGACGAGGCGACCCGCCGTCGGGGCAGGGACCTCGAGCCCGGGAGCGGTCGGGCCCGGCGGGGACGGTCGGCGCGGGCGGCGCGAGGGTGCCGGTGCCGGCGTCGAGCGTCGGGGCGGTCGGAGCCGACACCGCGGCGGGGTGCGTCGGCGGCTGCGGACGAGGGCGACACCGCCCACGACCACGATCAGGAACACGGCCAGGGAGATCAGGATGTAGGGAAGTGCGTCTTGCACGGGTCACGCCTCACGGTCGGGGACGACGGGTCCGGATGACCTCCGGACAGACCACCATTGTCCCAGAGCGCACGGGTGCCGGTGCCCACCTGGGCGAGCACCGGCACCCGAGGCGGCGCTACCTGACGCTCCAGGTGCGGGTCCAGGTCGGCGACGGGCCGTACGTCGGCCCGGCACTGGACTTGGGGGTGGCCACGATGCTGATCGTCACCACCACGTTCCGGAATCCCTTGGTCCGGACCTTGACCTTGCCCGTCTTGTACACCGTGAACCTGCACAGCTTCGACGGAGCTGAGACCGGTCCCGTTCGTGCACGTCCGGGTCACCATCCGATTGGCCTTGGTCGACTTCTTCGCCCAGCTCACCAGGGTCGTGGTGCCCCGCCGGCCGGCTCGGTACGACGCCTTCTTCGCCTTCACCTTCAGGCTCAGCGGCGATGCACCGGGGTCACCTCGGCCGAGGCATCGGAGTCGCTGGACAGCCCGCGGTGTTCGTCGTGCGCACCACGAACCGGTACTTCGTCCCGTTGGTCAACCCGCGCGATCGTGCACGAGGTGGCGTCAGTCGCGCACGCGGGCCCGGCCGGGGTCGGGGTCACCGTGTAGCGACGCGACCGGGCACCCGCCGGTGTCAGCCGGAGGCGTCCACGACACCGTCACCTGCCCGTTGCCCGGGCACCCGCAGCACCGCGGTCGCCTTGCCCGGCGCCACCGCCGTGTACGTGAAGGCATCGGCAGCCCCGCGACGTCTGGCCGCCCCACGTCACCGTCACGGTCGACCGTGCCCGCCGCGTGCGCCGGGAGCCACCACCGTCGACCGTGGTCGAGACGCGACGGGCACCACGGTCGTCGCCGCGGCACTCCACCGAAGGCACACAGCCGTCACCGCGCCCAGGTTCGCCCCGGTGATCGTCACGACGGTCCCGCCCGTCACGGGCCCACTGTGCCGGAGCGACCGCGGTGACTGGTGGACGCCGGCGGGTACACGAGGACCTCGGCCTCGTACGAGTCACTGACGTCAGGACCTCACCGGTCACCGGGCTGACGGCCGACCCCCACGGAGCCGTCGAGCCCGTCAGCTGAGCGTATCGGCGTCGGCAGTGATGACTGCCCCGCGGCGAAGACGCGAGACGATGGTCCGACGCCAGCGGCGTAGTCCGCTGACGTAGACCGCGCCGGTCTGCGGCTGGAACGCGATGCCGAACGGGCTGCCGCAAGCCGTTGAGCGGACCTCGCGGGATCGGATGATGCCGCTGTCGATGTCGAAGACGTGCACCTGGCCCGGTGTCGGGGTACGTACACGTACAGCCTGGTTCCCGGCCGGATCGACGGCGATCCCGCCGGGCCTGCCTGACGACATTGATCGTCCGCGACGTCAGTGGTGCTCGTCCCGTAGAACACGTGACACCATAGCTGGCCATCGAACGACGCCACGCAGGATCGCCCGTTGCTTGTCGAACGCCACCCCGGTCGGGTCAGGACACGCACCGGTCACGTCCGGTTCGGCGAGGTCGTCGCCGGGTCGAACACCGAGGACGCTGTCGGCGTTGCAGTCGGCGACGCACACCTCCCCGGTCACTGGGTGGATGGCGACATCCGATCGGGCTCGACGACCCGGTCAGCGTCCTGGCGTCGTTCGCGGTCGTCGCGCCCGGCGTCGAACACCGACGACCGTCGGTGCCGGAGCCACTCCCCCACTGGCGGCAACGTAGACGCTGCCGGATCCGAGTCGACGGCGATCCCCGACCGGCGAATCGAGCAGCGCCGGTCGAGCGGCGGCGACGAAGGCCGGACGGCATGGCGGCGACGGGACTGGCGCCTGAGGCGACCAGCGCTACGGCGGACAGCACGGTGATGCCCACTCGAACTGCGCGATGTGTTCTCATGCTCTTGAAGTTACTCGCGGGTAACACCGCCCGGCAGGGACTTCTGGCCCCTTGACCTCAGCGCGCACGATGCGCTACCGAGCGCATCCGTCGGCCGCGGCGCGCCGCGCCTACCCCGCCTGGCGCTCGCGCATCCGCTGGCTGATCACGTGGGTCACGCCGTCGCCGCGCATGCTCACGCCGTACAGCGCGTCGGCGATCTCCATCGTGCGCTTCTGGTGCGTGATGACGATGAGCTGGCTGTTCTCGCGCAGCTCCTCGAGCACGTCGAGGAGCCGGCCGAGGTTGACGTCGTCGAGCGCGGCCTCGACCTCGTCGAGCACGTAGAACGGGCTCGGCCGGGCCTGGAACAGCGAGACGAGGAACGCCACCGCGGTCAGCGAGCGCTCGCCACCGGACAGCAGCGACAGCCGCTTGATCTTCTTGCCCGGCGGACGGGCCTCGACCTCGATGCCGGTCGTGAGCATGTTCTCCGGGTCGGTCAGGACCAGGCGGCCCGCGCCCCCGGGGAACAGCCGGGCGAACACCTGCTCGAACTGCACGGCGACGTCGGCGTAGGCGGCGGTGAACACCTCCTCGACGCGGGCGTCCACGTCGTTGATCAGGTCGAGCAGGTCCTTGCGCGAGCGCTTCAGGTCGTCGAGCTGCTCGGTCAGGAAGCGGTGGCGCTCCTCGAGCGCCGCGAACTCCTCGAGCGCGAGCGGGTTCACCTTGCCCAGGAGCGCCATGGCCTTCTCGGCCGTCCTCAGCCGGCGCTCCTGCTCGGCGCGGACGTACGGGTAGGGCGCCGGCTCGGGGGCGTTCGGGTCCACGTCGTCGCCGGGGGCGCGCAGCGACGGCGGCACGAGCTGGTCGGGGCCGTAGTCGGCGATGAGCGCCTCGGTCTCGAGGCCGAACTCGCTCATCGCGCGGTTGGCAAGGTTCTCGATCCGCAGGCGCTGCTCGGCACGGGCCACCTCGTCGCGGTGCACCGACGAGGTCAGCTCCTCGAGGTCGGCGGTCAGCCCGCGGATCCGGCCGCGCAGCTCGGAGAGCTCGGCGTCGGATGCGGCGCGCGCCTGCTCGGCAGCCGTGCGAGCCTCGGCCGCCGCAGCAACCGAGGCGTCGAGTCGGGCGAGCACAACCGCGCCGCCCTCGGCGACGGCCTGGGCCACAGCGCGCCGCACGGGCGCGGCGCTCCCGGCGCTCGACGGCGCGGCGCCGGGACGAGCGCTCGTTCGCGGCGGCCCGCTCCAGCTGCTCGGCACGCCCGGCGATGGCCCGCGCGCGCTCCTCGCTCGTCCGGACCGCCAGTCGCGCCTCCACCTCGGCCCGCCGCGACGCCTCAGCGGCGAGCGCCGCCTCGTCGCGCGCATCCGGGGAGGGCTCGGCGTCGTCCACCGGGTCTGCGGTGGCCCGGTCCATCCGCTCGGCCAGCTCGGCCAGCGTGGCGCGGTCGTCGGCCAGGGCCTGCTCGGAGGCCGCGAGCATCCGGTCGATCCGCTCGGCCTCGGCCAGCGCGGCCCGCGACTGCTGGCCCAGGTTGCCCAGCTGCTCGGCGACGGCGGCCATCCGGGCGTCGGACTCGTGCAGCCGGTCGAGCGCCTCGTCGGACGGCCCGGGCGGCGGACTCCCGCTCGGTGCGCAGCGCCGCCAGCTCGAACCGGAGCCGCTCGGCGTCGTGGACGGCCGTCGCGAGCTCGGTGCGCGCCTGCTCCAACGACGCGGTGACCTCGATCCGGCTGGGGGCAGCCTGCGACCCGCCGACGACCAGTCCGCGCCCGACGAGGTCCCCGGTGCGCGTCACCACGAGCACCCCCGGCACGGCACCGGCGACGTCGAGGGCCGCGGAGAGGTCCCCGTCGACGACAGCGACGCGGTCCAGCAGGGCCACCAGCGCGGGAGCCGCGGGGCCGTCGCTGGTCACGCACTCGATCGCGTACCGCGCCCCGTCGGGCAGCGACGGCCACCCCGCGCGATCCGTCGCGCCCAGCTCCGGGACGAGCACTGCGGCGCGGCCGCGGTCGTCGGCGGCAAGCCACTCGAGGGCGGCCAGTGCCGAGCCGGCCCCCTCAGCCAGCGCAGCATCGGCGGCCGCACCGAGGGCCGCACCGATCGCGACCTCGTAGCCGGGCTCCACGCGCAGGGTCGGGGCCAGCGTCCCGGAGACGCCCGGCACCGCTCCCCCGGCCAACTCCCCGGAGGCGTCGGCAACGGCGATCATCGGCGCCAGGGCCTCCACCCGGGCGGCCAGCCCGGCGCGGGTCCGTTCCACCTGGGACTCGCGGGCCGCCAGCTCGGCGATCTGGTCATCAACGGCGCCCAGCGCGGACTGGGCGGACTCGAACCCCGAGTCGAGGTCCACCTCGCCCTCGTCGAGCCCGGCGATCGACGCCTCCAGGGTGCGGAACTCGTGGTCGGCCCGCGTGGCCCGCTCGCGAGCCGACTGTGCCTGGCTGCGCAGGCGCTCGATCTCGCTGGCCCGGGCCTCGGCGCGTGATCGGGCGGCGTTGACCTGCCCCTGCAGGCGGACCACCCCCTCGCGGCGGTCGGACGCCGCGCGCACGGCGGCGCGCAGCTCCTGCTCCGCGGTGGCCAGGGCGGACTCGGCTGCCGTGCGCACCGACACCGCCATGCTCAGCGCATCCCGCTGCTCCTCGACGGCCCGGTTGAGGTCCGCCTCCTGGCCGCGCATCGCGCGCGCCTCGTTCTCCATGTCCTCCGGTGCACGCCCGCGACGCTCCTCCTCCGGCTCGGGGGCGAGGCTGCGCACGCGCTCAGAGGCCATCCCGACCGTGCCGGCCAGCCGCTCGCGCAGGCCGGACAGGGCGAACCACGTCTCCTGCGCGGCGGTCAGCGCGGGGGCGTCGGCCAGGGCCGCCGCCTCCCGCACGGCCTCAGCGGACTGGGCGTTGGCCAGCTCGGCCTCCACCAGGGCCCGGCGCTCGCGGACCGCCGACTCGTCGGCGATCTCCTGCTCGTACTGCGTCGTCAGGGTGTTCAGGTCGTCGGCGAGCAGGCGAAGGGCTGCGTCGCGGACGTCGGTCTGGATGACGTTGGCCCGTCGGGCGACCTCGGCCTGCTTGCCCAGGGGCGTCAGCTGCCGGCGCAGCTCGGTGGTGAGGTCCTGCACGCGCGTGAGGTTGGCCTGCATCGCGTCGAGCTTGCGGACCGCACGCTCCTTGCGCTTGCGGTGCTTGAGGACGCCGGCGGCCTCCTCGATGAACCCGCGGCGCTCCTCGGGCGTGGCATGCAGGATCTGGTCGAGCTGGCCCTGCCCGACGATGACATGCATCTCGCGGCCGATGCCCGAGTCGCTGAGAAGCTCCTGGATGTCGAGCAGGCGGCACGCGGTGCCGTTGATCGAGTACTCCGAGCCGCCCGAGCGGAACATGACCCGCGAGATCGTGACCTCGGAGTAGTCGATCGGCAGGGCCCCATCGGAGTTGTCGATCGTGAGCGACACCTCGGCGCGCCCGAGCGGAGCCCGCCCGGACGTGCCGGCGAAGATGACGTCCTCCATCTTGCCGCCGCGCAGGCTCTTGGCGCCCTGCTCGCCCATCACCCAGGCCAGGGCGTCGACGACATTGGACTTGCCCGAACCGTTGGGCCCCACCACGCACGTCACGCCCGGCTCGAAGGCCAGGGTCGTCGACGACGCGAAGGACTTGAAGCCCTTGACGTTCAGGCTCTTGAGATGCACGGACGAAACCTACGCGATGCGGCCCCCCACACCCGGCAACGACCTCGGGTCAGACGAGGGCGGTGTCCTGGGACGTCAGCAGGGCGAGGTCCAGGTCGTGGTCGGTGAAGTCGACGTGCTCGGCCCGACGCAGCTCGGAGAGCTCGGCCTCGAGCTGGCGGACCCGGGCCCGCAGGGTCGCCAACTCCGCTGCAGTCCGCGGATCAGGACCACCCAGGACGCCGTAGATCGCCTTGCCCATCGCAACTCCTGCTCGTCGTCGGTCCGCTGCCGGACCGCCCTCAAGAGTGACAGCCGCGACGGCCCGGGTCAAGCGCTGCGATATGTCGAACCGATATGTCGGGGTCGGCGGATCTGCTCCAACGCGGTCATCGGCAGGTGAAGGACCGGAAGCCACCTTCGGCCGGACCCCAGCGGGCGTCCACGAACTCCACCCGCCCCGGGCGGCGCACGGTCCGCGGGCCCTTCCCCTGCAGCCAGTCGAGGACCGTCTGGCAGGAGCGCTCCGGCCCCTCGGCGATCACCCGGACGTCGCCGTTGGGGAGGTTCTCCGCCACGCCGACGAGCTTCATGGTCTGGGCCAGGGCCATCGTCGACCACCGGAACCCGACTCCCTGGACGTAGCCCTGGACGGTCACGGTGAGCCGGACCGACGGTTCAGGCGACGACTGCTCCACGCACCTAGTGTGGCAAGCGCGGCGGGCGCTGACACGCCGGGCAGAAGTGGCTGGACCGGTTCATGAAGCGCTCGCGCACGATCGGCGCACCGCACCGGGGGCAGGGCAGGCCCGCTCGGCCGTAGACGGCCAGACCGCGACCGTAGTAGCCGCTCTGCCCGTTGACGTTCACGTACAGGCTGTCGAACGACGTGCCGCCCTCGGCCAGCGACGCCGCCATCACCGCGGCGGCCTCGTCGAGGACGTTGACCAGGGTGGCCGACGCTCAGCCGGTCCGCCCGCCGGCGCGGGTGCACCCCCGCGGCCCACAGCGCCTCGTCGGCGTAGATGTTGCCGATGCCCGAGACCAGGGTCTGGGCCAGCAGGAGCCTCTTGACCTCCACGCGATGGCTGCGCAGGGACCGCGCCACGGCCCGGATGTCGAAGGCGGGATCCGTGGGGTCGGGGGCGATGTCGCGCACGAGGTCCGGCACCAGGACGCCGCGAGGGTCGGCCACGACGGGGCACGCGGCGAGCCAGCCGAACGTGCGCTGGTCGAGGAACCACAGCTGCCGCTCCCCGAGGTCGAAGTGCGCCCGCGCATGGCGGTGCGGGGTGCCACCCGGGCCGTCATCCTCCGCGCCGATGTCCAGCGCTGGCCCCCCGGACGCGGATTCCACGCGGAACTGCCCGCTCATGCCCAGGTGCGCGGCGAGGACGAGGTCGGGGTCGTCGGTGACCAGCCAGAGGAACTTGCCGCGGCGACCGGTCCCGGTGAGCGTGCGCCCGGTGAGGACGGACTCGAAGTAGCCCGGAGCCCTGCGCCTGACGGCGCACCGCGCGTGGGTGGCGGACCTCGACACCGTGGATCCGCTGGTCGAGCACGTGGGCGGCGAGCCCCCGGCGCACGACCTCCACCTCGGGCAGCTCGGGCATCAGCCTGCGGCGTGCTCGGGATGCGCGGAGAGCAGTGCCTCGTAGGCCGCCGCCGCGGCCATCTGCTCAGCGACCTTCTTCGAGGGACCGATCCCCTCGCCGGTGACCGCCTCGCCGACGGTGACCATGGCGGCGAAGTGCTTGGCGTGGTCCGGGCCGGTGGCGGTGACCTCGTAGAAGGGCACGCCGGCGCCGGTCCGCGCGCCCAGCTCCTGCAGGGAGGTCTTCCAGTCCAGGCCCGCCCCCATGCCTGCAGCCAGCGCCATCCGCTCGTCGAGAAGGCGGTGAACCAGGTCCCCCGCGGCCTCGAGACCCAGGTCGAGGTACACGGCACCCAGGATTGCCTCCATGGCATCGGCCAGGATCGAGCTCTTGTCCCGACCTCCGGTGGTCTGCTCGCCGCGACCGAGGAGCATGAACTCGCCGACGCCCAGCTCGCGGGCGACGTCAGCCAGGGTGCGTGCGTTCACGACCGCCGCCCGGAACTTGGCCAGCTGGCTCTCGGGGACGTCGGGGTGGGCGTGGTACAGCGAGTCGGTGACCACGATGCCCAGCACCGCGTCGCCGAGGAACTCCAGTCGCTCGTTGTGCGGCAGCCCGCCGTTCTCGTAGGCGTACGACCGGTGGGTCAGGGCATGGCGAAGCGCCTCGTGGTCGATCGTGACCCCGAGGCGCTCGGCGAGGACGTCCAGGTCGTCGCGTGCGGGCAGCCCCACGCGATCAGACGTCGAGAACTTGCCGCTTGGCGTAGGTGCCGCACGTTGGGCACGCGGTGTGCGGCAGCTTCTGCGCGCGGCAGCGGTCGCACGTCACGAGAGTGATCGGGGCGGCCTTCCACTGCGAACGGCGGGCGCGCGTGTTGGAGCGGGACATCTTCCGCTTCGGAACAGCCACGTCAGTCTTCCTTCTCAGTCGTTTCCAGTCCGGCGAGGCCTGCCCACCGGGGGTCGATCCGATCATGTGCGTGTGAGGGGTCCTCGGCCAACCGGGCACCGCACTCCACGCACAACCCGGGGCAGTCGGCCCGACACAGCGGAGCCAGCGGGAGCGCCAGCACCACAGCATCGCGCACGACCGGGTCGAGGTCGAGGAAGTCCCCGTCGATGACGGGCAGCTCCTCCTCCTCGTCTGGCCCCGGCTCGTGGAGGTAGAGCTCGGTCAGCGGCACGGTCTGGTCCCATTCGACCGGGTCCAGGCACCGTGCGCACTCACCGCTCACGGTGACCGACGCGGTCCCCGAGACCAGCACACCCTCCACCACCGCTTCGAAGCGCAGGACCAGCCCCAGGTCGGAGCCGGGCTGCACCACAGCCACGCCACCACCGAGGTCGGCGGGTGCGGGGACTGTGCGGTCCACCTCCATCATCGACCCTGCACGGCGACCCAGGTCCCGGATATCGAAGACGAGGGGGTCGCGCGGATCGAGGTTGGACATGAACCTTCCCGATGGCATCACACGTATGGCCCTCGGCGTGAGGGCCACCCGAGAAGGATACCGCAGGGGCGGTCAGGGGAGGAAATGCGGGAACCGCCCACCCGCCGGCCGGATCGTGGATGGATCGCGGTCCGACCTAGCGCACGTAGCCGTCGTCCCCGCCGGAGTAGGTGTACCGCTCCCGGATCCGGTCGCGGCCCTTCTGCACCGCCGCCAGCGTCTTGGTCAGGCTGTTCTCGAACGCCGCGAACTTGTCCTCGACGTACTGGTCGATCTCCTGGCGCATCGCCTCGGCCTCGGCCACGCCCTGGGCGCGGATCGCGTCCGCCTCGGCCAGCGCGACCTGGGTGACCTCGTGGGTGCTGACCATGTGGGCCTGTTGGGCGCTGGCCCGGTCGATGATCGCCTGCGCCTCCCGGGTGCCCTCGGCGAGCATCCGCTCCACCTCACGGTTGGCCTCGGCGACCATCCGCTCGGCCTCACGGAAGCCCTCCTCGACCACGCCGACGCGGTCGGCGAGGAGCTCCTCGGCCTCCTGCACGGAGGTGGGCAGCATCTGGCGGATCGCATCGAGCAGGTCGAGCACCTCGTTGCGGTTCACGACGCACTTGTCGGACATCGGCATCGCCCGGGCCGCCTCGACGATGTCGGACAGGTCGTCGAGAACCGTGTAGACGTCGGCGGTACGGGGGTCCGCGGCAGCGACCGGGTCCTGGGTCATCGCACTCCTCGGATCAGTTGGCGGACAACTTGGCCAGCAGGGACGTGTGGACCCTCTCGGGGATCAGTCCGCTGACATCCCCACCATACGTCGCGACCTCCTTGACCAACGAGGACGACAGGTACGAGTAGAGCGGGTTGGTGGAGATGAACAGGGTCTCGATGCCTGCCAGGCCGAAGTTCATCTGGGCCATCTGCAGCTCGTAGTCGAAGTCCGTGATGGCGCGCAGCCCCTTGACGATCGCGATGATCCCGTTGTCCCGGCAGTAGTCGACCAGCAACCCGTGGAAGCTGTCGATCCGGATGTTCGGGCACGTGCGCCAGCTCGGCACCCAGGAGCTCGATCCGCTCCTCGATCGTGAACAGGGAGGTCTTCTTCTTGTTCACGAGGACGCCGACGGTCACCTCGTCGAACAACGCCGCCGCGCGCATGAAGACATCGATGTGTCCGTTGGTCACCGGATCGAACGATCCAGGGCATACCGCTCTGCGCATCATGGGGCCTCTCCATCGGACGCGGACTGACCGTACCAAAGGGTGGTCGCCCCGTAGGCCCTCTGGCGCAACGCCACGAGGCCGGGCGGCCAGCTGAACTCCCCGCCGCGGGTGGCCCGCTCGACCATGACGACCGCCTCGGGGGCCAGCCAGCCCCTGGTGAGCGCGGCCAGGAAGGCTTCCACCTCGGGGGCGTCCATGGCGTAGGGAGGGTCGGCCAGGACCAGGTCGAAGGGCTCGGGCTGCCCCGCCAGGTGGGCGCCGACCGACGCGGGGACGACGCGGACCCCCGGCAGTCCCACGACCTCGGCGTTCGCCCGCGCCACGGCGGCGCTGGGGCGGTCGCGCTCCACGAGCACCACGACGGACGCGCCCCTGCTGGCGGCCTCGAGCCCGAGTGCGCCGGAGCCGGCGAACAGGTCGAGCACCCGGGCTCCGCGGAAGCCGCCGAGGAGGTGGTCCAGCGAGGCGAACATCGACTCCCGGACGCGGTCGGTCGTCGGTCGCGCACCACCGGAGGGGACCGCGAGCCGCCGACCTCGCGCCGTGCCCGCGATGATCCTGGTCACGTCAGACCCGCCATCACTCGCAGCCGATGCCCGCCGGCTCGGGCACCGACCCCACCGATCGACGATCCTCACGGAGGAAGCATGGCCCAGACGCCCCCGCCAACCCTCACCGACTCCCCGGGAGGACGGGCCCTTCGGCCCTGTGCCCGGGAGCGGACGACACCTAGCGTCAGAACTGGAGTCCTTCGTGAAGGAGGAGCCATGGGAGCGCACGCGCACTACCCGGAGCACACCGCTCCGCGGTCGGGCATGCACCTGTCCACACTGGTCAAGTTCCTCATCTGGGTCGCGGTCCTTGCCGCAGCCGTGTGGTTCATCGGCACCGTGGTCGGCGAGGATCTGGGATCGATCGTGACGAACTGGTTCCGGAACTGGTGACAGCCGACCCCTGGCCCAGGGGCTCAGCCCCTGCGGCGCCATCGGTGCGGGCGGTTCCTCGCCGTGGGCATCGGGCGCACCTGAACGAGGTGAGCCTGCTGCTCCAGCGCCTCGAGCTCGATCTTGCGGATCCCCTTCTCCAGGACCGCCGCATCGGCACCGTGATCGCGGATCATCTGCGGATCGATGCCCTTCCCCGGCTGTGACCCGTCCATCGCAGCCACCTCCTCGCCCTCACGATACGCCTCGGGAGGCGGGCTCTTCCGGCTGGCGGGCAGCAGAACAGCGGCATCGGGCGATGGGGCTGCGACGGCGACAGCGTGGGCGTGGTGAGTGAGCCGAACTAGGCGACGATGGCCACCCGTAGGCTGCCCTCACCCTTCATGGTCTGCGTGCCCTGCTTGTAGGAGTAGGTGTAGGCGATCGTCGCCGTTCCGGTCGCGCGCTCCGCCGCCTCGAACGTGACAGACCCGTTGTCATTGCCCTCGGCCTTCCCACTGCCCCCGACCACGTTGGCCTTGACCTTCAGCTGCTTCACGTTCTTCAGGCCGCTGAGCTGCGCCAGGCTCACGGTCACGCTCTTTCCGGGCTTCACCTTGGCATCCACCGCCAGCTCAGCGGGCTGCGCGTCGGAGAACGGCTCGGCGGCCGCCAGGAACACGGCGCTGATGCGGCTCGACATGAGCGAGACGGCCGCGATCATGACGATGGCGATCAGCGCGACCAGCAGGCCGTACTCGATAGCAGTGGCACCCCGCTCACGGGTCTGAGCACGTTCCCGCTGGGTCCGTTCGCCTCGCATGCCACTCACCCCGAGCCTGGGCCTGATGCCCGTCACATGACAGATCGGGCATCCGCACAGCCGCCTTGAGCGTGAAGGGCCGACTCGCGACCGGGATCGGGCAAGGTCGGCACATCGCCTCGCCGATCCGGCCGGGTTGGTATCCATGCGATCGCCGACGGCTGTCGACCACACCGGACCGCGTCAGGTCTTCTCCAGGTACTCCGCGTGCTCCGGGTCGAACTCCCGGGCCAGCGCGCGGGCGAGCACCGGGTGGCCGGTCAGCTCCGGGTCGGCGTCGACGAGCCGGGTCGCCTCCTCGCGTGCACGCAGGATGACGTCCTCGTGGTCGAGCACCGAGAGCAGCCGCAGCGACCTGCGCGATCCCGACTGAGCGGCGCCGAGGACGTCGCCCTCGCGGCGGGTGGCGAGGTCGAAGCGCGAGAGCTCGAAGCCGTCGCTCGTGGCCGCCACCGCCGCCAGCCGCTCCCGCGCGTCAGTGCCCTCGGGGGACTCGGTCACGAGCAGGCACAGCCCGGCGTGGCTGCCGCGCCCGACCCGCCCGCGCAGCTGGTGCAGCTGGGAGACGCCGAACCGATCGGCATCGAGCACGATCATCAGGGTGGCGTTGGGGATGTCGACGCCGACCTCGATCACCGTGGTGGCCACCAGGACGTCGATGCCGTCGGCACGCGTGGGGTCGGCGAACCGGGCCATGACGTCGTCCTTCTCGGCTGAGGTCATCCGCCCGGTCAGGCCGGCCAGCCGCAGCCCCGCCAGGGGTCCGGCCCCGAGCTCGGGGAGGACGACCTCGACGGCAGCTCCTGCTCGCACGCCTCCCGCAGCGGCCCCCTGATCCCCCTCCGGCTGAGTCCACCCGCGCCGGCTCGCCGTCCGACTCGGCCACCCCAGCCTCGATCCGCGGGCACACGACGTACACCTGGCGCCCGGCGGCCACCTCCTCGCGGGCCCGCTGCCACGCACGAGCCAGGTAGTCCGGTCGCTCGAGGGACGGGACCACGTGCGTCACCAGCGGCTTGCGCCCGGCGGGAAGCTCGCGCAGCGTCGAGGTCTCGAGGTCACCGAACACGGTCATGGCCACGGTCCGCGGGATCGGCGTGGCCGTCATCACCAGGGTGTGCGGGCGAGTCGACTCCCCCGTCTTCGCGGCCAGTGCGGCACGCTGCTCGACGCCGAACCGGTGCTGCTCGTCGACCACCACCAGCCCGAGGTCGGCGAACTGCACCCGCTCCTCGAGCAGGGCATGGGTCCCGACCACGATGCCCGCTGCTCCGCTCGCCGCATCGAGCAGCGCCGCCCTGCGGGCCGTCGCCCCCAGGGAGCCGGTCAGCAGGGCGATCCGCGTGGCGTCGGCCCGCCCACCGAGCATCCCGCCCTGGGCCAGCGGCCCGAGCAGCGCGGCGATGCTGCGGGCGTGCTGCGCGGCCAGCACCTCGGTGGGCGCAAGCAGGGCCGCCTGCCCACCGGAGTCGACGACTCGCAGCATCGCCCGCAGCGCCACCACGGTCTTGCCCGAGCCGACCTCCCCCTGCAGGAGGCGGTGCATGGGGTGGCTGCCGGCGATCTCGGCATCGATGACCGCGGCGACCTCCAGCTGGCCCGTCGGTCAGGGTGAACGGCAGCCCCGCGTCGAACTCGTCGCGCAGGCCACCGGTCCGACCCGGCCTCGGGATCGCCGGAGCGGCCGTGATCGCAGCCCGCCGCTGGGCGAGGACGACCTGCACGCCGAACGCCTCGTCCCACCGCAGCCGCTCGATCGCCCGGCGCGCCTGGCCCCGGTCGATCGGCCGGTGGACCCACTGCAGCGCCGTCGGCAGGTCGAGCACGCCCACGCGGGCGCGCAGGTCCTCGTCCAGCGGGTCGGGCCACGTCGCCGCCTCGGGCAGCGCCATGCGCACGATCCGGGCGATGGTCCAGCTGTTGACCTTCTCCGTCGCCGGGTAGACCGCGATCAACCGGCCCGCGTAGTCCGCAGCCGCCTCGTCGGCGGCCTCCTCGTCGACGAACTCGTGCTCGGGATGCAGCAGCTGGCGCCGGCCGTTGAACAGCCCCACCGTCCCGGCGAACAGCCCGAGCCGCCCGGCACGGAAGTTCTTCTCGATCCAGCCCTGGTTGAAGAACGTGAGGGTGAGCTCCCCGGTCCCGTCGGTGACGACCGCCTCGGTGATGGTCCGGCGACCGCTTCTGCCCGGGCTTCGAGGGCAGCGGGCGCGACTTCGCCGACGCGACCCGGGCCAGGACGGTGACCTGCTCGCCGACCTTCAGCGAGGCCAGGTCCGTGAGCTCGCCGCGCTCGGCGTACCGGCGCGGGTAGTGCGCCAGGAGGTCCTCGAGCGTGGTGATGCCCAGCGTGCCGAGGGCCTTGGCCGACTTCCCGCCGACGACTCCGACCAGATCCGGCACCGACTACTCCACGCCGATGATCGCGTGCCAGCGGGGCTGCCCGCCCTCGTAGCCGACCACCTCGACCTCGGGGTGGTGGCGCTCCACCCAGCGCTCGATCCCATCGAGCAGGTCCGGCGGGGCGTCCGCGCCGAGCACGATCGTCACCAGCTCGGACCCACCACGGGCCAGCATCCGGGCCAGCACCGCGCGGGCCACCTCCTGGACGTCCGAGCCGATCTCGAGGATGTCCCCGGCGATGAGCCCGAGCTCGTCGCCGACCTTGCACGTCCCGGCCGTGGTGATCGCGGCCTTGCTCGCGGTGGTCAGCCCGGCGTACTGGGTGGCCGAGGACGCGCGGCTCATGCTCACGACGTCGTCGTCGAAGTCCTCGGACGGGTCGTGCACGGCGACCGCGGCCAACGACTGGACGATCGACCTGGTCGGGATGACCGCGACGCGATGACCGCTGTCCCGGGCGGCGAGCCCGGCAGCCTCGGCAACCGGCCGGGAGTCCTTGTCGCCCGGGAAGCAGCACGACCTCGTGGGCGCCCGTGGCCTCGATCCCGGCGAGCATCTCGGCGGTGGAGGGCCTCCCGAGCTCGGGGGCACGCACGACGGTCACGCCGCTGGCCTCGAGGAGGTCGGCGACACCGGCTCCGTGGGCCACGACCACCAGGGCCCGGCCGGTGGGCTGGGCGCCGGCGTCGACGACGGCCGCGAGGTAGGTGATCCGGATCCGGTGCGGCACGCCGATGGCCAGCGCGGCCTCGACGGCGGCACCCGCGTCGTCGACGTGCACGTGGATGTTCCACAGCGTGTCCCCACCGACGACAACCAGCGAGTCCCCCAGCCCGGCAAGGCGGGCCTTGAACCCGGGGATGGCCTCGTCAGGGGCGTCGAGCAGGTACATCACCTCGTACGCCGGCCCGCCGTAGCCGTGCAGCATGTGCTCGGGATCGGCCAGGGAGTCCGGCTCCGGCGCGAGGCGGGCGAACTCCGGCAGCTCGCGGTGGACCCCGGTGACCACCTCGAGCAGGGCGTCGGTGAGCACCACGTAGCCACGCCCGCCCGCATCCACCACGCCCGCGCGGCGCAGCGCCTCGAGCTGCCCGGTCGTGGCGGCCAGCGCTGTGCGCGCCGCCTCGGCAGCGGCCTTCGTGACCGCCTGCAGGTCGCCGTCGGTCTCCGCCGCGATCTCCGTCGCCGCCGCGGCCGCCGCCCGGGCGACCGTGAGGACCGTGCCCTCCTTCGGGTTGGACACCGCGCTGAACGCCGCCGAGGACGCCCTGGTCAGCGCGTCGGCCAGCCATGCCCCGTCCATGGGCCGGTTCAGGTCGGCGGCCCTGGTCGCGGCGATCCCGCGCAGGAGCTCGGACATGATCACCCCGGAGTTGCCCCGAGCGCCGAGGAGCATGCCCCGGGCCAGCGCCGCGAGGCGGGCGTTGCCGGGCTCCGGGACATCGCCCTCGATGGCCATCATGGCCCCGACGCCAGCCTCGAGGGTGAGGTACATGTTGGTCCCGGTGTCCCCGTCGGGGACGGGGAAGACGTTGAGGGCGTCGATGGCACGGCGGTGGGTCTTCATGCCGTCCAGGGCGAGCGCTGCCCACCCCGTCAACGCCTCGGCGTCAAGAATCGTGCGCATGGCCCTCCTGTCGATTCCGCCCAAGGCTAGTCGCCGGACCCCGCGCCGGACGCGCACCGAGCACGGTCAGGGGCCGCGATTTGGGTGCTGCTCGCCGATTCGGATATCCTTGTCGCCGTATCACTCGGGCCGTCATCGGCCTGCCCCCATCGGAACTGGAGTACGACTATGGCTGCCAACTGCGACGTCTGCGGCAAGGGCCCCGGTTTCGGCCACAGCATCTCGCACTCCCACCGGCGGACCAAGCGTCGCTGGAACCCGAACATCCAGTCGGTGCGCACCGTTGTGGGCGGCACGCCGAAGCGGGTCAAGGTGTGCGCCTCGTGCCTGAAGGCCGGAAAGGTCTCGCGCGCCTGAGACCGGGCGACTTCCGGGCCCCGGCTCCCCCACGGGGGTCCGGGGCCCTGTCATGTCCGGGGCCGGCCGCGGTCGAGCTACCCGGCGAAGTGGTCGTGGCCGCCGCTGCCCCGGGGGACGCGGCCACCGACGGTGATCCCGGGGCCCTCCAGCAGCTCGACATCCGCGACGTCGGACACCACGCCGATCGCGGTGAACCCCTCGGGCAGCACTGCGTCGGCAGGGAAGGTCGCGGCCACCGCGTGGTCCTCACCCCCGGTCAGGACCCACACGAGCGGGTCGGCGTTGAACGCCGCGGCCGCTGAGGCCACCGGCTCGGCCACCGCGATCAGGGACGGGTCGATCTCGATGGCCACCTGCGAGGCCCGGGCGATGTGGCCGAGGTCGGCCACGAGCCCGTCGCTGACGTCGATCATCGACGTGGCGCCACCGGCCGCGGCCGCGGCCGCCTCGGCGTAGGGGGGTTCCGGGCGCCGCTGCGCGTCCACGAGGGCCCGGGGAGTGCGGAACCCGCGGGAGAGGATCGACAGGCCCGCAGCGGCCCACCCCAGCCGTCCGGCGACGGCCACGACGTCCCCCGGCTCGGCACCCGAGCGCAGGACCGGGGACTCCCCGAGCATCTCCCCGATGGCCGTCACGGAGATGACGATGCGGTCGCTGCGCACCAGATCCCCGCCCACGATGGCCGCGCCCTGGGCCTCGGCCTCGGCACGAAGGCCGGCATAGAACTCGGTGACCCACTCGACAGACAGGTCCGCGGGCAGCCCGAGTGCGACCACCAGGGTTGTCGTCCGTGCGCCCATGACCGCCACATCGATCAGGTTCTGCGCCGCGGCCTTGGCCCCGACGTCGGCAGCGGTCGACCAGTCACGGCGGAAGTGCCGCCCTTCGACGAGCATGTCGGTGGAGACCACGACCCGACCGCCGGCGACCCCGACCACCGCCGCGTCATCGCCGATCCCCACGTGGACCCCTGCCGCGGAGTGTCCGTCCAGGGCAGCGTCGATCCGCGTGATCAGGCCGAACTCCCCCACATCACTGATCAGTTCGCCGCCACCACTCATCGGTCCTCCACTCTCGTCACTGCGTCGAGTGCGCACGCTAGTCTGACCACAGCGCCGCCCGGCACCCGGGTGGCCCCGACGGAAGGCCAGCATCGTGGTGCACGCCTACATCCTGATCCAGACCGAGGTGGGCAAGGCCCCGTCGGTGGTCGCAGAGATCGGCGCCATCGATGGCGTCACCGTGGCCCACGACGTGACCGGCCCCTATGACGTCATCGTCCAGGCCCAGGCCGGCTCGATCGACGACCTCGGGCGCCTGGTCGTCGCCAGCATCCAGAAGGTCCCGGGGATCACCCGCACCCTGACGTGCCCCGTGGTCAACCTCTGAGGCACTCCGCTGCCCCGTTGCTGACGGCGCTGGCCCTCGGTGCCGGGCTGCTGGCGGCCTGCGCCCGGCCGGTCGAGGTCGCTGCGCCTGCCAGCCCCGCACCGGACGTCGCGAGGGCGTGCGCGGCGTTCACCGCAGCACTGCCCGCGGAGCTCTCGACCGTCGGAGAGCGCCGGGACGTCACGCCCGACTCGGACCTCACCGCTGCCTACGGTGACCCGCCGGTCGGGGTCCGCTGCGGGGTCCCCGATCCGAGCGCCCTCGCGCCGACCTCGACCCTGGTCACCGTCGACGGGATCGACTGGCTCCCCGAGGAGCTGACGGCCGGCTGGCGACTGACCTCCGTGGGCCGCGCCGCGAACGTGGAGATCACCGTGCCCACCGAGCAGGGGCCCGCACCGTCCGTGGCCGCGGACCTGGCGCCGACCATCTCGGCGACCCTGCCGGCTGTGGCGTGAACAGCGGGCCCACCGTCGCCCGCTGGCCTCAGATCCCCGTCGTCGTCCGCGGATAGACCGCTGCCGGGTCGGTGATGATGTTGACCAGGTAGGGCACGCCGGAGGCGTAGGCACGATCCAGCGCGGGGCCGATCTGCTCGGGGTCGGTGACCATCTCCCCCGCCCCGCCGAGCGCCCGGACGACCTCGTCGTACCGGGTGGCCGGGGCCAGCTCGGTGGCCACGCCGTACCCGTGCAGCATCTGCATCGGTCCCCGTTCCAGGCCCCATCCGGAGTTGTTGCCCATGACCATCACCACCGGCAGGTCGTGGCGGACCAGCGTGTCGACGTCCATCAGGGAGAAGCCCGCCGCGCCGTCGCCCAGGAGCAGGGTCACCTGCGCATCTGGCCGGGCAACACGCGCACCGATCGCGTATCCCAGCCCGGTCCCGAGGCAGCCGAACGGACCCGGATCCAGCCAGCACCCCGGGTGCGCGGGTTCCACGTACTTGCCGGCGAAGGACACGAAGTCCCCGCCGTCGCCGATGGTCACGGCATCGTCGGCCAGTCTCGGCAGGAGCTCGCCGTAGATGCGGGCCGGGATGGATCGGGTCCGCGGTGCTCGCCAGCAGGGCCCCGTCGCGGTCCCGGGCGGCGCGGTCGGCAGCCCGCAGGCCCTCAGCCCATTCCGGGGCCGCGGCCGTGCCGGTGGGCGCCAGGCGTTCGGACAGTCCGCGCAGCACGAGGGGCAGGTCCCCGCGCACAGCCACCTCCACGGTGTCGGGCCGGCGGTGGTCGGAGGTAGTCCGTCAGGTGGATCACCTTGGCCGGGGACGAGGGGTTGCCGAAGATGCCGTAGCCGAGGCGGAAGTCCAGGGGCGCGCCGACGACGACCACCACGTCCGCGCCCTTGAAGGCCGCGGACCGCGCCCGCGTGACGAGACTCGCGTGGCCCGCGGGAAGCAGGCCCCGCCCCAGCCCCGTGAGGATGGCCGGCAGGTCGAACTGGGTCACCAGGTCGACGGCCTCCTGCTCGGCGAAGCCCGACCACACGTCGCTGGAGAGCACGACCACAGGCGTCCGTGCGGTCGCGAGGACCTCGGCCGCACGGTCCAGGGCGCCGGCGTCCGGAACCTTCACCGCGGGCGGGAGGGGCTCCTGGGAGGGTGCGGTGGCCCCGAAGTAGAAGAGGTCCATCGGCACGTCGAGGAACACCGGGCCCCGGTGCGGGGTCAGCGCCAGCCGGAACGCCTCGGCCGCGCGCGCCCCGATCGTCGCCGGGTCCTTCAGCGTCCAGGCGGCCTTCGTGACCGGACCCAGCAGGGCGGGGTGGTCGAACTCCTGCAGCGAGCCCGAGCCCCAGCGCGCCTCCGGTGCCCGACCGCCGACCACGACCATCGGGGCCCCGTTGAAGAACCCCGTCGCCAGCGCAGACACCGAGTTGGTCACGCCCGGACCGGCGGTGACCGCGGCGAACCCGGGAGTCCGGTTCAGCCGACCCGTGGCCTCGGCGGCGAACACAGCGGTGGCCTCGTGGCGGACGTCGAGCAGCCGCACGGCTCCGTCGCGCTCGGCGGACCTGCGA
This sequence comes from uncultured Actinomycetes bacterium, assembly GCA_963812395.1. Taxonomy (GTDB): domain Bacteria; phylum Actinomycetota; class Actinomycetes; order S36-B12; family CAIYMF01; genus Prado023. Next base: position 201,022 of record CAWEVG010000042.1, read on the forward strand.
TCGGGTGCGGCATCGAACCCCTTCTTGCCCCCGACCGCGGCATCGTAGAGCGGGAAGATGTGGGCCCCCGAGAGCGTGAAGAGCGTGGTGGCACCGTACGCACGCGCTGCGGAGACGATGTGGTGCCCACCATGGCCGGTGATCTGGGATTCGCTCATGCCTGCGATGCTTCCACCTCGCCGGTACCACCCGCCCGCCGAGCGGGTGCGCGGAGAGCATTCATCGCACCACCGCGCCGTCGGGTCGCCCGCCGACCGACGCGACCTGGCTCAGGGGCGCTGGACCTGGACCGGGGCAGTCGTGTCGTCGGGATCGGTCCCGATCCGCCAGACAAGGCCCCAGCCCGTCTCCGCCTCGGCCTGGGCCACCCGTTGCTCCCGGCCGACGCACCGGTACCCACATCGTGGCGGGATCGCGGCGCTGCGGACGTTGGCCTCGTCATGGCGGATCTCGACATGGGTGATCCCGGGCAGGGCCAGCAGCGCCCGGGTCAGCCCCTCGACGACGCGGGTCATCGTCCCGCGCCCCTGCTCCTCGGCACGCAGCCAGTAGCCGATCTCCAGACCGTCCGGGGCCACCCGACGATGCGCGCCAGTCCCGCCGACAACCCGCCCGTCGCGCCAGATCCCGTAGACGGCGTCGCCGCCGGCCACGCGGTCGGACTCCCAGTCGCGCACCATCTGCGTGCGCGCCGCCTCCGTCAGCGGCTCCTGGGAGACCCAGGGCATGAACGGCGCCAGGTGCTCGAGGTTGGCCGCGATCGCGTCGGCGAGGTCGGGGACATCGGACTCGCGCCAACAACGCACGACCAGGCCGGGGACGTCGATGGAGTCGGGCAGCACGCCGAGGGAGCCATCGGGCACGGGGTCTACCGCAGCCCGGTCCCGCGGCGCAGGGCGTCGGCGATCAGGTGGTCGACGAGCTCCCGGTAGGTCATCCCCGACGCCTGCCACATCCGCGGGAACATCGAGATGGACGTGAAGCCGGGCATGGTGTTGACCTCGTTGACGATCGCCCGGCCCTCCGGGGTCACGAAGAAGTCCACACGCGCCAGGCCCTCACAGGTCAGCGCCTCGAAGGCCCTGGACCGCCTGTGCCCGCACCGACGCCTCGACCTCGGCCGGCAGGTCGGCGGGGACGATCAGGTCCACGGCGTCCTCGAGGTACTTGGCCTCGAAGTCGTAGAAGTCGTGGCCGGGCCGGACCACGATCTCCGCACACACGCTGGCCTGCGGCCCGTCCGCGCCGTCCAGGACGCCGCACTCGACCTCCCGGACCCCGAGGAACCCGGCCTCCACGATCACCCGGGGATCGTGGGCCCGGGCCGCCTCGATCGCGGCGGGAAGGTCGGCCGGATCGGTGACCCGGGTGATGCCGACGCTGGACCCGGCGCGCGCCGGCTTGACGAACACCGGCAGCCCCAGAGGCGCCAACCGTTCGAGGACCGCGTCGGGATCGGCGCGCCACTGGGAGGCCGTCACGAGCTCGTAGGGCCCCACCTCGAGGCCGGCCGCGAGCAGGACGGCCTTCATGTGCCCCTTGTCCATGGCCGCCGCCGAGGCGAAGACCCCCGAGCCCACGTACGGGATCCCGGCGAGCTCCAACAGGCCCTGGATCGTGCCGTCCTCGCCCCAGGGCCCGTGCAGGACGGGGAAGACGACGTCGACGTCGTGCAGGAGCCCGACCGCGGCATCCGCGGGCCGCACGTCGATCCCCCCGTGCGTCGGATCACCGGGGAGCACCACGTGCGACGCCGGTGGCGTCCACGGCAGGCAGCCGGCCATCGGTGATCCGCAGGCGCTCGGGCTCGTCGCGCTCCACGACCCAGCGGCCCTCGGTCGTGATCCCGATGGGGACCACGTCATACGCGGTGCGGTCGATCGCGGACAGGACGCTGCCGGCGCTGATGCACGAGATCGCGTGCTCGCTGCTGCGCCCGCCGAAGACCACTGCCACCCGGATCCGCCGCTGCTCATCCACGTCCCAGACCCTAGTGCGCACCAGCCGGTAGGCTGCGGCGGCATGGCCGACGATAGACCCCAGCTCCGCCCCCGACCACCTGCCGCGCGGGCCTGGCCGCTGCGAGCATCGCTGTCGCCGCGGGCCGCCCCGCACGCGAGCCGGGTGCACCCATGAACGCCCCGGCCGTGTTCAGCTCGACCTTCGCTGCCGGCGGGCCCGTCGCCTACGCGCGTGTCGGCAACCCGACGTGGACCGCCCTGGAGGAGGTCCTGGCCGCGTTGGAGGGACCCGGCTGCCGTGCGATCAGCTTCGCGAGCGGGATGGCCGCGATCACCGCGGTCGCTGACCTCGTCCCGGTCGGCGGCGTCGTGGTGTCCCAGTCGGTCGCGTACAGCGGCACGCGCACCCAGCTGGCACGGTGGCACGAGTCCGGGCGGATCCACCTGCGGGAGGTCGCCGCGCGCGCTGACGAACTGGCCGAGGCCGCTGACGGCGCGGCCATGGTCTGGCTGGAGACCCCGACCAACCCGACACTGGAGGTCGTGGACATCGCGGCCGTCGCCGCCGCGGCCCACGCGTCCGGCGCCCTCGTGGTGGTGGACTCGACCTTCGCCACGCCCCTCGGGCAGAAGCCGCTGGACCTCGGTGCCGACGTCGTGGTGCACAGCGCCACGAAGTACCTGGCCGGGCACTCCGACGTCCTGCTCGGCGCGGTGATCGCCCGCGACCCGGACCTGGTCGAGCGGATCACGCGCAACCGGGTCCTCGGCGGCGGGATCCCCGGGCCGATGGAGGCCTGGATCGCCCTGCGCGGGCTGCGCACCTTCCCCCTGCGCTGGGAGCGGGCGTGCGCCAATGCCGCGGAGATCGCCCGCCGGTGCACCGACCACCCGGCCGTGGCGAGGGTGCGCCACCTGAGCCTGCCCGAGCGACCCCGGGCATGACCTGGCGGTCCGGCAGATGGCCGCGTTCGGCGCGATCGTCAGCCTCGAGCTGCACGGTGGCGCCGAGGCCGCCGAGGCCGTCGCCGGCGCGACCTCGCTGTGGGTGCACGCCACCAGCCTCGGTGGCGTCGAGTCCACCCTGGAGCGCCGCCGCAGGTGGCCGGAGGAGAGCCCCGAGGTGCCCGACGGCCTGCTGCGGCTGTCGGTCGGCATCGAGGACGTGGAGGACCTGTGGGCGGACCTCGCCGCCGCCCTGGACTCGGTGGCCGCACCCAGCGCCTGACCCGCATCAGTTCGCGGCGGCGAACCCGAGGACAGCGTCGGCCACCAGTTGCACCGCGATGGCGGCGAGGAGCAGCCCCGAGATCCGTGTGAGGATCGTCGACGCGCACGCCGCACCCCAGGGGACTGCTGACGTCGATCCATCAGGCGATCATACGGCCAATGCCCCACTTTGACCGAATCATCTTCACTGCAGGGTGCATATGAGACGAACAATATTGCATCCCGCATAGGGATCAGACGCAACAATCTTCCTACACCACCGGCACCGACCGGCGCCTGACCCGCATCACTCACAGCGGCGGCGCCGCGTCCCTACACCGCCGGTTGGCCCAGCCGGACCCACATCGGCGTGGTGACGGTCTCGATCGCGGGGCAGGTCACGTCGTGGTCGCGGTTGCGCCACACCCACTGGGTCATCACCAGCGGACCGCCGGTGAAGCCGAGCCGGGCGCAGGAGTCAATGGTCTGGCGCATGCGTCCCGAGAAGGTGCGGGCACGCGAGTGGCCCGGCGCCCACAGCGGCACGTCCAGGGTCATCCCAGCCGTGATCTGCCTCCATGCGAGGGCGTAGGTGTAGATGCCGGAGCCGACGCCGCGATCGGCTGCCGCACGCAGGGCGCCCTGGATGAGCGCCTGGTTGTTGGCCGGCGTCCGCGACCACCGCCGCTCCGCGCGCGGCTCCACGTCGATCCAGACGAACGGCGACGGGAACTGCGCCGCCGCCATCGTGTCCAGGGCGAAGGCCGCCTGCGCGTATCCGACGTTGGCGATCCGATCGATGTAGGTGGCGGTGCCGAAGGGTCCGGTCCACCCGTACGCGGCGCGCTCCGCTGCGTTCGGGTAGCTCAGCATCGTGTAGGCCGAGGCGGCCACACCCCTGGTGCGCGCTGCATCCAGGTGCTGCGTCAGGCACGGGTTGCGGGTGAACGCCCGACCGTTCGTCAGCCCGATCACGAAGAACTGTGCCGCCGTGGTCGGGAGGGGAAGACCCTGGGTGCGCCGCCCCGGCACGCCCATGCCCTTGGGGCAGTTGGGCCAGGAGATGTCCCCGCCGCGCACCCCGCCGGCGACCCCGCTGGGCTGCGCGACGGGCACCTGGGTGAGGTCGTCGGCAGCTGCGGGCGTGAAGGCCGCGGCAGCGACCGACAGGGACAGGACCAGGCTGGCGAGGGCGCGGCGGGTGATCACGCGCCGAAGGCTACCTACTCGGCGCCCATCTCCGGCTTCGTCACACGCCCCATCAGCGCGCCGAGCATGTCGGAGGCCGCCATCCCGTGGTGCACCACCTGGACGACCTGCTCGGTGATCGGCATCTCGACACCGTGCGAGCGGCCCAGCTCGAGGATCGGCAGGCAGGACTTGACGCCCTCACAGGTCTGCTTGGTGACCGCGATGGTCTCGTCCACGGTCAGGCCCTTGCCGAGATTCTCGCCGAAGGTGCGGTTGCGCGACAGCGGCGAGGAGCACGTGGCGATGAGGTCGCCCATGCCGGCCAGGCCCAGGAAGGTCATCGGGTTGGCGCCGAGCGCCACGCCCAGGCGCGACATCTCCGCCAGCCCGCGGGTGATCAGCGAGGCCTGCGAGTTGGCCCCATAGCCCAGCCCGACGGCCATGCCGTTCGCCAGCGCGATGACGTTCTTGACCGAGCCGCCGATCTCCGCGCCGACGACATCGGTGGTCCAGTAGGGCCGGAAGTAGTTGGTCGTGCAGGCCTCCTGCAGACGGCGCGCAGAGGCCTCGTCCGGGCATGCGACGGTGGTGGCCGCGGGTGCGCGTTGGGCGATCTCCCGCGCGAGGTTCGGCCCCGACACGACGGCGACCCGCTCCAGCGGGATGCCGCCGTCCTGGGCGATCACCTCGCTCATCCGGCGCATGGTGCCCAACTCGATGCCCTTCATCAGCGACACGACGACGGCGTCGGGTTCCATCAGGTCGCGCCAGACCTGCAGGTTCATCGCCAGGGTCTGGGCCGGGATGGCCAGGATCACCAGGGACGCGCCGGCCAGGGCCTCGGCCGCGTCTCCGGTGGCCCGCATCTGCTCGGGCAGGGCGATCCCTGGGTGGAACATCTCGTTGGTGTGGGTCGTGTTGATCGACTCCTCGACCTCGGGCTCGCGGGCCCACATCACGACATCACCCCCGGCGTCGCACAGGACCATCCCGAACCCGGTGCCCCAGGACCCTGCACCCATCACCGCTACGCGAGCCATCAGTTCTCCTCCTTGGTCTGATCTGCGGCGCGCAGCTTCTGCTCGGCCGCCCAATCAAGTCGCTGTGCCGGGGCCTTCTCCCCGCGGATCTCCTCCAACAGCCCCGTGATGGCATCCATCAGCCGGTCGGTGCCCTCTTCGAGGAGCGCCTTGGTGAGGGGCCGCCCGCGGAGGTCGTCGATGTCCAGCGGCGGACCCGCCGTGACCTGCATCGTCTTCGGGGGCAGGACGTTCATCTGGGTGGTGTACGGGGGCATGATCTTGTTGGCCCCCCACTGCGCAATGGGGATCAGCGGGGCCCCGGTCTCGAGGGCCACCCTCAGCGCTCCGGTCTTGCCCGACATCGGCCAGGTGCCCGGATCCCGGGTGATGGTGCCCTCGGGGTACATCACCAGGCACTCGCCGCCCTGCACCGCGGCCTCGGCGGCGGCCAGGGCCTTGTGCGGGTCCTTGTCCCGCGAGACCGGGATCTGCCCGGCCCCGCGGATCAGCTGCCCCGCCAGCGGGATCTCGAACACGGACTGCTTGCCCATGAAGCGCGGAGGCCGGCCGTTGTCGTGCAGGAAGTGGGCCATGATCAGGGGGTCGAGGAACGAGATGTGGTTGGGCGCGACGACGATGCCCTCGCCGTGCTTTCCCAGGTTCTGCGTCCCACGCCAGTCCCGGCGGGTCAGGGCCATGAAGGGCGGCCACAGGATGACCTCAGCGACCCGGTAGGAGACGCCGAGGTTCATGAAGAGCGTCTTGGTGCCCACCATCCACCTCTCGCCGACCCGTCGCAGGCCGCCACCGTATACCGGATGCCGTCCCGGGCGCCGGATCAGAGGATCTCGGTGACCCGCCCGTCACGCACGACCAGCCGGCGCACTTCGCGGCCCCGTCCGGCGACGTGGTCGATGAGGCGGCGGTCGTGGCTGACGAGCAGGATCGTGCCGTCGAACTGGTCCAACGCAGCCTCGACCTGCTCGATCGCGGGCAGGTCCAGGTGGTTGGTCGGCTCGTCCATCACGAGGACGTTGGCCCCCCGCGATCCGATGACGGCCAGCCCTGCGCGCGTTCGCTCCCCCGGCGACAACAGGGCAGCGGGCACGTCGAGCCGATCGGCACCCAGGCCGAACTTCGCCAGCAGGGCGCGCACCTGCGCCTCGGGCATCCCCGGCAGGTCGCCGGTCACCAGGTCCCACAGGGTGGCAGCGGGATCCTCGGGGATCCTCGACTGGTCGACTCGCCCGAACAGAACCCGCGCACCGAGGCTTCGGTGCCCCGATGCCAGGGCGACGTCGCCGAGGAGCATCCCGAGGAGCGTCGACTTCCCCGACCCGTTCGGGCCGGTGATCACCACGCAGTCGCCGCGGTCGACCTGCAGGTCGACCGGCCCCATCCGGAAGCTGCCGCGCATGGCCGTCGCCCCCCGCAACGTCACCACGACGTCGCCGGAGCGCTCGACCTCGGCCACCCGGAATCGCAGCTGCCATTCGCGACGGGGTTCGACGGCATCGGGCAGGCGCTCGATCTGGCGCTGGATCCGGCCTGCCGCGGACGCCCCCGCAGTGGCACCGTCGATCATGGCGTCGCGCAGCAACTTGTCGATGCTCCCGGCACGGTGCTTGGCCTTGGCCACCTTTGCCCCGCGATCCGAGGTGGCCCGCGTGGCACGCATCTGCGCCAGGAGGTCCTCGCGGGTCGCGGTCACCTCGTCGTAGTCCGCCTGGGCCCGGCCCCGCGAACGGGCGCGCTCGGCGATGTACGCATCGAACCCGCCGCGGTAGTCCCCCACGACCTGCAGCGCGGGATCGAAGTCCAGCACCCGGGTGATCCGCCGGGACAGGAACTCCCGATCGTGGCTGACGAGGATCACCGGTCCCCGGACGCCGGTCAGGAACTGCTCCAACACCTCCATCCCGTCGAGATCGAGGTCGTTCGTCGGCTCGTCGAGCAGGTAGGCGTCGAACCGCGACAACAGCAGGCCCGCCAGACCCACCCGGGCGCTCTGCCCACCGGAGAGTCCCTGCATCGGATGCTCCACTGGGAGCCCGGGGGCCACCCTGGCGATTGTCGCCGCGATGCGGGCGTCGAGGTCCGGCCCCCCGAGGGCAAGCCAGTCCTCCAGCGCCGCCGAGTAGTCCGCGTCGGCGCCGGGAGCGCCCCGCTCCAGGCCGGCGGCCGCCCGCAGCATGCGCTCGTCAGCCGCGCGCACGCCCGTGAGCACGCCGAGGTGCTCGCCCACCGTTCCGGAGTGGGTCCGCTCCTGGGGCAGGTACCCGATCCGGGCCCCCGCTGGGGTCCACGTCACGGAGCCGGAGTCAGCAGCGTGCAGCCCGGCGATCGTGCGCAGCAACGTGGTCTTGCCGCATCCGTTGGGGCCGACCAGCCCGACGACCTCCTCCGGGCCGATCACCGCGTCGAGGTCGCAGAAGAGCTCACGGGCGCCGAACGCGACCGTCAGGCGGGAGAGCGTCACCGCGCTGGACATGACGGCGACAGTAACGCCCCGCGCCCGATCGGGGAACCGACCGGGCGCGGGGCGTTGCTGTTCGCGGGTACTACTCCGCGGCGGGCGTCGCCTCTGCCGCCGGGGCAGCGGGAGCAGCCTTCGCCGGGGCCTTCTTGGCAGGAGCCTTCTTGGCCGCGGGGGCCTTCTTCGCCGGGGCCGCTGCCTTCGCGGGGGCCGCGGCCTTCGCCGGGGCCTTCTTGGCAGGAGCCTTCTTCGCCGGGGCGGTTGCCTTCGTCGCCGCAGCCTTCGCAGGGGCCGTTGCCTTGGCCGCCGCGGCCTTGGCCGGAGCCGTGGCCTTCTTGGCAGCCGCCTTCGCAGGCGCCGTTGCCTTCGTGGCAGCGGCCGTCGCGGCAGTGGCGGCGGCCTTGGCCGGAGCCGTGGCCTTGGCCGCAGCCTTCTTCGCCGCGGCTGCGGGCTTCTCGCTGTTCACGGTGGCCTTGAAGTCGCCACCGGGACGGAAGCGGGGGACGGCCGTGGCCATCTTGCGGATCGCCTCACCGGTGGCCGGGGCGCGATACGTGCGCGCGGCCCGCTCGGCCCGCTCGAACACGCCGAACCCGCTGATGGAGACCTTCTGGCCCTTGGCAACCGATCTCGGTGATGGCATCGATGACGGCCTGGACGGCTTCGGATGCGTCCTTCTTGCTGGCGTCGATGCGCGATGCAACGACGTCAATGAGTTCAGCCTTGTTCATTGGAGACTTCCTTCGCGGATCGCACCGGCGGTCACCGGTGAATGTGCATCATGTCCGAGGCGCAGGTTACTCCCGCGCTCGGGGCACACGCTAGGCGGTACGGGGACTGAATGCCGGGCGGGCACGCTCGAAACCGGCGATCAGGTCAGCACTTTGCAGGGTGATCCCGACGTCGTCGAGTCCCTCGAGCAGCCGCCAGCGCACGTAGTCGTCGATCTCGAAGGGCGCCACAACCTCGCCGAACGCAACCGTCCGCTCCACGAGGTCCACAGTGATCGGTGTCGCGGGGTCGGCCTCCGTGGCCGCCCACAGCTCCTCGACGACGGACTGGTCGACGATCGCGGTCAGCAGCCCGCCCTTGCCGGAGTTGCCGCGGAAGATGTCGGCGAACCGCGAGGAGATCACGACCTTGAAGCCGTAGTCCTGCAGCGCCCACACCGCGTGCTCGCGCGACGACCCGGTGCCGAAGTCCGGACCCGCGACCAGGATCGTCGCCCCGGCCCGCGCGGGGTCGTTGAGGACGAAGTCGGGGTCGCTGCGCCACGCGGCGAACAGGGCGTCCTCGTACCCGTGGCGGGTGATCCGCTTGAGGTACCTGGCCGGGATGATCTGGTCGGTGTCGACGTTGCTCTCCCGCAGGGGGAGGGCGGTGCCGGTCAGGACGGTGAAGGTGTCCATGGTGTGTCCTCTCTAGGCCAGGTCGGCCGGGGAGCTGAGCGTGCCGCGCACGGCCGTGGCGGCGGCGACCTGCGGGGACACCAGGTGGGTGCGCCCACCCGGGCCCTGCCGGCCCTCGAAGTTGCGGTTCGACGTCGACGCGCTGCGCTCCTGCGGCTTGAGCGTGTCGGGGTTCATGCCCAGGCACATCGAGCAGCCCGCCTCGCGCCACTCGGCGCCCGCCTCGGTGAACACGGTGTCCAGCCCCTCGGCCATGGCCGCGAGCCGGACGCGCACCGAGCCGGGGACGACGAGCATGCGCACGCCGTCGGCCACGCGACGACCCTGCAGGATCTCGGCCGCCGCCCGCAGGTCCTCGATCCGGCCGTTGGTGCAGGAGCCGAGGAACACGGTGTCGACCGCGATCTCGCGCATCGGGGTTCCGGCCGTCAGGCCCATGTACTCCAGCGCCTTGCGGGCAGCCGCCTGGTCGGAGGGGTCGGAGTAGTCCTCGGGGTCGGGCACCGTCGCCGACAGCGGGACGCCCTGCCCCGGGTTCGTGCCCCACGTGACGAAGGGGCTCAGCTCGCTGGCGTCGATGACCACCTCGGCGTCGAACTGCGCGTCCTCGTCGGTGGTCAGCGTCCGCCAGTAGGCCACTGCGTCGGCCCAGTCCTGCCCCTGCGGAGCCTTCGGACGACCCTCGATGTAGGCGAAGGTCGTCTCGTCGGGGGCGATCATGCCGGCGCGCGCACCGGCCTCGATCGACATGTTGCAGATGGTCATCCGCGCTTCCATGCTCAGGTTCCGGATCGCCTCGCCCCGGTACTCCAGCACGTAGCCCTGGCCGCCACCGGTGCCGATCCGGGCGATGACCGCCAGGATCAGGTCCTTCGCGGTGACGCCCTCGGGCAGGGCGCCCTCGACGGTGATCGCCATCGTCTTGAACGGCTTGAGCGGCAGCGTCTGCGTGGCCAGGACGTGCTCGACCTCGGAGGTGCCGATGCCGAACGCCAGGGCGCCGAACGCACCGTGGGTCGAGGTGTGCGAGTCGCCGCAGACGATGGTCATCCCGGGCTGGGTCAGGCCGAGCTGCGGGCCGACCACGTGGACGATCCCCTGCTCGGCGCTGCCGAGGGAGTAGATCGGGACGCCGAACTCGGCAGCGTTCGCGCGCAGGGCATCGACCTGGGCGCGTGAGATCGGGTCCGCGATCGGCTTGTCGATGTCGATCGTCGGGACGTTGTGGTCCTCGGTGGCAAGGGTCAGGTCCGGACGGCGCACCGGGCGGCCGGCGGCACGCAGGCCGTCGAACGCCTGGGGGCTGGTCACCTCGTGGATCAGGTGCAGGTCGATGTAGAGCAGGTCGGGCTCCCCCGGGGCGCTGCGCACCACATGCGCGTCCCATACCTTCTCAGCCAGTGTCTGACCCATCACGACCTCCGCTCCTCGCCAGTTGACGTCTCACATGTTGAAACGGCAATATCATCTTATGGACGAATCATACGCCAGTGGGGTCGGGGTCATCGACAAGGCCTCCATGTTGCTCGACGCACTGGAGGGCGGGCCCCTCTCCCTGGCCGGGCTGGTGGCCGCGACGGGCCTCGCCCGGCCGACCGCCCACCGGCTCGCGACGGCTCTCGAGCACCACCGGCTGATCGCCCGCGACATGAGCGGCCGGTTCGTCCTGGGCCCCCGGCTGCCGGAGCTGGCGGCCGCAGCGGGTGAGGACCGCCTCGTCGCCGCGGCCGGTCCCGCACTGGCCCACCTTCGGGAGACGACCGGCGAGAGCGCCCAGCTCTACCGCCGCCAGGGCGACCGACGCATCTGCGTGGCGGCCGCCGAGCGCCTGACCGGCCTGCGCGACACCGTCCCGGTCGGGGCGGTCCTGACCATGCACGCCGGGTCCGCGGCACAGGTCCTGCTCGCGTGGGAGGACCCCGACCGGATCCACGTCGGCCTGCGCGACTCCACGTTCACGGCCGCGACCCTGGCCGGGGTCCGCCGGCGCGGCTGGGCGCAGAGCGTGGCCGAGCGCGAGCAGGGGGTCGCCTCCGTGAGCGCGCCGGTCCGCGGCCCGTCGAACAAGGTGGTCGCCGCCGTCTCGGTGTCCGGGCCGCTGGACCGGATGGGACGGGTCCCGGGGCGTCTGCACAGCCACGCCGTCCTGGCGACGGCGGCGAAGCTCACGGAGGCCCTGCGCCGGGACTGAGGTGGGCTCTTGCGCCGGTCGGACCCGCTGCCCCGGACCCGTCGCGGTCCCGCATCCCTCGGAAGTTCGGTGCCATCCTTGCCCCACGAGGTCGGTTCCGAGAACAGGAGCATCCATGAGCACCTGGTACGGCAAGCCCCGCCGCCCCGGCGGCGTCACGTTCATAGCGATCATCACGTTCCTGATCGCGTTCCTCTCGCTGGCAGCCGGCTTCGTGTTCCTGCTGTCCAGCGCATCGGGACTGGCAAGCGCGGACATCTCCGAGGGGACGGCCACCACCTACGGCATCGCCGAGATCGTGTACGGCATCCTGGCCGTGGTGGTCGCGGCCGGCCTGTGGGGCGGCAACTCCCTGGCGCGGTTGGCCCTCACGGCGCTCATGGCGGTGCGCATCATCGCCTCGATCTGGGTCGCCTTCGCGCTCAACGGCCACGGCGGGTTCCTGCTGGCCGTCCTCGCGGGCGGCACCGCGGTGATCGCCCTGCTGCTCCTGTGGAACTACCGGGCGGACGAGTTCTTCAACGCGACCTGAACGGCTCGATCACGCGCCCCAACCGGGAGGGCGGCGCGGCGCCCCCGGAAACACGTGAGGGACCTCCGGAGAGGTCCCTCACGTTCGCGTAGCCCCGACGGGATTCGAACCCGCGCTACCGCCTTGAGAGGGCGGCGTGCTAGGCCACTACACAACGGGGCCGTGCTTCTTTCGGTGCCGATTGCTCGGCGCAACGTCGCAATCCTACCCGGATGGGCGGGGGTGAAACGTCGAGCTGGGGTACCAGGACTCGAACCTAGACTAGCTGAACCAGAATCAGCCGGGCTGCCAATTACCCCATACCCCAAGGGCAGGAGAAACTATACCGGCCGCAGCCCGAGGGCCCAAAACGGACAGCGGGCGGAGGCTCAGCCAGGCACCGTTCCGGGCAGTCGAGCCACGACTCCCGAGTCCTCCAGCCAGAGGGATCCATCCGGGCCGACGTGGACATGCCCGGGCACGGCCAGGGAGGCGCGGCTGATCCGACCCGAGGGGTCGATGCAGACGAGCGCCGATGCGGCGCATGTCGACGCCGCAGATCCCTCCCCCTGGGGCGGGCGCGAGCCAGCCAAGGTTGGCGGCATCCGGGAACTGGGTCCACGAGCCCTCGGCGTACCGGGCAACGAATGGCACCTCGTTGGCCGAGTCCCCGGTGATGAGCAGCGCCCAGAGACCCCCGTCCGGGGCGACGGCCACGCCTCTGACGCCCGCCCCCGGGTAGGGCACCGGAGACCAACTGCCGTCCCAGCGCATCAACGACGGGACGGTGCAGTAGTCGGCGACGTCCTCCTCACAGATGGTCACCCAGATGCTGCCATCGACACCGGCCACCAGGGAGGTCACCGACCATGCTGGTCCGGGGAGGCGGACCGAGGCTCTGCGAGCCGTCCGCGCCCACCAGGCTCATGCGGGTTCCGTCCAGGTCCGGACCGGCGTACCAGCCGGACCAGCCCGACCAGGTCGCACCCAATGCCCAGACGGCGGACTCGGGACCGGGCAGGATCCACCCATCACGGGTGATCGCGGGCCAGGACCACGGAATGATCCCCCTGGAACCTGGCCAGCCCGCCGTCCACGATGGCCCACACAGCTGAATCGGTGGCGAGGGCGAGACCGGCGCCGGAGCCCCACTCCATCCACCAGCCCGCCTGCCACCCGGGTCCCGGCCACCTGCGCCGCCAGCGCCCGTCGAGGAACTGCAGGACGCCGTGCGTCCCCGTGGCCCACACCTCGTCGGACGACACAGCGAGCAGCCCCTCGACCGGAGCCCCGAGTCCGGGATCCCGGTTGGTCCACACCCGATGAAGCCGATCTCCCTCGAGGCGCAGCAGGCCAGACGAGTCCGCGACGATGACGTCGGAGGCCACGATCCCCAGCCCGACGAAGGGAGAACCTCCGATCCTGGTGGCTGTCTCCCATCCTCCCGGCGCTTCATGATGGGACAGTCCGTCCGGCCCGACCACCCAGAGCACCCCGTCCGGGCCGACGGCCATCTCCAGTGAGATGAAGCCGTCAGCATCCCGGGCCGTGGGGATCCGGGGCATTCGCCGCCACGAGGTCCCGTCGAACGCGCGCACCCCGAAACCGAAGCGGGTGCGTACACCGCCTGTTGGGTCGGCAACGATGTCCTCCGCGAACTTCGGCGCCTCGGTGCCCCCTGGGAGTGCTCCACCGCACGCCGTCGAATCGCACCACCGCGTGGCTGCTCCCGCCCTCCTGCTCGACCTGCCCGACGGTCCAGACGAACCCCTCGGAATCGACAGTGAGAACTCCGGCCCCCGTGATCGTCGACTCCCCCACCAGCGACCACGCTCCGCCCTGCGTGCAACGGGCGACCCCTGCGGCGCCGCTGACCCACACCTCCGTCCCGACCTCGACGACGTCATTGGTCCCGCGATAGGCCGCGGGCACGGCAAGGTCCCGGACGAATCGCCGACCGTCGAACAGGCGCAACCGATCGCTCGTGATGAGCCAGACCCCGGCTCCTGCCGACGGACGGATCTTCCACACGGTCGCGAAGATCACATCGTCGGCAACATCCCACGTCTGCGCGGAGCCTGTCGCCGGGTCCACACGGCTGAGCTGCCACGCACCCGTCCACCCACACCGCGCCGGTGCCATCGACCACCATCGAGTCCACGCCGTACGCATTCACCAGATCGATCCCCGTGGGCGCCAGCTCAGAGGCGGCGGCCCTCTCCCACCACGTGGACGGAGCATGCCCGGCGAGGAGGTCCGACGACGCCGGCCACGGCGCTCGGCGCAGCCGGGAGTCCGGCTTCCGGGGACCTGGTGACATCGGAGGCCGCCGAGATCGTGCCCCAGACCACCACCAGCAGCGCACAGATCCCCGCGCACAGACCCACCGCCCGGCGCCCCATGTGCCACCTCCGCGATGCGGACCGTCATCCACTGACGACGACACCATGCCCGGAGAGGGCCCACCAGAGGAATAGGTCCCCGTCTGGCCTCAGCCGGGGACGATCGGGTACGTGTCGAACCGGGCCTCGATGTCCCGGCAGACCGCGTCCATGAGGTCCAGCACGGTGCGGTCGAAGGTGGTGCTGGTGATCACCTGGACGCCGTGGCGGTGGCACTGCTCCACGATGTAGTCGTCGAGCTCGCGGATCGCGTCCATCCGCTGGAGGTACTCGGTCGGCTTGCGGTCCCCCTCGAGGAAGCGCTTGATGAACCGGCCCTTGTGCTCCTCCGCGCTGCCCACGGTGAGGACGTAGGTGAACATCGGGAACTCCGGCTCGACGCCCTGCAGGCCGGGGACGATGTGCACCCCGTTGATCATCACCTGCTGGCCCTCCTTCACCGAGCGCCGGGCCAGCGCCACGGCGCCGTGCTGGACGATCCGCGCCTGCTCCTCGTAGGCGAACAGCAGCCGGTTGCCGGTCAGGTTGCTCTTGAGCATCTTGGCCGCGGAGAACGAGCTCTGCGACAGCGCAGGGAACAGGTCCGGGTTGATCACGCTGCGGATGACGGCCCGGACCTGGTCGGTGCTGATCACCACGGAGATGCCCAATCGGTCGGCCACCTCCTGGCTGATGGTCGACTTGCCGACGCCCGAGGATCCACCGACGGCCACGACCAACGGCTGCCCGCTGGTGCGCACCCAGCGGCGGATCCGGACCCGGCGCTCGACGTCGGGCAGCCCATCTGCCAGCAGGACGTCGCTGATCCGGGCGAACACCTCGTCGCGGCGAACGGTGGCGGCGGGGACCAGCGCGCCGACGGCGGGCGCGTGCGCTGCCTCGACGAGGCTGACCACCTGCCCCGCCGACGCATCCGCCGGGTCGGACTCCATGCCGGCCTTCATCAGCCAGCGGGCGATCATCCCCACGGACAGCGGCACGCGCCGGTCGTCGAGGTCCTCCATGAACAGCGTGGGCGGCACGGGGCCAACCTACGCCGAGGCGCTGCCGGTGGTCAGGACAGCGCGCCGTCGATCCGCGCCAGCGTCCGCTCCCGGCCCAGCAGCTCGATCGACTCGAACAGCGGCGGCGAGACCCGACGACCGGTCACCGCCACCCGCAGCGAGCCGAACGCCACCTTCGGCTTGAGCCCGAGTCCCTCGATGAGTGCCGCACGCAGGGCCGCCTCGATCGAGGCGGCGGTCCACTCGCCCGAGGTCCGCCAGGGCGGCACGCGCGGCGGTCAGCACCGGCTCGGACTCCGTCCCCAGCATCCGGGCGGCGTCGTCGGGGTCGGGGGCGAAGGCCGCCTCGTCGACGAACAGGAAGCCCAGCATGCCCACGGCCTGGCCGAGGGTCTCCATGCGCTCCTGGACCAGCGGGATGGCCGCGGCGAGGGTCCGGGCGTCCTGCTCGGCCACCGGGTCGAGCATCACACCGCGCTCGACGAGCACCTGCTGCACGCGGCGGGCCAGCTCCTCGGCCGGCAGCGCACGCATCCAGTCGCCGTTGATCGCCGTGCACTTCTTGAGGTCGAAGCGCGCGGGGTTCGCGCTCACCCGGTCCAGCGAGAACGCCGCCGCCATCTGCTCCTTGGAGAAGAACTCGCGGTCCTCCCCCATCGACCAGCCGAGCAGCGCGAGGTAGTTCAGCAGCCCCTCGGGGAGGAAGCCCTCCTCGCGGTACAGGTTCAGGCTCGACTGCGGGTCGCGCTTGGACAGCTTCTTGTTGCCCTCGCCCATCACGTAGGGCAGGTGCCCGAACCGCGGGGTCGTGCCGTCGGAGACCCCGATCTCGGCGAGGGCGTCGTAGAGGGCGATCTGCCGCGGGGTGCTCGACAGCAGGTCCTCGCCGCGCAGGACGTGGGTGATCCGCATCAGCGCGTCGTCGACCGGGTTGACCAGCGTGTAGAGCGGCTCGCCGTTGCCGCGGACGAGGACGAAGTCCGGGACGTGCTCGGGGGCGAAGGTCACCGGACCACGCACGAGGTCGTCCCAGGTCAGCTCGGTGCCGGGCATCCGGAAGCGCAGCGCGGGCGTGCGGCCCTCGGCGCGGAACACCTCTGCCTGCTCGGCGGACAGGTCGCGGCAGTGGCCGTCGTACCCCGGCGTGCGGCCCTCCTTGCGGGCCTGCTCGCGGCGCACCTCGAGCTCCTCGGGGGTGCAGAAGCACTCGTAGGCACGCCCGGCGGCCAGCAGGTCACGGGCGGCGTTGGCGTAGACCTCGAGACGCTGCGACTGCCGGTAGGGCCCGTAGGCCCCGCCGACCCCGGGGCCCTCGTCCCAGTCCAGGCCGAGCCACGTCAGGGCCGCGAGGAGCTGCTCGTAGGACTCCTCGGTGTCGCGCGCGGAGTCGGTGTCCTCGATCCGGAACACGAACGTGCCGCCCGTGTGCCGGGCGTAGGCCCAGTTGAACAGGGCCGTGCGGACCATGCCGACGTGCGGGTTGCCGGTCGGGGACGGGCAGAACCGGACGCGGACGTCCGGGTTGCTGGCGCGGGCGGGCAGGTCGACGGGCGCGAGGACATCAAGGGGCTCAGACATGATGCGCGAATCCTACCGGCGCTGGACGTCCGGCTCAGCGGACCTTGTTGACCAGGGTGCCGAGGCCGGCGATGGTCACCGTGACCTCGTCGCCGGCGGCCAGTGGTCCGACACCGGCGGGGGTGCCGGTCAGGATCACGTCGCCGGGCAGCAGCGTCATCACAGCCGACACTGCCTCGACCAGCGCCGGCACTGAGTGGATCAGCGTGGCCGTGGACGCCGCCTGCGTGACCACGCCGTTCACCTCGCACTCGACGAGGACGTCGGCGGCGTCCAGGTCGGTCTCGATCCAGGGCCCCAGCGGGCAGAACGTGTCGAAGCCCTTGGCCCGGGTCCACTGGCCGTCCGAGCGCTGCAGGTCCCGGGCCGTCACGTCGTTGGCGCAGGTGTAGCCGAGGATCACCGCGGCGGCCTGGTCGGCCGGCACCCGTCGGCACATCCGCCCGATGACGACCGCCAGCTCGGCCTCGTGGTGCACCTCGGAGGACTCCGGCGGCAGCACGATCGGGTCGTCCGGTCCGATCAGGGCCGTGGTCGGCTTGAGGAACATCAGCGGCTGCTGCCGGCGCGGGGCCGCCCATCTCGGCGGCGTGGTCGGCGTAGTTCTTGCCGATGCCGATGATCTTGCTCGGCAGGACCGGCGCCAGCAGCCGGACCGCGTCGAGGTCGTGGACCGTGCCCGTCGTGGTCAGCGGCTCGCCCGCGACGGCGAACGGGTGGCCGGGGAGCTCGAGCACCTCGGTTCCCTCGACCACGCCGTAGCGGACCAGGCCGTCGTGGGAGTACCGCGCGATCCTCATGCCCCGGCTCCCGCGTCGACTGCGACCGCCCCGGCAGCCGATGGCGTCAGCGGGGGCCGCTCCGCCCGCGTTGGCGTTCGCACCGGCCGCTCCACCCGCGACGCCCTCCGGCGGGGCCACCCCGGCGCGCATGAGCCCGTAGTCGACGGCGTCCACGATGGCCAGCCACGACGCGACGATCACGTTCTCGTGCACGCCCACGGTCGACCAGCTGCCCTCGGCGTCGTCGGTCTGGATCAGCAC
Organism: uncultured Actinomycetes bacterium; assembly: GCA_963812395.1. Lineage (GTDB taxonomy): Bacteria > Actinomycetota > Actinomycetes > S36-B12 > CAIYMF01 > Prado023. The sequence goes on from CAWEVG010000042.1 coordinate 219,019, forward strand.
GCGGGTGACGGCGTCCGTGCCCTTGGCCCCGGGGACGATCCGGACCTTGTAGTCGACCAGCTCGAGTCCGTCGAGCTCCGGGTAGATCTGCGCGAGCGCGGACCGCAGGGCGTTGTCCAGGGCGTTGACCGGGCCGTTGCCCTCCCCGACGCTGACGATCCGCTGGCCCCCGGCATGGACCTTGACGGTCGCCTCGGAGCCGTGCCCGTCGCCGTTCACCTGCGGCGACGATCGTGCGCCAGGACTCGACGTCGAAGTAGCGCCGCTGCTCACCGGCAGCTCGTCGCGCATGACCAGCTCGAAGGAGGCGTCGGCGGCCTCGAAGGTCCACCCCTGGGACTCGCGGGTCTTGACCGTCTCGACGACCCGGGCCAGGGCCGCCGGGTCCGAGGCGATGTCCACGCCCAGCTCGCGGCCCTTGAGCTCGACGGAGGCCCGGCCGGCCATCTCGGTCACCAGGATCCGGGTGTCGTTGCCGACCAGGCGCGGGTCGATGTGGCTGTAGAGCTCCTCGTTGACCTTCAGCGCGGAGGCGTGCAGCCCAGCCTTGTGGGCGAACGACGAGACGCCGACGTAGGCCTGGTGCGTGTTCGGCGGGAGGTTGGTGATGTCGGCCAGGGCGTGGCTGATCCGCTTGGACTCGCGCAGGTTGCCCTCGGGCAGGGCCTTGATCCCCAGCTTGAGCTCGAGGTTGGCGACGACCGAGAACAGGTCGGCGTTGCCGGTGCGCTCGCCGTACCCGTTGGCCGTGCACTGCACGTGGGTGACGCCGGCCTCGACCGCCGCCAGGGTGTTGGCGACCGCGCAGGCCGTGTCGTCCTGGCAGTGGATGCCCAGCCGGACGCCCGAGCGCTCGCGCACGTCGGTGACGATCCGGTAGATGCCCAGCGGCAGCATCCCGCCGTTGGTGTCGCACATGACGCCGACGCTGGCGCCGGCATCGAAGGCCGTCTTCAGCAGGGTCACGCCGTAGTCCGGGTCGTGCTTGTAGCCGTCGAAGAAGTGCTCGCAGTCGACGAACACGCGCCGGCCGTTGCCGCACGAGGAAGTCGACGGTGTCGTGCACCATCGCGAGGTTCTCCTCGTTGGTGGTGCGCAGGGCCTCCTTGACGTGGCGCACGTCGGACTTGGCCACGAGGCACACGACCGGCGCCTGCGAGTCCAGCAGCGCGCGGACCTGGGCGTCGTCGGCCACGTTGATCCCGGGCTTGCGGGTGGCGCCGAAGGCGACGAGCTGCGCGTTGGCGAGCTTCAGCTCCCCCGCTGCGGCGCGGGCGAAGAACTCGGTGTCCTTGGGCATCGCGCCGGGCCAGCCGCCCTCGATGAAGCCCACCCCGAGCTCGTCGAGCAGGCGCGCCACCGCCAGCTTGTCGCTGACCGAGTACGAGATGCCCTCACGTTGGGCCCCGTCGCGCAGGGTCGTGTCGAAGACGTGGAATGCGTCGCGGTCCATGGTGCCCCTCCAACAGAAAACCCCCTGGCCCGAAGGCGTAGGGGGTTAGCGCGCTGCGTCTGCGTCAGACGCCAGCGCGCTTGCCGATAATGATCGCCGATGCGGCCATGGCGGAATCATGCCACGCCCGCCCCGCGGAGCGCGAGCCCCCTACCCCTTGCGGTCGGCGCAGGCGATCTGGCTCGCGCGGTTCGGACGATCTGCTCCGCCGCTGAACGGGAGCAGATCGTCCGAACGGGGGCAGATCCAGAGGGCGCGACCCCGCGGCGGTCAGGATCGCCTCCCCGCCAGAGCAGGACCCCACCGACCAGCACTGCGATCAGGGCACCGGCGAAGAGCACGGCTCCGGCCGCACCTTCGGCGCCCCCGAGGAACGCGAGGTAGAGGAGCCCGATCGCAAGGAGGGCGCCGCCCAGTGCCCGCCTCCGGTCGCACCGCGCCGTCCATGACCTGACCGATCAGCCGATGCGGTGGATCCAGCCGAACGGGTCGTCGGTGCGACCGGTCTGGATGTCGAGCAGCGCGTGGCGCAGCGTCATCGTGACCGGCCCGGGCTGGCCGTCGCCGACCGTCCACTCCGCGGTGGCGGACTTGACCGACCCGACGGGGGTGATGACCGCGGCCGTGCCGCAGGCGAAGACCTCGGAGATCTCGCCGCTGGCGTTGCCCTGCCTGCCAGTCCTCGATCGAGATCCGGCCCTCCTCGGCGGGGATCCCGAGATGGCGCGACAGCGTCAGCAGCGAGTCGCGGGTGATGCCGGGCAGCAGGGTGCCGGTCAGCGCGGGCGTGACCAGGCGCGCGGAGTCGCCGGTGCCGTAGACGAAGACGAGGTTCATCCCGCCCATCTCCTCGACCCAGCGGCGCTCGATCGCGTCGAGCCAGACGACCTGGTCGCAGCCCTGCTCGGCGGCCTGCGCCTGGGCGATCAGCGAGGCGGCGTAGTTGCCCGCGCACTTGGCCTCGCCGGTCCCGCCCGGCGCCGCGCGCACGAACTCCGTCGACAGCCAGACGCTCACCGGCTTCACGCCGCGCGGGAAGTACGCGCCGGCCGGCGACGCGATCAGCAGGTAGGTGTAGGCGTTGGCCGGGCGCACGCCCAGGCCGATCTCGGTGGCGAACACGAACGGCCGCAGGTAGAGGCTCTTCTCCGGGTCCTCGGACACCCAGGCCGCGTCGGCGCGGACGAGCGCCTCGACCGACCCGAGGAACAGGTCCTCGGGCAGCTCGGCCATGGCCAGCCGCCGGGCGCTGCGGGCGAACCGCGCGGCGTTGGCCTCCGGGCGGAAGGCGTTGAGCGAGCCGTCCGGATGCCGGTAGGCCTTGAGGCCCTCGAAGATCGACTGCCCGTAGTGGATGAACATGCTGTCGGGGTCGATCGGCAGGGGGGCGTAGTCGACGAGCTCGGGCTCGCCCCAGCCGGCGTCCGCCGCCCAGTCGGCGCGCACCATGTGGTCGGTGAAGTACCGACCGAACCCCGGGTCGGCCAGGATCGCCGCCCGCTGCTCCTCCGGGCGGACCGCCCCGCTGCTGCGGTCGGCGACCTTGGCGGCCACGCGCGCGGTCACCGGGTACAGGTCGATGCCGGCCGCCGACATCTCGGCGGCGCTGCGGTACCAGGGGGTGGCTGCGTCGGTGCTCATGAGGGCAGTATCGCTGATCCCAGCATCCGGTCGCGAGGGCTTCCGGATACTGGGACGCGGCACCTGAGCGGCAGGCGGGACCCGCGCACCCTCGGGCCGCCTGCGGGACTGCGACGACTCAGCCGGCGGCGCCGGCCGCCAGGGCGTCGCCGATCTCGCTGGTGGAGCGCACAGTCGTCCCACGCGTCGCCAGGTCGGCGGCGACCGCTGCCTCGACACGGTCGGCGGCGTCCTGATGCCCGAGGTGCGCCAGCAGCATCGCCACCGAGAGCACGGTCGCGGTCGGGTCGGCCTTGCCCTGCCCGGCGATGTCCGGGCGCGGAGCCGTGCACCGGCTCGAACATGCTGGGGTTGGTCCGGCTCGGGTCGATGTTGCCGCTGGCCGCGAGGCCGATGCCACCGGCGATCGCCGCGCCGATGTCGGTGAGGATGTCGCCGAACAGGTTGTCGGTGACCACCACGTCGAACCGCTCGGGCTGCGTCAGGAAGAACATCGCCGCGGCGTCGACGTGGCAGTAGTCGGTCGTGATGTCGGGGAACTCCGCGGCGACCTCGTCGAACGTCCGCTGCCACAGCGAACCCGCGTGCACCAGGACGTTCGTCTTGTGCACGAGCGTGACCTTGCCGCGGCGCGCACCGGCCCGGCTGAACGCGTCGCGGACGATCCGCTCGACGCCGAACCGCGTGTTCAGGCTCTCCTCGGTGGCCACCTCGTGGGGCGTCCCACGGCGCAGCGTGCCGCCGGAGCCGACGTAGGGCCCCTCGGTGCCCTCACGGCACACGACCATGTCGATGTCCGCCGGGCCCTTGCCCGCCAGCGGCGTGGCCACGCCCGGGAACAGCTTCACCGGACGCAGGTTCACGTGGTGGTCGAGCTCGAAGCGCAACGGGAGCAGCACCCCCCGCTCGAGCACGCCCGGCGGCACGCTCGGGTCGCCGATCGCGCCCAGCAGGATCGCGTCCTGCCCGCGCAGCTCGGCCAGCACGGATGCCGGCAGCGTCTCGCCGGTCGCGTTGTAGCGGCGCGCACCGAGGTCGTAGTCGGTGGTCGCCACCGAGAGGCCGGCCGACGGCGCCACGGCGTCGAGCACCTTCAGGCCCTCGGCCACCACCTCGGTGCCGATCCCGTCGCCGGCAATGACAGCAAGCTTCAACTGGGTCACGGGAGAACCCTAATGTGCGGGCCGGACGGCCCCGACCGGTGGTTGCGCGCCCGGAGCCCCACCGGGCTCCCCCAGCCCGACGGCTACCAGACGATGTCCTGGTCCTCGGACACCCCGGGCATCCGGTCGATGACGTACGTCCGCCCGGCGACGTCGATCTCACCGCTGAAGATGCCCGACCGGTTGCACGAAGTGGCTTCGCAGCACCTTCACGTCGAGGTGCTCGTTGTGCGGCGCCAACGGCTCGAAGCGCAACCTCACGGTCCCGTCCACCGTCGTCATCCGCCAGGGCTTCATCACGTCGGCGTGGTCGAACTCGAACCGCGTGCGCGCGTCCAGCGCGCTGGGCCGGCCGTCGATCCAGACCACGTTCTCCCGCGACCGCTCACCGACCCCGGAGAAGCCCTCGGTCAGGTTGAAGCCGAGGACGGTGCCGTCGGGCAGCCGGCCGGTCCCATAGGCCCACCGCCACGAGGTGCTCCGCGGCATGAGGCCCTTCGTGTAGTCGTACCCACCGAACCCGCCGTCGAGGGTGAAGGTCCGGGCGCCCCCGTCCGTGTGCACCACGACCTCACCGGTGACGGCGAGCCCGGCGGTCTTCCCCGTGACTGAGACCGACGACTCGTCGCCGTGCTCCACCTCGCGAGACCGCCGTGATCCCGACGCCCGTCTCGCGCAGGGTCAGGTCGGCCTCGATCCAGGGCCGCGACTGGCCGGGCAGTGAGGCGAGCGATCGACCCACCGACGCGCGCAACCGCGTCTGCCTCACCGTCGCGACGCACGTGCATAGCGGGTACCGGGCAGTCGATAGGCCGCCCGCAAGCCGTCACCCGGTGCGTCATTCACGCTCGCGAGGGCGCCCTTGCGACTGGTGTCGGCGATCACCTCGCCGGTGCGCAGGTCCGTGACCATCAGGAAGCCGGAGCCCGTGACGGCCATGTTCGCCAGCAGGCAGGTGACGGCGATCTCCGGGGTGGCGGCGAACACGTACACCCACGACTTCTGCCGGATCCGGCGACGGGCCATGCCGAGCGGGTCGGAGCCCCCAAGCGTGAAGTCCCCCGACAGCCCCGCCATCCCGGTCGTGGCGACGATGCCCTCGTAGCCTCCGAACAGTGGGACGCCCTCGGCCGACACAGCACACGGCGGCGCCGGGGCAAGGGGCTCGACTGTGTGCCTGTTCTGACCTCGTGTCGTCGTCATGCCATTCACGCTACGCGCGTTGAAGCCCCGGTATCGCCCACGGGGGGCCCGTTCGTGAGTCGGACCAGCCCAGGGCGGACTGGAGGGTCCACAGCGTCGACGGCCCGGGCGATCGACGCGCTGGGGCGGGCGCCGCCCAGCCTCGGTAGGGTCGGCGGATGTTCCCCGTGCTGCGCACCCGCCGCCTGGTCCTCCGCCCGGTGCGCCCCGACGATGTCGACCCACTGTTCGAACGGCGCAACGACCCCCGCGTGGCCGAGCTCCAGGCCTGGCAGATCCCCTACCCGCGCGAGCGCGCCGAGTCGATCATCACCGACATCCTGGCGATGGACGGACCGGTGGACGGCCAGTGGTTCATGTCCACGGTCGTGGAGGCGGCCAGCGACGAGGTCGTGGGTGACCTGGTGCTGCACCTGACCAACGAGTCGCGCACGGCTGAGGTCGGCTACTCGATGGCCACCCAGCACTGGGGGCAGGGCTACGCGGCAGAGGCCCTCGAGGCGTTCGTGGCGTGGATCCTGGATGCGCTTCCCGTGACCCGGCTCACCGGGATGCTGCACCCGGACAACCGCGCCTCGGCGATGGTCCTCGAGCGGACCGGGTTCGTCTTCGAGGGGCACACGCGGCTGTCGTTCTGGCTCGGCGAGGACAACTCCGACGACTGGATCTACGGGATGACCCGCCCGGACTGGGAGGCCTGGCGAGCCCGCCCGCGCACCCCACCGGTTGACGTGCGCCTCACTCCCGTGACCCAGGCGAACAAGGCCGCACTGCTCGCGCTGCGCACGCACCACAGCCAGCGCGCGTTCGTCGCGCCGATGCTCGATTCGTTCGCCGACGCGCTGCTTCCCGACGTCGTCGACGGATCCCCGCTCGTGCCGTGGATGCGGGCGATCGAGGCGGACAGCCAGACCGTCGGCTTCGCGATGATGGCTGTGACGACGCCGCAACCACCCCGAGCCGTACCTGTGGCGACTGCTGATGGACCGCATGCACCAGCGCCGCGGGATCGGCTCCCGCGCCCTGGAGCTCCTCGCCGACGAGTGCCGCGCGATGGGCGCCTCGACGCTGCTCGTGAGCTGGGCGGAGGGCAAGGGCTCTCCGCGCCCGTTCTACCTGGCCCACGGGTTCGTCCCCACCGGCCGGATCGTCGACGGCGAGACCGAGGCGCGCCTGCCGCTGGAGTGAGCGAGCCGGGTCTCCGGAACAGCGCCGGCTCCAGGCCGGACCCGTCCGGAACCGCCCCAGAACGGTGCGTGCGCGCCCGCTCAACCATGCGCTACCCTGTTCCCGATGTTCACCGTGCGACTGCTCCTTGGTAGCCGCGGCGGGGCCTGATCCAACCGGCTCCCCTGTCGCGGGTGATCGCGTGCGCCGGTTCGAGACCCCACGGGTCGAACCCCCCAGACATCCCCAGGAGCCGAGATCATGAGCACCACATCGTCCACACCGTACTCGCAGGCGCACCGCCCAGAAGCCGTCCCCGATGGCCTATCAGCGCTACTCCACGTTCACGCCCGTCGCCCTGTCCGACCGCACCTGGCCGAGCACGGTCATCACCCAGGCCCCGCGCTGGTGCGCCGTCGACCTGCGCGACGGCAACCAGGCCCTGATCGACCCGATGACCCCGGACCGCAAGAAGCGCATGTTCGAGCTGCTGGTCCGCATGGGCTACAAGGAGATCGAGGTCGGCTTCCCGTCGGCCAGCCAGACCGACTTCGACTTCGTCCGCGAGCTGATCGAGGGCGACCTGATCCCCGACGACGTCGTCATCCAGGTCCTGACCCAGGCCCGCGAGCACCTGATCGAGCGCACCTACGAGTCGATCCGCGGGCGCCAAGCAGGCGATCGTCCACCTGTACAACTCGACCTCCACGCTGCAGCGCCGGGTGGTGTTCGGCCTGGACAAGGACGGCATCAAGGACATCGCCGTGCACGGCGCGCAGCTGTGCATGAAGTACGCCGAGCAGATCACGCCCGACACCGAGATCTACTACGAGTACTCCCCCGAGTCCTACACGGGCACCGAGCTGGAGTTCGCCGTCGAGGTCTGCAACGCGGTCAACGACGTGTGGCAGCCCACGCCGGAGCGCAAGGTCATCATCAACCTGCCCGCCACCGTCGAGATGGCCACGCCCGAACGTCTACGCCGACTCGATCGAGTGGATGCACCGCAACCTGCGCCACCGCGACATCGATCGTGCTGAGCCTGCACCCGCACAACGACCGCGGCACGGCCGTGGCCGCCGCCGAGCTGGGCTTCATGGCCGGCGCCGACCGGATCGAGGGCTGCCTGTTCGGCAACGGCGAGCGCACCGGCAACGTCTGCCTGGTGACCCTGGGCATGAACCTGTTCAGCCAGGGCATCGACCCGCAGATCGACTTCCGCGACATCGACGAGATCCGGCGCACGGTCGAGTACTGCAACCAGCTGAAGGTGCCCGAGCGGCACCCGTACGGCGGCGACCTGGTGTTCACCGCGTTCTCCGGCTCGCACCAGGACGCCATCAACAAGGGCTTCAAGGCGATGGCCACCGACGCGGGCATGGCCGGCGTCCCGGTGGAGACGTTCCGCTGGGAGGTCCCCTACCTGCCGATCGACCCGCACGACATCGGCCGCACCTACGAGGCCGTCATCCGGGTCAACAGCCAGTCCGGCAAGGGCGGCGTGGCCTACATCATGCGCACCGAGCACGGCCTCGAGCTGCCGCGCCGGCTGCAGATCGAGTTCTCCCAGGTGATCCAGCGGATGACCGACTCCGAGGGCGGCGAGGTCGCGCCGGCGCAGATGTGCGAGATCTTCGCCGACGAGTACCTGCCCGTCCCGGAGATGCCGTGGGGCCGGCTGAAGCTGCGCCACGTGCTGGTCGAGTCCGACGTCGACGGCGAGACGATGGTCCGCACCGTCATCCGCGACAACGCCCACCACGCGCGCGAGTTCGAGGGAGTCGGCCACGGCAACGGCCCGATCGCCGCGTTCTGCGACGCGCTGGCCGCCCACCACATCGACGTCCGCGTCCTGGACTACTCCGAGCACGCGATGTCGGCCGGCGGCGACGCCAAGGCGGCGGCGTTCGTGGAGTGCGCGATCGGCGGCCGGGTGCTGTGGGGCGTCGGCATCGACTCGTCGATCGTCACGGCGTCGCTCAAGGCGATCATCTCCGCGGTCAACCGGGCCCAGCGCGACCAGGTCGGCT
>CAWEVG010000043.1:0-171056 GCA_963812395.1 uncultured Actinomycetes bacterium
CGCCAGGCCGCGGCCGACTACCGCGACATCCTGGGCCCGGACAACTTCTTCTGCGAGCTCATGGACCACGGCATCGAGATCGAGCGCCGCACCCGTGCCGAGCTGCTCCGCCTGGCCAAGGACCTGAAGCTCCCGCTGCTGGCGACCAACGACCTGCACTACACGCACGCCGCGGACGCGGAGTCCCATGAGGTGCTGCTGTGCGTGCAGACCGGCAAGACGATGGCCGACCCGAACCGCTTCAAGTTCGACGCCCGCGACTTCTACCTGAAGTCCGCCCTGGAGATGCGCACCCTCTGGGCCGAGCATCCCGACGCATGCGACAACACGCTGCTGGTCGCCGAGCGCTGCAACGTCGAGTTCACCGAGGGGCGCAACCTGATGCCCCGGTTCCCGGTCCCCGAGGGGGAGACCGAGGAGTCGTGGCTGGTCAAGGAGGTCGAGCGCGGCCTGGCCCACCGGTTCCCGAACGGCGTGCCGCAGGACCGCCGTGACCAGGCCGCCTACGAGGTGGGCGTCATCTGCCAGATGGGCTTCCCGGGGTACTTCCTGGTCACCGCCGACCTCGTCGCGCACGCCAAGAGCGTGGGCATCCGCGTGGGCCCGGGTCGTGGGTCGGCCGCGGGCGCACTGATCGCCTACGCCCTCGGGATCACCGAGCTCGACCCGATGAGCCACGGACTGCTGTTCGAGCGGTTCCTGAACCCCGAGCGCGTCTCGATGCCCGACATCGACATGGACTTCGACGAGCGTCGGCGCGCCGAGATGATCCGCTACGCCACGCAGCGCTACGGCGAGGAGCGGGTCGCGCAGATCGTCACGTACTCGACGATCAAGGCCAAGGCCGCCCTGAAGGACTCCGCGCGCGTGCTCGGCCACCCGTTCGCCGTGGGGGAGAAGCTGACCAAGGCGATGCCCCCGGCGGTCATGGGCAAGGACATCCCGCTGGCCGGGATCTTCGACCCGAGTCACGCCCGCTACAAGGAGGCCGCGGACTTCCGCACGCTCTACGAGAGCGAGGACGACCTGCGCGAGGTCGTCGACACCGCGCGCGGCCTCGAGGGCCTGCGCCGGCAGTGGGGCGTCCATGCCGCCGGGGTGATCCTCTCGGCCGAGCCGCTGCTCGACGTCATCCCGATCATGCGCCGCGAGCAGGACGGCTCGATCATCACCCAGCTGGACATGGGGGCGTGCGAGTCCCTGGGCCTGCTGAAGATGGACTTCCTGGGCCTGCGCAACCTCACGATCCTCGACGACGCGCTGCGCCACATCGAGGCCAACGGGGGGCACAAGGTCGTCCTCGAGGAGCTGACACTCGACGACGTCCCCACCTATGAGCTGTTGGCCCGCGGCGACACGCTGGGCGTGTTCCAGCTGGACAACTCCGGCATGCGGGCGCTGCTCACGCGACTGGCCCCGACCAACTTCGAGGACATCTCCGCGGTCCTGGCGCTCTACCGGCCCGGTCCCATGGGCGCCAACGCGCACAACGACTTCGCCGACCGCAAGAACGGCCGCCAGCCGGTCACGCCGATCCACCCCGAGCTCGCCGAGCCGCTGGCCGAGATCCTGGGCGACACCTACGGGTTGATCGTCTACCAGGAGCAGGTCATGGCGATCGCCCAGAAGCTGGCCGGCTACTCGCTGGGCAGCGCGGACCTGCTGCGCCGCGCGATGGGCAAGAAGAAGAAGGAGATCCTCGACAAGGAGTACGTCCCCTTCGCCGAGGGGATGCGGGCCAACGGCTACTCCGAGGCCGCCATCAAGACCCTCTGGGACATCCTCGTCCCCTTCTCGGACTACGCCTTCAACAAGGCGCACACGGCCGGGTACGGCCTGGTCTCCTACTGGACGGCCTACCTGAAGGCCAACTACCCGGCCGAGTACATGGCCGGCCTGCTCACCTCGATCGCCGACGACAAGGACAAGTCGGCGATCTACCTCAACGAGTGCCGGCGCATGGGCATCAAGGTCCTGCCCCCGGACGTCAACGAGTCGCAGTCGGACTTCGCCCCCGTCGGCACCGACATCCGCTTCGGCCTGTCGGCGATCCGCAACGTGGGTGCCAACGTGGTCGACTCGATCATCCGCACGCGCAGCGCCAAGGGCCGGTTCGCGGACTTCGGCGACTTCATCGCCAAGGTCGAGATCGGCGTGTGCAACAAGCGCCTCGTCGAGTCCCTGATCAAGGCCGGTGCCTTCGACAGCTTCGGCGACACCCGCAAGGGGCTCCTGGCGATCCACGAGCAGGCCATCGACGCAGCGCTGGACACCAAGCGCGCCGAGGCCGTGGGGCAGTTCGACCTGTTCGCCGGCATGGGTGGCGAGGTCACCGAGGCCGCCCCGGGTGCCCGGCTGGTCCCCCCTCCGACGGAGTGGGACAAGAAGACCCTGCTGGCCTACGAGCGCGAGATGCTGGGCCTCTACGTGAGCGACCACCCGCTGTTCGGCCTCGAGCACGTGCTGAGCTCCCTGTCGGACATGCCGATCTCCGCGCTCGCCGCCGACGAGCGCGTGGACGGGCAGATGGTCACGGTCGCCGGGCTGGTCACCAGCGTCCAGCGCAAGACCACCAAGGCCAAGGGCGAGCCGTGGGCGATCGTCACCCTCGAGGACCTCGCCGGCTCGGTGGAGGTCATGTGCTTCCCGCAGCTGTACGCGACCGCGGGGGTCGTGCTGGCCGAGGACGTCGTGATCGTGGTCCGCGGACGGCTGGAGAAGGGCGACGACAACGCGCCGCGGCTGCGCGGCATGGACGTCACGGCCCCGAACATCAGCGACGCCACGGCGTCGGGTCCGGTGGCCATCCACCTGGACATCGCCCGCTGCACGCCGCCGGTGGTGGACCGCCTGCGTGAGGTCCTGGGCAACCACCCGGGAACGGTCGAGGTGCACATCCACCTGCGCAACGGCGGCACCACCACGGTCCTGTCGATCGACGACCGGCTGCGGGTGGTGCCCTCGCCGGCCCTGTACGGCGACCTCAAGGCCCTGCTCGGGCCCGCCTGCCTGGGCTGAACCGCCTCAGGGCCGCCGGGCGATGGGGGCGACCCGGGCCCGCGTCAGCTCGATCAGGTGGCTCGGCTGCAGCTCGACGTCCAGCCCGCGCCGGCCACCGGAGACCAGGATCGATCCGTGGGGGAGGGCCGACTCGTCGACCACCGTCGGGTGGGCCTGGCGCTGCCCGAGCGGGGAGATCCCCCCGGCCACGTAGCCGGTCGCGCGCTCGGCCCGGGCCACCTCCGCCATCGCCGCGCGCTTGCCGCCCACGGCCGCGGCCAGCAGCTTGAGGTCCAGCTGGGTGTCGACGGGCACGACCCCCACCACGAGCGCCCCGTCCACGTCGGCCAGCAACGTCTTGAACACGCGCTCGGGCTCGACCCCGAGGGCGGCGGCCGCCTCGAGGCCGTAGGACGTGCTGCGCGGATCATGGGCATACGTGCGCAGCACGTGGGGGACCCCCGCCTCGGCCAGCACGCGGGTCGCCGGCGTGCCGGTGGATCCGCTGGACTTCTTCGCCATGGGTCGATCCTGCCACCGACACGTCGGGACGTGCCCGGTTCCGGTTCCCGCGCGGGTTGTGGGAACAGGCCCTAGCCTGTGCAGGTGCCCACGGTCCCGCTGTTCCCGCTGCGCACGGTCCTCGTGCCGGGGCTCGTCCTCCCGCTGCACATCTTCGAACCGCGCTACCGCCTGATGGTGAGCACGCTGGCTGACGCCCCCGAGGACGAGCGCGGCTTCGGGGTCGTCGCGATGCGCCCGGGGTGCACCGAGGCCGACGGGCGGGCTGGGCTCTACGAGTTGGGCACGATGGCCCGGATCACCAAGATGGACGAGCTGCCGGATGGCCGGTACGACATCGTGACCGTGGGGGCCCGCCGGTTCTCGATCGAGTCCGTCGATGACGACCTGCCGTACACCCGGGCCGAGGTGCGCCTGCACGAGGAGCCCATCGGGGAGCCGGCGCGGACCCGGAGGTTGGCCTCCGAGGCCGTCCGGCTGCTCGGGGCCTACCGGGAGGTCATCGCCGGCTGGGGCGTCATCCGGATGGCCCACATCGACCACCTGCCCGACGATCCGGTGGTCCTGAGCTACCTGGTGGCCTCAGCGATCGTCACCGACCTGCCCGAGCGGCAGTCGCTGCTGGGGATCGAGGACGCCGAGCAGCGACTGGAGTCCGTGTGTGCCGTGCTGCGTCGCGAGATCGACGTCATGTCCGCGCTTCCGTCGATGCCGGCGGTCGACCTGGCCGGCGCGCGCGCCTGGTCCAACTGAGAGGGTCGGCGCACTCACGCCTGGACGACTGGCGCGTCCTAGAATTGTGCCCATGATCCGTCGACTGGACCTGCGGGCTGGCCTGCCTGCCAACCTCGGCGCCGTGGTGCCGCGGGCCGCGATGGACGTCGATCACGCCCTGGAGGTCGTGCGTCCGATCGTCGCCGATGTGGCCAAGCGCGGCGCACCGGCGGTCCTCGATCACGGCGAGCGCCTCGACGGGGTGCGCCCCGAGCACCTGCGCATCCCCGCCGCTGCCATCGCTGCCGCCCTCGACGCGCTCGATCCGGACGTTCGTCGGGCCCTCGAGGTGGCGATCGAGCGCGTCCGTCGCGTGCACGCCGACCAGGTCCGGCCTGACCGCACCACCGAGGTCGTCCCCGGTGGGACGGTCACGATGCGCTGGATCCCGGTCGACCGCGTGGGGCTGTACGTGCCCGGCGGGCGTGCTGTGTACCCGTCGTCGGTGGTGATGAACGTCGTCCCCGCCCAGATCGCGGGCGTCGGCTCGCTCGCTGTCGCCTCGCCGCCGCAGAAGGAGTTCGGTGGGCTGCCGCACCCGACCATCCTCGCTGCCTGCGCCCTGCTCGGGGTCGACGAGGTGTACGCGGCCGGGGGCGCCCAGGCGATCGCGCTGTTCGCCTACGGCGCACCGCTCGACGACGGAACCGTGTGCCGTCCGGTCAACCTCGTCACCGGACCGGGCAACATCTGGGTCACCGCCGCCAAGCGCCTGCTCAAGGGCCGCATCGGCATCGACTCGGAGGCCGGTCCCACGGAGATCGCCATCCTGGCCGACGACACGGCCGACGCGGCCATCGTGGCTGCCGACCTCATCAGCCAGGCTGAGCACGACGTGATCGCCGCGTCGGTGCTGGTCACGACGTCACCCAAGCTGGCCAGGGACGTGGCCTCCGCCCTCGAGGTCCAGGTCGCCGCCACCAAGCACTCGATGCGCATCCGCGAGGCGCTCGGTGGTGACCAGAGCGCGATCATCCTCGTGGACTCGATCACTGACGGGCTGGCCGTCGTCAACGCGTACGCCGCCGAGCACCTCGAGATCCACACCCGTGACGCCCGCGAGGTGGCGATGCGCGTCCGCAACGCGGGGGCCATCTTCGTCGGTCCCTGGGCGCCGGTCTCCCTGGGTGACTACGCGGCCGGGTCCAACCACGTCCTGCCCACCGGCGGGTGCGCCTGCCACTCCAGCGGGCTCGGGGTGGCCTCGTTCCTGCGCGGGGTGAACCTCATCGAGTACGACCGGGACGCGCTGGCCGACGTCGCCGACCACGTCGTCACGCTGGCCCACGCCGAGGACCTCCCCGCCCACGGCGCGGCCATCACGGTGCGGTTCGACCGGTGAGCGCCCCGCCCGACCGGCCGGGGGATCCGGCCGACCTCCCGCTGCGCCCGGAGCTGCGCGGGCAGGTGCCCTATGGCGCCCCGCAGCTCGACGTCGCCCACCGGCTCAACGTCAACGAGAACCCGTACCCGCCCTCGGCGGCGATGGTCTCCGACGTGGCGTCCGCCGTCGCGGGGGCGACGACGGACCTGAACCGGTACCCGGACCGCGACGCGAGCGCGCTGCGCGCCGACCTCGCCGCGTACATCCGCACCGATGTCCCGAACGGCCCGGCGATCACCGGCGCGCAGGTGTGGGCCGCGAACGGGTCCAACGAGGTGATGATCCAGCTGCTGCAGGCCTTCGGCGGGCCGGGGCGGGTGGCCCTGTCGTTCGCGCCGACCTACTCGATGTACCCCGACTACGCCCGGACCACCTTCACCGGGTACCAGACCCTGCCGCGACGCGACGACTTCACCGTCGACGTCGGCGCTGCCCTGGACCACATCGCCGCGCACCAGCCGGCGGTCATCCTGCTGGCCTCGCCGAACAACCCGACGGGGACCGCCCTGTCGCTGGACGACATCGACGCCCTGTGCGCGGCCAGCCGCGGCATGGTCGTCGTGGACGAGGCGTACGCGGAGTTCCGGCGCCCGGGCACGCCCTCGGCGATCGAGCTGCTCGAGGCCCATCCGCGCCTGGTGGTGACGCGCACGATGAGCAAGGCGTTCGCCCTGGCCGGTGCCCGGCTGGGATACCTGGTGGCCAGCCCGCAGGTCGTGGACGCCGTCCAGCTCGTGCGCCTGCCCTACCACCTGTCGGCGGTCACCCAGGCGGTGGCCCGCACCGCGCTGCGGCATGCCCCGGAGCTGCTGGGTTCGGTGGCTGCCCTGCGTGACGAGCGCGACGCCCTCGTCGAGTGGGTGCGCGCCCAACCCGGTCTGGTGGCAGCGGACTCCGATGCCAACTTCGTGCTGTTCGGCCGGTTCGCGGACCGTGACGCGATCTGGCAGCGCCTCCTGGACCGCGGGGTGCTCGTCAGGGCCACCGGCCCGGCCGGCTGGCTGCGGGTCAGCGCCGGGACCCCCGAGGAGATGGCGGCATTCCGAGTCGCCCTGACCGACAGCCTCGGGCCAGCCGACGTGCTCGCATGAGAAGGTGGGCGCACGCACGCGAGGAGGGGACCTGATGGGCCGGTTCGCGAAGGTCGAGCGCACGACCAAGGAGAGCGACGTCCGTGTCGAGCTGGAGCTGGATGGCTCCGGTGCCACCGACATCAGCACCGGTGTGCCGTTCTACGACCACATGATGACCCAGATCGGCAAGCACGCCGGCTTCGACCTGGTGATCGCCACGACCGGTGACGTCGAGGTCGACAGCCACCACACGGTGGAGGACACCTCACTGGCCTTCGGTGCCGCGCTGCGCCAGGCCCTCGGCGACAAGGTGGGCATCCGCCGCTTCGGCGACGCGCTGGTCCCCCTCGACGAGTCGCTGGCCCGGGCCGTGGTCGACCTGTCGGGCCGGCCCTACGTCGTGCACGACGAGCCGGCGATGGCCCCGATGATCGGCGACTACGACACCACCCTGACCCGGCACGTGTGGGAGTCCATCTCCGCCTCGGCGCAGATCTGCCTGCACGTCCACTGCCTCTACGGGCGCAACCCGCACCACATGGTCGAGGCGCAGTTCAAGGCGGTCGCGCGCGCGCTGCGCACGGCCGTCGAGGTCGACCCCCGGGTCGTGGGGGTGCCCAGCACCAAGGGCGCGCTGTGACCGACGGGTTGTCGACCTCGGTCGTGATCAGCTTCGCGGTCACGGGGTTGTTCCTGGTCGGGTGGATGGTCTTCGGGGTGGTCCAGTACCGCAGGACGGGCAAGGCGACCTGGCTCTGGCTGGGGGCGCTGATGGCCCTGAGCCTGGTCATGGCCTTCGTGCGCTTCCCGCGATGAGCAGCATCGTCGTCCTGGACTACGGGTCCGGGAACCTCCGGTCCGCTGCCCGGGCGCTGGCAGGCGGTCGGCGCCGAGGTGACGGTCACCTCCGACTACGACGCGGCGATGGCCGCCGACGGGCTGGTCGTGCCGGGCGTCGGGGCGTTCGCCGCCTGCATGTCCGGGTTCCGGGCCGTCCGTGGGCCGCAGCTGGTGGACCACCGCCTCGCGGGTGGACGACCGGTCCTGGGCATCTGCGTCGGGATGCAGATCCTCTTCGAGTCCGGTGTGGAGCACGGCGTGGCGACCGAGGGCGTGGGGGAGTGGCCCGGCGTCGTCGCGGAGCTGCCGGCCGCGATCCTGCCGCACATGGGCTGGAACACCGTCGAGGCCCCCGAGGGCTCCGCGCTGTTCGCGGGCATCACCGAGGAGCGCTTCTACTTCGTGCACTCGTTCGCGGTGCAGCAGTGGGATCTCGTCGTCTCCGAGCCGTTCCACCCGCCGCTCGTGACCTGGGCCGAGCATGGGGCACGTTTCATCGCGGCCATCGAGAACGGTCCCCTGGCAGCGACCCAGTTCCACCCGGAGAAGTCCGGTGACGCCGGCCTTCGCCTGCTGGCCAACTGGCTGGGCACGCTGGGCTGATCCCGCGCGTGGCCGGCGCAGCGACCGGCTAGCCTTCCGTGCATGGAACCGCTGATCCTCCTGCCAGCCGTCGACGTCCGCGACGGGACCGCCGTGCGCCTGGTCCAGGGCGAGTCCGGGACCGAGACGTCCTACGGGTCGCCGCTGGAGGCCGCCCTGGACTTCCAGGCCCAGGGCGCCGAGTGGATCCACCTCGTCGACCTCGATGCGGCCTTCGGGACGGGAAGCAACCGTGAGCTGCTCGCCGACGTGATCGGTCGGCTGGACGTCCAGGTCGAGCTCTCCGGCGGGATCCGCGACGACGAGTCGTTGACCGCCGCGCTGGCGACCGGGTGCCGCCGGGTGAACCTCGGCACGGCCGCCCTCGAGGACCCGGACTGGACCCGGCGCGTCATCGGCGAGCACGGCGACCGTGTGGCCGTCGGGCTCGATGTGCGTGGCACGACGCTGGCAGCCCGCGGCTGGACGAAGGAGGGCGGTGACCTCTGGGAGACCCTGACCCGCCTCGACGCCGACGGCTGCACCCGCTACGTCGTCACCGACGTGACCAAGGACGGCACCCTGCGCGGGCCGAACCTGGACCTGCTCGCAGAGGTCTGCGAGCGCACCGATCGCCCGGTGATCGCCAGCGGGGGGGTGGCCCGGCTCGAGGACCTCCACCGGCTCTCCGAGCTCGTGGAGCGGGGCGTCGAGGGGGCCATCGTGGGCAAGGCCCTGTACGCGGGGGCGTTCACCCTGGCCGAGGCGCTGGCCGCTGTCGCACCGCACCGGAACTTCCTGTAGGGGTCCGTCGCCAGTAGCCTGCGCCCGGGGGATGAAGGGGTGGTCATGCCGGTCGAGCGGTTCGCCAGCGGGGGGTTCTACGAGGACGAGGTCGGCTACAGCCGGGTCGTGGTGGCCTCCGGCTACGGCGGGCACACCGGCTGGACCGCGGGGACGACCGCGATGGTCAACGGCGTCGTGGCGCACCCGGGGGACCCGCACGGGCAGGCGCTGGTCGCCTTCCAGGCCGCGCTCTTCGCCCTCGAACGGGCGGGGTTCTCGCGCACCGACACGGTCCAGACCCGCATGTACGTGGTCGACGTGGCGACCAGTGCCGACGCGGTGGGCCGCGCCCACTCCCAGATCTTCGGTGCGGTCCGACCGGCCGCCACCATGGTCGGAGTCAGCGGGCTGGTCCATCCCGAGATGCTCGTCGAGGTCGAGGTGGTCGCATGGCGACCCGAGGATGATTCGGCGGCCTGAGAGGCCCAGTCCCGACGGCGCGCTAGACCAAGCGGTCGCAGGGTGTGTGGCAGAGTAGGGCCGCGCGATGAGGGAGGAGCTCCATGCAGGACGAGGCACCCGAGGGGCAGCCGCAGGATCCGGGGGACGCCAGCCTGCCCGAACCCACATGGTGGCCATGGCCGGAGACCGATGCAGAGGAACCCACCGGACCCCGGGATGGAGCTCCCGGTCCCGACGAGACGCTGAGCCTGCCGGTCGAGTCGGCGCCCCTGGCGATGCCAGAAGTGCCGGTACCCGGCGAGGTACCCGACCCCGTCCTTGCCGCCCGGTCCGGTGCGGAGCCGGAACCCGAACCGGAGCCCGAGCCGGAGCCCGAGCCGGAACCCGAGCCGGAGCCCGAGCCGGAACCCGAGCCGGAGGCCCAGCCCGCCCACGCAGACGCAGTCGCCGCTGACCATCCCGTGGGCCTCGCGCCGAGCCCCGAGGTCGTCCCCGCCGGGGTGACGGTCGCCGTCGGCACCGCGGTCGCTGCCGCCGTGCCCGCCCACTCGTCCACCGATGTCCCGAACGAGGCCATCCCGGCCGTCCCGCCCGAGGCCGGCACCGGACCGATCGGCAGCATCCCGGCTGCCCACGCCCGGGCTGTGTGGTCCCGGGTGCAGGCCTCCAACTGGCGGTTGTTCCTCGTCCGCTTCCTCAGCGCCGGGCTGGCGGTCGTGGTCACGGTGGCGATCGTCCCGGGGCTGGGCTTCAACGGGTGGCGCTGGGGGGAGTTCACCCGGATCGCCCTCATCTTCGGCCTGCTCAACGCGACCGTGAAGCCGCTCCTGCAGTTCCTGGTCCTGCGGTTCATCTTCAGCACCTACGGCATCGTGGTGGTGATCATCAACACGCTGCTGCTGCTGCTCCTCGGCGGCGATCCTCGATGACACGTTCACGGTCTACCGCCCCGTCTCCCTCGTGTTCGGTGGCCTGGTCGTGGGGATCCTGGGGCTGATCTTCGAGACCCTGCTCGGGGCCACGCCGCCCGTGCTGGATCGCGACTACAAGGAGAGGAACGGCCTGCGGTGAGCAGCCTCGACAGCATCAGCGAGAACCTTCGCCTGCAGCAGATCTACTCCGCGCTGGTCGGCTACGGCGCAGAGTCCGTCGTCGACAACAGCGTCCTCGGGCCCTCGCGGCGACGCATGCAGCGGTGGGTCTACCAGCTGCCCGAGCCGATCCCCGAGCTGTCGCCCGCGACGCGGACCCGGATCCTGCTCGAGGAGCTGGGCCCCACCTACGTGAAGATGGGCCAGATCGTCTCCAGCCAGGTCAACGTCCTGCCCGACGACTGGGGGGTGGAGCTGGACCGGCTGCAGAACGAGGTCCCCACCTTCCCGTTCGAGACGGCCCGCGCGCTGGTCGAGGCCGAGCTCGGGGCGCCACTCGAGGACCTCTACGCGGAGTTCTCCGAGACGCCGCTGGCCGCCGCGTCGCTGGCCCAGGTGCACCGCGCCCGGCTGCACGACGGCCGGGAGGTCGTGGTCAAGATCCAGCGCCCCGGACTCGACCAGCAGGTCAATGCCGACCTCGGGATCACCCGGACGCTCGGGCGCGCGATGGAGGCGCGCAGCACCTGGGCCCGGGAGGTGGGCCTGCGCGGGATGCTCGACGAGTTCAGCACGAACCTGGTGGAGGAGCTGGACTACTACGCCGAGGCGTACAACATGTCGAAGCTGGCCGCGAACATGGCCGAGCTGCCCGGGGTGCACGTCCCCGACCTGCACCGCGACCTGTCGAGCATGCGGGTCCTGACCCAGGAGTACATCTCCGGGGTCAAGATCTCCAACGTGGCAGCCATGGACGCCGCGGGCCTGGACCGGTCGGTGATCGGCGAGAACGCCCTGCGCGCGGCGATCAAGATGATGCTGATCGACGGGTTCTTCCACGCCGACCCGCACCCGGGGAACCTGATCGTGAACCTGGACACCGGCGTGGTCACGTTCCTGGACTCGGGCATGGTGGGCGAGCTGTCGGTGGCCCAGCGGGTGAACATGATCGCGCTGCTGTGGACGGTCGTGCAGGGCGACATGACGGCCATGGGCCAGCAGCTGCGCTCCCTGAGCCAGCCGTTCCGCCCGGTCGATGATGCGGCGTTCGTGCGGGCGTTCGAGCGGAAGATGGCCCGGTACGGCAAGGGCTCGGGCGCGGACTTCCGCGACGTGCTCAACGCCGGCATGGCCGTGCTGCGCGACAACGGGCTGCGGCTGGACCCGGCGCTGACCCTCGGGATGAAGGCCATGACCCAGGCCTCGGCCTTCTTCGCCCCGCTGGCCCCGGCCGACCGTCCGTTCACCACGGCGGCGGTCGAGGTGGTGCTGGAGCAGGCCCAGGCGCCGTCGCACCGAGGTGATGGTCAAGGAGATGCTGCGCAAGGAGGCCACCAAGGTGGCCGGGCAGGCCGCCCATGCCGCCCCGGAGTACCTCAAGAGCCTGGTGTCCTGGAACAACCAGCTCAAGAAGGGCAAGCTCACGGTCTCGGTGGACACCTCGTCGCTGGACAGCCAGATGGGCCAGTTCCGCCAGATCGCCAGCATGATGATGATCGCCCTGCTGGTCTCCGGCGGGATCATCGGCTCGGCCATCGCAGCCAGCGCGCTGCAGGGCAGCGGCAGCCGGATGGAGGAGTACGCCCAGTGGGGCTTCTTCGCCTCGCTGATCCTCGGCGCGGTGCTGGTGGTCATCTACACCGTGCGGCTGTTCCGGGGCGGTGGCGACCGCCGGGGATAGCAGCTTCGGCACATCTCGCCTCGGGCTGACCGCACCGGCCGGCCGATTAGGCTGGGGGCATGCCCGTCGCCGTCCGCGTCATCCCCTGCCTGGACGTCGATGCCGGGCGTGTGGTCAAGGGCGTGAACTTCGTCGACCTGCGTCGACGCCGGCGACCCGGTCGAGCTGGCCGCCGCCTACGGGGCAGCAGGCGCCGACGAGCTGACGTTCCTGGACATCACGGCCTCCTCCGGGGACCGGGAGACCACCTACGACGTCGTCCGGCGCACCGCCGAGCAGGTGTTCATCCCGCTGACGGTCGGTGGCGGGGTGCGCGCCGTCGCCGACTTCGACGCCCTCCTGCGCGCGGGCGCCGACAAGTGCGGTGTCAACACCGCGGCCATCGCCCGGCCCGAGCTGCTCGCCGAGGCCGCCGACCGGTTCGGCGCCCAGTGCGTCGTGCTCTCGGTCGATGCCCGCCGCTGCGGCCCGGGCACGGCCGCCCCCGACGTGCGCACCGACTCCGGGTTCGAGGTCACCACCCACGGCGGGCGGCGCTCGACCGGGATCGACGCCATCGGCTGGGCCGTGCGCGCCGCCGAGCTCGGCGCCGGGGAGATCCTGCTGAACTCCATGGACGCCGACGGCACGAAGTCCGGCTACGACCTGGAGCTGATCCGCCTCGTGCGCGCCGAGGTGCGCGTCCCGGTGATCGCCAGTGGGGGAGCGGGCCGCCTCGAGGACTTCGCCCCGGCAGTGGACGCCGGGGCCGATGCCGTGCTGGCGGCCAGCGTGTTCCACTTCGGCGAGCTCACCATCGGGCAGGTCAAGGCCGCCCTCGCGCGAGGCGGGCCACGTCGTCAGGCTCTGACCGCTCGTCGCGGCGTGCCGGGCAGCCGTGCCCGCGTGGGCCAGAATGGCCCCGTGGACTTCCTCGACAGTGAGCTGGACCCGGACCTCGCGGGTCGGCTGCGCCCGGCCGGCACCGCCCCCGACGGCCGGGCACTGGTCACCGCGGTGGCCCAGGACGCCGACACCGGGCGGGTGCTGATGGTCGCCTGGATGGATGCCGAGGCCCTGGCCCAGACCCTGACCACACGGGTGGCCACCTACTACTCGCGCTCACGCCAGGAGCTGTGGGTCAAGGGCGCGACCTCGGGCAACACGCAGCAGGTGCTCGGCGTGCAGCTCGACTGCGACGGTGACGCTGTCCTGCTGCGGGTGCGTCCGGCCGGGCCGGCGTGCCACACGGGCCTGGAGTCCTGCTTCGACACCCTGGAGATCGCATGACCGCCGCCACGCCCGACCTCGAGGGCTTCCGCGCGCTGGCCCGCTCCCGCCGGGTGATCCCGGTCGTCCGGCGCCTGCTCGCCGACGGGGACACCCCCGTGGGGCTCTACCGGAAGCTGGCCGGCGAGCGCCCCGGGACGTTCCTGCTGGAGTCCGCCGAGCACGGTCGGGTCTGGTCGCGCTACTCGTTCATCGGCGTGCAGGCCGCCGCCATGCTCTCCGAGGTCGACGGTCAGGCCACCTGGCGCGGTCGGGCGCCCGTCGGCGTGCCCACCACGGGGAACCCGCTGGAGGCCATGCGCGACACACTGGCCCTGCTGCACACCGACGCGCTCGGAGTCCGACGGCCTCCCGCCCCTGACCGGCGGCCTCGTCGGGATGATCAGCTACGACGCGGTCCGGCGCTGGGAGCGGCTGCCGGACGCCAACCCCGACGAGCTCGGCCTGCCCGAGGTCGCGATGCTGCTGGCCATCGACCTCGCCGTCCTCGACCACTGGGACGGCACGGTGCTGCTGATCGCCAACGCGGTGAACTACGACGCCACCGACGAGCGGGTCGCCGAGGCCTGGGCCGATGCAGTGGCACGCCTCGATGCGATGGAGCAGGCACTGGCAGCGCCCAGCCCGGGCTCGGCAGCCTCGCTGGATCGGGTCGCCGCCCCGCCGGAGGTGCTCGCGCGCACGACGCCCCGAGGACTACATGGCCGGGGTGGAGGCCGCCAAGGAGCACATCCGCGCCGGCGACGCCTTCCAGATCGTGCTCTCCCAGCGCTTCGACCGCCCGACGTCGGCCAGCGCCCTGGACATCTACCGGATGCTGCGGGTGAACAACCCGAGCCCGTACATGTACCTGTTCCGCTTCCCCGAGCCCGGGCAGGGCGCGGACCTCGGCGATCATGTGGCCTTCGACGTGGTGGGGTCCAGCCCCGAGGCGCTGGTGAAGCTCACCGCGGGCCACGCGATGCTGCACCCGATCGCCGGGACCCGGCCGCGCGGCGCGACCCCGGAGGACGACGCCACCCTCGCCGAGGAGCTGCTCGCCGACGAGAAGGAGCGCGCCGAGCACCTGATGCTCGTCGATCTCGGCCGCAACGACCTGGGCCGGGTCTGCGCCCCGGGCAGCGTCGAGGTCGTGGACTTCATGTCGATCGAGAAGTACTCCCACGTCATGCACATCGTGTCCACCGTGACCGGCCGGCTCGCCGAGGGACGCAGCGCCTACGACCTGCTCGCCGCCACGTTCCCCGCCGGGACCCTGTCGGGGGCCCCCAAGCCCAGCGCGATGGCCATCATCGACGACCTCGAGCCCGCTCGCCGCGGGCTGTACGGGGGTGCGGTGGGGTACCTGGACTTCGCGGGGAACATGGACGCCGCGATCGCGATCCGGACCGCCGTCGTGCGCGACGGGGTGGCCCACGTCCAGGCGGGGGCGGGCCTCGTGGCCGACTCCGTGCCGCAGACCGAGCACGACGAGTGCCGGAACAAGGCTGCTGCGGTGCTCGCCGCGATCGCGATGGCCGAGGGGTTGCGCCCGGCGGGGTCATCGGATGCCAGAATGACCCATCACTGACCAGCGAGGAGTCTCATGAGCACCGAGCACGACAACCACGGGCGGACGCCGGCCAACTGGACCGGCGCGACCATCATCACGCTCGCCTTCATCGTCGGCACCCTCGGCGTGGTGCTCGCCCAGCCGATCGTCTTCTGGATCGGCGTGCTGATGATCCCGGTCGGCCTGGTGGTGTGGAAGGTCATGGCAGGCATGGAGTCCAGCTCCGACGCCGGCTGACCTGATCCGAACAGCACGTCGATCGGATCCGTACTGACCACATGGAGGATGGGCGACCATGAGCGTCGAGACCCGCGGGCTGGTGCTCGTCGCAGAGGACGAGAAGCCCATCGCCGACCTGATCGGGATGTACCTGCGCCGCGACGGGTTCGGGGTGCACGCGGTCGCGACCGGTCCCGAGGCGCTGGCTGCGGCCCGCCGGCTGCACCCCGTGGCCGTGATCCTGGACGTGGGGCTGCCCGGCATCGACGGCACGGAGGTCTGCCGGGCGCTGCGCGCCGAGGGTGACTCGGTCCCGATCCTGTTCTGCACCGCCCGCGACGACGAGATCGACCGCGTCCTCGGCCTGGAGATGGGCGGCGACGACTACATCACCAAGCCGTTCAGCCCGCGGGAGGTCGTGGCCCGGGTCAAGGCGGTGCTGCGTCGCACCGGCGGACCGATCGAGGGCGACGACCGGTCGCTGGTCCTCGGTGCGGTCGAGCTCAACCGCGGCCGGCACCGCGTGACGGTGTCCGGCGAGCCGATCGACCTCACCGCCACGGAGTTCGACCTGCTGGCCTACCTGATGGCCCGCCCGGGGCGGGTGGTGACCCGTGACCAGCTGCTGTCGGCGGTCTGGGGCTACGCGGCAGCGGCCGGCACCCGGACCGTCGACGTGCACGTGGCCCAGGTCCGGGCCAAGCTCGGCGACGCCAGCCCGATCCGCACGGTCCGCGGCGTGGGGTACAGCGCGGACGAGGGATGAGCCGCACCAGCCTCTCGCGCCGGATCCCCCTGCTGATGGCCGGCGTCGCTGCCATCGCGGTGCTCCTCGGTGCGCTGGTCGCGTGGCCCCTCCTGCGGGCCGCCGCGGACAGCACCGCGCAGCGGACGCTGTCGCGGACCGCGGACCTGACCGCCGAGCTGCTGCAGCGCACCTACGCCGGCGAGTTCGAGATGGGCCCGCGGGGAGGCGTGAGCGCCCGGCTGGAGGCCCTGCTGGCGCCCCAGCAGGTGACGGCCCACGTGTGCGATGCCGTGACGTGTGTCGAAGCCTCCGGCCTCGTGGTCCCCGCGTCGGCGGTGGAGCGGCCCCTGCGCGCCTCCGACGTGCGAGGCCGTGACCAGCGGCGGTGAGGTCTCCGACCGCCGCGCCGGCCTGTCGGGAGCGAGCTACGTCGAGGGCCGTCCGGTCACCGACGGGATCGGCGTCCTGCTGGTCCAGCCGGCCGAGGTGGCCCGGGACCTGAGCATGCCGGCGCTCGGTCGACTGGCCATGGCGCTGGCCCTCGGCCTGCTCGTGGCCGTCGTCATCGGCTACTGGGTGGCTCGTCGGCTCACCCGCCCGCTGGTGCAGGCGGCTGCGGCGGCCAACGCGATGAGCTCCGGGCAGCGCGACGTCCGGATCGACCCGCAGGGGCCCAGCGAGGTGGCCGACATCGCCATCGCGCTCAACCGGCTGTCGGCGGCGCTCAACGAGAGCGAGGGCCGGCAGCGCGAGTTCTTCCTGACGGTCTCCCACGAGCTGCGCACGCCGCTGACCTCCGTGAAGGGCTACGCCGAGGCCCTTGCGGACGGCGTGGTCCCGCCCGAGGACATCCCCGCGGTGGCGGGGGTGGTCCGCTCCGAGGCCGACCACCTCGACCGCCTCGTGGCCGACCTGCTCGACCTCGCGCGGCTCGGGGCCGCCGATGTCGCGGTGGAGCCCGTGGACCTCGACCTCGCGGGGCTGGGCGCGGACGCTGCGGCGGTGTGGGCCGGTCGCGCGGCCCGCGCGGGCGTGCTGTTCGTCGACGAGGTGGTGCGCACGCCGCACCCGGTGCGCACCGACCCGGTCCGGGTCCGCCAGATCATCGACAACCTGATGGAGAACGCGCTGCGCGTGACCGGGGAGGGCGCGCCGGTGGTGCTGCGCGTGTCCGCCGGTCCCGCGCCGGCAGGAGTTCCTCCTCGAGGTGCGCGACGGCGGCCCGGGCCTCACCGACGACGACCTCTCCGTGGCGTTCGAGCCCGGCGAGCTGCATGCCCGGTACCGGGGCATCCGCAAGGTCGGCTCCGGCGTGGGCCTGGCCCTGGTGGCCCGCCTGGCCGAGCGGCTGGGTGGCCGGGCGCAGGCCGGCTCGGCTCCCGAGGGTGGGGCGGCGTTCCTGGTGGTCCTGCCCGACATGCCCGGGCGCGGACTGGGCCGGCGAGGTCAGCCGGCCGTCGACCCCAGCCAGGGAACCGCAAGGCGCAGGACCCACCAGCCCGCAGTGATCCCCATCAGGATCAGCACCGTCCGGTTGGCGATCACCGGGGCGGCTGACCGCGCCACGAGCGCGCGGCCCAGACCCCCCAGGCCACGACGGCCAGCGGGAGGATGACCAGCACGAACAGCGCGTTGTGGTCCAGTGCGCCGATGACGTCGCCGTGCGCCAGGCTCGCCGCCGCGCGGGTCGCCCCGCAGAACGGGCAGTCCAGCCCGGTCAGCGTCCGCCAGGGGCAGGGGGTCGGCCCGGTGTCGCCGAGCCGCAGCGCTGCGGCCGTGAGCCAGGCGGCCCCGACCCCGGCCAGCGACGGCCGTCGGCCCGAGCATGCTCCGGCCGCGCTGGGCGCTGCCGTCGAGGTGCTCACGTGGGCAAGGGTAGCGCCGCACCGGCACGATCGGGAGGTGCCTCGCACAGGGGCGATTCGGTGGACGAGTCGGTCACTGCGTACCCTCTCCACCAGGATCCCGGTGACAGGTGGAGGCACGCATGACGGTTCTCGACGACATCCTCGTCGGAGTGCGCGCCGATGTCGCCGAGCGCATGGAACGCGTCCCCCTCGACGAGCTCAAGGAGCGGGCGAGCCACGCGCCGGCACCACGCAACGGCGTCGCCGCACTGCGTCAGGACGACGGGGTCGCGGTCATCGCCGAGGTCAAGCGATCCTCGCCGAGCAGGGGTGCCCTGGCGGCCATCGAGGACCCGGCAGCGCTCGCCCGCGAGTACGAGGCGGGAGGCGCGCATGCGATCTCGGTGCTCACCGAGGGCCGGCGCTTCGGCGGGTCACTCGATGACCTCGTCGCCGTCCGGCACGCCGTGGACGTCCCCGTCCTGCGCAAGGACTTCATCGTCTCGAGCTACCAGCTCTGGGAGGCCCGGGCCGCCGGCGCCGACATCGTCCTGCTGATCGTGGCCGCCCTGAGCCAGGCTGCGCTGGTCTCCCTGCACGAGCGGGCCCAGTCGATTGGGCTTACGGTCCTCGTGGAGGTGCACGACGTGGATGAGGTTCCCCGGGCGCTGGACGCCGGAGCGCGAGTGGTCGGTGTCAACGTGCGCGACCTGCGCACGCTGGCCGTCGACCGCGACCACTTCGCGCGCGTGGCACCGCGCATCCCCGACGGCGTCGTCCGCGTGGCCGAGAGCGGCGTGCGCGGTCCGCATGACCTGATCTCCTACGCCAACGCGGGCGCCGACGCGGTGCTCGTGGGCGAGAGCCTCGTGACCGGCGGGGATCCGCGCCAGGCCGTGCACGACCTGGTGACCGCCGGTGCCCACCCGGCCCTTCGGCACGGACGCCCATGACCGCTGACCTGACCAACCTGGGGCTGATCCCGGGCACGTCGGCAACCCCGGACGCCACGGGGCACTTCGGGGTGTTCGGCGGCCGCTTCGTCCCCGAGGCGCTCATCGCCGCCCTCGACGAGCTGGCTGCGGCCTACGCCGCGGCACGGGTCGACCCTGCGTTCCTGTCCGAGCTCGACCACCTGGCACGCACCTACACCGGGCGGCCGACCCCGATCACCGAGGTGCCGCGGTTCGCAGCCGCGGGCGGGGTGACCGCGCGGATCGTGCTCAAGCGCGAGGACCTGAACCACACCGGGTCGCACAAGATCAACAACGTCCTGGGCCAGGCCCTGCTGACCGTCCGGATGGGCAAGCACCGGGTCATCGCCGAGACCGGGGCGGGCCAGCACGGGGTGGCCACCGCGACCGCCGCCGCCCTGATGGGCCTGGAGTGCGTGGTCTACATGGGCCTCGAGGACACCCGCCGGCAGGCCCTGAACGTCGCCCGGATGAAGCTGCTGGGCGCCGAGGTGATCCCGGTGACCACCGGGTCGCAGACCCTCAAGGACGCGGTCAACGAGGCCATGCGCGACTGGGTCACCAACGTCGAGGACACCCACTACCTGCTGGGCACGGTGGCCGGTCCGCACCCGTTCCCGCAGATGGTCCGCGACTTCCACCGGGTCATCGGCGTCGAGGCCCGGGCGCAGGTCCTGGCCGAGTACGGCCGGCTGCCCGATGCCATCGCCGCGTGCGTCGGGGGCGGATCGAACGCCATCGGGATCTTCCACCCGTTCCTCGACGATGCCGGCAGTGGCGCTGCACGGCTACGAGGCGGCGGGCGACGGCGTCGAGACCGGACGGCACGCAGCCACCATCACCGGCGGGTCGATCGGCGTGTTCCAGGGCACCCGCTCCTACCTGCTGCAGGACGACGAGGGCCAGACCACCGAGTCGCACTCGATCTCCGCGGGCCTGGACTACCCCGGAGTCGGCCCCGAGCACTCCTACCTGTCACAGACCGGGCGCGCCCAGTACCACCCCGTCACCGACGCCGAGGCGATGGATGCCTTCAGCCTGCTGTGCCGCACGGAGGGGATCATCCCGGCCATCGAGAGCGCCCACGCCCTGGCCGGCGCCGCTGCGGCTCGGCCGTGAGCTGGGCCCTGACGGGATCGTGCTGGTCAACCTGTCGGGTCGCGGGCGACAAGGACGTGAGCACCGCAGCCAGGTGGTTCGGGATCGACCTGGGGGAGGGGCAGCTGTGAGCGCGCTGCACGAGGCCTTCGCCCGGGCCCGGGCCGAGGGTCGCGCCGCGCTGATCGGCTACCTGCCCAGCGGGTTCCCCACCCAGGAGCAGGGGGTCGCCCTGGCCACGGCCATGGTCGAGGCCGGCGTCGACATCGTCGAGGTCGGGCTGCCCTACTCCGACCCGCTGATGGACGGTCCGACCATCCAGGCCGCCGTGCTCCAGTCGCTGAACTCGGGGTCGAACGTCGCCCACGTGCTCGACACGGTCGCCGCCGTGGCAGCGACCGGCGCCCCGACCCTGGTGATGTCCTACTGGAACCCGATCGAGCGGATCGGCGTCGAGGCGTTCGCCGACCGGCTCCGGGCGGCCGGAGGAGTCGGGGTGATCACCCCGGACCTCACGCCCGAGGAGGCCGACGACTGGGTGGCGGCCACAGCGGCAGCGGGGCTCGACCGCGTGTTCCTGGTCGCCCCGTCGAGCAGCGACGAGCGGATCGCCGCCGTCGCGGGGATCACCAACGGCTTCGTCTACGCGGCCTCGCTGATGGGCGTCACAGGTGCGCGGTCCAGCGTCGGCTCCGGTGCCCGCGAGCTCGTCGCCCGCGTGCGCGCGCTGACCGACCTCCCGGTCGCTGTCGGCCTCGGGGTGTCCACCGGGGACCAGGCGGCCGAGGTGGCGCGTCCTACGCCGACGGCGTGATCGTCGGCTCGGCGTTCATCGCGCGGATCCTGGCCGCACCGGATCACGCGGCTGCCGTGGCCGCGGTCCGGGAGCTGGCCGCGGAGCTCGCGGCAGGGGTGCGCCGGCGGGTGTAGGCCGCGGCTCAGACGTACTTGTAGATCACCATGCGGCCAGGATCGCCCAGCAGGATCACGACCCCGAGGCGCGTCGAAGCCCAGGCGCAGCGGGCGCTCCAGCCGGCGCTTCGTGCCGGCGCCGAGGTGGCCCTCGAGGATGTTGACCCGCGTCATCGAGGCGAAGCACCAGCGTCGTGGTGATCGTGATCAGCATGCACCAGGGGCACATCGCGCCGATCACGAAGTAGGCCTGGTAGAACAACCAGTACGCGAAGGCCAGCCCGATCGAGTAGACGACCTGGGCGCCGAGCATGAACCAGCGCGGGAACCGGACCCCGCCGAGGGCAGCCACGGCGATGGTGATGACCACCGGCTCGGCGATCAGGCCCAGGAACGCGTTGGGGAATCCGAGCAGGTTGGCCTGCCAGGTCAGCCCGACGGTGGCGCAGGAGATCGTCGAGGAGATGTTGCACGACAGGTCGGCCAGCGGGTCCTCGGCGAGCTTCGATCGCGTCGATGGACAGCACGCAGCGAGGCCCAGCAGGCCGACGATGCTGGACAGCAGCATCTCGATGAACGCGCCGGTGTGGTACCGGTCCCGGGCCGTCGGGACGCGGGTGCGCCGGCGGGTCGGCGACCTCGGTGGAGACGTTGACCATCGCGCGTCCTGCCTGTCCTGGCTCGTCGGGTGCGACCGCTGGGCGGCCGCACCTGCACGATGGTAGTTCAGCGCGGGTGCATCCGGGATCGGTCGGCGCCACGACACGGGGAGGGCCCGATGCCCGGCATTTCGGGTAATCTTGCCCCGACTCACGGAGGTAGTGATGGCAGCCGAGAAGAACACGCCCACATCGGGCCAGTCCGGCCTGACGCCCAAGCAGCTGGCGGAGCAGGCGCGCGCCGAGTCGGAGGCCGCCGAGCGCCGCCGCGAGCGCACGATCCGGATCGTCGGCGGGCTGGTCGTCCTGCTGGTCGTGGGCGGCCTGCTGGCGGTCGGGTTCCTCGCCGGCCGCGACAACGGTGCCACCGGGACCTCGACGCCGACCCCGACCGCCGATCCGAGCGCGGCCCTGCCCGACGGGCGTGTCGTCGGACAACTACGGCGTCAAGTACGGCACCGGGTGGACGTCGGCGGACGAGGCGAAGCTGCCCACGCTCGAGATCTGGGAGGACTTCCAGTGCCCGGCCTGCAAGCAGGTCGAGGCCGCCTCCGGCGCCCAGATCCAGGCGCTGGCCGACGCGGGCAAGGTCAAGCTGCTCTACCGGCCGGCGACCTTCCTCGATGTCGAGCCTCGCCGCGGACAACCAGGCCAACGGCAATCCGAACTCCTCGGCCCGGTCCACGAGTGCCTGGGGCTGTGCGATCGATGCCGGGCAAGGCCGGTGAGTTCCACTCGGCCGTCTTCGACATCCAGCCCGCGGACGAGGGCGTCGGGTACTCCGACCAGCAGCTCATCGACCTCGGGACGACGGTGGGCATCGCAGGGGCGGACCTGGCCACGTACACCAAGTGCGTCCAGGACGGCACCTACCTCGGCTGGGCGGCGAACAGCAACCAGCAGTTCCTCGACGCCAACGTCGGTGGGACCCCGACCGCCTACCTCAACGGCGTGGAGCTCAACGGCTCCGACCTCGCCGACGTCGAGGGCCTCACCCAGAAGATCGACGCCGCGACCGCCAAGTGATCGGGGCCCTCGCCACCTCGATCCCGAGCCCGGACCAGTCGGTCTGGCACCTCGGACCCGCTGCCGCTGCGGGCGTACGCGCTGTGCATCCTGGTGGGCATCTTCGTCGCCATGTGGGTCGGCGACCGGCGCTGGGTCGCTCGCGGCGGCAACAAGGGCCTGGTCTACGACGTGGCGGTCTGGGCGGTCCCGTTCGGGATCGTCGGCGGACGCCTCTACCACGTCCTCACCGACTGGCCGACGTACTTCGGGCCCGGGGGGTCCGGCCTGCGCGGGGCGGTCGCCATCTGGGAGGGCGGGCTGGGCATCTGGGGTGCGATCGCCCTGGGGGCCGTCGGGGCCTGGATCGGCTGCCGCCGCCACGGGGTCCCGCTTCCGCCGTTCGTCGATGCCCTGGCGGTCGGCGTCCCGCTGGCCCAGGCCATCGGCCGGTTCGGCAACTGGTTCAACCAGGAGCTCTTCGGCAGGCCGACGGACTTGCCGTGGGGCCTGGAGATCGACCCGGTGAACCGCCCGGTCGGCTACGAGCAGTTCGCCACCTTCCACCCGACGTTCCTCTATGAGGCCCTCTGGCTCGTCGGGGTCGCCGGGCTCGTGGCGTGGGCCGACAGGCGCTGGACCCTCGGGCACGGGCGTGCGTTCGCCCTCTACGTGGCTGCCTACTGCGTGGGACGGCTGGGCATGGAGTACCTGCGGATCGACCCGGCCACGCAGGTGGGTGGCATCCGGATCAACGTGTTCACCTCGGTGGTCGTCGGCCTCGGCGCGGTCGTCTACTTCGTGGTCAGTGCCCGCACGCGGCCCGGGCGCGAGTCCCCGGATGCCCTCCAGGGTGTCCGGGGCAGGTCAGGAGTCCCTCACCACGGTGGAGTGAGGGGACCCTTAGTCCCGTCGAAGTCAGGACCTTCGACGCGCGATTGTTGGCCGTTCAATCCCGAATGTCGGGTTCCGCGACGCCGCATAGTTGATCCTGCAAGGGATTCCTCCCACTCACGAGAAGAGAGCACCACATGTCCAAGACCCCGAAGGTCGTCGCGATCCTGCTGTACATCGCAGGCGCGGTCCTGCTCGTCGGTGGTGCCGGCACCTGGTACACGGTGTCCGACTCAGCTGGCCACCGAGAAGATCACCGTGACCGACGACGCCAACTGCCAGGCCGGCCAGGCCGTCAACGGCCCGCTCGAGGCCTACTGCATGGCCGACATCATCGCCCACCACGCCCTCGAGGCCACCGGTGGCAAGACCTACGCCGAGCTCGACCGCGAGGACCCGCTGCGGGCCACCGCGCAGAGCGCGTCGTTCCTGCGCGCCTCGCTGTTCACCTCGGTCGTGGCGTTCGGCGTCGCCGCCTTCGCGATGGGCGTCGGCCTGCTGAGCATCCTCATCGGCGCGGGCATCAGCTCGCTGGACAAGCGGACCAAGGTCGCGGCCCTGCCGGCGGAGACCGTCAGCGCCTGACGCACAGCACGACCCCTGTGGTGCCCGTCCCCGTCGTGGGGGCGGGCACCACACGCATTCCCAGTGCCTACCAACCCTCGGCGAACGCCACCTCGAGGGCCTCGAGCAGGAAGTCCACGCCGGCATCGTCGATGCACAGCGGCGGCTTGATCTTCAGCACGTTCATGTGGTCCCCGGTGGCCGCCATGACCACGCCCAGCCCCAGGAGCCGCTCGCACAGGGCGTCGGTCGCCTGCGTGGCAGGGGTGCGCGACTCCCGGTCGGTGACCAGCTCCAGACCCGAGGTACAGCCCACGCCCGTGCACGGCGCCGGCCATCTGGAACCGGCCGACCAGCGACTCCAGCCCGGCCCGCAGCCGAGCGCCCATCCGCGCGGCGTTGCCCATGAGGTCCTCGTCGCGCAGCGCGCGCAGCGTGGCGATCGCCGCTGCCGCCCCGGCCGGCGTGCCGCCCATCGAGGCGAACAGCGAGCCCTCCGCCGCGAACGACTCGGCGATCTCCTGGCTGCACACGACCGCCGACACCGGGTACCCGTTCCCGGTCGACTTGGCCAGGCAGACGATGTCCGGGACGACGCCGTGCATCTCGAACCCCCAGAAGTGCGAGCCGAGCCGGCCGTACCCGACCTGCACCTCGTCGGCGATCACCACCCCGCCTGCGGCCCGCACCGCGCCGTAGACCTGCGGCAGGTAGTCGTCGGGGAGCTCGATCCCCCCGGCGTTGCCGTTGAGCGTCTCGCAGATGAAGGCCGCGGGGCGTCGGCCGGCTTCGGCCAGCTCCGTGAGGATCCGACGGACGTCGTCGGCGTAGCGGGTCCCGGCGTCGGGGCCGGTGAACGGGCCCCGGTAGAGGTTGGGCGGCTCGGCCAGGTGGATCCAGTCGGGCCGGGTCTCCAGCGCGCGCGGGTTGTCCATCAGGGCGCTGGACACCTCATCGGAGGCCGTGGTCCAGCCGTGGTAGGCCGTGCGCAGGGCGATCGTGTCCCTGGCGGCGGTGTGCACGCGGGCCAGTCGCAGGGCGAGGTCGACGGTCTCGGACCCGCTGGAGAGCAGGAACACCCGATCCAGGCCCGCGGGCATCGTCGCGAGCAGCATCTCGGCGAACTCGACGTGCGCGGCGTAGTGGAACCGGGAGTTCGTGTTCAGCGTGCGCAGGGCCCGGTCGACGGCGTCAGCGACCGCCGGGTGGCTGTGGCCCAGCACCGCGACGTTGTTGATCCCGTCGAGGTACACCCGGCCGGAGACGTCCACCAGGTGGTGCCGCCAGCCGCGCTCGATCCGCGGCGGGTCGGCCCAGTAGTGCTTCTGCACCGAGGCCAGGGCGGCATCGCGCCGGCGCAGGAGGTCGTGGGAGTCCGGGCTCCGGGACCGGGGGTTCCAGCCCGAGGAGCTCGCTGGGATCCGGGCACAGGTGGCGCCAGAGCTCGGCCTGCGAGGCGGGGGCATGGGTCGGCGCGATGACACCCGTGCGCACCACCTGGACATGGATGTGGTCGGGCAGGGCGGGGGCCCGGGAGGTGGTCACGGCAGCGATCGGCGTGCCGGCGTCAACCCGGGAGCCGGGGGCACGCAGCGGCTCGGCCCCGGAGACGATCAGGTCCCAGCCCTCGTCGCCCACGAGGCGGGTCACCCACGGTTCACCGAGGGTCAGGCGGCCCGGCCACGGGGCGACGACCTGGCTGCCCCGGGGGAGCAGGACGTCGACGCCGAGGTGGATGGTCGCCGGCTCCTCGAGGCTGTTGATGCGGCTGTGGTGCAGGTGCGGCTGGCCGTACGCGATGACACCGGTGCGGGACTCCGGGCGAGCCCGACGGCGGACCGGACCGCGGCGCGCACGCGCGCCGGATCGGTCCACGCCCCCTCGTCGAGCAGGGGCGAGGTGGTGGACAGGTCGATCGCGGTGACCGCGCCCAGGTCGGGCGAGGACCGTGGTGCGCGACCGGCGAGCGCCGGGTCCGGCGCACCGAGCAGCCCGGCGGCGCGGCGCATCGCCAGCGTCCCGAGCTCCAGGGGGAGGGCCGCGACCATCTCGAACACCGCGCGGTCCACGGCGAGGTTGTCGTGCAGGTAGGCGTTGTCCGGCTCGCTGCGCAGCTGGTGGGCGGTGCTGACCAGGCCGGCGCAGGCACGCGCGGCGACCATCGGCCACAGCGCCTCGACCTCGACGGATCGTGAGCGGCTGCTGGCTGAGGAACCCGCGCGAGGACGTCCTCGGCGATCCGCAGTGGGGCCCGGGGGTCCTTGACCAGCAGCGCGCAGATCGTGACTGCTGCCTCGGCCGCGCGCCAGGTGTGCATCAGGTCGCCGAAGTCGATGATCCCCGCGGGGACCAGCCGGGCGTCCGGACCGGGATCGGCGACCACGTTGAAGTCGGTGACGTCGGCGTGGATGACCTGCGTGGGCAGGTCCGCGGCGACCTCGTCCAGGGCCCGTCGGGACGCGGCCGAGAGGTGGCGGACTCGCTCGCCCAGGCCGCGGTCGAGGGCGGGCAGGAGGTCGGCGACCACCTGCGGGGAGCGTCGCACGTCCCATTGGCTGGGCAGGTCGGCCCCGGGGTGCGAGAACCCGGCCAGGGCGGCGCTGACCCGACCAGCCAGCGCGCCGAACTGCCGTGCGGTGACGGGCGCGAGGTAGCCGGGGTCCGGTCATCGGCACGCCCGTCGACGTAGGTGAGCAGCCGCACGCTGTGCGGGATCCCGGAGAGGTCCACCACCTCGCGCAGGGCGCCGCGGAGCGAGGCGACCGGACGGGGCACCCGGATCGGCAGGTGGCTCCAGGGCCAGCATCGCGGCGTTCTGGGCATCGAGGGACTCGTCGGGGATGGCGGTGTTGGCGACCTTGAGCACGAAGCGCGCGTCCGGCGGTGGTGATCAGGAAGTTGCGGTCCTGGTGGCTGCCGAGGTCGCGGGCGCGAGGGTCGGGCAGTCCCCACAGGTCGGCGACGATCCGGTGCGCATCGTCGAGGATCGAGGACCGGCGCCTCCTCGAGGATGCTCACCGGAGCAGGGTAGCGCCGAGCCGCGAGCGGGGCAGCCGAGCGTCCGGATCGGTGACCTTGGCCACTTCTGCGGGCGCCGACCGTCGCGCGTAGCGTGCATGCCATGGAGCCCGGGAGCCGGGATCGCTTCATCGACCTCCTGCGCGGTGGCAGCATCGTGGCGGTGGTGGTCGGGCACTGGCTCGTGGCCGATCTCCGGTGGGCGCACCCGGGCGGCTCCGCGGGGCGCCTGGTCGAGACCAGCTCCCTGCACGAGGTGCCGGCGATGTGGCCGCTGACGTGGCTGTTCGTGGTCATCCCGTTGTTCTTCTTCGTCGGCGGCTACGCCAACCGGCGCAGCTGGGAGGGGACCGTGCGCCGCGGGGAGGGCTACGCCACGTTCGTCGACCGGCGGGTCCACCGGGTCCTGGCACCGGCCGGGCTCTACGTCGCGGTGGTCGCCGGCGGTCGGCTTGCTCCTCGACCGGGCCGGCGGAGTGGGCGTCCGCGCCCTCGGCGGGCTGTTCTACCAGCCGCTGTGGTTCCTCGGCGCGTACCTGTGCGTGGTGGCCCTCACCCCCCTGACGCTGCGCCTGCACGTCCGCTTCGGGGCCGCGGTGCTTCCCCGTGATGCTGGTCGTCGTCGCACTGCTCGACGTCGGGCGGTTCGCCCTCGGGGTGGACGCTGCCGGCTACCTCAACGTCCTGTTCGTCTGGCTGCTGATGCACCAGCTCGGGTACCTGCAGGTCGAGGGGGCACTGACCCGCCCGGTGGCGGCTGGGGATGACGCTGGCGGGGCTCGGCGGCGACCGCCCTGCTGGTGGCGGCCGGGCCCTACACGGCGACCATGGTGGGGGTCACCGACGGGCCGGTCGGGAACATGCATCCACCGAACCTGGCCATCACGGCGCTGGGGATCGCCCAGATCGGCATCGCGGTGCTCCTGCGCGACCCGCTGACCCGGTGGCTGGCTCGGCCCCGGGTGTGGGCTGCGGTCGTCGTGGTCAACCTCAGCGTGGTGAGCATCTACCTGTGGCACCAGGCCGCGCTGACGATCGCGGCCCGGCTGGTCCTGCCGGTGGGGTACCCCGACCCGTCGCCCGGGACGCCTGCGTGGTGGGTGGCCCGCCTGCTGTGGCTGGTGCTGCCCGGGGTCGTCCTCGCCGGGATCGTGGTGCTGGTCGGCCCGGCCGAGCGCGTCGCCGCCCCCTCCCGGGTCCGGCCCGGGCGTCGCACGGCTGCCGTCGCCGTGGCTGGGGTCGTGCTCGTCTGCGTCGGGTTCCTCGGGCTGGCCGGCTCCTCTGCCACGGAACCGTTCGCGCCGGGACAGTCCCTGGGGCCCTTCACCGCGTCGCCCGTGCTCGGGCTGTCGGCGCTCGCCGCAGCGGCAGGGATCTTCTGGGGGCTGCGAAGGCTGGCGCCGGCAGCCACTGGACGGGCTCAGCCGGCCCGGGTGAGGATCAGCAGGGTGCCGTCGTCGGTCGTCGCCGCCACTGAGCCGTCGGCACGGACCTCGACGTCGCGGATCCGATGGCCCACCTCGAGGCGCTCCCGCTCGGTCACCCGACCGGCCCGGTCCACCCGGATCCGCCAGAAGGACTGGTCCTTGAGCGTGCCCATGAGCAGGTCCCCACCCACGGACGTGGTCCACCCCGTCCAGGACTGGGGCACCTGGACCAGCTCGGACGTGGCCACGCTGGGCACCCACGCCGCCTTCGGCTTCGTGTAGCCCACGTGGGTCCCGGTGCGCCGGGGCATGACGTAGTCGTTGGTCCCGTAGGGCTCGCCCAGGGTCACGAACGGCCAGCCGTAGTCCCGACCGCGACGGATCAGGTTCAGCTCGTCGCCGCCGCGGGGACCGTGCTCGGTCTCCCACAGCCGGCCCAGGCGGTCGTGGGTGAGGCCCTGGCCGTTGCGGTGGCCCTGGCTGATCCGCACGGCGCTCCTCCCGTTCTCGATCCGCAGCACCGAGCCGAGCTGCCCGCGGGCCCTCCGGTTGTTGATCCCGGGGTAGCCGAGGTCGCCGAGGGTGACGTAGGCGCTGGTGCTGGAGATCCGCACCAGCTTGCCCGAGGCGTGCTGGATGTTGGCCGGTGGGACGCACGGCTTCGAGCGGAACACCCTCGCAGTGCGCAGGATGCGCGGCTGGGCATCCAGGGAGACGTCCACCCGGTTCACCGCCAGGCGCACGCACTTCCGGGCGGCGACGTACTCCGGGAAGGACACGAACAGCCGGGCACGCGTGCCCGTGGTGGACATGACCTCGATGTCGGTGGGGGCGAACCGGGCGTCGTCGAGGCGCTGGCCGGGGCGGATGACCCTGCCCACCTCCTGCAGTGCGCCCGGTCGCGGGGTCCACGACCAGCAGCCGGCGTGCCGTCGGCGCCTCCGCCCAGCAGGATCCGGCCGTCGCGCAGCGCCGCCGACGAGGGTCCGCGGGTGCCGCCCGCGGAGTCGCGCACGACGGCCCCGGCGATGGGGATCCGGGCCACCTGCGACGGCGCCGACGCAGCTGGCCAGGGAGGTCGGCGGCGCATCGGCCGGGAGGAGCGTCACGGCCGCGGCGGTGGTGGCCGCGCCGCGTCGGCGATCGATGAGCGCGGGCAGCAGGAGGCGGACCATGTCCGTGAGGGTAACGGCGATCCCCGGGGAGGACACCACCCGGGGAGCGCAGGGCCTGTCGCGATGCCCTATCCTGTGGCCTGAGGTGGGCCAACGACGTCCCACCGACCTCAACTCCCGCACCAACCGCGTCCTCGCGGCCTGCAGGAGCAGGCCGGTGATGACGTTGAGGAGCCGACATGACGCTGTTCTCCGCCGTGCCCGCCGCCACCGGCCTGTACGACCCCGCCTTCGAGCGGGATGCCTGTGGCGTGGCCTTCGTGGCCACCATGACCGGGGTGCCCAGCAACGACATCGTCGTCAAGGCGCTCACGGCCCTGCGCAACCTCGACCACCGCGGGGCCTCCGGCGCGGAGCCGGACAGCGGCGACGGCGCCGGCATCCTCGTCCAGGTCCCCGATGCGTTCCTTCGCTCCGTCGTGGACTTCGAGCTGCCCGCAGCCGGGGCGTACGCGGTCGGCCTGGCCTTCCTGCCTGACGACGCGTCGGCTGAGCGCCACGCCATGGCCGCGATCGACCGGATCGCCGAGGAGGAGGACCTCGTCGTCCTGGGCTGGCGCGAGGTGCCGGTGGCGGCCGACCTCGTCGGTACCACCGCCCGCGGCACGATGCCGCGCTTCCGCCACCTGTTCGTCGCGTCCCGGCACCGGGTGCGCGACCAGATGGTCCTCGAGCGGATGGCGTTCTGCCTGCGCAAGCGGGCCGAGCGCGAGGCCGAGGTGTACTTCGCCAGCCTGTCGAGCCGGACCCTGGTCTACAAGGGGATGCTGACCACCGGCCAGCTCGAGCCCTTCTTCCCCGACCTGTCCGACCCGCGGATCGCCAGCACGCTGGCGCTCGTGCACTCGCGGTTCTCGACCAACACGTTCCCCAGCTGGAGCCTGGCCCACCCGTACCGGCTGATCGCCCACAACGGCGAGATCAACACCGTGCGCGGCAACCGCAACTGGATGCAGGCCCGCGAGGCACAGCTCAACTCCGAGATGATCCCCGGTGACATCCGCCGGATCCTGCCGATCTGCACCGAGGGCGCCAGCGACTCGGCCACCTTCGACGAGGTCGTCGAGCTGCTGCACATGGCCGGTCGCAGCCTTCCGCACTCGGTCCTGATGATGATCCCCGAGGCGTGGGAGAACCACGACGAGATGGATCCCGCTCGCCGCGCGTTCTACCAGTTCCACGCCAACCTCATGGAGCCCTGGGACGGTCCGGCCAACGTGAGCTTCACCGACGGCTCGGTCATCGGCGCGGTCCTGGACCGCAACGGCCTGCGCCCCGGGCGGTTCTGGGTCACCGACGAGGGCCTGGTGGTGCTCGGCTCCGAGGCGGGCGTCCTCGACATCGACCCCGCCACGGTCGTGCGCAAGGGTCGCCTGCAGCCGGGGCGGATGTTCCTCGTGGACACCGTCGCCGGGCGGATCATCGAGGACGACGAGATCAAGGCCGACCTGGCTGCCCAGGCGCCGTACGCGGACTGGCTGCGCGCCGGCATCGTGCACCTCGAGGAGCTCCCCGAGCGCGAGCACGTGGTGCACACCTCGAAGTCGGTGGCCCGCCGCCAGCAGACGTTCGGGTACACCGAGGAGGAGTTGCGGATCCTGCTCACCCCCATGGCGCGCAACGGCCTGGAGGCGCTGGGCTCGATGGGGTCCGACACCCCCATCGCAGTGCTGTCGGACCGACCGAGGATGCTCTTCGACTACTTCGTCCAGCTCTTCGCCCAGGTGACCAACCCGCCGCTGGATGCGATCCGCGAGGAGATCGTCACCTCGCTGGGCAGCCACATCGGCCCGGAGGGCAACCTGCTGGAGGCCGACCCGAGCCACTGCCGCCAGGTCCTGCTGCCCTTCCCCGTGATCGACAACGACGAGCTCGCGAAGCTCGGCCAGATCAACGCCGACGGTGACGCTCCCGGGTTCTCCGGGGTCCGGGTCACCGGCCTGTACCGGGTCGCCGACGGTGGCCCGGGCCTGCGCAAGCGCCTCGGTGAGATCTGCGCCGAGGTCGACCGGCACATCGCGGGCGGCAAGCGCTTCATCGTCCTGTCCGACCGTGACTCCGACCCGGACCGCGCCCCGATCCCCTCACTGCTGCTGTGCTCGGCCGTCCACCACCACCTGGTGCGCCGCAAGACCCGCACCCAGGTCTCGCTGCTGGTGGAGGCCGGCGACGTCCGCGAGGTGCACCATGTCGCCCTGCTGATCGGCTACGGCGCCGCCGCGGTGAACCCGTACCTGGCGATGGAGTCCGTCGAGGACATGGCCCGCCGGGGGGTGATCTCCGGGATCACCCCGGAGAAGGCCGTGCGCAACCTGGTCAAGGCGCTGGGCAAGGGCGTGCTGAAGGTCATGAGCAAGATGGGCGTGTCCACCGTCGCGTCCTACCGCGGCGCCCAGATCTTCGAGGCGATCGGCCTGAGCCACTCGCTGGTCGACCAGTACTTCACCGGCACCACCTCGCGCCTGGGCGGCGTGGGCCTGACGACCATCGCCGAGGAGGTGTCCCGCCGCCACGCGAACGCCTACCCGGCCAACGGGATCGCCCCGTCGCACCGCACCCTCCCGGTCGGTGGCGAGTACCAGTGGCGCCGCGAGGGGGAGCCGCACCTGTTCGACCCGGACACGGTCTTCCGCCTCCAGCACTCGACGCGCACGGGCCGGATGGACGTCTTCCGGCAGTACACCGCACGGGTGGACGACCAGTCCGAGCGGCTG
This sequence comes from uncultured Actinomycetes bacterium, assembly GCA_963812395.1. Taxonomy (GTDB): domain Bacteria; phylum Actinomycetota; class Actinomycetes; order S36-B12; family CAIYMF01; genus Prado023. The sequence continues at coordinate 32,271 of CAWEVG010000043.1, forward strand.
ATGACCCTGCGCGGACTGTTCCGGTTCGCCGAGGGCGCCCGTCCGCCGGTGCCGCTGGAGGAGGTCGAGCCGGTCAGTGCGATCGTGAAGCGCTTCTCCACCGGCGCGATGAGCTACGGCTCGATCAGCCAGGAGGCCCACGAGACGCTGGCGATCGCCATGAACCGGCTGGGCGCGAAGTCCAACACCGGCGAGGGCGGCGAGGACCCGGAGCGCTACGTCCCGCTGGCCAACGGCGACTCGAAGCGCTCGGCCATCAAGCAGGTCGCCTCCGGGCGCTTCGGCGTCACCAGCGAGTACCTGGTGAATGCCGACGACATCCAGATCAAGATGGCCCAGGGAGCCAAGCCCGGCGAGGGTGGCCAGCTGCCCCCGCACAAGGTGTACCCGTGGGTCGCCAAGACGCGGCACTCCACGCCCGGGCGTCGGCCTGATCAGCCCGCCGCCGCACCACGACATCTACTCGATCGAGGACCTGGCCCAGCTGATCCACGACCTCAAGAACGCCAACGACGCCGCCCGGATCCACGTGAAGCTCGTGGCCGAGGTCGGCGTGGGCACCGTGGCCGCGGGCGTGGCCAAGGCGCACGCCGACGTGATCCTGATCTCCGGGCACGACGGTGGCACGGGGGCCTCCCCGCTCACCTCGCTCAAGCACGCGGGCGGGCCGTGGGAGCTCGGCCTGGCCGAGACCCAGCAGACGCTGCTGCTCAACCGGCTGCGCGACAGGGTCGTGCTGCAGACCGACGGCCAGCTCAAGACCGGCCGGGACGTGGTCGTGGCGGCCCTGCTCGGAGCTGAGGAGTTCGGGTTCGCCACCGCGCCGCTGGTGGTGATGGGCTGCGTCATGATGCGCGTGTGCCACCTGGACACCTGTCCCGTGGGGGTGGCCACCCAGAACCCGGAGCTGCGCGCGCGGTTCGCCGGCAAGCCCGAGTTCGTCGTGAACTTCTTCGAGTTCATCGCCGAGGAGGTCCGCGAGCACCTGGCCCAGTTGGGCTTCCGCAGCCTCGAGGAGGCCATCGGCCACGTCGAGATGCTCGACACGCGTGCCGCGGTCTCCCACTGGAAGGCCTCCGGCCTGGACCTCACGCCGATCCTGGAGTCCCCGACCGTCGCGCCGGGTGCCAGCCTGCACCAGTCGGTGGCCCAGGACCACGGCCTGGACAGGGCCCTGGACAAGGAGCTGATCGCGCTGTGCGCGCCGGCGCTGGAGTCCGGCGAGCCGGTGCGCGCCCAGCTGTCCATCCGCAACGTCAACCGCACCGTCGGGACCATGCTCGGGGCAGAGGTCACCCGCCGCCATGGCGGGGCGGGCCTCCCCGAGGGCACCATCGACCTGACGTTCACGGGCTCGGCCGGCCAGTCGTTCGGGGCGTTCCTGCCCGCGGGGGTCACGCTGCGCCTGGAGGGCGATGCCAACGACTACGTCGGCAAGGGCCTGTCCGGTGGCCGGGTGATCGTGCGGCCCGACCGCTCGGCGCCTTCGTCGCCGAGGACCAGATCATCGCCGGCAACGTCATCGGCTACGGGGCCACGTCCGGCGAGGTGTTCCTGCGCGGGCGGGTCGGTGAGCGCTTCGCCGTGCGCAACTCCGGGGCCACGCTGGTCGTCGAGGGCGTGGGCGACCATGGCTGCGAGTACATGACCGGTGGGCGGGTGGTGGTCCTCGGGACGCACCGGGCGCAACTTCGCGGCCGGCATGTCCGGGGGCGTCGCCTACGTGCTCGACCTCGCCCCGCAGCGGGTGAACCTCGACATGGTCGCCCTCGAGCCGCTCGGCCCCGACGACCAGGACTGGCTCACGCGCGATCCTGCGCCGGCATGTCGAGGAGACCGGCTCGGCCGTCGCCGGGGCGCTGCTGGAGCAGGGCTCGGCGGCGCTCGGGCGCTTCAGCAAGATCATGCCCACCGACTACCGCAAGATCCTCGACATCCAGGACAAGGCCCGCGCCGAGGGCCGGGACCCGATCGAGGCCGTGATGGAGGAGATGAGCCGTGGCTGACCCCAAGGGCTTCCTGACCACCCCGCGCGAGCTGCCCACCCGGCGGCCCGTCGACGTCCGGATCCGTGACTGGAACGAGGTGTACGAGCCGTTCGGCGCGGACCACCTGGAGAAGCAGGCGGGCAGGTGCATGGACTGCGGGATCCCGTTCTGCCACCAGGGCTGCCCCCTGGGCAACCTGATCCCGGAGTGGAACGACCTCGTGTGGCGCGACGACTGGCGTGAGGCCGCCGAGCGCCTGCACGCCACGAACAACTTCCCGGAGTTCACCGGCCGGCTGTGCCCCGCCCCATGTGAGGCCGCCTGCGTCCTGGGCATCAACGCGGACCCGGTCACCATCAAGCAGGTCGAGGTCTCCATCATCGACCGCGCCTGGGAGTCCGGCTGGGTGGTCCCGGCCGCCCCCGACAGGCTCTCGGGCAAGCGGGTCGCGGTCATCGGCTCGGGCCCGGCCGGGTTGGCCGCCGCCCAGCAGCTCGCGCGGGCCGGTCACACGGTGTCGGTGTACGAGCGGGCGGCGAGGATCGGTGGCCTCCTGCGCTACGGCATCCCCGAGTTCAAGATGGAGAAGCGCCACCTCGACCGACGGCTGGAGCAGATGGAGGGCGAGGGGGTCACCTTCCGCACGGGGGTCGAGGTCGGCGTGGACCTCACCGTGGCCGAGCTCCGTCGGCGTCATGACGTGGTGCTGCTCACGATCGGGGCCACGGCCGCGCGTGGGCTGCCGGTGCCCGGTGCTGACCTCCCCGGGGTCCACCAGGCCATGGAGTACCTGCCGTTGGCCAACCGGGTGGTCGAGGGCACGCTCCCGCAGACGCCGATCCACGCATCCGGCAAGCACGTGGTCATCATCGGCGGCGGCGACACCGGCGCCGACTGCCTGGGCACGTCGCATCGACAGGGCGCGGCCAGCGTGACCCAGCTCGAGATCCTGCCCATCCCACCGGCCACACGGCCGGACGCCGCCCCCTGGCCGACCTACCCGATGACCTACCGGGTCACCTCCGCCCATGAGGAGGGCGGCGAGCGCGTCTACTCGGTGAGCACCAAGGAGTTCCGCGCTGACGACGCCGGCAACCTGCGCGCGCTGCTGCTCGTGGACGTCGAGATGGTCGACGGCCGGTTCGTCGAGGTCGAGGGCACCGAGCGCGAGCTCCCGGCCGACCTGGTCTTCCTGGCCATGGGCTTCACCGGGCCGGAGAAGGGGCCGCTGGTCGAGCAGCTGGGCGTCGCACTCGACGAGCGCGGCAACATCCGCCGGGACCAGCACTACGCCTCCAACGTCCCGGGCGTGTTCGTCGCCGGCGACGCCGGACGCGGCCAGTCGCTGATCGTCTGGGCCATCGCCGAGGGCCGGGCTGCCGCAGCCGCCGTGGACGCCCACCTGATGGGCTCGACGACGCTGCCCGCGCCGATCCCGCCGACGGCCCGCCCCCTGGTCGTCTGACCCGGGGGTACGCGCGCTGCCGGGGGTAGCCTCAAGGAGTGGACGGCGCCCAACTGCTCGACAGCTTGCGCCGGGCAGTCGCCCGGGAACCAGGCGACGACGTCCTGCGCGCCCACCTGGCTGAGCTGCTGGTCGGCGAGGGGCTCGGCCACGAGGCGGTCGGCCACCTCGGCCGACTGCTTGCCGAGGACCCGACCAACGTGGACTACCAGGAGCTGATGCGCGAGGCGATGGGCGGATCCGTGGCCTCCGCGCAGGCGGGCGCCGCTCCGGGCGCCTCGGTCCCGCCCACGCACCCCGCGAGCCTGGGCCCGCGACCCACGGACCCGAACTTCGACTGGGGGGCCGCTGAGCAGGACCTCACCGGTGGACTCGCCCACGAGCCGGTGGAGACCAAGCTGCGCCTGTCTGACGTCGGGTGGATTGACGGAGGTCAAGGCGCACATCGAGGCAGCCTTCCTCACCCCGCTGCGCAACCCCGAGCTGCGCGAGCGCTACGGGGCCACGCTGCGCGGCGGGTTGCTCCTCTACGGCCCTCCCGGTTGCGGCAAGACCTACCTGGCCAGGGCCGTCGCAGGTGAGCTCGGCGCGCGGTTCATCGCCGTGGGCCTCGCGGATGTGCTCAGCCGCTGGATGGGCCAGAGCGAGAACAACATCGCCGACCTCTTCGCCTACGCCCGCGCCCAGGCTCCGTGCGTGCTGTTCTTCGACGAGATCGACGCGCTCGGTCGGTCCCGTTCCGGGCTCGGCCGGTCGGCCTCGGCCCTGCGCGGGGTCATCAACCAGCTGCTCTCCGAGCTCGATGGCGTGGCCAGCGAGAACGAGGGGATCTTCGTCCTGGGAGCCACGAACGCACCGTGGGACGTCGACGGTGCCCTGCGTCGGCCGGGCCGCTTCGACCGGGCCGTCTTCGTGCAGCCGCCGGACTCGCAGGCGCGTGCGGACATCCTCCGGATGCACCTGGGCGGGCTGCCGGTCGACCCGGCCGTCGACGCCGATGCGGCTGGCCGCCGGCACCGAGAGCTTCTCCGGGGCGGACCTCGCCCACGTGTGCCGGACGGCCGCGCAGTCGGCACTGGTCGATGCGGCGCGGACCGGGTCCTCGGACCGGGCCATCACCACCGGGGACCTCGAGGCGGCGATCTCCGCGATCACCCCCTCGACCGGACGCTGGTTCGCCTCAGCGCGCAACGTGGTGCTGTTCGCCGACCAGGCGGGGGAGTACACGCCCCTGGCCGAGTACATGAAGGCCCACCGGTTGCTGTGACGTCGGACCCCTATGCCCTGCCCGAGGCCCTTGTCGCCGCCGCAGCGCTGGGACTCGGCGCGATCGGCCCTGGGGGAGGCGCTGGCCAGCAACCCCGACGATCCGCGGCTGGTCGGGCTGCTCGTGCGCACGCTGCGGGCACAGGGTGCCCGCCAGGAGGCCCTGGACGCCTCGCAGCGGCTGCTGGCCCTGACCCCGCAGGATCCGTACGCACTTCGCCTGGGGACCCTGGTCTGCCTCGACGTCGGCTGGGTCGACGAGGCGATCGGGCTGGCCGGGCGTGCGGTCGAGCGGGATCCGGGGAACTCGGCCAACCACCTCGCGCTCTCGCGGGCATGGGCGGGCTCGACCCGTCCCGAGGCGGTGGCCAACCAGCTCGCCGCCGCCCGCGAGGCGGTCCTGATCGACCCCAACAGCACGGACGCGCAGGTGCAGATCGGAGCTGCGCTGGCCGCCGACGGGCGACGTCGAGGCGGCGCGTGTGGCCTACTTCGAGGCGTTGCGGCGCGACCCGGGCGAACACCGCTGCCCTGAACAACCTGGCCGTCCTGGAGATGCAGGGCGGATCGGCAGCAGAGGCCGCGCGCCATCTGGCCTCCGCGCTGGCGGCGAACCCCCAGGGGATCTCGGCCCGGCGCAACCTCGACGCCCTTGCCGTCCTGGTGGCGCGCAAGGCAGGTCGGTGGATGCTCCTGGCGCCGTTCCCCGGGTTGGTGGCGGCTGCGGCCGGCCTGGACCTGGCTGCGCGCATCCTGGCGATCCTGGCGCTCGTCGGACTCCCCACGGTCGGGTTCCGCTGGTGGCGGGCACTGACGGCCGGCCAGCGCCAGGCGTTGCGCGGCCTGCCGCGCCGGATGCGGGCGCGCACCTGGTTCTGGCCGGTCGTGGCCGCCCTGGTGGGCGGGTGGGCCATGGTCATGTCGGTGTTCCTCCCGAGCGCGGTGACCTCGACGGTGGTGGCCGGATACCTGCTGGTCATGCTCTACCTGCTGCTCCTGGGTGCGCTGGGCGGCACGCCGGCTCGGGCCCTGCGCGCCCGCGCCGCAGGTCGCTCCTCGGACGTCGGCCGGATGCTCGGGGGCCGCTGAGGCCCCGCGCGGGCTGTCGGCGCGGGCAGAGTCTTCATCGCTGGTTCACCGTCCGGGGATCCGCTCGCCGCGCAGCCCTGCCGTGTGCTGGCTACTCTTCGTGCCATGCGTCGAGCGAAGATCGTGTGCACCCTGGGTCCGGCCACGTCCACCTATGAGCAGATCAAGGAGCTCATCGAGGCGGGCATGAACGTCGCGCGCCTGAACATGTCCCACGGCGAGCACGCCGTCCACGCCGAGTCGTATGCCAACGTCCGGCGTGCGGCCAAGGAGCTCGACCGGGGGGTGGGCATCGTCGCCGACCTGCAGGGACCCAAGATCCGCCTCGGCCGGTTCGCCGACGGCCCCGTCCTGCTCGGAGAACGGCGCCGAGTTCACGATCACGACCGAGGACATCCTCGGCGACGTCACCCAGTGCGGCACCACGCACAAGGGCCTTCCCGATGACTGCAACCCCGGGGACACGGTCCTGGTCGACGACGGCAAGGTCAAGCTCGAGGTGATCGAGGTGGACGGGCACCGCGTGCGCACCCGCGTGATGGAGGGCGGCCCGGTCAGCAACAACAAGGGCATCAACCTCCCCGGTGTCGCGGTCAGCGTGCCCGCGCTGTCGGACAAGGACAAGGACGACCTCCGCTGGGCCCTGCGGATCGGAGCCGACATGGTGTTCCTGTCGTTCGTGCGCAGCGCGGCGGACGTGGACGACGTGCACGCGATCATGGACGAGGTCGGGCGACGGATCCCGGTCCTGGCCAAGGTGGAGAAGCCCCAGGCGGTCGAGAACCTCGCGGGCATCGTGGAGGCCTTCGACGGGGTGATGGTCGCCCGCGGCGACCTGGGCGTGGAGCTGCCGCTCGAGCAGGTCCCGATCGTGCAGAAGCGGGCGGTGCAGATGTGCCGTGAGGCGGGCAAGCCGGTCATCGTGGCGACCCAGATGCTGGAGTCGATGATGGAGAACTCCCGGCCGAGCCGCGCCGAGGCCTCCGACGTGGCCAATGCGATCCTCGACGGCGCCGACGCCGTCATGCTCTCGGGCGAGACCAGCGTGGGCAAGCATCCGAACCTCGTCGTGCGCACGATGGCCAGCATCGTGGACTACACCGAGGAGAACGGTCTCGAGCGGCTGCCCAAGCTGCCCAAGCGCAAGGACGTCAGCGTCGCGGAGGCGATCACCAAGGAGGCGGTGGACGTCGCCAAGACCATCGGCGCGAGCTACCTGATCGCCTTCACCGAGACGGGGCAGTCGGCGCGGGTCATGGCCGCATCGCGGCCGCGCATCCCGATGATGGCCTTCACCCCGAACGCTGCGGTCCGCCAGCAGCTCGTCGGTCGTCTGGGGGATGCACACCTCGCTGGTGCCGCCGGCCACCCACACCGACCAGATGGTCGAGCAGATCGATGCCGAGCTGCTCGCCAGGGACGAGACCAAGGGCGGGCGAGCGCTGCGTGCTGATCGCCGGCGTGCCCGCCGGGCATCGCCGGCTCGACGAACAGCATGCGCGTGCATGTGATCGGCACGGGATCGGTCGAGCGCAGGCTCTGAGCTCGCTCCCCGGGTTGCATCCATACCGTCACTCTCCGTAACCTGTTGTACGACGTGAGGAGGGGCGATGTCGAACGACTACGCGAAGGCGCTGGGTGCGAAGCTGCGCGCCGTGCGCAACCAGCAGGGGTTGTCCCTGCAGGGCGTCGAGGCCAAGTCGCACGGCGCCTGGAAGGCCGTGGTCGTGGGGTCCTACGAGCGCGGTGACCGGGCAGTCACCGTGCAGCGACTGGCCGAGCTGGCCGAGTTCTACGGCGTGCCCATGGCCGAGCTGCTGCCCGAGCCGGCCTCCACGGCCATCAGCGAGCCCCCGCCGAAGCTGGTCATCGACCTCGAGCGCCTGGGACAGGTGCCGGCGGACAAGGCCGGACCGTTGGCCCGCTACGTCGCGGCGATCCAGGCCCAGCGTGGTGACTACAACGGGCGCATCCTGTCCATCCGCCAGGACGACCTGCGGACACTGGCCGTGATCTACGACGAGGCTCCCGGGGCCCTGGCCGACCAGCTCGTCGGCTGGGGCGTGCTCAACCCCGACGCCCGACGCATCGTCGACTGATCCCGCGGGTCCCCGCCGGGCGGGCGGGCGGCACGGTTAGGATGGCGGCGACGTCGACCCCCGACGACCTCCTTTAACGACCGTCCCGTGAGGCGGGGAAGGAGTGGGCGTGCCCACCCGCGTGCTCGATCAGTCCGATATCACCCGCGCGCTGTCGCGGATCGCCCACGAGATCCTCGAACGGGAGAAGGGCGCGGAGAACCTCGTCCTGCTGGGCATCCCCAGCCGTGGGGTGCCCCTGGCCCACCGGATCGCCGAGCGGATCGCCGCGATCGAGCCGGGAACGGCCCCACCCGTGGGCTCGCTGGACATCACCATGTTCCGCGACGACCTGCGCCTGCGCCCGGCGCGCGCCCTGGAGCGCACGGAGGTCCCGGCGGGCGGGATCGATGGTCGGACGGTGGTCCTGGTCGACGACGTCCTGTTCAGTGGCCGCAGCGTGCGCGCGGCGCTCGATGCCCTGTCCGAGCTCGGACGGCCCCGTGCGGTGCGCCTGGCGGTGCTCGTGGACCGCGGGCATCGGGAGTTCCCGATCCGCGCGGACTACGTGGGCAAGAACGTGCCCACCTCGCTGCGCGAGTCCGTGAAGGTGCGCGTGGCCGAGATCGACGGCACCGATGAGGTCGTCATCGGGGAGGACGCATGAAGCGCCACCTGCTCTCGGCTGCCGACCTGACCCACGATGACGCGGTCCTCGTCCTGGACACCGCACGCGAGCTGGCCGCCGTGAGCACCCGCGAGGTCAAGAAGCTGCCCACCCTGCGCGGGCGCACGGTCGTGAACCTCTTCTTCGAGGACTCCACGCGGACCCGCATCTCGTTCGAGGCGGCCGCCAAGCGCCTGTCCGCCGACGTCATCAACTTCTCGGCCAAGGGCTCGAGCGTCTCCAAGGGCGAGAGCCTCAAGGACACGGCGATGACCCTGCAGGCGATGGGTGCCGACGGCGTGGTCATCCGCCACGGCGCGAGCGGGGCCCCCCACCGCCTGGCGACCTCGGGGTGGATCGAGGCGGCCGTGGTCAACGCCGGCGACGGCACCCACGAGCACCCCACCCAGGCGCTGCTCGACGCCTACACGATGCGCGACCACCTCGCCGGGGGCGAGGGCGACCTGGCCGGTCGACGGGTCACGATCGTCGGCGATGTCCTGCACTCGCGGGTGGCCCGCTCCAACGTCCTCCTGCTGCACACCCTCGGGGCGCACGTCACCCTGGTCGCACCGCCGACCCTGCTCCCGGTGGGCGTGGAGACCTGGCCCTGCGAGGTCTCGTACGACCTCGACGCCCCGCTGCCCGACACCGATGCGGTGATGATGCTGCGCGTGCAGCGCGAGCGGATGGGCGCGGCCTTCTTCCCCAGCGAGCGGGAGTACTCCCGCCGGTACGGCCTCGACGCCCGGCGGGCCGGCATGCTGCCCGGGCACGCGATCGTGATGCACCCGGGGCCGATGAACCGCGGCATGGAGATCACCGCGGAGGTTGCCGACGGCGCCCGCTCGGTGATCGTCGAACAGGTCACCAATGGTGTGAGCGTCCGGATGGCCGTGCTCTACCTGCTGCTCGGAGGACGCTCATGACGTACCTGATCACCGGCGCCCGCCCCCTCGGCGGGGAGGCCGTCGACCTGCGCATCGAGGGCGCGACGATCGCTGCGATCGGCGCGACCGGGTCACTGTCGGTCGACGGTGCGACTGTCATCGAGGCCGAGGGCCTGATCGCCCTGCCGGGCCTCGTGGACCTGCACACGCACCTGCGGGAGCCGGGCCGTGAGGACGCCGAGACGGTCCTGACCGGATCGCGGGCGGCGGCCCTCGGCGGGTTCACCGCCGTCCACGCGATGGCCAACACCGATCCGGTGGCCGACACCGCGGGCGTCGTCGAGCAGGTCTGGCACCTGGGCAAGCGGGCGGGCCTCGTCGACGTGTTCCCCGTCGGCGCCGTCACCGTCGGGCTCGGCGGGCAGCGACTGGCTGAGCTCGGTGCCATGGCGGACTCCGACGCGGGCGTGCGGGTGTTCTCCGACGACGGGAGGTGCGTGTCCGACGCCGTGCTGATGCGGCGTGCACTGGAGTACGTGAAGGCCTTCGACGGGGTCATCGCCCAGCACTCCCAGGAGCCCCGGCTGACCGAGGACGCCCAGATGAACGAGGGCGAGCTGTCCGGCCGACTCGGCCTGCGTGGCTGGCCCGCGGTCGCCGAGGAGGCGATCATCGCCCGCGACGTGCTGCTGGCAGAGCATGTCGGATCGCGACTGCACGTCTGCCACGTCTCGACCGCCGGCTCGGTGGAGATCATCCGCTGGGCGAAGTCGCGCGGGATCGACGTCACCGCCGAGGTCACGCCGCACCACCTGCTGCTCAGCGAGGACCTGGCCACGACGTACGACCCGGTCTACAAGGTCAACCCGCCGCTGCGCCGGGCCGAGGACGTCGACGCCGTCCGGGCCGGCCTCGCCGACGGGACCATCGACATCGTCGCCACCGACCACGCGCCGCACCCCATGGAGGACAAGGAGTGCGAGTGGGCGGCAGCGGCCTTCGGCATGCTGGGCCTCGAGCAGGCGCTGGCAGTCGTCATCGACACGATGGTGCTCCCCGGCCTGCTGGACTGGGCCGCAGTGGCCCAGGCGATGTCCGTGCGCCCGGCCGCGATCGGCCGCCGCGCCGGTCACGGCCGCCCGATCGCCGAGGGTGAGCCGGCGAACCTCGTCCTCGTGGACCCCACCGGGCGCGCGACCGTGGTGTCAGCGGGATCGGCGTCGAAGAGCCGCAACAACCCGTACGCCGGACGTGACCTGCCCGCCCCGGTCGTGGCCACGTTCCTGCGGGGCCGGCCCACGGTCCTGGACAGGGCGCTGGTGGGGCACGCGTGATCCCCACCTCGATCCTCGCCGCGGAGTCGGCACCGGTCACGGCCTGGGGCCCCCGCGTGCTGCTGACCGTGGTGGTGCTCACCGTGATCGGCCTGGGCATCTGGGGGATGCGCCACGGCTGGCGCGCCCGCGCCGAACGACAGGCCGACATCCCCGCGCCCATTCCGCCGCCGGTCGACGCCGGACGACGGTGCCGGGGTGGCGGGGCAGTACGTCGCGACGACGACGTCCGGTGACCTGCTCGACCGCATCGTCGTGCACGGCCTTGGCCATCGGGGCCGTGCGGACCTCTACGTTCGGGACGACGGCGTACTCGTGGACCGTGTCGGCGAACCTGGACGCTGTGGATCCCGAAGGAGTCCGACTGCGTGCAGTCCGGCTCGGCTCCGGCCAGGCCCAGAAGGCCTTCGAGGCCGGCGGGCTGATCCTGATCACCTGGCTGCTCGGTGACCGCGAGGTCGATACCGGCTTCCGCGCCGATGATCGCCGACCAGCACATCGCCACGGCCAGCACGCTGTCCGCGATGATCCCGACCTCCGGAGCACCTGATGATCCAGTCCCACCCCACGCGGAGGCTCCCGATGACCCACACCGACGCGACCGGATCCGCTCCGGCGGCAGCTGTCCTCGTGCTCGAGGACGGCCGGACGTTCACCGGGCAGGCCTACGGCGCCATCGGCACCACGGTGGGCGAGGCCGTCTTCTCCACCGGCATGTCCGGGTACCAGGAGACGCTGACCGATCCGTCCTACCACCGGCAGGTGGTCGTCATGACCGCGCCGCACATCGGCAACACCGGCGTCAACGACGAGGACCCGGAGTCGGGGCGCATCTGGGTGGCCGGCTACGTCGTGCGCGACCCGGCGCGGCGGCCGTCGAACTGGCGCTCCACGCGTTCCCTGGATGAGGAGCTCCTGCGCTTCGGGGTCGTCGGAATCAGCGGTGTGGACACCCGGGCACTGACCCGGCACCTGCGCGACCGGGGGGCGATGCGCGCCGGGATCTTCTCCGGCGAGGCTGCCGAGCAGGGGTTCGCAGCGATGCACGCGGCCGTCATGGCCAGCCCGCCGATGGCCGGCGCCGACCTCACGGCGGAGGTGACGACGGCTGCTGAGTACGTCGTCGAGGCGGTCGGCCCGCAGGTGGCCACCGTCCTGGCAGTCGACCTCGGGATCAAGACGATGACCCCCGTGCGGATGGCCGAGCGGGGGATGCGGGTGCACGTCGTGCCGGCGGGCATCGAGCCCGACGAGCTCGTGGCCCGCGCCCGGGCCATCGACGGGCCGGTGGGCGTGTTCTTCTCCAACGGCCCCGGTGACCCCGCGACCGCCGACCATGCGGTGGCCCAGGTGCGGGCGCTGCTGGCCGAGCGCATCCCGGTGTTCGGGATCTGCTTCGGCAACCAGATCCTCGGCCGGGCCCTGGGCTTCGGCACCTACAAGCTCGGATACGGCCACCGCGGCATCAACCAGCCGGTGTCCGACCGCGCGACCGGCCGGGTCGAGATCACGGCCCACAACCACGGGTTCGCCGTCGATGCGCCGGCCGACCGCGTGTCCGACACCGAGTTCGGCCGGGTCGAGGTGAGCCACGTCTGCCTCAACGATGACGTCGTCGAGGGACTCCGGTGCCTGGATGTGCCAGCCTTCTCCGTGCAGTACCACCCGGAGGCGGCCGCCGGACCGCACGACTCGGCCTACCTGTTCGACCGCTTCGCTGAACTCATGGAGGCATGACATGCGCTACGGGCACTTCGACGACGCTGCCCGCGAGTACGTCATCACGACCCCTCGCACCCCCTACCCGTGGATCAACTACCTGGGGTCCGAGGAGTTCTTCTCCCTGGTGTCGCACACGGCCGGCGGCTACACCTTCTACCGCGATGCGCGGATGCGCCGGCTCACCCGCTACCGCTACAACAACATCCCGAACGACGCCGGCGGCCGGTACTTCTACCTCAACGACGGCGGTGACGTCTGGACCCCGTCGTGGATGCCGGTCAAGGCCGAGCTGGACTCCTTCGAGGCACGCCACGGCATGGGCTACACCCGGATCACCGGCTCGCGCGGCGGCCTGACGGCCTCGGTGCTCTACTTCGTCCCGCTCGGGCGCAACGCCGAGGTCCAGCAGGTGACCCTGACCAACGACTCCGCACAGGCGAAGTCCGTCGGGTTGTTCTCGTTCCTGGAGTTCGCGCTCTGGAACGCCCACGACGACCAGACCAACTACCAGCGCAACCTGTCCCTGGCCGAGATGGAGGTCGAGCTCGACGGGCCGTACGGCTCGGCGATCTACCACCGCACGGAGTACCGGGAGCGCCGCGACCACTACGCGGTCTACGGGGTGAACACCCGCGCGGCCGGCTTCGACACCGATCGCGACACGTTCGTGGGGGCGTACAACTCGCTCGGCGAGGCTGCCGTACCCCGGGCCGGCGTGGCCGCGAACTCGGTGGCCTCCGGCTGGTACCCGATCGGCTCGCACCACGTCGCCGTGGACCTCGCGCCGGGGGAGTCCCGCAGCTTCACGTTCGTCCTGGGCTACATCGAGAACCCCCGCGAGGCCAAGTGGGCGCCCGCCGACGACGCCGCGGGCATCGCCGAGGGCCAGGTGGTCGAGAAGTCCCGTGCCCACGAGCTGCTGTCGGCGTTCGCCACCGAGGCCCAGACGCACGCCGCCTTCGCCGAGCTCCAGGCCCACTGGGACCGGCTGCTCTCGACCTACACGGTCGCCTCGACCGACGAGAAGCTCGACCGGATGGTCAACACCTGGAACCAGTACCAGTGCATGGTGACGTTCAACATGTCGCGCTCGGCCTCGTACTTCGAGACCGGGATCGGCCGGGGGATGGGCTTCCGCGACTCGAACCAGGACCTGCTCGGATTCGTGCACCTGGTCCCCGACCGCGCCCGGGAGCGGATCCTCGACATCGCCGCGACGCAGTTCCCCGACGGCTCGGCCTACCACCAGTACCAGCCGCTGACCAAGCGCGGGAACAACGACGTCGGATCCGGCTTCAACGACGACCCGCTCTGGCTGATCCTCGGAGTCGCCGGCTACCTCAAGGAGACCGGGGACTGGTCGATCCTCGACGAGATGGTCCCGTTCGACAACGACGAGGCCCAGGCCGCGTCCCTGTTCGAGCACCTGACCCGCTCGTTCGAGTTCACCCTCGCCAACCGCGGCCCGCACGGCCTGCCGCTGATCGGTCGGGCCGACTGGAACGACTGCCTGAACCTCAACTGCTTCTCCACCGAGCCCGGCGAGTCGTTCCAGACGACCGAGAACCAGGCCGGCGGCGTGGCGGAGTCGGTGTTCATCGCGGCGATGTTCGCGGCGATCGGCCCCGAGTATGCGGCGATCGCCGAGCGACGGGGCCTGGCCGACGTCGCCGCACGGGCCCGCGGGGCTGTCGAGGACATGCGCGCGGCGGTGATGGCCCACGGCTGGGACGGCGAGTGGTTCCTGCGCGCCTACGACTTCTACGGCCAACCGGTCGGCACCGACGCCCACGACGAGGGCAAGATCTGGATCGAGCCGCAGGGGATGGCCATCATGGGCGGGATCGGCCTGACCTCCACCGACCCGGCCGACCCGGGGCACGCCAGCAGCCCGGCCGTGCGCGCACTGGACTCGGTGTCCGAGCTCCTGGGAACCGCGCACGGGCTGGTCCTGCAGTACCCGGCGTACACCAGCTACAGGATCGAGCTGGGCGAGGTCTCCACCTACCCGCCGGGGTACAAGGAGAACGGCGGGATCTTCTGCCACAACAACCCGTGGGTCATCATCGCCGAGACGATGGTCGGTCGCGGCGAGCGCGCCTTCGACTACTACCGGCGGATCACTCCGGCCTACCGCGAGGACATCTCCGAGATCCATCGGCTCGAGCCCTACGTGTACGCCCAGATGATCGCCGGCAAGCAGGCGCCCCGCCACGGGGAGGCCAAGAACTCCTGGCTGACCGGGACCGCGGCGTGGAACTTCGTCACCGTGTCGCAGTACCTGCTGGGAGTTCGGCCCGACTACGACGGCCTGGTCATCGACCCGCAGATCGGGCCGGACGTGCCGAGCTGGGAGGTCACCCGCGTGGCACGCGGAGCCACGTACCGGATCACCGTCACGAACTCCGGTGCCCCCGGGGCCCGGGCCCGCCTCGTGGTCGACGGCCAGCCGATCGAGGGCAACCTGGTGCCCTACGCCCCGGCCGGCTCGGTGGTGCAGGTGCAGGCGACGCTGTAGGGGTCACTGCGGGGGTGTCGGAGGGACCAGCGCGTCCGCGATCGTCTGGGCGAGGGCCTCGCGGATCGTCGAGCATGAGCAGGTGGGCGCCGTCGATGTCGACCACCCACGCGCCGGGTCCGAGCTCATCAGCGTGCTGGTCCAGCGTGTCCAACCAGCGACGCCGGCGCAGGGGGACCGGGCCCGGCCAGCGCGCGGCGCCGATGATCAGGATCGGCACGTCGGGCAGCGGATGGTCCTCGGCCAGGGCGAGCAGCTCGGAGGCCTCGTCGCCGATGCGCAGCAGCTCGTCCATCGAGGCCTGCTGGTGCTCGGGATCCTCGTAGGCGTCCGCGATCGACCGGGCTGCCGTCCCGCCCGCGCCCAGACCCACGGTGCCGCCTGACGCGAAGGCCCAGCCGAGCCACCGTCCGACCCCGCTCAAGCGGTTGGCCAGGTCCCTGGCGACGTCAGGGAACCGCTCGACGAGGGTCGTGGTGCCCGCCTCGAGAGCCGCCAGCGACGGGTCGACCAGGACCAGCGCCGACACCTCCGCGGGGTGCAGCTGGGCGAAGGCCTTCACCAGCATCCCGGCGTAGGAGTGCCCGACGAGTGCGACGGGCCGCCCGGGATCGGGGGAGCATGCAGCCAGCACGTCGCTGATCAGGGCCACGTGGTCGGCGAGCACGGGAGGGTGCTCCCACGCCGTCGAGCCGCCCAGGCCGGGCCGGTCGGCGAGGATGGCGCACACCCCGGGCAGCAGCTCGACCACTGGATGCCAGACCTCCAGCGGCAGGCCGAGGCCGGCCTCGAACAGGGCCACGATCGGGGCGTCCGGGTGGTGCACCTCCACCCGGACGCTGGTCCCGGGGTGGCCGGACACGTCCACGCGCACGTTCCTGACGGGCTCGGCGGGCTCGGGCGTGGAGGGCACAGGGGAGAGGATAGGGCGGTCCGCCGACCGGGAGCGGCCCCGGGGCTGCCGTGCGGCCGGGCCTCCGTGCCGCCGGGCCTCGCGTGCCGCGGGTCGCAGCCCGGTATGATCGGCGGCAGTTGAAGCCTCGAATCAGAAGCCTCCTTTAAGTCCGTCCTGCGAGGCGGGGAAGGAGTGGGCCATGCCCATCCTCAAGGTCGTGCCCGTTCCCACGTGCAGGGAGGCCGTCGATGCCGCGGCGCACTGACATCACCTCGGTCCTGGTCATCGGGTCCGGACCCATCGTCATCGGGCAGGCCGCGGAGTTCGACTACTCCGGGACACAGGCGTGCCGGATCCTGCGCGACGAGGGCCTGCGGGTGATCCTGGTCAACTCGAACCCCGCGACGATCATGACCGACCCGGAGTTCGCCGACGCGACCTACATCGAGCCGATCACCCCGGAGTTCGTGACCAAGATCATCGACAAGGAGCGCCCCGACGCCCTGCTGCCGACCCTCGGTGGCCAGACCGCGCTCAACGCGGCGATGGCCCTGTACGCCGACGGGACGCTGGCGAAGTACGGCGTGGAGCTGATCGGCGCGAACACCGAGGCGATCGAGCGCGGGGAGAACCGGGAGCGCTTCAAGGAGATCGTGGCGTCGATCGGTGCGGAGTCGGCCCGGTCGGTCATCTGCCACACGATGGACGAGTGCCTGGCGGCCGTCGAGGAGCTCGACTACCCGGTGGTCGTGCGCCCCTCCTTCACGATGGGCGGGTCCGGTTCGGGGATCGCCCACGACGAGGCCGGCCTGCACGAGATCGCCGGGGCGGGGCTGCAGGCCTCGCCGACCACGGAGGTCCTGCTCGAGGAGTCGATCCTGGGCTGGAAGGAGTACGAGCTCGAGCTGATGCGCGATCGCAACGACAACGTGGTCGTCGTCTGCTCGATCGAGAACGTCGACCCGATGGGCGTGCACACCGGCGACTCCATCACCGTGGCGCCCGCCCTGACCCTGACCGACCGCGAGTACCAGCACATGCGCGACGTGGGCATCGAGATCATCCGGGCCGTCGGCGTCGACACCGGCGGCTGCAACATCCAGTTCGCGATCGACCCCCGGGACGGGCGCATGATCGTGATCGAGATGAACCCGCGGGTCTCGCGATCCTCGGCCCTGGCGTCCAAGGCCACGGGCTTCCCGATCGCCAAGATCGCCGCACGCCTGGCCATCGGGTACACCCTCGACGAGATCCCGAACGACATCACCACCCGCCTTGACGGCCAGAGCACCCCGGCCAGCTTCGAGCCGACCCTGGACTACGTCGTGGTCAAGGCCCCGCGGTTCGCGTTCGAGAAGTTCCCGTCGGCCAACCACGAGCTCACCACGCACATGAAGAGCGTCGGCGAGGCCATGGCGATCGGGCGCAACTTCACCGAGGCGCTGCAGAAGGCCCTGCGCTCGCTGGAGAAGAAGGACGCCGGGTTCAGCTGGGTGGGTGAGCCCTCCGAGCTGGATCGCGAGGCCCTGCTCGAGTCGGTGCGCGTGCCGCACGACGGCCGCCTCGAGGAGGTCCAGGCACTTCTCCGGGCCGGCGCCTCGATCGACGAGGTGCATGCCGCAACCGCGATCGATCCCTGGTTCCTCGACCAGATCGTGCTGCTCAACGAGGTCGGCGAGCAGGTGCGCCGTGCTCCCATGCTCACCCCCGAGCTGCTGCGCCTGGCCAAGCGGCACGGCTTCTCCGACGCGCAGATCGGGGCCGCGCGCAGCATGCCGCAGGAGGTCGTGCGCGGCGTGCGCCACGCCCTGGGAATCCGGCCGGTGTTCAAGACCGTCGACACGTGCGCCGCGGAGTTCGCCGCGAAGACCCCGTACCACTACTCGTCCTACGACGAGGAGACCGAGGTCGAGCCCCGCGAGGTCCCCGCGGTGATCATCCTCGGCTCCGGCCCGAACCGCATCGGCCAGGGCATCGAGTTCGACTACTCCTGCGTGCACGCCTCGCTGACGCTGCGCGAGGTCGGCTTCGAGACGATCATGATCAACTGCAACCCGGAGACGGTCTCCACCGACTACGACACCTCGTCGCGGCTGTACTTCGAGCCGCTGACCCTCGAGGACGTCCTGGAGGTCTACCACGCCGAGCTCGAGGCCGGCCCGGTCGCCGGGGTCATCTGCCAGCTCGGCGGGCAGACACCGCTGGGCCTGGCCCACGGGCTGCAGGCCGCCGGGGTGCCGATCGTGGGCACGTCGCCGGCCGCGATCGACCTTGCCGAGGAGCGCGGGGCGTTCGGCCGGGTGCTGGCCGCTGCCGGGCTGCCGGCGCCCAAGTTCGGGATGGCGTCGTCGTTCGACGAGGCGAAGGCCGTCGCCGACGAGGTCGGCTACCCGGTGCTCGTGCGGCCCTCGTACGTCCTGGGCGGGCGCGGCATGGAGATCGTCTACGACGAGGCGATGCTGGCCAGCTACATCGACCGCGCCACGCAGGTCAGTCCCGAGCACCCGGTGCTGGTCGACCGCTTCCTCGACGATGCCGTGGAGATCGACGTCGATGCGCTCTACGACGGCACCGAGCTCTACCTCGGCGGCGTGATGGAGCACATCGAGGAGGCCGGGATCCACTCCGGGGACTCCGCGTGCGCGCTGCCGCCGATCACCCTGGGCCGGGCGGACATCGCGCGGATCCGCACCTCCACCGAGGCGATCGCCCGTGGGGTCGGCGTCCTGGGCCTGCTCAACGTCCAGTACGCGATGGCCGCCGACATCCTCTACGTCCTGGAGGCCAACCCCCGCGCGTCGCGCACGGTGCCGTTCGTGGCGAAGGCCACGGGCGTCCCGCTGGCCAAGGCCGCGGCGCGGATCGCGCTGGGGGAGAGCATCGCCGACCTGCGCGCCGACGGCACGCTGCCCTCGGTCGGGGACGCCGCCGACCTGCCCGACGGCGGGATGATCGCGGTCAAGGAGGCGGTCCTGCCCTTCGGGCGGTTCCATGGCGTGGACACGGTGCTCGGCCCGGAGATGCGCTCCACGGGCGAGGTCATGGGCCTCGACCGGCAGTTCGGCACGGCGTTCGCCAAGTCGCAGATCGCCGCGTACTCCTCGGGGCTGCCCACCAGCGGGACCGTCTTCGTCTCGGTGGCCAACCGCGACAAGCGCTCGATGATCTTCCCGCTCAAGCGCCTGGCGGACCTTGGGTTCGAGATCACCGCGACCGGCGGCACGGCCGACGTGCTGCGCCGCAACGGGGTGAAGGTCAGCGACATCCGCAAGATCCACGAGCCCGGTGAGGGGATGAACACCGTGGACGCGATCCTGGGTGGCCACATCGCCCTGATCGTGAACACCCCCTACGGGGTGGGACCGCGCCTGGATGGCTACGAGATCCGAACGGCCGCGGTCGTCCGGGGCGTTCCCTGCATCACGACCGTCCAGGGCCTCGGGGCCGCGGTGCAGGGGATCGAGGCCCTGATCTCCGGTGACATCGGGGTCCGCTCGCTGCAGGAGCACGCCATGGAGCTCGCCGAGCTGCGGATGCTGCACGCGGGGCGTGCTGCCGGGGGCGCCCACCCGGCCACGGGGGCGTGATGTCGGTCCAGGTCACCGCCGAGGTCGTCAGCCTGCGCCGCACTGGTGCCTACCACCACCTCACCCTGCTCGCCCCGGGCATCCCGGAGGCGACGCGCCCCGGGCACTTCGTTGCCCTGGCGGTCGGCGGCGAGGGCTCGGGGATGCTCCTGCGACGTGCGTTCTCGATCCACCGGGTCACTCCCGGGGGGGCCTCGGGGGGGACGGTCGAGGTCGTGTTCGCGACGCACGGCAAGGGCACCCGCTGGCTGGCGGACCGACGCCGGGGCGACAAGCTCGACGTGATCGGCCCGCTGGGCCGGCCCTTCACCCTCCCGAAGGAGCCCGTGTCCTGCGTGCTGGTCGCCGGCGGGTACGGCGCCGCCCCGCTCTTCATGCTCTCCGAGCAGCTGCGGTCCCGCGGCTGCAGGGTGGACATGGTGCTCGGGGCAGCCACCGAGGACCGGCTCTTCGGGGTCCTGGAGGCCAAGCGCTCCTCGGCCTCGGTGACGGTCACCACCGACGACGGCTCTGCGGGGATCCGCGGCCGGGTCACCGACCCGCTGGCGGAGATCATCCGGGCGTCCGGGGCCGACGTCGTGTACGCCTGCGGCCCGATGGCGATGCTGGCCTCCGTCGCAGCGGTCGCCGCCGAGACCGGGGCGCACAGCCAGTGCGCCGTCGAGGAGTCGATGGCCTGCGGGATCGGCGTGTGCATGACCTGCGTGCTGCCCGTGCGCGGATCGGACGGCGTGACCCGGATGGTCCGCTCCTGCACCGACGGGCCCGTGTTCAAGGGCAGCGACGTCCGCTGGTCCGACGTGGGGACGGTCCCCGCGGACACGCTCGGTGCGCCTGTGGCAGGGGGGCACTGATGGCCGCGACCGCCTCCGCCGGGCGTGCTGCGCGCGTGGACATGTCCACGCGTCTGGGCACCTTCCAGATGCCCGACCCGGTGCTGACCGCCTCCGGGTGCGCCGCGGCCGGCCGCGAGCTGGCCCCGTTCCTGGACCTGACCGCGATCGGGGCGGTGGTCACCAAGTCGATCATGCTCAACGCGCGCTCCGGGCGGCCCACCCCGCGCATGGCCGAGACCCCCTCGGGGATGCTCAACTCGATCGGGCTGCAGGGCCCGGGCGTCGAGGAGTTCATCGCCAAGGACCTGCGGTGGCTGCGCGAGCGGGGCATCCGCACGGTGGTCTCCATCGCCGGGGGTTCGGTGCAGGAGTACCAGAAGCTCGCCCAGCGCCTGCGCCACGAGCCGGGGATCGCCGCGCTCGAGGTCAACATCTCGTGCCCGAATGTCGAGTCCCGCGGCCAGGTGTTCGCCTGCGACCCGTTCTCGGCCGGGTCGGTGGTGCAGGTGGTCCGTCGCCACACTGCCCCCGATGTCCCGGTCCTGGCCAAGCTCAGCCCGGACGTGACCGACATCGTCGCGATCGCCAAGTCCGTCCTCGACGCCGGCGCGGACGGGTTGTCGCTGATCAACACCCTGCTCGGCATGGTGATCGACCCTGACACGATGCGGCCGATGCTCGGCGGGATGACCGGCGGGCTGTCCGGCCCGGCGATCCGCCCTGTCGCGGTCCGTGCGGTCTGGCAGGTGCACGCCGCCTACCCGAAGGTCCCGATCCTGGGCATGGGCGGCATCCGCACCGGCCAGGACGCCTTCGAGTTCCTGCTCGCGGGCGCCAGCGCGGTCTCGGTCGGCACGGCGGTGTTCAACGATCCGCATGCCCCCGCCCGGATCTCCGCCGAGCTGCACGACATCCTGGCCGCCCGCGGGTTCGCGCGACTCTCGGACGCGGTCGGCCTCGGCCACACGATGCAGGCCCGCCACGTCGCGGCCATGGATGCCCGGCGAACGGAATCCCAGGAGAAGCCATGAGTGCACCGATCGCCCTGGCCCTCGACGGCCCGGACCGTGCGACCGTCCTGACGTGGGCATCGGCAGCGGGCCCCCACGTCTCCGTGATGAAGGTCGGCCTGGAGACGTTCCTGCGCGATGGTGGATCCGTGGTCGACGACGTCCGCGCGGCCGCGCCCGCGTGCGGGCTGTTCCTCGACCTCAAGCTGCACGACATCCCGAACACCGTCGCCGGTGCGGCACGCAGCATCGCCCACCTGGCACCGGACTACCTGACCGTGCACGCCAGCGGCGGACCGGCCATGGTGGCTGCCGCCGCCGAGGCCCTGCCCGGCACCAGGATCACGGCGGTCACTGTCCTGACGTCCATGTCCGAGGCCGACCTGGAGGCGGTCGGGCTGCGTGGCCCCGCGCTGGATGCTGCCGTCCGACTGGCCCGGATGGCGGTCGCAGCCGGAGCCCGGGCGATCGTGTGCTCGCCGCAGGAGGTCGCCGCGATCCGCGCCGCCGTCCCGGCCGACATCACGCTGATCACCCCCGGCGTCCGACCGGCCTCGGGGGAGGGCAGCGCCACGGCCGACCAGTCGCGGGTGGCCACGCCGCAGGCCGCCCTGGCCGCGGGGGCCGACCTCCTGGTGATCGGCCGGCCGATCACCGCCGCCGCCGACCCGGGTGCGGCCGCGTGGCAGTTGGCGCAGTCCCTGGGGCAGCGGTGAGCGCCCAGCCGGGCCCTCCGCCGCCCCCACTCACGCCCGAGGCGCGCGCCGCTGCGGCGGCCAGGGGGGTGCATGCCCGTCAGGTCCGGGCTCATGTCCGGGCGGGCCTCGCGGACGGCAGCATCCAGGTCGCCGACGTCCTGCGCGACGGCCAGGGCAGTGACGAGCGGGGTCGCATCCTCGCCCGGATGAAGGTGGTCGAGCTGCTGTCCAGCTTCCGCGGCATCGGCCCGATCCGCGCGGCGGACATCATGGAGGCCATCGGGATCGCGGCCAACCGTCGCGTGGGCGGCCTCGGGCCCCGCCAGGTCGAGGAGATCACCCACCTGATCGCGGCGCGCTACCCGGGGATGTCGCGCTGATGCGCGGACGGCTCGTGGTCCTGACCGGACCCAGCGGTGTGGGCAAGGGCACGGTCGTCGCCGAGATGCGCCACCTGCGCCCCGACCTGTGGGTCTCGGTCTCGGCGACCACCCGTCAGCCGCGGGCCGGCGAGCTCGACGGGGTCTCGTACCACTTCTGGAGCCCGGAGCGCTTCGCAGCCACGATCGCCGAGGGCGGGTTCCTCGAGTGGGCGGAGTTCGCCGGCAACCGGTACGGCACGCCACGGGCGGAGGTGGAACGGCGGCTGGCCGACGGGGAGTCGGTGCTGCTCGAGATCGAGCTCCAGGGCGCCCGCCAGGTGCGCGCCGCGATGCCGGAGGCCCTGATGGTGTTCCTGACCCCGCCGACCTTCGCCGATCTCGAGGCCCGCCTGCGCGGTCGGGCCACCGAGGACGAGGCGGCCATCGCGCGACGGCTGGACCGCGCCCGGGAGGAGATGGCAGCCGCCGTGGAGTTCGACGCCGTGGTCGTCAACGACGATGTGGTCCGCGCGGCCCGGGAGTTGGTAGACTTCCTCGCAGATCCGGGCCACCCGGCCTGAGAGGCTCACCGCCGGTGCGATCAGCCCGGAGTGATCCAGCACCCCCACAGGAGGGTTCGCCGTGTCCGGCACCAGCATCCGCCCCGAGGGCATCACCCACCCGCCCATCGACGAGCTTCTGAGCACGACCCACTCGAAGTACTCGCTGGTCATCGAGGCCGCCAAGCGCGCCCGCCAGATCAATGCGTACTACTCCCAGCTCGGCGAGGGCCTGCTGGAGTACGTCGGCCCGCTCGTGGAGACGCACCCGCAGGAGAAGCCCCTGTCGATCGCCCTGCGCGAGATCAACGAGGGCCTGCTGTCCGTGGAGCCCATCGAGGAGCCCGTCGAGGAGTCCTTCTGACGAGCGCACCTGCGCACGTCATCCTCGGCGTCGCAGGCGGCATCGCGGCCTACAAGGCCGCCCACCTGCTGCGCCTGCTCACCGAGTCGGGCCACGACGTGCGCGTCGTGCCGACCGACTCGGCCCTGAACTTCGTCGGCGCTGCCACCTGGGCGGCACTGTCCGGGCATCCCGTGCACACCACGGTCTGGGATGACGTCGAGGGCGTCGAGCACGTCCGCCTCGGCAAGTCCGCCGACCTCGTGGTCGTGGCCCCGGCGACCGCCGACCTCCTGTCGCGCGCGGCCACCGGTCGCGCCGACGACCTGCTGGCTGCCACGCTGCTGACCGCCACCTGCCCGGTGGTGATGGTCCCGGCCATGCACACCGAGATGTGGCTGCACCCGGCGACGCAGGCGAACGTCGCCACCCTGCGTGAGCGCGGCGTGATCGTCCTCGACCCGGCCGTCGGCCGGCTGACCGGCGCCGACAGCGGTCCCGGCCGGATGCCCGAGCCGGAGACGATCGCCGCGGCTGTCGGCGCCGTCCTGCACACCGGCGGCCTGAGGGACCTTGCCGGGGTGCACGTCGTGATCAGCGCGGGCGGCACCCGTGAGGCCCTGGACCCGGTGCGGTTCCTCGGCAACCGGTCCAGCGGGCTGCAGGGCTACGCGTTGGCTGCCACGGCCGCCGCGCGCGGGGCGTCCGTGACGCTCGTCAGCGCGAACGTCGAGCTGCCCGACCCCGCAGGGTGCACCGTCGTGCGGGCGGGAAGCGCCCTGGAGCTCCAGAGCGCCGTGATGGCCGCGGCCGTCGAGGCCGACGTCGTCGTGATGGCCGCAGCCGTGGCCGACTTCCGGCCGGCGGACGTCGCCGCCGACAAGATCAAGAAGGACGAGTCCGCCGACGGCGCCCCGGAGCCGCTCGTCCTGGTCCGCAACCCCGACATCCTGGCCGGGCTCGTCGAGGCCCGCGCTGCGGGGGACTCTGCCGCGCGCGACGGTGCTCGTCGGGTTCGCCGCCGAGACCGGCGACGCCGACGGCGATCCGCTCGCCCACGCCCGGGCCAAGCTGACCCGCAAGGGCGTCGACCTCCTGGTGCTCAACGACGTGGCCGGCGGGTCGGTCTTCGGCCGCCCCGACAACGAGGTCCACCTGCTCACCCCGGACGGGGCCGTCGACGGCCCGCACTCCGGTGCCAAGGCCGCGGTCGCACACGCCGTCTGGGACAGCGTGGCCGGACTCCGGGCTGGCTCCGCATAGGATCTCGTCCTGTACGCCGGGCCGCAGGTGCCCGATCGAACCCCCAGAAGGGCCTGCCCAATGACATCACGCCTGTTCACCTCGGAGTCCGTCACCGAGGGACACCCCGACAAGATGGCCGACCAGATCAGCGACGCCATCCTCGATGACCTCCTGCGCCAGGACCCCAGGTCCCGCGTCGCCGTCGAGACCCTGCTCACCACCGGCCAGGTGCACGTGGCAGGGGAGGTCACCACCGAGGGCTACGCCGAGGTGATGGACATCATCCGCACCGTGGTGCTCGAGATCGGCTACGACCACTCCGAGAAGGGCTTCGACGGCGAGTCCTGTGGCGTGCAGGTCTCGATCGGCCGGCAGTCCCCGGACATCGCCCAGGGTGTGGACGACGCCTTCGAGGAGCGGGTCGAGGGCTCCGGCGACGCGCTGGACCGCCAGGGCGCCGGCGACCAGGGCCTCATGTTCGGCTTCGCCTGCACCGACACCCCCGAGCTCATGCCGCTGCCGATCCACCTGGCCCACCGCCTGGCCGAGCAGCTCACCGAGGTGCGCAAGTCCGGGGCAGCTGCCCTACCTGCGCCCGGACGGCAAGACCCAGGTGACGATCGGCTACGAGGGCACCACGGCCGTCAGCCTCGACACCATCGTCGTGAGCTCGCAGCACGCCGAGGACGTCGACCTCGACGGCCAGCTCGCGCCGGAGATCCGCAAGTTCGTCGTGGAGCCGGTCCTGGCCGGTCTCGACCTCGACACCTCGGGCGTGCGGCTGCTCATCAACCCGACCGGCCGGTTCGTGACCGGTGGTCCGATGGGCGATGCCGGCCTGACCGGCCGCAAGATCATCGTCGACACCTACGGCGGCTTCGCCCGCCACGGCGGTGGCGCGTTCTCCGGCAAGGACCCGTCGAAGGTGGACCGCTCGGCGGCCTACGCGATGCGCTGGGTGGCCAAGAACGTCGTGGCCGCGGGCCTTGCCACCAAGTGCGAGGTGCAGGTCGCCTACGCCATCGGAAAGGCGCACCCGGTCGGGGTGTTCGTGGAGACCTTCGGCACCGGCGTGCTGCCCGACGAGGCGATCCAGGCCGCCGTCCTCGACGTGTTCGACCTGCGTCCCGGGGCCATCATCCGCGACCTCCAGCTGCTCGACACCTCCGTCGTGAAGTACCGTCCCACCGCCGCCTACGGCCACTTCGGCCGCGAGTCCGCCGGTGGCTCCACCTTCACGTGGGAGCGCCTGGACCGCGTGGACGACCTGCGGGCTGCCGCGGCCCTGTGATCGACCTGCCAGCGGGATTCACCGCGATCCCGCTGGCAGACCACGACATCGACGCTGTCGTGCGCCTCGTTCGCGCGTGCGAGCTCCACGACTCCGGGGAGGCGATGTACGAGCGCGCCGACCTGGTCGGCGACCTCGTGCTGGCCGACCGCCAGCGCGACGCCCTGATCGTGCGGGACCCGGGCGGGGTCCTGGTCGCATGGGGCCTGATCCTGGACCGGCGCACGCGCTGGGCAGACGTCCACCCCGACCACCGTGGCCTCGGCCTGGGCCGCAGCCTGGTGCAGTGGTCGGTGGCCCGCGCCCGGCAGCTGGATGCGGACCGGATCGGCCAGACCGTCGAGGACTCCCGCGTCGACGCGGTGGCGCTGTTCCGGGAGACCGGTGCCGTCCCCGTCCGCACGGCGTGGATCCTGCGCCGCGACCACGAACCGGCCTTACCGCCCGCTCCTGCCGACGAGCTGCCGGGCATCGTCCTGCGCGAGTCGACGTCCGCTGACGAGGTGCGAGGCGCTGGAGCTGATGGAGCGTCGCGTTCAGCGAGTGGCCCGACCGGCCGCCCTCCACGCTGGCCTCCTGGCAGGCCATGGTCACCCGCCGTGAGGGATTCACCTCGGACCAGCTGCAGCTGGCGGTCAGCGCCGATGCCCGGATCGTGGGGGCCGCGTTCATGATCGACGACGGCCAGGAGCTGTGGATCGACAAGCTCGCGACCCACCCGCAGTTCCGGGGCCTCGGGATCGGAAGCGCCCTGATGCGCCGGATGTTCGTCCTGGCGCACGCCCGCGGACGACGCACGACGTGCCTGTCCACGGACTCGAACACCGGAGCCCTGCCGTTCTACGAGCGGCTCGGGATGCAGGTGACCCGCTCGTTCACGCACTGGGCGATCCCGCTGGGCGACGAGGTCAGCACCCCGTGACGCAGGGCCAGATCCCGCTCCTGCCCGATGAGCCCGTGCCGCCGGCGCGTGCGGCACGCGCCCGGGTGCGCCATCCTGCAGCCGAGCTGCTGCCCGTGGCGCGCGTGGCGCTCATGACCCCGGTGCCGCACCTGGACCGGGTGTTCGACTACGAGGTCCCCGAGAAGCTCGCCGCGGCAGCGCAGCCGGGCGTGCGGGTGCGGGTGCGCCTGGCCGGTCGGCTGGTCGACGGCTTCGTCCTGGAGCGGGTGGAGACCTCGGAGCGGGAGCTGCAGCCGCTGAGCTCCGTGCACGGCCCGGCGGTGCTGACCCCGGAGGTCGCCGACCTGTGCCGGGCGGTGGCCGATCGCTACGCGGGAACCCTCGCCGACGTCCTGCGCTTCGCCATCCCGCCCCGGCACGCCCGCGTTGAGGCCCGGGCACGCGGTGCGGTCCCTGATCCCGGCGCCGTCGGACCCGGTGGATCCGGGGCCGTGGTCGGCCTATCGTGGCGGCGCCGAGCTGCTCGCCGGGATCGGCGGACCGGTGCCGATGCGCGCGCTGTGGGTGTCCGCGCCGGGTGAGCAGGTGGGGTCGCGGATCGCCGACCTGGCCGGTGCCGTGACGGCGCGCGGGCGCGGGGTCCTGATCATCGCGCCCGACGCCACCGAGGTGGACCGGATCACGGCCGCCCTCGTCGTCGAGGGGATCACGCCCGTGCGGCTGGTGGCCGACTCCGGTCCTGAGGCCCGGTACCGGGCGTTCCTGGGCGTGCTGTCCGGGGCCGCCCGCGTCGTCGTCGGCACCCGGGCTGCGGTGTTCGCGCCCGTCGTCGACCTCGGCGCGATCATCGTGTGGGACGACGGCGACGAGTCGCTGGCCGAGCCGCAGGCCCCGGGCTGGCACGCCCGGGAGGTCGCCGCCCTGCGCAGTGCCGCGGCCGACACGTCCCTGGTGGTCGGCGGGCCGACGGTGACCCTCGAGGGCGCCCGGATGGCGTCCTCGGGGTGGCTGGCGCCGATCGAGGTCCCGCGGCCGGTCCTGCGCATGCGGATGCCGCGGGTCCAGGTGGCAGCCGACCTCGCGGCCGACCCGGCCCGTTCGGCGTCGCGCATCCCGTCGGTGGCGATCGAGATCCTGCGCACTGCTGTGGCCAGCGGCCCCGTGCTCGTCAGCGTGCCGCGGGCGGGCTACCTCCCGGCGCTCGCCTGCCAGTCGTGCCGGGAGCCGGTGGCGTGCCCGCAGTGCGCCCGGCCCATGCAGGCACAGGGCCCCGATCGGCGCCCGTCGTGCCGATCCCACGGCGTGATCCCGGACTGGCGGTGCCCCGTGTGCGGGGGACAGGTGGTCCGGGCGGTCGTGGTCGGGGTTCGTCGCACGGCCGAGGAGTTCGGCCGTGCCCTGCCCGGGGTCCAGGTGGTCACCTCGTCGGGCCAGGAGCACGTGCGCACGCTGACCCGGACGGACGTGATGGTCGTGGCCACGCCCGGCGCCGAGCCGGACCCCGGCCCCGAGGGGTACAGCGCCCTGGTCGTGCTCGATGCGGCCGCGGCCCTGTCCCGGCCCGGCCTGCGGGTGGCCGAGGAGGTGCTGCGCCGGTGGTTCGCCGCGGCGTCGCTGGTCCGCGCGGCTGGTGTCGGCGGCCGGGTCCTGGTCGTCGGTGACTCCGACATGCGCGAGGTGCAGGCGCTGATCCGCTGGGATCCGCGCGGCTACGCCGACCGCGAGCTGGCCGAGCGTGCCGCCCTGCACCTGCCCCCAGCCGTGCGGATCGCGCAGTTGACTGGGCCTGCCCTCCCCGCACTCGAGGTGGCCGACCTCCTGGGCGAGGAGCTGGGCGACGCGCTCCTGCGCCGCTCCGGGCCACTGCCCGGCCCCGAGGACTCTGTGACGTGGCTGCTGGCCGTGTCCATCGCCGACGGGGCGCACCTGACTGGCGCAGTGCACCGCCTTCAGGCCGCACGCAGCGCCCGCAGGGCCCCGATGGTCTCGGTCCGGATGGATCCGGTGACCCTGCGGTGATCCGCCCGTAGAATGTGGGCATGCCGCTGCAACCCATCCGACTGTTCGGCGACCCCGTCCTGCGCACGCCCGCGGCCCCGGTCGAGACGTTCGACAAGGAGTTGCGCACGCTGGTGGCCGACCTCACGGACACGATGATGGACGCCCCCGGAGTCGGGCTGGCGGCCCCGCAGATCGGTGTCTCGCTGCGCGTGTTCACGTACTGGGTCGACGACGTGGTGGGTCACCTGATCAACCCGAGCCTCGACCTCTCCGACGAGGAGGAGCTCGGCGAGGAGGGCTGCCTGTCCCTGCCCGGGCTCACGTACGACACCATGCGGGCGGTGCGCCTCGTTGCCACGGGCATGAACATGCACGGCGAGCCGGTCACCATCGAGGGCTCGGAGCTGCTGGCCCGCTGCGTCCAGCACGAGACCGACCACCTCGACGGGATCCTGTTCATCGATCGCCTCGACACCGTCGCGCGCAAGGCGGCCATGAAGGAGATCCGGGAGTCCGAGTGGTTCGGCGCGCCTGCCCCGGTCGTGCGGTTCAGCCCGCACTCCCTGCGCCCGGGCCTTGGCTGATGCGGGTCCTGTTCGCTGGCACCCCGGAGGCTGCGGTGCCCTCCCTGAGGGCGATCCTGGCCTCCCCGCACGAGGTCGTGGCCGTCCTGACCCGCCCGGATGCCCCGGCCGGACGCGGCCGTCGCATGCTGCCCTCACCGGTGGCCGAGATCGCCCTGGCCGAGGGGATCGAGGTCCTGCGCCCGGCGCGTGCCAGTGATCCTGAGTTCCTCGACAGGTTG
This sequence comes from uncultured Actinomycetes bacterium, assembly GCA_963812395.1. Lineage (GTDB taxonomy): Bacteria > Actinomycetota > Actinomycetes > S36-B12 > CAIYMF01 > Prado023. Next base: position 61,825 of record CAWEVG010000043.1, read on the forward strand.
GCGCAGATGGCCCCGGACGCCGCGCCGATCGTCGCCTACGGCGGCCTGATCCCTCCCGCGGCCCTTGCCGTGCCCACCCACGGGTGGGTCAACCTGCACTTCTCGCTGCTGCCGGCATGGCGCGGTGCCGCGCCGGTGCAGCACGCCGTCATGGCCGGCGACGAGGTCACAGGGGCGAGCACCTTCCGGCTCGAGGAGGGCCTGGACACGGGCCCGGTGTTCGGTGTCGTCACCGACACGATCCGGCCCACCGACACCTCCGGCGACGTCCTGGGTCGGCTCGCGGTCGCCGGAGCCGGCCTGCTGGTGGCCACGCTCGACGGGCTCGAGGCCGGGGCGCTGGTGCCGGTCCAGCAGTCACCTGACGGCGTGAGCCTGGCGCCGAAGATCCGGGTCGAGGATGCACGGGTGGTGTGGACCGATCCGGCGATGCGTGTCGACCGGCTGGTCCGCGGATGCACCCCCGCGCCGGGGGCGTGGAGCGAGTTCCGCGGTGAGCGGGTCAAGCTGGGTCCGGTGCGACCCGCCCAGGACGTCGCTGACCTTGCGGCAGGTGAGGTCCGGGTGCGCAAGAACAGCGTCTGGGTCGGCACAGCCACGCACGCCGTGCTGCTCGGCGAGGTCAAGGCCGAGGGCAAGAAGCTGATGGCCGCTGGCGACTGGGCCCGCGGCGTGCGGGTGGAGCCGGGCGAGCGCCTTGGCTGACGACCGGAACCGGAACCGGCCCGGTGGCGGCCCGTCCGCGTCCGGTGGGCGCCCGCCGGCCAAGCCCCCGCCAAGCCCCCCGCCAAGCCGGCGGGAAGGCCCGCCCGGATGGATCCCGCCCGGTTGGCCGCACTCGACCTCTTCCGCGCCGTGGAGCTCGACGGCGCCTACGCCAACATCGCCTGGCCGCGGATCCTGGCCCATCATCGGCTCGCCGGCCGGGATGCGGGCTTCGCCACCGAGCTGGGCTACGGCGCGCTGCGCTGGCGTGGTCGCCACGACGCGATCCTCGCCGACTGCGTGGACCGGGGCCTCGACACCCTCCAGCCGGAGCTGCTCAACGCCCTGCGCCTGGGCGTCCACCAGCTGCACAACATGCGGGTCAGCGACCACGCCGCCGTCGGGGAGACCGTCGAGCTCGCCCGCCAGACCGTCAACCAGGGCGCAGCGGGGTTCGCCAACGCCGTGCTGCGCCGGGTGGCACGGGGGGGCACTGCCGAGGACTGGATCGACCACCTCGTCGCCTCCCGGTCACTGCCCCCGATGGCATCCGACCCGGTCGCGCACCTGGCCGTCGCCACGTCGCACCCCGCCTGGATCGTGAGCGGCGTCCACGATGCCCTGGCCGCCTCGAAGCCCGGGCGCTCCTGGGACGACACCCGTGTCGAGCTGCTCGCCGACAACGCCTCCGGGGCGGTCACCCTGGTCGCGCGCACGCTGAGCCGCGAGGAGCTGTCGGCCAGGCTGGCCGAGCAGGGTGTCTCCGCGCACGACGGCGCGCTGTCGCGGCTGGCGGTGCGCGTCGATGCCGTGAACCCGGCGACGATCCCCGAGGTGGCCACGGGCGCGGCCGGCGTGCAGGACGAGGGCAGCCAGGTCGTGGCGCTCGCACTGGCCGATGCTGCGCTCGACGGATCGGATGGGCGCTGGCTGGACATGTGTGCCGGACCCGGGGGCAAGGCGGCCCTGCTCGCCGGGCAGGTGGTGCAGCGGGGTGGATCGCTCACAGCCGTGGAGCTGCATGCCCATCGCGCGGAGCTGGTCCGGGCCTCACTGCGCCCGATCCAGGGCCGGCACGAGGTCCTGGTGGCCGACGCCACCTCCGATGACATCGGGACCGGCTACGACCGGGTCCTGCTCGATGCGCCCTGCACCGGGCTGGGGGCGCTGCGCCGGCGGCCCGAGTCGAGGTGGCGCCGGTCGGCCGACGACCTCGCGGAGCTCACCGCCCTCCAACGCCGGCTCCTGGCGCGCGCCCTGGAGGTGGTGCGACCCGGTGGGCTGGTCCTCTACGTCACCTGCTCGCCGCACCTGGCCGAGACCGAGTCGGTGGTGGCCACCGCGGCTCGACTCGGCGGCGAGGTCGTCCCCGTGGGCGAGCGGCCCGAGCTGGCGCTCCCCGCTGGCTCGGTGTCGGGGCCGTACCTGCGGCTCTGGCCCGCGGAGCACGACACGGACGGCATGTTCGCCGCCCTCATCCAGCGGCGCTGACGCTCCCTGCGCCGGGCGCGACCACGTCCGGGTCGAGCCGGCTCCCGAACAGCCACAGCCCCACCGCGCAGCCTGCGGCGACGGCGCCGGACAGCAGCAGCGGGAGGACTCCCGAACCGGGTCCCGCCGTCCACAGCAGGCCCGCCCAGAGCCCGGCCACGAGGATCCCAGCCCCGGCCAGGCCCTGGAAGAGCCCCTGCGCATGGCCGCGGACCTCCGGCGGGGCCAGGGCGCTGATCCACGCCTTGCCGACCCCGTCGGTGATCCCCGCGAACCCGCCGTAGACCACCAGCAGCGCGACCACCGCCCCTCCGCCGTCCACCAGCCCCAGGCCGATGTACCCGATCGCGAAGCAGGCCAGGCCCAGGGCGTACACGCGGGAGCGGGGCCACCGGTCGCTCAGGGCGCCGGCCGGGTAGGCGATGGTCGCGCTGGCCAGGTTGAACAGCGCGTAGGCCCCGGCCACCTGGGCCGCGCTGTAGCCGAGCTCGTTGACCCGCAGCAGGATCAGCGCGTCCGGGAAGTTGACGAGCGCGAACAGGCCGAGGACCGCGGCCAGCGTGCGGACGCGGTGGGGGAGCGGGGGGTGCGTCGGGCTGGGGTCAGCCGGCGTCCCGGTCGCCTCGACGGGGGTCCGTCGGCCCGCTGCCGGGCGGCTCTCCCGTGTGAGGCTCGACCAGGGCCACGCTGATCAGCGCGGGGATCACCGCGATCCACAGCGCCAGGCCGATGTCATCGCCGGTGGCCGTGAGGATCGCCAGGCCCAGCAGCGGGCCGATGACCGCCCCCAGCGTGTCGGCTGCGCGGTGGAATCCGAAGACCTTGCCCAGGGACTCCGGTGGGACGCCCTCGGCGAGCAGGGCATCGCGGGGCGCCCCGCGGATGCCCTTGCCGATCCGGTCCACCACCCGTCCGAGCAGGACCACCGGCCAGACCCCGGCTGCCGCGATGATCATCTTCCCGACCGATGCCAGGCCGTAGCCACCCACGACCGCCGGCTTGCGGCCGAACCTGTCCGACCAGCGCCCGGACAGGTACTTCATCGCTGCCGCGACGCCCTCAGCCACCCCCTCGACGAGCCCCACGACCGCGGCGGGTGCCCCCAGCGTGGTGGTCAGCAGGATCGGCAGCAGGGGGTACATCAGCTCGCTGGCGGCATCCTGGGCCAGTGAGACCGCGGAGAGCACCTTGACGTTGCGGGTCAGCCAGCGCCGGTCCCGCGCTGGAGTCCTCACGGCGCCCAGAGTAGGCCTGCGGTCGGGAATGTGCCGGCGGCACCCGGCGTTGATCCTCTCGACGAGGAGGAGCGCCTGGTGCTGGTCCACACGCATGACGAACCCCGCACGACCGGGGCGGCCACCGGAATGCCGCTAGGCTCGGGTGCCATGACCACCGCCACACCGCCACCGACGGAGTCGGACGCGGCGCGGTCTGCCCGGTTCGAGAGGGATGCCCTGCCCCACCTGGACTCCCTCTACAGTGCCGCCCTGAAGCTCACCCGCAACCCCGCGGAGGCTGAGGACCTGGTCCAGGAGACCTTCCTCAAGGCCTTCGCGGCGTTCCACCAGTACAAGGACGGCACGAACCTGCGTGCCTGGCTGTACCGGATCCTGACCAACACGTTCATCAACTCCTACCGCAAGAAGCAGCGGGAGCCGCTGCAGTCCTCCACCGACGACGTCGAGGACTGGCAGATGGCACGCGCTGAGGGGCACACCTCCGGGGGCCTGCGCTCGGCCGAGGCCGAGGCCCTCGACAGCCTGCCCGACTCCGATGTCACCGCCGCGCTGGCGGCACTGCCCGAGGAGTTCCGCATGGCGGTCTACTACGCCGACGTCGAAGGGTTCGCCTACAAGGAGATCGCCGAGATCATGGGCACCCCGGTGGGGACGGTCATGTCCCGGCTGCACCGCGGACGCAAGCTCCTGCGCGCGAACCTCGAGGACTACGCCATCGAGCGCGGCCTGATCCGCGCCGGATCGCAGGGGGATCCGTCATGAGCTGCGGCAATCCGCACGAGCTGGACTGCAGGTCCGCCCTGGACCACCTCTACGAGTTCCTCGACGGTGAGGTCGCCCCCACCGACCATGAGCAGATCGCCCATCACCTGCAGGAGTGCGCGCCGTGCCTGCAGGAGTACGACGTCGAACGGATCGTGAAGGCCCTGGTGGCCCGGTCCTGCTGCGAGGTGGCCCCCGCCCAGTTGCGATCGCGGCTCGTGGCCGAGCTCGTGAGCGTCCGGATCACAATCGACCCACCCGACAGGACCTGAGTCGGGTCGCACTCCCCGGGGGCTCGGGCTCACGGCAGGATATGTCCGTGCACCTGTCGCTCCACCTGACCACGCCTGATGCTCGGCCGGCCGTCGTCGCGGACGCCTGCGCCCTCATCGACCAGGAGGTGTCGCGCACCTCGGGCATCTCGGGGATGGCCATCCGATCGGCCTACCGGGTCCTCACCGGGATCCGCCCGGGGATGGTGCCCAGCGCCGTCGACGGGCTCCTGGACCCCTTCGCCGACCAGCTGGACCCCTTCTACCAGCAGCACCTGGCCACGGGCGAGCCGTTGACCGACATCCTGACCGCCCAGCGGACCAGCATGGCCGAGGCGCTGCTGTCGATCACCGACGACCGCGCGGAGCGCACGAGCCAGGCCACGCTGCGTCGCGCCTACCAGCGGGTGCGCGGATCGGCGCGCGGCTACGTCGAGGCAGCCGCGCCCGGCATCGCCGCGCTGATCGACGCGCACACACCGCCTGCGTCGGATCCCTGCGCCTGACGAGCGACTATGCGGCTGCGCCCCGGCGCGGGAGCAGGCCCAGGACCACCCGAAGAAGGCCGTCCCACCGACCACCAGCAGCGGGTCATGACTGCACGCCTGGCAAGCCTGACGGGGGTGCACGAGGGCCGGAAGTCCCGACTGCGTGGGTGATCCGGGCCGTCAGGCGGCCGCCTCGTACGCGGCAGCGACCCAGCCTGCCACTTCGTCGTCGAGGGCAGCCGGGTCGCTCACCTCGAGGTGGTGCATCCACCGACCGGGGTAGGGCTCGACAACCTGCTTCCAGCGGGGGCTGTCGATCTCGTGCCTGAGTCCGATGGAGAGGACGACACCCGCCTGCGGGTGGGTCAGCCACATCCCCGGCAGCCAGATCCAGGCGAAACCGATCCTGTGCCGGAACGCCACCTGCGTCGGGCTGAGCCGGACCACGGCGGGCCCGAGGCCGGCGACCACGCCGCTCGTCCAGCCGAATGTCTGCGCACCCAGGGGCACGCCGGCGAAGAACTCCCCGACAGCAGGCAGGGCGTGCGGGTCGTCCAGCTGCCACTCGGTCGCCACGTCGCCGACGCTAGCGTCAGGGATCGGCTCGCCGATGCAGGGGGAGCGACCGAAGCGCCGTGGTGCTCGGAATTTCGCCCGCTGTGGGCCCATGTGCGACCATGGGGGCTCCGTAGGACTTGAGGAGTCGACATGAGCAAGCGCGCCCGCAAGCGCCGCGCCCGCAAGGGCAATGGGGCCAACCACGGCCGTCGCCCCAACGCCTGACACCGGGCAGCATCGAGGAGGGACCACGCGGTCCCTCCTCGCGGCATGTCTGGCACTGCTCCGATCGGGGTAACGGTCAAGACCCGGACCCCGCTGGTCGAATAGACCGACGTGAGCCTTACATCCGTGGGTTCGGTCTCCTTCGGGATGCCGGAGCGTTCGACCCGGGCAACATCAGCCCGGTCCGTCGAGCCGTACTTGCGCGCCCTGGTCGAATCGGGGGGCTCGGACCTGCATGTCAAGGTCGGGTCCCCGCCACGGGTGCGCATCGATGGTCGCCTGCGCAAGCTCCAGGCCCCAGAGCTGACCGCTGACGACACCGAGCACATGGTCCGCCAGGTGCTGCGCTCGGACCTCGTCGAGTACTTCGAGCGAACCTGCGAGGCGGACTTCGCCTACGCGATCGAGGGGCTCGGGCGGTTCCGGGTCAACGCGTTCCGGCAGCGCGGCTCGGCGGGCATGGTGTTCCGACGTGTTGCGATCGGCGCCGATCCGCTGGAGAACCTCGGGCTGCCCGCCGTGGTGTCCGCGCTGGCCACCGAGCCGCGGGGCCTGGTCCTCGTGACCGGTCCGACCGGGTCGGGCAAGTCCACGACGCTGGCCGGCATGATCGACCATGTCAACAGCCATCGCGAGGTCAACATCGTCACGATCGAGGACCCCATCGAGATCGTGCACTTCGACAAGCTGGGCATGATCAGCCAGCGTGAGGTGCACGTCGACACCGATGACTTCGCCACTGCGATGCGCGGTGCGATGCGCCAGGACCCCGACGTGATCATGGTCGGCGAGATGCGCGACCTCGAGACCGTCAAGGCTGCGATCACGGCGGCCGAGACCGGGCACCTGGTCATGTCGACGCTGCACACGGTGGATGCCCAGGAGACCGTGGCCCGCATCATCGACTTCTTCCCCCCGCACGAGCAGCAGCAGGTGCGGTTCTCGCTCGCCGGGGCCCTGCGCGGGATCCTCTGCCAGAGGTTGGTCCTGCGCGCCGACGGCCGCGGCCGGGCCGTGGTCATGGAGGTGTGCGTCAACACCGGTCGCGTGGCCGATGCCATCGCCGACCCGGCCAAGACCTCGATGCTCTCCTCCCTGGTCGGCGAGGGCGGCTACTACGGCATGCAGACCTTCGACCAGCACCTCACGGTCCTCTACCGCGACGGCATCGTCAGCCTGGACGCCGCACTTGCAGCGTCAAGCAACCCGCATGACCTCATGGTCGAGCTTCGCCGGCTGGGCCTGGTGTCCTGATCCGCCCGGCGGGGGACCTACGCTCGTCGTCGTGACCACCCTGCGCTTCACCGTCACCGACGACGACACCGCCATCGCCCTGGGCAGCGGTGACGTCCCCGTGCTGGCCACGCCACGCCTGCTCGCGTGGATGGAGGCGGCCACAGTGGCCGAAGCCGCGACGCGCGTGGACGAGACGAGCACCACGGTCGGTGTCGAGGTGTGGATGCGGCATCGGCGGGCCTCCACTGTCGGGGCGCAGGTGGAGGTCGAGGTCACCGATGTCGCAGAGCAGGATCGCGGGCTCTCCTTCGAGGTGGTCGCACGAGAGGTTCCGGCGGCGGACCCCGAGGGGGCGCCGGGCCGGGAGATCGCCTCCGGGCGGGTGGTTCGGGCCATCGTCGACCGCGGGGCCTTCCTGAGCCGGCTCTGAGCCGCTCCCAGCGCCTGCGCGCGGGCTGCTTCGCCCACGCCATGGGCGGACCTTAGCCCGATCATGGTGGCTGAGGGAGGAGCCGCCGACAGCACCGGCCGTAGCGTCTGGGACATGCCCATCACCGGTGGGCCCGTCACCTGGAGGTACTCATGCGCATCCGCATCCTGGCCCTGTCCGGCGCCCTCGCGGCATCCACGCTGATCACCGCGCCGGCCATGGCCGACACGACCACGCCCGACGCCGCGCCCGTCACGGCGGCGCCGGCCCCCGCCAAGTTCCGCAACAGCTGCAACCCCGCCGTCGCGACCCTTCCGGGCGTGCTCGAGGGCAACCCCACGCTCGTCCCCGGAGCGAAGGACGGGTTCGCCCCCCTCGCGCTCTACGTCTGGCACGAGGCCAGGGGATGGCGGGTCCGACTGACCCACAACCAGCCGAAGGCCGTCGATGGCAAGCCGCAGGTGGTCGAGGTCCGCGGCCGGATCACCTCCAGCCGACCGATCAGCAACGTCCGCACCGTGCGCCTCGAGGACAAGCAGCGAGGTGAGTGGGTGTCGGTGCAGCGACCGAAGCGCAAGGTGATGGACTTCCGGTTCGTCAACGGCGGGTACATCGACGGGATCGACTTCAACGCCGGGTGTGCCGGGAAGCTGACGTTCACGGCGTGGCAGGTCGTCCGGGACGCCACGACGAAGGAGGTGCGGGACGCACACCGCTCGAGGTGCGCGTCGGGGCGACCCGCCAGGTTGTCACCGACACGGCCGTCACCGCCAACCCGAAGCTGGTGACGACCCCCGAGGGCACGGCGCGCGTGGTGGTCCTGCGCACGCCGGTCACGGCCGCTCCCTGACCGATCCCTCGACCCGTGGTCGGGGCCGTCCCGTGAGGGTCCGGTCCGACCACGGGTCGAGTGCGTCCGGGCCACCCCATCGACGGTGGTCGATCGCCACGCATGACCCCTATACAGTGGGGACCCCCGAGGTGAGGAACTGTCGATGTCCGAGGACCGCGGCGCCCTGATGGCCGCCGAGATCGCCGAACAGCCCGAGGCACTCGCCCGCCTGCTCGCCCCGGAGTCCATGGCGCTGGCGCGCACCCTCGCCGGCACCATCCGTGACCGGAGCCCGAGATTCGTCCTGCTCGCAGCGCGCGGCACGAGTGACCACGCGGCGCTCTACGCGAAGTACCTCGTCGAGGTCTCCCTGGGCCTCCCCGCCGGCTTGGCCTCCCCCTCGACGATGACGGCCTACGGCGCCCGGCCGGACCTCTCCGACGTCCTGCTGCTCGCCGTCAGCCAGTCCGGGGGATCCCCGGACCTCGTCGAGACCGTCCGCACCGCGCGCGCCGGGGGAGCGACGACCCTCGCAGTCACGAACAACCCGGAGAGCGCCCTGAGTGACGCCGCCGAGCTGCAGTTCGACGTCCTGGCCGGACCCGAACGTGCGGTTGCGGCGACCAAGTCGTACTCCGCCCAGCTGTCTGGCGCTCTGGCTCATCATCGACGCGTTCCGGGGCGGGGACGCAGCGGGCGCCCGGGCGATCCCCGAAGCGGCCCAGTCCCTGGTGGATCGCCGCGAGGAGGTCACCGAGCTGGCTTCGCGCTACCGGTTCACCGACCGGTTGGTGACCACCGGACGCGGGTACTCCTACCCGACGGCGCGTGAGGCCGCCCTGAAGCTCATGGAGACCTCCTATGTGGCCGCCCATGCCTTCTCCGGCGCAGACCTGCTGCATGGCCCGCTGGCGATGATCGACCATGATCATCCGGTGATCGCGATCGTCCCCGATGGCAAGGGCGCGGAGGCGATGCAACCCGTCCTCGAGCGACTGGCCGAGCGGGGGGCCGACGTGACGGTGTTCGGCGGCGCACGCTCGACGTCGCTGGGCACGGTGGGCTACGACCTGCGCTGCGAGGACGTCACCGAGGAGCTGCACCCGGTGGTCGACATCATCCCCCTGCAGCAGCTGGCACTGCAGATGACCCTTGCCCGCGGGTTCAACCCGGATGCCCCTCGCGGCCTGAGCAAGGTGACCGAGACGCTGTAGGAAGCCGGGCGCATCATGGGGGCGCGGCGATGAGGGCGCGCCACGGGCGCGGAGAGGGCAGGTGTGCAGGTGGCTGTGCGCACGCTGGCGGAGATCGCCTCTGATCGCACCGACCTGGAGCCGGGCGCGATCGCGCACTGCGAGTCCCTCGTGCGTGATCTGGGGCTGCTCGCCGACCTGGCCTTCTCGGACCTCATCCTGTGGCTGCCGGTCTGGAACCAGGGCGGCTTCGTCGCCGCCGCCCAGGTGCGGCCGTCGACGGCGGCCACGCGCTACCCCAACGACCTCGTGGGGACGTTCACTCCCCGGGGTCGCCGGCCCGAGCTGGATCGGGCGTGGTCGGCGCCCGGGCTCGGCCAGGTCGTGCCCCGAACGGACCCGCTCCTGCCGGCCGCCGGCGAGGCGGTCGGGGTGGGGCTGACAGCCAACGGTCCGTGGATCGCGGCCCTGACCCGGTCAGCTGTCCCGGCGACCCGGGCGTCGGGCACCCTCGAGCGCGCCTACCTGCGCGCCGCGGACGACCTCTTCTCGATGATCCGGTCGGGGGAGTTCCCCTACCGCGAGGTCTCGGACTCCACCGGGGCCGAACCCCGGGTCGGCGATGGCCTGATCCGCCTCGACGCCTCGGGGGTCGTCGAGTTCGCCAGCCCCAATGCGTCGTCGGCATTCCGCCGCCTCGGGCTGGCCACCGACCTGATCGGGGCGCACCTCGGGCTCATCAGCGGGCGGATCGCCCGCCGCGGGGGGGCCGTGGACGCCAACGTCGCGCTCGTGTGCGGGGGCCGGATGCCCGGTGAGGTGGAGCTCGCCTCGGACACCGCCACCGTCACGGTGCGCGCGCTTCCGATGCGCGGCCCCGCCGGCCAGCGCGGATCCCTGGTCCTCGTGCGTGACGTCACGGAGCTGCGCCGCCGCGAGCGCGCCCTGCTGAGCAAGGACGCGACGATCCGTGAGATCCACCACCGGGTCAAGAACAACCTGCAGACCGTCGCCGCGCTGCTGCGGCTCCAGGCCAGGCGCCTGGACCAGCCCGGGGCCGCGGCAGCCCTGGCAGAGGCCGAGCGCCGGGTCGGGGCGATCGCCGTCGTGCACGACCTCCTGGCTCAGGCGTCCACCGAGGAGGTGCCCTTCGACGCCGTGGCCGACAGGCTGGTGACGATGGTCCGCCAGACCTCGGCCCCGGACATGGGGACCCGTCGGATCGTGCGCACGGGATCGTTCGGCGAGGTGCCGGCCGAGCAGGCAACGGCACTGGCGATGGCGCTCGTCGAGCTGCTGGCCAACGCCGTGGAGCATGGCGCCGACGACGTGGAGCTGCGCAGCGTCCGCGACCCCGTGGGACTGCACGTCGTGGTCAGCGACCGCGGTCCCGGCTTCCCCGAGGCGTTCGAGGTGGCCTCCTCCCCGAGGCTCGGCCTGCGGATCGTGGACACGCTCGTCCGCGAGGAGCTCAACGGGACCCTGACCCTGGGCCGCGTGGGGGACTGCACCGAGGTCGCGGTCGACCTCCCGCCTGAACAGCGATGAACGGCCGGCCCGGCGGGGGCCGACCGTTCATGGAACCTGTGCGGGTGCGTCTGTGTCAGCTGTGCGCGCGGGCTCGCGCCCGGGCGTTGCGGCGCTTGAGCGCGCGGCGCTCGTCCTCGCTCATGCCGCCCCACACGCCTGCGTCCTGGCCGCTCTCGATGGCCCACTTCAGGCAGACGTCGACGACCTCGCAACGATGGCACACGGCGCGTGCCTCTTCGATCTGCATGAGTGCGGGTCCGGTGTTCCCAATCGGGAAGAACAACTCGGGATCCTCATCACGGCATGCCGCCCTGTGGCGCCAGTCCATGTATCCTCACCTCTCCTGCACCCCGATCGGGGCACGCTCACCACGGTGCCAGCAGATGTCAGGGCCGGTTCATCGGCCCCCATCACCCTCCGGTACGCTTCTGACGGTTGTGGGGTTGTGTCCCCACCTCGTCCTGACTGCCCTCAAGGGTCGCAGACGATCCGCCGTGTCACAAGGGTTCTGCCCCGCGTGGGACGTGTTCAGGCTGTCGCGTACGTCACATTTCCGTCCCAATAAGCGACCATCCACCCAGATCCCGGCCATTTCGGGGCGTGCCGGGTGCTGGTTCGCCCACCGCGTCGGCGGTTTGGCGGCCTCGTCAGCCCACGATCCGCAGCGCGTGGGGCGTGGACCGGAAGTAGACGCGCTCGACGTGGCCCATGTAGTCCCCGTCGAGCTGCAGGGCGGTCGGGGTCTGCGACTGGATCGTGAACGCCTGCTCGTCGTGCAGGAGGGTCAACTGCCCGGGGACCTCCCCGGACCGGCTGCCGCGAAGCATCCTCAGGCCGAACCGCGCGGCCGGCAGCGGGCTCAGGGAGTGCGGGGCGAACACGTCCAACCCGAGGTCGAACGAGGCACGGGGACACGGGTTGATCGCGAACGGCCCGAAGAACGTCCACGGCGCGGTGTTCTGGATGATCACCATCGCCAGGCCCTCGATGGGGTCCTCGCCGGGCAGCTGCAGGCTCAGCGGGGAGGGCCCGCGGCGGCCGAGGTCACCGAAGTACTCCTGGGCAGCGGTCCACACGTAGCGCGTGGCGCTTGCCGCCCGACCGGCCGCGCGCTGGGTCTCCATCGAGGCGATCACGTCGGCATCGATGCCGACCCCGGCGTTGATGGTGAACCAGTGGGAGCGCTGCTCACCGGACTCCAGGGTCGTGAAGTGCGCGTTGCCGAGGCCGACATCGTGGCTGGAGTCCGTGCGCAGCGACTCCAGGATCATGCCGGTCGCCTCGATCGCATCATTCGGGAACCCGAGTGCGCGGGCCATCACGTTGGCTGATCCGCCGGGGATGGCGGCCAGCATGGGCAGGTCCGTGTGCGGGGAGTTGAGCATCCCGTTGACGGCCTCGTTGATCGTGCCGTCCCCGCCGAGGGTGATCAGCAGGTCGAGCCCGTTCGACTCCGACGCCAGCAGCTCGGCGTGCCCCCGGTGGGTGGTCGTGACCACCTCGAGGTCGACCTCGTGCCCCAGCGCCCGGGTGATGACGTCGCGCATCCCGGCCGAGGTGCTGGTCGCCTGGGGGTTCGCGATCAGCAGGCCGCGCGGCTTCATGTGCCCAACTCTAGGCCCGTACTCTGGCGCAATGGCCGATCCTGTGCGCCCCCTCGTCGCGATCGCGGGGGCCGAGGTCATCGCTACCGCAGCCCTGAGCGTCCTGGTGGGCCTGAGCACCCGGGGCTCCGACCTCGATGTGTGGATCGCTGTGGCCACGGTCGTGATGTGGCTGGCCATCCTCGGCGCCCTGTCCCTGATCTGGCTGGGCCTGCTGAGGCGTCGGCGGATGGCGCGAACGCCCTTCCTGCTGGCCCAGGCCTTCGCCCTCGTGGTGGCCTGGCCGCTGGTGCAGCTCCGACATCGCCGTGGACCAGGTGGCGGGGATCGCGCTGGGGATCGCCGCCGTGGCGGGCTTGGCGCTCGGCCTGCGCCCGGCGGTGCGCGAGGCGCTCGGCTGACTCAGGCGCAGCGCGGGCGCGCAGTCAGCTGGTCGGCTCCACGAGGCCGCTTCGCAGCTGTGCCAGGGACTTGGCCAGCAGCCGGGAGACGTGCATCTGCGAGACGCCGATCTGCTCGGCGATCTGGGCCTGCGTCATGTTCTCGTAGAACCGCATGTGGAGGATCCGTTGCTCGCGCGCCGGCAGCGTCGCCACCAGGGGATGCAGGGTCTCGCGGGTCTCGACCTCGCCCAGTCCGGGGTCGTCCTCGCCCAGGGTGTCGGCCAGGGAGGAGCCGCCCTCGTCGGCGCCGTCGGCCGAGGAGGCGTCCAGCGACAGGGTGGCGTAGGCCTGCGCCGACTCCAGGCCCTCCAGGACGTCCTCCTCGCTCACGTCGAGGTGCACGGCGAGCTCGGCGACCGTGGGGGAGCGCCCGGTCGACTGGCTGAGCTCCGCAGTGGCGCGGCCGAGGGAGATCCGCAGCTCCTGCAGCCGTCGCGGGACGCGGATCGCCCAGCCCTTGTCGCGGAAGTGCCGCTTGATCTCGCCCACGATCGTGGGGGTGGCGAACGTCGAGAACTCCACCCCGCGCTCGGCGTCGAAGCGGTCGACCGCCTTGATCAGGCCGATCGTGGCCACCTGGGTGAGGTCGTCGAGGCTCTCGCCGCGGTCGCGGAACCGCCGCGCCAGGAAGGCCGCCAAGGGCAGGTGCATCGTCACGAGCTCATCGCGTGCCGACATGCGCCGCGGGTCGTCCTCGGGCAGCTCGGTGATCAGGGCGATCAGCTCGCGCTCACGTGTGCGGTCGCGCGTGGACCAGCGCGGCTCCGCGAGCGTCTCCGCGGCGCCGGCGTCGGCCGGCTCCACCACCTCGGGGGGGCCGACGGGGGCGGAGGCCTCCGGGTCCGCGGAGCGGTCGCTCACGGCCTGACCGCCTCGGAGCGGTGCACGGCCAACGCGATCGTGAGGTTCCTGTCGGCGGACACCGTGGCCACGACCTCGTCGACGAGGGCCGTCAGGACAGTCCAGGTGAAGCTGTCGCGCTCGAGGGAGCGGCCGTGCACCGTGGGCGCGGTCATCTCCACGCGCATCCCGTCGGGTGCGTCAGGGGTGAACCGGACGTCGAGGTCCGCGCCCTCGGGGGCGTCGCTGAGCAGCAGCGCAGCCGCTTCGTCCACCGCAAGCTTGACGTCCTCGATCCGGTCGATGGTGAAGTCCAGGCGGGCGCACATGGCCGAGACGGCGGCGCGGATCAGCACCACGAATGCGCTGCTCGCAGGCACCCGCAGGGTCACGGTCGGATCGAGGTCCACGGGTGGTCACGTTAGCCGATGGGGCGCACCGACGGTGGCCGGGTCGTCACCCGCGTGGCTTCAGCCCTGAGGGGTGCGCAGGGCCAGTCGTTCGAGCTCGGCGCCGGTGATCCGGTGGACGGTCCACTCATCCATCGGCTGAGCCCCCAGCGAGCGGTAGAAGTCGATGGCGGGGGTGTTCCAGTCCAGCACCCACCACTCGAGGCGCGGGTAGCCGCGCTCGATGCAGATCCGCGCCAGCTCGGCCATCAGGGCCCGGCCCAGGCCGAGGCCACGGAAGGCAGGCCGGACGTAGAGGTCCTCGAGGTAGATCCCGTGCTGGCCCCTCCACGTCGAGGCGTTGAGGAACCACAGCGGCGATGCCGGCCAGGGGTGGGCCGTCGTCGTCGGCCGGTGACTGCGCGACATGGCAGTACGCGGCCGGTGCGCCGCTGGGGGTGTTGCTGCCGAACAGCAGGTCGGTCAGCATCTCCTCGGTGGCTCGCACCTCGTGCGCGCTGCGCTCGTAGTCGGCCAGCTCGCGCACCATCGCCAGGATCTCCGGGACGTCCTGCGGCCGGGCCGGCCTGACGACCGGTTCGGTGGTGAGGCTGGTCGCGGCCGGTGGCGCGGTTCGCGGTGGGCGCGGCCCGGTCGTTCCCGCCTCGGAGATGGCTCCGGGGGCGCCGGTGACCGCATCGCGGCCGGGCGCCCCCGGAAGGTCCTCAGGCGAGGTCACGCCGCCTTGGTCTCCCAGAAGATCTCGGCGATCTCGTCGATCTTGGCCAGCAGCGCGTCGGCCACAGCGACGTCGTTGGTGCCCTTGGTGCCACCGGCGCCAGCGAGCTTGGTGGCCTCATTGAACAGGGTGTTCAGCTGCGGGTACTTCTCGAAGTGGGGCGCCTTGAAGTAGTCGGTCCACAGCACCCAGAGGTGGTGCTTGACCAGGTCGGAGCGCTCCTCCTTGATCGACACGGCGCGGGACTTGAAGTCCGTGTCCTCGGAGGCGGCGTACTTGACCATGCAGGCCTTGACGGACTCCGCCTCGAGGCGTGCCTGGGCGGGGTCGTACACGCCGCAGGGCAGGTCGCAGTGGGCGTGGACGGTGGTGCGGGGGGCGAGGAACGACAGCATCTCTTCTCCTGGCTGGGTGGTCTCGTGCTGGGTCGTGGTGGCCCGTGGCCGGTCGTGCGGGCGGTGGTGCGGGGCCGCGAGGGCGACGATGGTGCTGCCGGGGAGGACCCGCCCAGCACCGTCACCCAACACCTCACGGGCCTGTGGGCCACACTACGCCAGTGCATCGATTCGCGTACCTGGCTGTGGCCGGCCCCTCGATGGAGCCCACGCTCCACGACGGGGACTGGATCATCGCCCGGCGCGACGGGCGGGCCGGCGTGGGCGACGTCGTCGTCGTCGAGCACCCGGGGCGGCCGGGGATGCTGATCGTCAAACGGGTGCAGCGCGCCGGCGCCGAGGGGTACTGGGTGGTGGGCGACGCCCCGGAATGCTCCACCGACTCCCGCCAGTTCGGCGCCGTCCCGGCGGTCGTGGGCAGAGTCATCTGGCGGGTCCGCCCCTGGGGCCCGATCCGCTGACCCCGCCCACCACCCGCCCCCGCCCCCCGCCCCGCCCCGCCACCCGCCCCCACCCGCCACCCTGCCGATCAATCCGCTATCGAGTGGCTCGCCCTGGGAGCGATCCGGATCTCGAACCAGGAATGGTCGGAAATCCGGAGCGCTCGGAAGCCGCGGGGGCGGGTCCGTGTCCACAGATCCTTCGGGGGGCGTGGACGATCCGCTCTCCGCGCACCACGATCACGCCATGGATGGACGGGGGATCTGCATACCGGGGTCGGAGCTCATTGGCTGTGAACGGCCCGACGTGGCGATCGGCCAGGCTGGGGTGTTCACCCGGGCGCAGGCGCGGACAGCGGGGTGGGCCGACAGTCGGCAGCGTCGGCTGCTCCGGGATGGGCTGTGGGTCAGCGTTGCGGGATCGGCGGTCCGCCACCGCGAGATGGCCGAGGGGCCCTGGCAGCGAGCCTGGGCCGTCGCCCTCAGCGGACGCGTCCCGAGTCACTCAACGGCGGCGGCCATCTGGGGCTACGCCGTTGCCGATGAGTCATGCCACGGAATCGTGGACCACGGCGGCGGGCCCTCGAGGCGACTGATCGACCACCGCCTGCCCCTTCCCGGCAGTGAGGTGCTCCGCATCGCCGGGCTGCCGATCACCTCCGAGCGCAGGACCCTGATCGACCTGCTGTGCGGGCAGCGGGTCGAGGCGTCGCTGGGCACGGTGACAGATGGGCTGCGCAGGGGCCTGCTGGAGCCACTCGACCTGTCGGCGATAGCGCAGGAAGCCAAGGGGCGCATCGGTGCTCGCCGCGCTCGCTGGATCGCCGAGTCATGCGCGGGGAATCCCTGGTCGGTCCTGGAGTGGCGCTTCCAGAAGATGGCTCGCTCGATCTCGGGCGGGTGGCGATTCAACGTGGACGTGTCCGATGGCCGGGGCGTGATCGGCCCTGTCGATGCCGTCCACGAGGGCGCCCGGATCGTCGTTGAACTCGACGGCAAGAGGTTCCACGGCCCTGAGCGATTCCAGCACGACCGCACACGGGACCAGCGCCTGGTCGCGATGGGGTATGTCGTCCTGCGGTTCACCTGGGCTGACCTCGAGGAGCGGCCCGACGAGGTGGTGGCGATCATCAGGCGCACGATGGCCCAGAGGATGCGCCGGGCCAGCTGAACTTCCGTCGCAGTCCGCGCGCCGGTTCATCCGGATCTGCGACTGTGTGGTGTCGCAGATCCGGATGAACCCGTACATGAGCCGCGCAAGAGCGGATCGATCGCGGGGGGTGGGCAGCCGAGTGCGCGGACGCTGGCGGCTATCCGAGGTGGCAGCCGGGCTGCGATTGGCGGCAGCCGAATCAGGGGGTCAGGACGATCTTGCCGAACAGGTCGCCGGAGGCGATGTGGCGCAGGGCCTCGTCTGCGGAGGCCAGGGGGAGCACGTGGTCGATCAACGGCCGGACGCCGGTCGCCTCGCACATCGCCACCAGGCGCTCGAGCTCGTCGCGGGTGCCCATGGTGGAGCCGACCACGGACAGCTGCAGGAAGAAGACACGCGAGAGGTCCGCCGGCGGTTGCGAGCCGGAGGTCGCGCCGGCGATGACCACCCGACCGCCCGGCTTCAGTGATCGCAGCGAGTGCGACCACGTGGCGGCGCCGACCGTCTCCATCACGACGTCGACCTTCTCCGGAAGCCGTGCCCCGGACGCGAACGCCTCATGGGCCCCGAGCTCGACCGCGCGCGCACCCTTCGCCGCGTCGCGGGAGGTCACCCACACCCGGAAGCCCGCCTGGCGGGCCAGCATGATCAGGGCGGTGGAGACGCCACCGCCGGCACCCTGGATGAGCACGGTCTGCCCGGGCACCAGCCCCGAGCGGGTGAACAGCATCCGGTAGGCGGTCAACCACGCGGTCGGCAGGCACGCTGCCTGCGCCCAGGTCAGGCTCGCCGGCTTGGGGATGAGGTTCCGGGCGGGCACCGCGACCCGCTCGGCGAAGGTGCCCGGGTGCTTCTCGGACAGCAGGGACCGGCCCGGGTCGACGGTCTCGTCGGCGTACCCGCCGTCGGTGATGACCCCGTGCACGATCACCTCGTTGCCGTCCTGGTCGACTCCCGCGGCGTCGCATCCCAGGATCATCGGCAGCCGCTCCGCGCTCAGGCCGACGCCCTTGAGGGTCCACAGGTCGTGGTGGTTGACGCTGGTCGCCCGGACGTCGACCACGACCCACCCCTCGGGGGCGACCGGCTCGGGATGATCCCCCAGGCGCAACCCGCTCAGGGGATCATCGGGGCTGAAGGCGACTGCGCTGGCGGCGAACATGCCCCCGATCCTGCCAGAGCCGCCCGGGGGGCCGGGGGGTAGCCTTGACCGGTGTGCGGGCACCGCCTGACAGGACGCCCGGTGCAGTTCTGCGATCGTCGAGAGGTAGTGGGACGTGGCCAATGATGCGGGATCCCGGATGGTTGCGTTCGGGACCAACGAGTGGCTCGTCGATGAGATCTACCAGCAGTACCTGAAGGACCCGCAGAGCGTGGACCGTGCGTGGTGGGACTTCTTCGCCGACTACCGTCCCGGCGAATCCACCCTTCCCGCGCCGACTGCGGGAACTGCGCCGGACGCAGACGCGGCTTCAGCGGGTCGGCCGATCGGAGCCCCGCTGATCGTGGTGGAGGCCCCAGTCGCGGCGAGCCCGGGCCCCTCGACGACCGAGGGAACGCCCCCGACAGGGCAGACCGCCCCGGCGGCCACTGCGGAGCACGGGCACGGGGTCATGCCCGAGCTGGCCCACAACGTGCCGGCCTACGAGGTCGAGGCCCCCGCATCGGCGATGGATCAGGTCGCCCCGCAGGTGGGCCTGTCCTCGATCCCGACGGGCCCCACGGGCGCCGATGCCGTCGACCCCGCGCCGCGCGTCCTGCGTGGGCCGTCGGCCCGGGTCGTGGTCAACATGGAGACCAGCCTCGAGGTCCCGACGGCCACCTCGGTCCGCGCGCTGCCGGCCAAGCTGCTCATCGACAACCGGCACATCATCAACAACCAGCTGGCGCGTGGCCGTGGCGGCAAGGTCTCGTTCACACACCTGATCGGATACGCCGTCGTGCGGGCGCTGTCCGACATGCCGGAGATGAACGTCGGGTTCACCCGCGTCGAGGGCAAGCCGGCTGTGATCGCGCACCCGACGGTCAACCTCGGCCTGGCGATCGACATCGCCAAGCCCGACGGGACCCGCCAGCTGCTCGTCCCGTGCATCAAGGGTGCCGAGCGGGTGGACTTCGCGGCCTTCTGGGCCAACTACGAGGAGCTGGTCCGCAAGGCGCGCACCGGGGCCCTGAACGCCGACGACTTCGCCGGGACCACTGCCACGCTGACCAACCCGGGCACGATCGGCACCGTCAGCTCCGTGCCCCGCCTCATGTCGGGCCAGGGCCTGATCGTGGGCGTCGGCTCGCTGGACTACCCGGCCGAGTGGCAGGGCGCGGCCGAGGAGACGCTGGCCCGTCAGGGCGTGAGCAAGATCCTCACGCTGACCTCCACCTACGACCACCGGATCATCCAGGGCGCCCAGTCCGGGGACTTCCTGCGTCGCGTGCACCAGCTGCTGCTCGGCGAGCACGGCTTCTATGACGAGATCTTCACGTCCCTGCGCATCCCGTACGAGCCGATCCGCTGGGCGACCGACATCGCGACGAGCCACGACTCGGACCTCAACAAGACCGCGCGCGTCCAGGAGCTGATCCACGCCTATCGCGTGCGCGGGCACCTGATGGCCGACATCGACCCGCTGGACTACAAGCAGCGCCAGCACCCTGACCTCGATGTGGCCGCCCATGGCCTGACCCTGTGGGACCTCGACCGCGAGTTCGCCGTCGCCGGGTTCGCCGGGGAGCAGTTCATGACCCTGCGTGACGTCCTCAAGGTGCTGCGCGACGCGTACTGCCGCACGGTGGGCATCGAGTACATGCACATGCAGGACCCCGAGCAGCGCCAGTGGATCCAGCAGGGGATCGAGACGGCCCCGGAGAAGCCCGAGCGCACCGAGCAGCTGCGCATCCTGCGCACGCTCAACGCCGCCGAGGCCTTCGAGACGTTCCTGCAGACCAAGTACGTCGGGCAGAAGCGGTTCTCCCTCGAGGGCGGGGAGTCGGTGATCCCCCTCGTGGACGCGGTCCTGTCGGCCGCGGCCAGGGACGAGCTCGACGAGGTCTGCATCGGGATGCCGCACCGGGGGCGGTTGAACATGCTGGCCAACATCGCCGGCAAGTCCTACTCGCGGATCTTCAACGAGTTCGAGGGCAACTACGGCGTCGAGAGCGTCCAGGGCTCCGGCGACGTCAAGTACCACCTGGGCACCGAGGGCACGTTCACCGCCGAGGACGGCTCCGAGGTCAAGGTGTACCTCGCGGCCAACCCGAGCCACCTGGAGGCCGTGAACCCGGTCCTCGAGGGCATCGTGCGGGCCAAGCAGGACCAGAACGAGCCGGAGCGCAAGTTCGCCGTGCTCCCGCTGCTGATGCACGGCGACGCGGCGTTCGCCGGGCAGGGCGTCGTGGCCGAGACGCTGAACCTCAGCCAGCTGCAGGGGTACCGCACCGGTGGCACGATCCACGTGATCGTGAACAACCAGGTCGGCTTCACCACCTCGCCGAAGTACAGCCGGTCCACGGTCTACTGCACCGACGTCGCGCGCATGATCCAGGCGCCGATCTTCCATGTGAACGGCGACGACCCCGAGGCGGTCGTGCGCGTGGCCCGGATGGCCTACGAGTTCCGCCAGGCGTTCGCCAAGGACGTCGTGATCGACATGATCTGCTACCGGCGCCGCGGTCACAACGAGGCCGACGACCCGTCGCTGACCCAGCCGACGATGTACGCGGTCATCGACGCCAAGCGCTCGGTCCGCAAGCTCTACACCGAGGGCCTGATCGGTCGTGGCGACATCAGCGTCGAGGAGGCCGAGGACGCCCTGCGCGACTTCCAGGAGCGCCTCGAGCGGGTGTTCCAGGAGACCCGAAGTGCTGGCGACGAGCAGTTCAACGCGAACTCGGCGGAGGTCATCTCCACCGGTCGCAAGGAGCTCACGCCGCAGACGCCGGCGTGGGACGTCGACACGTCGATCAGCCAGGAGGTCGTCGACCTCGTGGTGCGCAGCCAGATCGACCTGCCCGAGGGCTTCGTGGCCCATCCGAGGCTCGTCCCGCAGCTGCGCCGCCGCGCCGAGATGGTGGCCTCCGACACCATCGACTGGGGCATGGGCGAGGCCCTGGCGATCGGCTCGCTGGTCAACGAGGGCAAGTGGGTGCGGCTCGCCGGCCAGGACTCCCGACGAGGGACGTTCGGCCACCGGCACGCGGTCATCGTCGATGCCCGGACCGGCTGGCAGTACAAGCCGCTGAAGCAGTGCTACAACAAGGGGGGCAAGCTCTTCGTCTACGACTCGCTGCTCAGCGAGTTCGCCGCGATGGGCTTCGAGTACGGGTACAGCGTGGCGCGCCCCGACGCGCTGGTGATGTGGGAGGCGCAGTTCGGTGACTTCGTCAACGGCGCCCAGACCATCACCGACGAGTTCCTGACCTCGGCCGAGCAGAAGTGGGCCCAGCGCTCGTCGCTCGTGCTGCTGCTCCCGCACGGCTACGAGGGCCAGGGCCCGGATCACTCCTCGGCGCGCATCGAGCGGTTCCTGGCGATGTGCGCCCAGGACAACATGACGGTCGCCCAGCCCACGACCCCGGCGTCGTACTTCCACCTGCTGCGCTGGCAGGTGCACTCGGCGCTGACCCGGCCGATGGTCGTGTTCACCCCGAAGTCGCTGCTGCGCGCGAAGGTCTCCACCTCGTTGACGCGCGACTTCACCGAGGGGTACTTCCGTGCAGTCCTCGACGACCGCGGGATCACCCAGGAGCGCATCGACCCGGCGGGCATCCGTCGTGTCCTGCTCTGCTCGGGCAAGATCGGCTACGACCTGATGGCCGAGCGCGACAAGCGCGAGCGCACCGATGTGGCCGTCCTGCGGATGGAGCGGATGTACCCGCTGCCGCACCGCACGCTGGTCGAGATGCTCGACCGCTTCGGCGACGCAGAGATCTTCTGGGTCCAGGACGAGCCCGAGAACATGGGCCCGTGGCCGTTCATGAACCAGCACCTGCCCCGGGCGATCCTGCGGACCGTGACGGGTGTCACCAGGGTTGCGAGCTCGTCGCCGTCCGTGGGGTCGCTGCACCGCCACGAGGAGGAGCAGCGGGCACTCATGGACCGGGCGTTCGAGTAGGGGCCCGGCGTGTACGACACCGATCGGGGCATCGAGGAGCTCGTCAGGCGTCGCGGTGACGAGGAGGTCACCCTGGAGTGGCTGGCCGGGCAGTTGGTGACGTTCGTCGACCTGCACCCGGAGTTCGAGGTGCCGGTCGAGCGGCTGGCCAGCTGGCTGGCCCGCGACGACGACGACTAGTCCGGGCCGAGTCGCCTGCCCGGGGGCTCAGCCGGCAGCGGCCCGTGCGGCCCCCTCGGCCATCCCGGCCAGGCAGTCGGCAACCAGTGTCCCGAGGGTCTTGAGGTGGTAGCCGCCCTCCTGCACGGCCACGGTCGGCACGCCCAGGCCGCCCAGCAGGATCCCCGCAGCCCGCAGTCCGTCGCGACTGACCCGAAGCGGGCTCTCCGGATCGTCGATGGCCGCATCCACGCCGAGGGACACCACCAGCGCATCGGCCCCGAACGTGCGGGCGTCGTCGACGAGCTGCTCGACGGCGGTGAGCCAACGGTCGTCCCCGGAGCGCGGGGGCAGGGGGATGTTGCGGTTCGCCCCTGATCCGGTACCCCTGCCGGTCTCATCGGCGAAGCCCATGAAGTGCGGGAACCAGCCCGCACCCGGGTCGACGTGCACGGACCCGTAGAACACGTCGGACCGGTGTGTAGAAGATCGCCTGGGTCCCGTTGCCGTGATGGGCGTCGATGTCGATCACCGCCACCCGGCGGGCCCCCCTGGCGCGCAGGCTGTCTGCGGCGATGGCTGCGTTGTTCAGGTAGCACGACCCGCCGAACGCCTCCCGCGCGGCGTGATGGCCCGGAGGCCGGCACAGCGCGTAGGCCATGGGGGCTGCGGTGGGACCGGCCGCGGTGGGGTTGGCTCCGCCCGGACCGGCCCCGTCCGGACCGGCCCCGTCCGTGCTGCCCATGCCCTCGACCCATGCCGCGGTGGCCACCAGGTCGACCGCGGTCAGCGCAGCTCCGGCGGCGGCCTCGACTGCGTCCCAGGTGCCCGGCCCGATCAGCGTCATCGTGTCGTAGCAGTACTGCCCAGCGCGGGCATGGGCGGCGGTCGGGCGCCGGACTGGCAGTCCGCCGAGCATCGCCTCGGTCGGGAACACATACGGCACGACGCGGTCCTGGCCGGGGTCGGTCGTGTACCCGCCGACGACCCAGGCGTCGTGGATGGTGCGCAGATGCTCGATCAGTCCAGCCGAGTGCACGGCGAGCAGCGCCTCGGGGTCCGGATCGCTGGCGGTGACCTCCGGGTGCCCGGCACGGATGAGGGCCTCGCGGATGACGTTCACCCGCTCCACCACCTCCGTGCCAGGCGTGCGCACCCCCAGCCAGATCTCGGCGGAGGGGATGTGCCGACGTGTCCGGGGATGCCACACGAAGGGGATCGGGGCGGCGGTCGTCGGGGGGTGGGCCACGGGATTCATCCTGCCAAGTCGGCCACGCCCACGTGGCCCCGGGTCGGCCGCCCCCCGGCGGATGGCATGCTGGGCGACCATGACCAGCCTCGCCGATTTCGGGATCACCGTCGGGACCATGCCCCAGGGGCCGACCAACTCCGTGCTCGACGTCCCGGGGGTCGGCGTGGGCCACACGACGATCGTGCGCGACGAACCGGGGGGCCGGGGGACCGCGCGCACGGGAGTGACCGTCCTCGACGTCGGGGGAGATGCCTGGGCGCGTCCCGTGGCGGCGGGCGGCGCGGTGCTCAACGGAGCAGGGGAGTGCACCGGGTGGCACTCCGCCCAGGAGTGGGGCCTCGTCGAGACCCCGATCTACCTGACCTCCACGATGCAGCTGGGTCGGGTGTACGACGCCGCCTGTCGGATCGCCCTGGCCGAGTCGCCCCATGCGGCCGACGACGTCGTGATCCCGGTCGTGGGTGAGTGCGACGACTCCTGGTTGAGCAACGCCGGCGCGATGCAGGTCGAGTTCGACGACGTGGTGTCCGCGCGGGACGCAGCCCGCGATTCGATCGGGTCGGGGGTCCGACCGCAGACCGGCGCCGTCGGGGCAGGCACCGGGATGCTCTGCCTCGGGTGGAAGGGGGGCATCGGGACCGCTTCCCGGGTGCTGCCCTCCGGGCACACCCTCGGCATCCTGCTGCTGACGAACTTCGGCCAGTGGGACCGCCTCACGGTCGGCGGCCTTCCCCTCGGTCGGATCCTGGGACGCTCGGGTCTTGCGGACGCACCGTCGAGCACCGAGGATGTCGCGCGGACTCCCGGAGGTCCACCCCCGGCCGGCTCATGCCTGGGGATCGTGGTGACCGACGCGCCGCTCGACACTCACGGCTGCCGGCGCCTGGCCACTCGCATCGGCCTGGGGCTGGCGCGGGCGGGGTCAGCGGCCCATCACGGGTCCGGCGAGATCTTCCTGGGCCTCTCGGTGGGCATGCGCGCACCGCGGGGCACCCGTCCCGACAGCTCCGGGATGGGTGGCTCGGACCTGGACCCGTTGTTCGTCGCCTGCGTGGATGCCGCCGAGGAGGCCGTGCTCGACTCGATCCTCAACGCCCACGACACGCTCGGCCACCGAGGCCGTCGGGCGCTGGCGCTGCCGCATGACGCCCTGCGCGATGCCCTGGCGGAGTACCGCCCCTGATCCGACCTGGTCACGCCTGTCCGGTTGGGTTGCGTCTGCGTCGCCCGACACGGACCTGCGTTGCATCTCGGAGGCCCAATCGACCGGAATGCAGCGCAACCTCCTCAGGGGAGCGCGACGCCTCGGGGTCGCGTGCGTCACGATGGCCACATGGTCATCCCTGCCTTCGAGGTCCTGCGCCCTGAGCAGCTCCGTCGACGCACGTCGATCAAGTGGCAGCACTACGGTACGGACGTCCTGCCGGTGTGGGTCGCCGAGATGGACGTGCTGCTCGCACCCGAGGTGGTCGGGGCCCTGACCGAGGCAGTCATTGCCGGCGACACCGGGTACCCGAACTTCGGGACCACCTACAAGGAGGCGTTCTCCGAGTTCGCCCTGACCCGTTGGGGCTGGGCGCCGGACCCCGCGGACATGCAGTTGTGTGCCGATGTCATGACGGGGATCCGGGTCCTGGTCGAGCGGTTCTGTCCACCTCGCGGCACGGTCGTGATCCCGAGTCCGGTCTATCCTCCCTTCGCCAACTTCACCCGGGAGACTGGCCGGAAGGTGGTGGCGGTCGGGCTCACGGTCGAGGGTCGCCTGGACGTGGCCGCCATCGACGAGGCCCTGGCCGCGCACCCGACCGATGCGGCGTCGCGGCGCACCGTCCTGCTCCTGTGCAGCCCGCACAACCCGACCGGGGTCGTCCACACCGCTGCCGAGCTGGCCGCCGTGGCCGGGTCCGCGCAGCGTCACGGAGCCCTCGTCATCGTGGACGAGGTGCACGCGCCGCTGGTCCCGCACGGTGCGACCTTCGTGCCCTGGTTCGCGGTCGCCGACATGGGATTCGTGGTCACCTCAGCGGCCAAGGCGTTCAACCTCGCCGGCCTGAAGGCCGGGTTGATCGTCGGCGGTCCGGCGAGCCGCGCCCAGCTGAAGCGCCTGCCCGATTCCGTGGGGTACGGGGGCAGCCATCTGGGCGTGATCGGGCACGCGGCGGCCTACCGCTCGGACCCGTCGTGGCTGGACGCCGTGAACGCGAACATCGCCACGAACCGGATCCTGCTGGCCGACCTCCTCGCCGAACGCCTCCCCGGGGTGCGGTACCGGATCCCCGAGGCGACCTACCTGGCGTGGCTGGACCTGCGGGGCGTCGGCCTCGGCAACGACCCCGCCGAGATCCTGCTCGAGCGCGGCCGGGTCGCGCTCCAGGCGGGTCGCCCGTTCGGGCGCGGCGGCATCGGGCACGCCCGGATCAACCTCGCATGCTCCCGGGAGGTCCTCACCGAGGCCGTCGACCGGATGGCGGTCGCCGTTGCGGCCCATGCCGAGTCGAAGGATGGCGCCGGCGGGTGAGCTGAAGGCACGCGAATAGCCCCTGGACGCCTCAACCCTGGGCGAAGCAGGCTGCGGCGTGCCCGGACTGCACTGGGAGCAGTGGCAGGGACTCACCCCGGCACCGGGCTGCGACCCCGTCCGGGAGCCCGCCCTGCAGCACAGGGCAGCGCGGATGGAACCTGCATCCAGCCGGGATCCGCGCGGGATCCGGGGGCTCGCCGACCAGCACGATCGGCTCCACGCGGTCGATCTCCGGGACCACCGACAGAAGCGCCCGGGTGTAGGGGTGCCTCGGCTCGGCCAGGACCTCCTCAGTGGTCCCCTCCTCGATGATCCGACCGAGGTACATGACCGCGATCCGGTCGGCGACGTTCCAGGCCAGGCCCAGGTCGTGGGTCACGATCAGGATCGACAGGCCCAACTCGTCGCGCAGCCGCAGCAGCAGGGCCAGGATCTCCCCGCGCACCGATGCGTCCAGGCTGGACACAGGCTCGTCGGCCACCAGGATCTCAGGCTCCAGCACAAGCGCCCCGGCGATCACCACACGCTGGCGCTGCCCACCGGACAGCTCGTGCGGGTAGCGGGCGAAGAACCGCTCGGGTGGGCGCATCCCCACCCGGGACAGGGCCTCGGCGACGCGCTCCTCCTCGCGGTCGACACCGTGGACGCGCAGCCCCTCGGCGACCGACTCGTACACGCTCATCCGCGGGTTCAACGAACCCATCGGGTCCTGCAGCACCAGCTGAGCACGGCGGCGGTAGGCCTTGAGCCCGGACCGGGAGGTGGGCAGGACCTCGCCGTCGACGAGCACCTCGCCCGAGGCCAGCGGCTGCAGGCCGAGGAGTGCCCGGGCCAGGGTGGACTTGCCGCACCCGGACTCGCCCACGAGGGCGACGATCTGGCCGGGCATGAGCGCCAGGTTGACGCCGTCCACTGCCCGCGCGGAGGCGTGGCGGCCGGTGTGGAAGCTGACCCGCAGCTCGCGGGCCTCCAGCGCGGGGGACGTCATCGGGCGCCCCCGGGCGCGCCCGCGCGATCGTCGACCAGCGGGTATCGACAGGCGGCCATGCGGCCCTGCGCCACGTGCGTGAGCTCCAGTTCTCCGCTCGCGCAGTCCTCGCGGGCGACCGGGCAGCGGGGGGCGAACGAGCACCCGTCGGCCACGTCACCGGGGAACGGCGGGTCGCCGGGCAGTCCGGAGGGCGCGTACCGGAAGCTCGGGTCCCCGATCCGGGGGAAGGCGCCGGCCAGAGCTCGCGAGTAGGGATGCGCCGAGCGCTCGAACACGTCTGCGGCGGGGCCGGACTCCACTATCCGCCCCGCGTACATGACCGCGGCGCGCTGGCAGACGTCGGCGAGCACCGAGAGGTCATGGGAGATCAGCACCAAGGTCAGGTCGAGCTCGTCGACCAGGTCGGTGAGCACCTTCAGGACCTGGGCCTGCACCATCACGTCCAGGGCGGTGGTGGGCTCGTCGGCCACGATGAGTCGGGGCCGGCAGGCCAGGGCCATCGCGATCATGACCCGCTGGCGCTGGCCGCCGGAGAGCTGGTGCGGGTAGGCCCGGGCGCGCGAGGCCGGCATGCCGACCTGTTCGAGCAGCTCGCCGACGCGGCGTGCCACCTCAGGCCTCGACGTCGGCTCATGGACGGTGATCGGCTCGGCGATCTGCTCCCCGATCCGCTGCAACGGGTTGAGCCCGTGCAGGGCTCCCTGGAACACGATGCTCGCCTGAGCCCAGCGCAGCGCCCGCAGCCGCTTGAACGTCATGCCCAGGACGTCCTCGCCGTCGACGAGGACCTGGCCGGTGACTGTCGCGGTCTTGGGCTGCAGGCGAAGGACGGTCGAGATCAGCGTGGACTTGCCGCTGCCACTCTCACCGGCGATGCCCAGTGAGGAGCCGGCAGCCACGGCGAGGTCGACCCCACGCACCGCGGGGACGTCGCCGTCGCGCCCGCGGTAGGTGATGTGGACGTCGCGGAACTCCAGCGCCGGGCCCCGGTCGTCGGTGGCCATCAGCTGCCCCCTGCTGCCGCGGATCGACGACGTCCTCAAGTGCCCGGCCGATCAGGGTGAACGCGAGCACCACCGCCACGACGCACAGTCCCGGGGGGAGCACGTACCACCAGGCGCCGACCGTCATCGCCCCGCTGGTGAACGCCCCGTCGAGGATGGACCCCCACGACGGCGACAGCGGGTTGCCCAGGCCGAGGAAGCTCAGCGTGGTCTCGCTGAGGATGGCCAGGGCCACCATCAGGGTGGTGTTGGCCAGAACCAGCGGCATCACGTTGGGCAGGATGTGCCGCCGCATGAGGTGCGTGTCGCCGGCGCCCAGGGCACGGGAGCGCTCCAGGTACGGCCGGGCGCCGATGCTCAGCGTCTGCGAGCGGACCAGTCGGGCGGTGCCGGGCCAGGACGTGATGCCGATGACCACGATGATGTTGACCAGCGAGGCGCCGAGCACCGTGGCCAGGACGATCGCCAGCGGCAGGAAGGGGATCACCAGGAACCAGTCGGTGAACCGGTTGAGCACCAGGGCCAGGCCTCCCCGGAAGTACCCGGACATGATCCCGATCACTGTGCCGATCAGCATCGACATCACCGTGGCAGCCAGCCCGACGACCAGGCTGATCCGGGCACCCCACACGATCAGCGCCAGGATCGAGCGCCCGCTCTCGTCGGTGCCCAGCGGGAAGCCGGCCGTGGGCGGGCTCATCGGCTCACCGGTGGCCTGCGTGACGCTGATCGTGCTCGGCGGGAACAGCACCGGCGCGAGGACCGCGAGGGCGATGAACACGACCAGGACCACCAGGCCGAGCATCCCCGCGCGGTGGGACCGGAACGCCCGCCAGGTGCGGGCACGGGAGGCTCGCCGACGCGTGCGGGTCACCTGCCGCGCTGAGGTCGGGCTGACGGGATCGAACCCGGGACGGGTCATCGTCATCAGACACGCACCCGGGGGTCGAGCACGGCGTACATGAGGTCGGCGATGATGTTGGCCGCGATCACACCGATGGAGAAGAGCAGGAACGTCGCCTGGAGCAGGGCGATGTCGGGACCGCGCAGGGCGTCGTAGGTGAGCAGCCCCAGCCCCGGCCATGAGAAGACCGTCTCCACGGTGATCGCCCCGGAGATCACGAACCCGAGGTTCATGAAGATGAGCGTGACGGTCGGCAGGATCGCGTTGGGCACCGCGTGGTGCTGGCGCACGACCTTGTCCTTCAGGCCCTTGGCCCGGGCGACCGTGAGGTAGTCCTGGCCCATCTCGTCGATGAGCGAGGCGCGCATCACCAGGGCGTACTCGGCGAGGTACACCGCTGCCAGGGTGGTCACCGGGAGCACCATGTGCCACGCGACGTTGAGCACCCCCTCGATGCTGGAGGGATCCACGCCGGGGGTGATGATCCCGCCGATGGGGAAGATGCCCGGGGTGATGGCCGTGCCCACGCCGAACATGATCAGCAGGATCATCCCCAGCCAGAACTCCGGCATCGCGTAGAGGGTCAGCGTGACCGCTGACGACACGCTGTCGAAGCGCTCGCCGCGCTTCCAGGCCGCCCGGATGCCGATGAGCGTGCCGAAGATCGAGGCCAGCAGGATCGCGGTCCCGACCAGCAGCAGCGTCGACCCGATCCGGTCGCCGATGAGCTCCCACACCGGTCGGTTGAACCGTGCGGAGTTGATGGTGGACGCGAACGGGTTGGAGATGTAGGTCAGGAACTGCTCGCCGATCGGCTTGTCGAGCTCCGCGCGCAGCTTGGCGATCTGGTCGGGTGCGACGTTGCGCCCCCGCGTGTAGAGCCCGATCGGGTCCCCGGGCAGCATCCGGAACAGGAAGAAGTTGAAGACCACGACGAAGGCCAGCGTGGCGAGCCCGGAGCCGACCGAGCGCAGGGCGTACCGCGCCCCGGGGCTCATCCCGGGGGACGCGGTGGCACCGTCGCCCGTGATCGGGGTCGGCGGGGTGGCCGCCGCCTCCACAGCGGACCCCATGCCTACTCGGTGTCCTCGTCGGAGGATCGGCGTCGCGCGATCAGGACCACCCCTGCGATCCCGGCGGCCACGAGGGCGCCGAGACCGGCGAGCAGGGCAGGGGTCGCGGCGAAGCCGGTCGAGGACTCCGCCGCCTGGCCATCCTCAGCCCCCACCGGGGTGATCGACTGGTAGGACCACGTGCCGAACTGGAACAGCAGCGGCCCGGAGTCCGTGGGCTGCTGGACGAAGTTCGTGTACCTGTCGGAACGGTAGGCCTGCAGGAGGTCGTAGTAGAACGTGATGGCGTACGGCGCCTCGTCGTACACGATCTGCTGCATCGCCTTGACGATCTCGTTGCGCGCGGCCGGGTCGGTCTCCAGCGCCTGCTCGGCGTAGAGGCGGTCGTACTCCTCGTTGCAGAAGTGCGAGTCGGACAGCCCGGCGTAGATCGTTCCGTCCTCCTTGGACGAGCGCTGCGCGCAGGTGAACGTCGACAGCTGGTAGTCGGGGTCGGGCTCGACGACCCAGCCCCACTCGAAGAGGTCGAAGCGCCCCTCGCCGTTGAGCTCGATGAGGGTGTCCTCGGTGACGATCGTCGTGTCGACCGTGATGCCGAGCTCCTCGAGCCAGCCCTCGACGAACTGCACAGTCTGCTGCGAGGTCTGCGACTCCTGGCGGCCCAGCAGCCGCAGGGTCAGGGGCTTGCCGTCTGGGCCGACCCGCTTGCCGTCGGACCCGAGCGGGTAGCCGGCCTCGTCGAGCAGCGCCGCGGCCCTGACCGGGTCGTACGTGAACGGCGTGCTGGGCTCGAGGTGCTGCGCGGCATACAGCGGCGGGATGATCGTGCTGCCCTCCGTGCCGTACTTGGCGACCTTCTCCACGAGGGTCTTGCGGTCGATCGCATGGTTGATCGCCTGGCGGACCCGCTTGTCCTTCAGCGCGGGGTTGCCGTCGCCGATGGGGGTGCCGTCGGCCAGGGCCGCACCCACATTCATCCCGATCTCGTTGAAGCCGTAGTACGCGGCGTTGACCGCGGTGATGCCCGGCTCGTCCTTGATCGCGTCGAAGACATTGGCCTGCAGCTCGTCGGCGAAGTCGATCTCGCCCTTGCGCAGCGCCTGCGCGACCGCGTCGCCGTTCTTGTAGACCCGGAACGTGAGCTCATCGACGGCTGGTGCGCCGCCGTAGTAGTCGGGGTTTGCCCGGAATCGGATGAACTGGCCCTTCTGCCGCTCGATGAGCACGTAGGGCCCGGCCCCGACGATGGGCTGGCCGTCGGTCGGCTCGTTCTCGTAGGACCGGACCTCCTTGCCGTCGATGTCCTTCCAGATGTGCTCCGGGAGGATGTAGACGGCCAGGTTCTCCATGATCGGCGAGGGCTTGGCGACCGTGAGCACCAGTGTGGTGTCATCCGTGGCCTCGGCCTTGGTGATGTTGGCGACGTAGCTGATGTAGTTCGTCTGCTCGTAGTCGCCCTTCATGACCCGGTTGAACGAGTAGGCCGCGTCCCTGGCGGTCAACGGCTGGCCGTCGCTCCACTTCAACCCGGGCCGGATCCTGTAGGTCCACGTCGTCTTGTCCGCCGACTCCTCCCAGGTCTCGGCAAGGCCGGGCCCGGGGGAGAAGTCGGCTGCTGCGTTCTCCGTGAGCGTCGGGTACATGAGCTGGTACATCTCGTAGGCGGTCGACACGATGCCCGTGAACGGGTTCATTGAGTCGACGTCGTCGGTGATGCCGACGGTGAACGCCTGGGACTCGGTGGCGACCGGGATCGCGCTCGGCGTCGCCGAAGGGGACTCGTCGGCGTGCACGGTGGCGACGGGGAGCAGCAGTGCGCAGGTGACGCCCGCGGCGACGGAGATCCGTCGAAGGGACAGGGGATTCATCGGTGCCTCCGATGGCAGGGCGCATGGCCGGGGATCCGCCTCCGGCGGGCGATTCCCCCACCCCGGGTCGGAAGGACCTGCGCAGGATAGCCGACACGGGATCGGATTCCGTCCACGCTGCGTCAGCGGCCGGTAAGGGGCCCGCGCACTGCTAGGTTCGGCCCCCATGGTCACCCCACCCGTGGCACCCACGCGCCCCCATGTCCGGCACCTGCACGGCCGGGACATCCCGGACGACTTCGCCTGGATGGCCGATGGGGGTGACGACCTGACCGACTACCTGCGTGCCGAGCTGGATCACTGCGCCGCGGCCACAGCACCGCTGGAGCCGCTGCGGCGTCGGCTCTTCACCGAGATGGTCGCCCGGACGCCGCTGGCTGAGCAGGGGCCGGCGCACACGCATGGGGCCGCGGAGTTCCGGGACGTGATGCCCGACGGGGCCCAGCTCGGCCAGTTCCAGCGCCGGGCTGCGGGGGAGGAGCAGTGGACCACGTTGGTGGACCTCGACGCCGAGGCGGCTGAGGTCGGGTCCACCTACGGCGAGGTCGGTGTTCGTGAGATCAGTCCGGACGGGGCGCTGCTGGCCTGGTCGCTGGACACGACTGGCGAGGAGCTCTACGAGCTGCGCATCCGCGACGTGTCCAGCGGCGAGGACCTGCCCGAGCGCATCGAACGCACCTACTACGGGGGGGCGTGGGCCGCCGACGGGCGCACCTTCTTCTACACGGTGGCCGACCACGTCTACCGGCCCCACCAGGTGTGGCGCCACGAGGTCGGGACCGATCCGGTGGCCGATGTGCTCGTGCTGCAGGAGGACGACCGGCGCTTCGAGCTGTCGGTGCGAGCGACCCGGTGCGGGCAGTGGGTGCTCATCCACGCCGCGAGCCGGGAGAGCGCTGAGACGTGGGCGGTCCCGGCAGCGGACCCGACCGCGGCACCGGCCACCGTCGGGGGTCGGCGCGAGGGGCACGAGTACCTCGTGGAGTCGGTGCCCGACGGACCTGAGCCCTTCCTCGCGGTGTCCAACCATGGGGGTGCGCGGGAGTTCACGCTCAGCTGGGTGGGCCTGGGGGCGACTGATCCTGCGACCTGGCGATCAGCCATCGACTCGCCGCTCCCCGGCGATCCCGAGGTGGCTGACCCCGAGTCGGACCCGCCGCCCTCGGTCCTGCGACGCTTCCAGGCCCTCGACGCCTTCTCCGGCGTCGTCGTGGTCACGCTGCGCGAGTCCGGGCGACCGGCCCTGTACGTGGCCCCCGTCGCCGCATCGGGCCTGGACTGGTCGAACGCCCGTGGACTGCGCCCAGCCCCGGGGTCCTCCCTCGAGCTGGGGACGAACGAGCAGTTCGATGCGACGTCCGTGACCGTCGTGGTGCAGAGCCGCGTCGATCCGCCCGTGTGGACCGACCATCCGTTCGATCCCGCGGGCGAGCCCGTCGTGCGCCATCGGGCCGACGCGCCCAACCACGACGCGAGCAGCTACGTCGTGACCCAGCAGTGGGTCACCGCCCGCGACGGGGTACGGGTCCCGGTCACTCTCGTCGCCCATCGGGTGACGCCCCTGGACGGGACCGCGCCGTGCCTGCTCTACGGCTACGGCGCGTATGAGTACGCCTACGAGCCGACGTTCAGCCGGGCGCTTCCCAGCCTGCTGGACCGGGGAGTGGTCTGGGCGCATGCGCACGTGCGTGGCGGCGGCGAGCTCGGCCGACACTGGTGGGACGACGGCCACATGGCGACCAAGGCCAACTCGTTCCGCGACTTCGTCGACGTTGCCCGCGCCCTGGGCTCGGGCCCCGACGCGCAGGTGGACGGCTCCCGGATCGTCTCCCGCGGTGGCTCTGCCGGCGGGCTGCTGGTCGCGGCGAGCATGGACCTCGACCCGGAGGCCTTCGCGGGCGTGATCGCCGAGGTGCCGTTCGTCGATGTCGTCAACTCGATGCTCGACACCGAGCTGCCCCTGACCGTCGGGGAGTGGGAGGAGTGGGGCAACCCGGGCCTTCCCGGGCAGTTCGCGTGGATGGTCGACTACTCGCCCTATGACAACGTCCCGCCCCCAGGACGCCGGCCGTTCATCCTGGCAACCGGAGCCGTGCACGACCCCCGGGTCATGGTCCACGAGCCGGCCAAGTGGGTCGCCCGGCTGCGGGCCACGGATCCGCAGCGGGGGGCGGTCGAGGTTCCCGGCCGGCGCGGTGGGGTGCTGCTGCGGGTGGCGCTCGAGGAGGGCTCCCACGGCGGGGCGGCTGGTCGTTACTCCGCTCTCGATGAGGAGGCGCAGACCCAGGCCGTGATCCTCGCGGCGATGGGGATCAGCGTGTAGGCGCCGGTCAACTGCGCGCGCGTGAGGGGGATCCTGCCCGCGTGGGCGCCGGCGCTGACCCGGCGCGCAGGACCACGAGGTCGGCCATCGCGTTGGTGTCGGCGAGCACCCCCGGCGTGACAGGGGTGTCGTAGCGGCCGGCCGCTGTGACGATCCGGTCGCGCAGGATCCCGTCGGCGATGACCATCGGGACCACGATGAACGAGGTGCAGCCGTCCACGCACCGCATGAGCGTGCGCATCCGTCCCAGCGGTCGGCCGCCATCGAGGTAGGCCGCGCGCACCGCACGCGCCCCCAGCGAGTCGGTCAAGGCCCCACCTTGGGTGCGGAACAGGGACTCCATCGCCCCGACGGCACGCAGGTCGCGCGATCCCGCCGCGGCCAGGATGATCCCGGTCCGGGCATCGACTGGCAGCCCGGAGGCGGAGATGAGCTCGGCTGCTGCGGCGAGCAGCAACGGGTGCAGCCCGAC
Organism: uncultured Actinomycetes bacterium; assembly: GCA_963812395.1. Classification (GTDB taxonomy): domain Bacteria; phylum Actinomycetota; class Actinomycetes; order S36-B12; family CAIYMF01; genus Prado023. The sequence continues at coordinate 96,463 of CAWEVG010000043.1, forward strand.
GGGGTCAGCTGCCGACACCTCGAGTTCGGGAGCGGCCGAGCGCATGGCCCCGATGGCAGCGGGCACGTCCACGCGCGCGTGGTAGGCCGGGCTGACGAACAGGGGCACCACAGTGGTGTCGGCGAATCCCGAGTCGTGGCACGCGCGAGCGGCTTGGGCCGGACCCGGCTCGTGGTGATCGAGGTAGGCCGCCTGGGTTGGGATACCGGCCACCTTGAGTCGGCCCGCGAGGGACGCGACGTCGCGCGCGTGCCTGGGGTCCGGCGATCCGTGGGCCAGCAGTGTCAGTGGCATCAACGTATGGTTACCCAGCCTGGGCGATCTCAACCGGCGGCACGCCGGAGAGATCGCCCAGTTCTGCGCGCAGGCCGACCACGTCTCCGACGACGATGACGGCTGGTCCGGGCAGGCGTGCCGCGGACACCTCGGCGGCGATGCTCGACAGGGTCCCGGTCACGGTGCGCTGGCGAGGCGTCCATCCGTCGCTGATGACCGCGACCGGGGTTCCGGGATCGCGCCCAGCCGCGATCAGCTCCCCAGCCGTCGCGCCCAGCCCTGACAGACCCATCAGAAGCACCAGAGTGGCATCGCGTGGTGCCGTGCGGGCGGCGTCCAGAGCCTGTCCGGCGCCGGCGTGCGCGCTGGCGATGACCAGCGACGTGGTGATTCCGCGGTGGGTCACCGGGATGCCCGCTGCCGCGGGGACGCTCACGGCGGACGTGACCCCCGGAACGACCTCGACGGGGATCCCGTGGGCCAGGCAGTGCAGGGCCTCCTCGCCGCCGCGACCGAGCACGAACGGATCGCCGCCCTTGAGGCGCACGACCGTGCTGCCCGCCTGGGCATGCTCAACCAGGATCCGGTTGATCTCGTGCTGGGGGATCGGGTGGTTGCCGGCGGTCTTGCCCACGTCGATGATCTCGACGTCGGCGGCGAGCTCGGACAGGAGGCTGGTCGGACCGAGGCGGTCGGTGACGACGACGTCAGCCCGGGCCAGCCACTGCCTCCCGGAGACGGTGATCAGCCCTGGATCCCCCGGCCCACCCCCCACGAGCACGACACGCCCGATCGCCCTCCCAGAAATCGCGTCGGGTCTGCTGGGTGTCGGAGCGGATCGCGTCGGGTTCGAACCGACGCGATCCGCTCGAACCCGACGCGATCCGGGGGCGGCGGGGGCGGCGGGGGTGGCGGGTGCGGGTGCGGGTGCGGCGTAGGGGGAGGGCTCCTGTCGCCAGCAGGTCGCTGATTGCGTCGCGGATCGCGCGCGCCCTTCCGGGGTCGCCGCCGCCGGAGACTGCGACTTGGACGCCGTCGGGGCCATGCGCGAGCGCCGGGATGTGGGCTGCTGAGTCCTCGGCCCGGTCGGCGCGCACGCACCAGATCCCTTCGATGTGGGCGCGTTCGGCGATCGCCTCATCCACGAGCTGGTCGCCGGTCGCTGTGTGCACGAGCCACCAGCGGGGATCGGCGACGAGATCCGCCCCGACCGGCTCGGCGCGTTCGGACGCTGCGGCCGCTCCGACCGGCTCGGCGCGTTCGGTCCCTCGTACCAGCTCGGCGCGTTCGGCAGCTCTGATCGGTTGGTCGCTTTCAGCCGGCGGGTTCGCTCCCGTGACCTCGGGGCCGGCGGTGACGTCGTCGGCCGTTGCCTCGCGGGGCAACCACACGACCGCCCCCTCGGCGACCAGGTCCACGAGGTCCTCGCAGATCCCCGGGGCGATCACCGTCACCTGTGCCCCGGCCGCCCGCAGCCCGGCCGCCCTGCGCGCGGCCACCGGCCCACCGCCGACCACGAGGGCGGCACGCCCCGCGAGGTCCAGCAGCACCGGGTAGCGGTCCGGCGCACCGGACCCGAGCGATCCGACGGCGGTCATGCGGCAGTCGTCCGGACCATCCCGGCAGCCACGGTGGCCCCCGTGTGGTCGTCGATCAGCAGGAACGCGCCGGTCGACCGGATCTCGTCATACGGGTCGAACGCAACCGGCTCGGCGAGGCGGATCCGCACCTCCCCGATGTCGTTGAGCCCCAGCCGATCGACTCCCGACCGGGCTTCGAGGGTGTCGACGTCGAGTCGGCTGTCGATGCTCTCGACCAGTGCCCGGACGGTCCTCGAACCGGCCTTGAGCAGCAGCCGCTGGCGCGCGACCAGCGCCTGTTCGGCGACGACCGTCACCGTCGCACCGATGTCGCGCACCACCTGCGGGGCCACCCCCGCCGCGGCCAACAGGTCCCCGCGGGAGACGTCGATGTCATCGGCGAGCCGCAGGGTGACTGACTGGCTCGCTTGGGCCCAGGCCAGCGGCCCGTCATAGGTGTCGATCGCGACCACTGTCGAGCGCGCCCCGCTGGGGGCGATCACCACGGGGTCCCCCACGGAGATCGTGCCCGCCTCGACCCGTCCTGCGTAGCCGCGGTAGTCGTGGTGCTCCGCGTCCTGCGGCCGGATCACGTACTGCACCGGGAACCGGAACGGCTGCCGGGCCGGGTCGGTTCCGACCGGGACCGCCTCGAGGTGCTCGAGCAGGGTCGGCCCCCGATACCAGTCGGTCCTCGGCGACCGGGTCACGACGTTGTCCCCATCGAGGGCGCTGATCGGGATCGCCACCACGTCGTCGACGCCGTGGGCTCGGGCGTAGGCGTCGAACTCCGCACGGATCTCCTCGAAGACCCCGCGGTCGAACCCGACGAGGTCCATCTTGTTGACCACGACCGCGATGTGCCGCACTCCCAGCAGCGCGCTGATGGCGGCGTGCCGTCGGGTCTGCTCGACCACGCCGTTGCGAGCGTCGACGAGGATCAGCGCGAGCTCGGCAGTGGAGGCCCCTGTCACCATGTTCCGGGTGTACTGCACGTGCCCGGGGGTGTCGGCCAGGATGAACGAGCGGTTGGGCGTGGCGAAGTACCGGTAGGCCACGTCGATCGTGATGCCCTGCTCCCGCTCGGCGCGCAGGCCGTCCGTGAGCAGTGCGAGGTCCGGTGCGGCCAGGCCGCGGTCGCGGCTGACCTGCTCGATCGCGTCCATGGTGTCGGCAAGGATCGACTTCGTGTCGTAGAGCAGCCGGCCCACGAGCGTGGACTTGCCGTCGTCGACGGACCCGGCGGTGGCCAGGCGCAGCAGTTCGTGGGCCATCAGAAGTACCCCTCCTTCTTGCGATCCTCCATGGCCGCCTCGGACATGCGGTCATCGGCGCGGGTCGCTCCCCGTTCGGTCAGCCGACTGGCCGAGACCTCGGCGATGACCTCGGCCACCGTCGTGGCGTCGGAGTCCACCGCCCCGGTGCAGGACATGTCACCGACCGTCCGGTAGCGGATGCGGCGCACCTCGATGCCCTCGTCCCCCTTGGGACCGCCCCACTCGCCGGCCGTGAGCCACATCGAGTTGCGCTTGAAGACCGCACGGTCGTGGGCGTAGTAGATGCTGGGCAGCTCGATGCCCTCCCGGTCGATGTAGCGCCAGATGTCGCCCTCGGTCCAGTTCGACAGCGGGAAGACCCGGACGTGCTCGCCGGGGGCGTGCCTGCCGTTGTAGAGGTCCCACAGCTCCGGGCGCTGCCGGCGCGGGTCCCACTGCCCGAACTCGTCACGCAGGCTGAAGATGCGCTCCTTGGCCCGCGCCTTCTCCTCATCCCTGCGGCCGCCGCCGAACACGGCATCGAACCGGTGCTCGGCGATGGTGTCCAGCAGCGGGACCGTCTGCAGGGGGTTGCGGGTGCCGTCGGGGCGCTCGCGGAGCACGCCGCGGTCGATCCAGTCCTGCACGTGGGCAACCACCAGCCGAGTCCGGGTGCGCGCGACGGTGGCATCGCGGTACTCCAGGACCTCGGGGAAGTTGTGGCCCGTGTCGACGTGCACCAGGGTGAACGGCACCCGCGCCGGGTGGAACGCCTTGATGGCCAGGTGCAGCATCACCACGGAGTCCTTGCCGCCGCTGAACAGCAGCGCCGGGCGCTCGAACTCCCCGGCGACCTCGCGCATGATGTGGATGGCCTCGCTCTCCAGCGTCGACAGGTGGTCGACGGCCAGCGTGGGGTTGGGGGCCTTGAGGATCGATGTGCTCATGTGTGCAACCCGCATTCCGTCTTGGCCCGGCCCGACCAGCGGCCGGATCGGGGATCGTCTCCAGGGGCAGTGGGATTCGTGCAGGGCTCGCACCCGATCGAGGCGTAGCCGACCTGGCGCAGTGGGTTGAGCAGGACGTCGTTGACCTCGGCGTAGACCGCGACGTCCTCGTCCGTCCAGGCCGCCAACGGGTTCAGCTTCACCTTGGCGCGCTTGGCGTCCCACCCGATCACCTCGATGTCGGTGCGGGTGGGGGCGTCCGCGCGGCGCATGCCGGTGATCCAGGCGGCGTACGGTTCGAGTCCGCGCTCCAGGGGCTCCACCTTGCGCAGGGCGCAGCACCGGTCGGGATCACGGGCGAAGAGGTCCGGTCCCTCGGTGGCGTCCTGCTCGGCCACGGTCTGCCGCGGGGTGACGGTGATGAGCGTGATCGGCCTGGTCGCCTCGTACGCGGCGGCCGTGCCCAGGGTCTCGGCGAAGTGGTAGCCGGTGTCGATGAACAGGGTGTTCACCTCGGGGATCACCTCGCCGGCAAGGTGGACCAGCACCTCGTCGCCCATGCTCGAGGCCAGGACGAGGTCGTTGCCGAACTCGTCGTGTGCCCAGGCCAGGGCGATCCGAGCCTGGTCGAAGGGGTCGGTGAAGCGGTCCAGGATGGTTGCTCCGGCGGCCACCAGCTGCGGGCCTGCGACCCGGAAGTCGGTCGTGGTCATCGCGATCCTCCTGTCGGGATGGCGTGGGGGGCGGTCCCCGCCGTGGGGGGCCAGGCGGGGTCGAGGGGCTGGATTCCCGAGGTACTTCACCGAGAACGTGCGGGTGCATGCCCGGCAGTGCCACGCGCCCGGCGTGGGTCCCAGGGGGCGCAGGTCCTCCTCGGCGCAGTAGGGGCAGTGGTAGGGAACGGCCCGTTCGCCGGTCGGCGCGCCAACGGGGTTCTGGTAGTCGATTCGGTCGATTGGATCGACCGAATCGACTACCGCTCCCAGGGCGGCCACCGGCACCCGTGCGGGCGCTCATCGGAGGGCCTCCTCGTCGGCGCGGACGACCCACTCGGCGAACTGCTCGCCCTCGGTGCGCTGCTCGAGGTAGCGCCCGGTCAGGCGGTCCACGAAATCGGGGAGCTCTGTGGACGTCACCTTCAGGGCGCGCAGCTTGCGGCCGAATCCGGCGGCGTGGCCCAGCGATCCGCCGAGGTGCACCTGGAAGCCCTCCACCGGCGTGCCTGCGGCGTCGGGGACCAGCATCCCCTTGAGCCCGATGTCGGCCACCTGGAAGCGGGCGCACGAGTTGGGGCAGCCGTTGACGTGGACGGCCAGGGGGACGTCGAGGTCGGGCCTGCGCACCTCGATCTCCTCGATCAGCACGCGGGCGGTGTCCTTGGTGTTGACGATGGCCAGCTTGCAGAACTCGATCCCGGTGCACGCCATGGTGGAGCGGCGGATCTCGTGCGGGTGCACCTGCAGGCCCACCAGGTCCAGCTCGTGGGCGAGGTCCTCAGCGCGCTCGGGTTCCACGTCCAGGATCACCAGCTTCTGCTGCGCGGTGAGCCGGATCCGCCCGGACCCGTACTCGGCCGCCAGGTCGGACAGCCGTGCGAGCGTCGCACCGTTGATCCGACCGACGGTCGGTGCCGCCCCCACGTAGACCCGGCCGTCACGCTGTGGGTGGATGCCGACGTGGTCGCGCGCCCCGGCCGGGACCGGGTCGGGCGCCGGACCGTCGATCAGCGACCGCCTCAGGTACTCGGTCTCCAGGACCTCGCGGAACCGCGCCGCGCCCCAGTCGGAGACGAGGAACTTCAGTCGTGCCCGGTTGCGCAGCCGGCGGTAGCCGTAGTCGCGGAAGATCTCGATGATCGCGCCCCACACCTCGGGGACCTCGGCGAGCGGCACCCAGGCGCCCAGGCGCTGGGCGAGCATCGGGTTCGTCGACAGCCCGCCACCGACCCACACGTCGAACCCTGGACCGTGGTCCGGGTGCACGACCCCGACGAACGACACGTCGTTGATCTCGTGGGCGACGTCATGGCGTGGTGAGCCGGAGATCGCGGACTTGAACTTGCGCGGCAGGTTCGCGTACTCGGGGTCGCCGACGTAGCGGGCGACGATCGCCTCGATCGCCGGGGTCCCGTCGATGATCTCGTCGGCGGCGACGCCTGCCACCGGGGAGCCCAGCACCACGCGTGGCGTGTCGCCGCAGGCCTCCGTGCTGCTCAGGCCGACCGCTTCCAGTCGACGCCAGATCTCGGGGACGTCCTCGATCCGGATCCAGTGCAGCTGGATGTTCTGGCGGTCGGTGATGTCGGCGGTACCGCGGGCGAACTCGGTGGAGACCCCGGCGATCGTCCGGGCCTGCTCGCTGGTGAGCGCGCCGCCGTCGGAGCGGATCCGCAGCATGAAGAACTCGTCGTCGAGCTCCTCGGGCGGCAGGCTCGCGGTTCGGCCGCCATCGATGCCTGGCCGTCGCTGGGTGTACAGGCCCCACCAGCGCATCCGCCCCCGCAGGTCGTCCGCGGGGATGCTGGCGAACCCGTCGCGGGCGTAGATGGTCTCGATGCGCTCACGTACGTTCAGGCCGTTGTCGGCGACCTTGAACTCCTCGTTCGCGTTCAGCGGCGTCGTGGAGCCCAGGGCCCACTGGCCCTCATCGCGGGGGGCCCGGCCGGGCCGGGTGGGTGCGGTCGGTGTGTCGGTCATGAGCGTTCTCCGGGGTTCGGAGGACGCATGCGCTCAAGCAGGGCGCGGGATGGGGTATCCGGCGCCTGATCGACCGCAGCGTCCGGAAGGGAACTGCAGGATCAGGCGCAACACATGCTGGAGGACATGCGGCACAGGTCGACGTGACGGCGCACCACAAGGGTGTCCGTCGCGTTCCCGGCCGTCTTCATGACACAGAGGGTGCCCTAACTTTGGGCCTCCTGTCCACATCCGTTCGCATCGTGAGACGCGCCGTGTCGCAACCCCGCGCCCGGATCGCCCACACGATAGGCGATCCAGCCCCGATCCGGCCCCGCGTCGGCCCCGCCCCGGGTTCGGTCCGGCCCCACCCCGCGACCGGTCCGGCCCCACCCGATCGGCCCGGCCCCGACGCCGGCCCCGCCCCGGGTTCGGCCCCACCCGATCGATCCGCCATCGCGTGGCTCACCTCGGGGTCCATCCGGTTCTCCGACCGGGAAGCGTCGCAATTCCGGATCGACCACACGGCGGGCTCGGGGGAGGACGACCGGCGAGCGCGAGGCGGCGGGCTCGGGGGAGGCCGACCGGCGAGCGCGAGGCGACGGGACAGCCGGCTCGGGGAGGCCGACCGGCTGCGCCCGGCGCGGGGGCGTGTCCGCGCATCACGTGCCCACGTCACCGGCCCGTCCTCGGTAGCCTGTGCGTCATGTCGCGCCCGATCCACTTCGTGCTGGATCGCGCCGACTCCTATCAGGGGGTGCAGGCCCAGCTGCTGAACCTGATCGACCCGCACCTGCCCGACCCCAAGCCCGAGCGCGGCGGCTACCGGGCGGGGGCCCTGAACTTCTGCCTGTTCATCCGCCCCAAGGCCGACGTGGTGATGAGCCATGGGGTCGCGGACAAGAACTACCTGTGGTCCTCCGACGGCCAGGGCAAGCGGCTGGCCAACCAGCGCCAGCACCTGCTGGTGCCCGGGGAGTGGCTCAAGCGGCGGCTGGTGGAGTCACCGGCGATCAAGCTCGGCGCGGACCGCATCCACGTCGTCGGCTGGCCCCGGCTCGACGACCTGATCGGGCAGGTGCCCCCGCCGGCGCGCCGACTGTTCGGTGAGCCCAAGCCGCGCGTGCTGTGGGCACCGACCCACAACAGGCGCAAGCGCGGCGAGACGGGTCGCTCGACGTCGAGCTTCCCGGCGTTCGAGAACTACCTGCGTGCGCTGTCGAAGTTCGCGTGGATCGACGTATCGGTGCACCCACGCAACCGCGCGGACCACACCCCGACCGGCGCCTCGATGCCGCGGGCGGACATCGTGGTCGCCGACTTCGGGACGACCGTGTACGAGGCCTGGGCCCTGGGCAAGCCGGTGATCTTCCCACGATGGCTGCTCGCCGACCGGATCGCCGAGCACATGCCGGGCAGTGCCGAGTCCTACATCTTCGCCGAGCGCATCGGCTATCACCCGGAGTCCTTCGACGAGATGGTCGACATGATGCGGGCGCGACCGGTGATCACCCCGGACGTGACGGCGTTCATGGACGACTACCTGGCACCCGAGTACTTCGGGCGCAGCAGTGCGCGCGTTGCCGAGGTGCTCACCGAGATCGCCGGTCGCGGCCAGCACTGAACCCACGTGGCCCAGCGCTGACGCCCTGCATCCGGCTCAGGGCAGCGTGCGCAGCGCCTTCTTCAGCCCCGTGCGCACGTGGTCCAGTACCTCGAGGCGTGCGGTGAGCTTGTCGTTGGCCGGGATGATGTGCCACTGCGAGTCGCTCGACGACGTGCGCACCACCATCTGGTCCACGGCCTGGACGTACTCGTCCCACCTCTCGCGGTTGCGGTAGTCCTCCTCGGTGATCTTGTGGGCCTTCTCGGGGGTGTTCTCCCGGGCCTGGAAGCGTGCCAGCTGCTCCTCGGCTGAGATGTGCAGCCAGAACTTGGCGACGTAGAAGCCCCGCTCCACGAGCTGGTCCTCGAAGTCGTTGATCTCGTCGTACGCGCGCTGCCACTCGGCCGGCGTCGCGAAGCCCTCGATCCGCTCCACCAGCACCCGGCCGTACCAGGTGCGGTCGTAGATCACGAACTTGCCGGCCGGGGGAAGGTCGCGCCAGAAGCGCCACAGGTAGTGGTACTTGCGCTCCTCCTCGGTCGGTGCAGCGGTGGAGATCACGCGGTAGTCGCCGGCCTCCAGCGCCTGGGTGATCCTGCGGATCGCGCCGCCCTTGCCGGCGGCATCCCAGCCCTCGAAGGCCAGCACGGTGGACAGGCCGCGGTCCCGGGCCTGGCGCGCGAGCCCGTGCACCTCGCGCTGGAGCTTGTTGAGCTCACGATCGTAGGTTGCCTTGTCGGTGGTGCGGCTGAGGTCCACCGTGTCCAGCACCGTGGCCTGGCGCTCGCCGGGGGAGAACAGCTGGTCGCTGACGGACACGCCGGCGGGGGAGCCCTCCGTCATGCGCGCGGTGATCGCGTTGAGGATCGTGCGGGCCACGGCGACGTCCCGGTAGCGCGCGTCAGTCGCCTCGACGACCGACCACGGGGCACCGGCCACGGACGTGCGCCGCAGCAGCTTCTCGAGCTTGTTCCCGCTCTCCTCGAGGAGGTCCAGCATCGCCCAGTCGCGCTGGTCGATGCGCCAGCCCTCGTCGCGGTCGCCCTCGGCCTTCTTCATCCGCTTGCGCTGCTTCTTGGCCGGGGTGTGCAGGAAGATCTTGATGATCAGCGTGCCGTCGGCGACCAGCGCCTCCTGCATCTGTTCGAGGTGGTCGATCGCGCGCTCGTAGTCGTCGTCCGAGAGCTCTCCGGCGAGGTTCTCGTGCAGGAGCCGCATGATGCCCCCGGCCATGAGCGCGATCCGGCCCTTGGCCGGCATGTCGCGCCACACCCGCCAGTACCGCGGCCGCATGGACTCCTCGGCGGTCAGCGGGCCCATCACGTGGGTCTGGATGAAGCGTGCGTCCATCCACTCGTTGATCCGGTTGACGACCTCGTTGCCCGCGATCCGGTCGTCGCCGGCCACGAAGATGAGCACCCCGAAGTCCGCGCTCTTCAGGTCGTACTGGGCGTTGACCAGGTCGACCCGCAACTGCGGCTCGACGGCCTTGAACTCCTCCTTGGACAGCTTGTTGCCGACCTCAGACGCCTCGAGCATGGGGGAACCTCCCGTGTTGTGGGTACCTGCGCCGACCGTACCCCGCCTGGCGTCGAGGACGCGGGCTGGCCGCGTGGCTGCCTGCCGTCGTCAGGTCCGTGGATCAGGCGTGGTCGGGGTCATCGTGGTTGGCCTCGTGGCCGGCCACGGCGGTGGGCAGGGTCGGGTAGACGTTCTCCTCACCGATCAGCTCCAGGATCCCTGCTCGCCCGAGCAGCTCGGCCAGCTCGACGTGGACTCGCGCCAGTGCCACCGAGATGCCGGCGCGCTGCAGCTCGCGCACCAGCGCATCGAGTGCCTCCACCGCCGTCGAGTCCGCGTCGACGTTGGCCTCGCAGTTGAGCAGCACGGTGCGGACCTCGAGACCGTCCTCCTGCTGCTCCCGTACGGCGTTGAGGACTCGGATGCGGAAGTCCTCGGCGTTGGCGAAGAAGAGGGGGGAGTCATACCGGAAGACCAGCAAACCCTCGATCTGGGTTGCGGCCGGGTACTCACCGATGTCGTGCATGCCGGCCAGGTCGGGGACCCGGCCCAGGACCGCCGCATGCGGCCGAGCGACCCGCGCCAGGACGACCACCGCAGACAGGGCGATTGCGAACCCGATGCCGGCCAGCAGGTTCAGGGTGAGCACGGCGATCGCGGTGGCGATGCCGAGCCAGAACTCGCTCCGGCGGAAGTTCCAGAGCCACCGGAACTCCGCGATGTCCACGATCTTGAATGCGGCGAAGACCACGAGGCCTCCCAGGGCCGCCATCGGGAAGTCCGCCAGGATCGGCCCTGCGAAGAGCAGCACGACCACGACAGCCGCGGCGGTGACCCAGCCGTAGGCCGGCGTGCGCGCCCCCGACACCTTGGCCAGGGCTGTGCGGCTGCTGCTGCTGGAGACGGGGAACCCGGAGGTGAGGCTCGCCCCGATGTTGGACATCCCGAGGACTAGCAGCTCGGCGTCGGCATCGAGCTCCTCGCCGTCGTCGGCGAATGCCCGTCCATCGAGTGCGTTGTCGGCGAAAGCGACGACAGCGATGCCGACGGCAGGCCCGAGGATCTGGGGCAGCAGGGACAGGTCCGTGGGTAGCGACGAGCGGCGGGAGGCCCTGTGGGATGGTGCCCACGACCTTGACCCCCTGCTCCTCCAGGCCGAGTGCCGTCGTGAGCGCGGTTGCGCCGAGGACCGCGAGCAACGGCCAGGGCAGGCGAGGGGCGAACCGGGTCCCGACGAACAACGTGACGATGACAGCGAGACTGATGGCGACCGTCGCGCCATTGGTCGCATCGACATGCTGCAGGGCGGAGACGATCTGCGCGATCGGCTCGGTCCCGTCGACCTGCACCCCAAGGAGCTTGCCGAGCTGGCCGGCCACCATGATCACGGCGACGCCAGCGAGGTAGCCGATGAGCACGGGACGACTGAGGAGCTGCGCGACGAATCCCACGCGCAGCAGGCCCGCGGCCAGGGCCAGCACGCCCACGACCAAGGCACACATGCCCGCCATGGCGGCATACGTGGAGGCGTCACCGATGGCCAGGGGGGCGAGGGCAGCCGCGGTGAGGATCGAGGTCGTGGACTCGGGACCGACGCTGAGGAGCCGCGATGTGCCCGCAACCACGTAGATCGTGAGCGGCGCCAGGCACGCCCAGAGGCCAACGACGGGGTCCAGCCCGGCCAGGGTCGCATAGGCCATGACCTGAGGAATCAGGTAGGCCGCAACGCCCAGGCCGGCGAAGGCATCAGGCCTGATGCAGGAGCGATCGAACTGCTTCAGGCGCAGCAGGTTGTACTGCGTGGGACGTGCTGTCGGGGCCACGGCCACAGTGTGCTGCCCCGGACCGGTCGGATGCGGCTCTACGCTGGGCGACATGCGCGGATTCCGAGGTCGGGGTGGGGATGCTGAGGGCCCGGATGCCCCCGCCCAGGCGCCGTCCGCCCCCGCTGCGGAGGTGGGTGCCGCGGACTCGTCGACCGTCGTGATCGACCGATCGGCGGGAGTGGGCGGCTCGGCTCCGGCGCAGTACCGTCATCCCGCCGCCCCCGGCCTTCCGGAGGCCGACCACGCCCACACGGAGGTCCTCGACCCCCAGGTGGCTGCCTCGCAGGTCGACCCTGGAGCCTCGACGCAGGTGCTGTCCCGCGCGCCGGCGATCGGCCCCAACGGCGCCGCGGAGGCTGGTGCTTCGTCGGCATCGGCGCCGACGGCTGCGCCCCCGTTGGTCAGCCGCCGCGTCGCCGCAGAGATCGGGATGTACGCGGGGGCAGCCCTCGTGCTCGTCTCCATCGCCGGCGTGGTCGTCCGTGGCTGGGCCGCGTGGGAGCCGGGCGTGCGGTGGGCCTTCGCCGGCCTGACGACGGTGGCGCTCATCGCCGCCGGGTTGTTCGTGCGCCTTCCGTGGAGCCGCCCGCTCAGCGACGAGCGACGCCGCGCAGTGTCGGCGCTGCTGGCCACCGGCGTCGGGGTGGCCACCGCTGGGGTCGGTGTCGCGCTCGGGGCCGGCCAGGGTGCGCAGTCGGCAGGTCCGGGCAATGCCGCCCGCGCTCTGGGCGTGGTGCTCGCGATGCTCGTGGTGAACCTGGTCGCCCGGACGCCCGTGTCCGAGTCCGGGCTGCTCGCTGCCCTGGCGTGGGCGACCTGGGTCGTCGTGCCGCCCGGCCCCGGGACCTGGGCGTTCCTGGTGGGGCTCGGGGTGGCGTGGGTTGCCCTGGGCCTGCGTTGGGCCCGCGGCCGTCGCACGGCCATGGTGCTGGGCGCCGCCCTGGCCCTGGTCGCCTCTGTGGGGATGGCCGCCGGCCCCTGGGCGTGGCCGACCCGGGCCGCGCTGGCGGCGGTGGCCGTCCTCGGCCTCGGGGCCTTCCTGCGCGGTCGGGCCAACTACTGGCTCGCCCTGGGCGCCGGCGCGGCGACAGCACTGGCGGCCTCGATCGCCGGCGATGTCGTCGGTCCCGCCCTGGCCCTCCTGCTCGGCGGTCTGGCGACGATGGTCGTCTCGTGGATCGCGCTGCGCAGCGCCGGCCGCGGATAGCGTCGGTGGACACACGAAGGGCCCCGATCCGCAGCGGATCGGGGCCCTTCGTGTGAAGGCCAGCGTGCTGGCGTCAGAGCGGGCGGACCTGGTCTGCCTGCGGGCCCTTCTGGCCCTGGGTGACCTCGAACTCGACGCGCTGCTCCTCCTCGAGCGACCGGTAGCCGCTGGACTGGATGGCGCTGTAGTGAACGAAGACGTCTGCGGTGCCGTCGTCGGGGGCGATGAAGCCGTACCCCTTCTCGGCGTTGAACCACTTGACGGTGCCTTGTGCCATGGTGCTTCGTACTCCTCGTGCAGATGTGAGATGAGCCGCTGCTCGACCCTCTTCGTCCAACAGCGGCATCACCGTACAGCACGGCCCGGGCACTGCACGCACGCGCGCGTACACCGTCGTGTCGGCGTCCGGATGCCGGGGTCCGGTCAGCTGGCGCGGGCCAGGCTGTAGGTCAGCCAGCCACCGTCGAGGTTGACCACGTCGTAGCCGAGCTGGGTCAGCAGGCGTGCCGGCTGTGTGCCCGCGCTGGCCGACCTGGCAGTAGACCGCCACCGGCATCGGGACCCCGTCGGCGCCCCGCGGGATCTCGGCGTGCCGCGCGCGCAACTCGTCGACGCGAGATGTTGACCGAGCCGTCGATGTGGCCGCGCCGGTACTCGCCGGCGGTGCGCACGTCGATGACGAACCGGTCGCGTGCCATCGATCTCGTCCCAGCCGATGGTGTGGGTGGTCCCGGTCATGACGTTGTCCGCGACGTAGCCCAGCTGGTTGACCGGGTCCTTGGCGGAGCCGTACGGAGGTGCGTAGGCCAGCTCGAGGTCGGCCAGCTCGTCGGCGGTGATCCCGCCGGTGATCGCGGTGGCCAGGACGTCGATGCGCTTGTCGGTGCCCACGCCGCCCGACGCCCTGGGCGCCCAGGATCTGGCCGGTGCTGGGGTCGAAGAGCAGCTTCAGGCTGATCCGCTCGGCGCCCGGGTAGTAGCCGGCGTGCGACCCGGGGTGGGTGTGGATCGCGTGGTAGTTGCGGCCCGAGGCCCGCAGGCGCTTCTCGTTGACGCCGGTCACGGCCACCGTGAGGTCGAACACCTTGACGATGGCCGTGCCCAGCACCCCGCCGAAGCGGATGCGTCCGTCCGCCGATGACATCCGCGACCAGGCGGCCCTGTCGGTTGGCGGAGTTGGCCAGCGGCACGAGCGTCGGCTCGCCCGGTGGTCGCATCGCTCTTGTCGACCGCGTCGCCGACGGCGTAGATGTGCGGGTCCGAGGTGCGCATCTGGGCGTCGACCTTGATCCCGCCGCGCGGGCCGAGCTCCAGTCCCGCCGCCTTCGCCAGGGTCAGTGTCCGGGCGCACGCCGATGCTCATCACGACCATGTCGGCGTCGACCTCCCGACCGTCGGAGAGCATCGACGGTGTCCGGCGCGGATCTCGGTCACCTGCACGCCGAGGGCGAGCGTCGACGCCGTGCTTGGCCAGCTCGGCGGCCACCAGGGCGGCCATCTCCGGGTCGAGGGGCGCCATCACCTGCGGCGCGAGCTCGACGACGGTGACGTGCCATCCCGCGCTCGCGCAGGCTCTCGGCCATCTCCAGCCCGATGAAGCCACCGCCGACGATGACCGACTGTGGTGGTCGATCGCGACGCCGTCCTCGGTGGAGTCGCTCGGCGCCGACGCAGGGTGTCGACCGCCTCCTTGATCCGGTCGGTGTCCTCGATGGTGCGCAGGGTGAGTGCTCGCTCGACACCCGGGATCGGCGGGACGATCGGCGACGCGCCGGGGGAGAGGATCAGGTGGTCGTAGGCCTCGGTGTAGGACTCGCCGGTCGGCGCAGGTCGCGCACCGTGACCGTGCGCGCGTGCGGGTCGATCGACGATGACCTCGGAGTGGACCCGCACGTCGAGGCCGAACCGGGCGTTCAGGCTCTTCGGGGTCTGCAGCAGCAGGTTCCGGCGGTCGGCGATGGTGCCCCCGATGTAGTAGGGCAGGCCGCAGTTGGCGAACGACACGTAGCCGCTGCGCTCGAGGACGACGATCTCGTGGGACTCGTCGAGGCGGCGAAGGCGGGTTGCGGCAGAGGCTCCACCGGCGACCCCGCCGATGATGATGGTCTTCATGGTGCTCCTCGGGTCGGTTGCGCGATGCGACCAGTATACCCCAGGGGGTATTAGTCGAGACGAGGTGGATCGCATGCTCCGTGCCCCCGAGGGACTGGTCGACCCTATCGGCGGCCTAGGCTCTGGGCTCGTGCTGATCAGACACCTGACCATCGGCGGCCTGCGCTCCTACGCACCCGACCCGCAGCGAGTCGGACTCGCGCCGCTGACGCTCGTGTTCGGCCCCAACTCGTCGGGGAAGTCCTCGTTGCTCTCCGTGCTGCCGATGCTGGCCCAGACCGCCGCGCGGCCGGATGTGCTGACGATGTCCGGCGACCTCGTCGAAGGTGGATCGTTCCGGATGGCCGTGCACCGCCACGACGAGGCGGCGCCCATGACGCTGGGCTTCGGGTGGACCTCGGGTGAGGGCGTGGCCCGGGATGCCGCCATCTCGTTCATGTGGGACCCCTCCCGGCGTGCGGCGATCCGCTCGCACACCGAGCTGGTGGACGGGGAGGAGCGGGCCTCGATCGACGGACCACGGCCGTGGGGCAATCAACCCGGAGTCGCGTTGCACCATCGCGTGACCGAGGAGTTCTGGGGCACGCTGGAGCGGGTGCACTTCGTCGGGCCGATGCGCTCCCGAGCCGAGCGGACCACGCTCGTCGGCCAGGGGATCGAGGACTACGTCGGCCCGGCCGGTGAGGAGATGGCCGCGATCCTGCACGCGCGCCCCGACCTGGTCAGGGCGGTCAATGAGTGGTGCGACCGCCTCGGCCTGGGCTACCACGTGCGCATGCTCGACCCGGTCAACCAGGACATCGTGATGACCGCCGGCGAGTTCGCCGTCCTCGCCCTGGAGGACGTGCGCCGTGACCCACCGGTGCTGGTCTCGTCGCGGGGCGTCGGCTACGGGGTCGGCCAGCTGCTCCCGATCATCGTGCAGTCCCTGCTGACCCAGTCGGGGATGATCCTCGTCGAGCAGCCCGAGGTGCACCTGCATCCGCGGCTGCAGGCCGCCGTCGGCGACCTGTTCGTCGACACGGTGGTCTCCGGGCGCGCCCAGCTGCTGGTCGAGACGCACTCCGAGCACCTCGTGCTGCGGCTGCTGCGCCGGGTGCGCGAGGGGGTTCTGGCCCCCGCGTGACCTCGCGATCCTCTACGTCGACCTCGACGAGCAGGGGGCGGCGTTCGTGCGGCGCCTGGACGTCGATGCCGAGGGTGACCTGGTCGATGGCTGGCCCGGCGGGTTCTTCGACGAGCGGCTGGCCGAGGTCCTGGGCGGGCGCTCGTGACGGAGAAGGCCCCCCTCCCGCGCCGGACTGTGTTCGGCGTGGGCATCTCCACGAGTGCCCTCGGGGATCGCTCGGAGGATCCTGCCCTGCGCCGGGCGATCCACGAGGAGCTCCTCGAGGATCTCGCGGTCCACGGCCGGCTGGTGTTCACCTCCCAGGCGCACCTCGATCTCTTCGTGGAGGCGGTCGGGAAGCTGCCGACCTCGCTGGCCAAGGCGTGGGAGGTGGTGCTGTCCAGCCGCAAGGTCCAGGTGGGGATCGCCCGGCCGCCGCTGGACGAGCTGCTCGGCGACATCCTCGACCCGGGCCTGATCGACTCCCAGCTCGCCGACGACCTCGAGCTGGTGCTCGTCGAGGCCGACCAGGCCGAGCTGCTCGGCGTGGCGGAGGACGAGTTCTCCGCCACCACCCCGTCGGGGCTGGTCGAGATCGGGCGGATCACCACGGCCGGGCGCACCTCGGTGCTGATGGCCGCTCGCCAGGTGCTCGACGCCCCGCTGCGTGAGGGCGTGAACCGTGAGGTGGAGTGGAAGGAGCGGTTCGGCCCGCTGTGCGAGGACAGCAAGCCGCTGGTGATCTACGACAAGTTCGTCGGGCAGCAGACCGTGCGCCGCTACCTCCACAACCAGGGGACCGGCGATGGCCTGACCTGGTTCCTCGCGCGCGTCGGGATGACCCCGGGGCGGCGCGTGCGGATCATCACGGCCGTCACCGACTCGGTGGACCGGGGCCAGCGCTTCGACGAGGAGGCCATGGTCACCGGCTTCCTGCGGATGATGGCCTCGATGGCCGACCGGGACCTCCGCCTCGAGCTGGTGCTCGTTCCCGAGCGGTCACGCGGCGAGAAGGGCCGTGGGGTGGAGCGGTTCGGCCACGACCGGCACCTTCGCTTCGGGGAGCGTGCCGCACTGGCCCTGGGTGCGGGGATGCAGACCTTCGCGAACGCGACCTTCCGCGAGACGGTGACCGTGGCGCGGCTGCCGATCGCTGACGCGAAGGCCCGCGAGGAGAGGTCGATGAAGGCCGCGCTGCGTCCGCCCGAGGGCGGCTGGCTCGGCTGAAGGGCGGACCGGCTGCGTTCCGTCGGGGTCTCGTGCGTCAGGCGCGGTGCGTTGCCCGGGAGGCCTGCGTCGGTCGCGTACGGTGTCCGGCATGGCCGATGGTGACGCGCGAAACCCCGACGACCCTGCCCCCGGGGGAGCGGACGGGGCCGGCGATTCCGGGGAGGCTGACTCCGCGAAGGGGCACAAGCGGCCGCTGTGGCTGGCTGCCCTGGCTGCACTCGTGACCTTCCTCGCCCTCTACGGGGCGTACTCCCGGCAGAGCTCCGACGTCCCCGGCGCAGACTCGCCGGAGAGTCCCGCGGGGTTGTTCCAGCAGTCCCAGGCGGCGGGGACATCGCTGACCGCGGTGGGGAGGACCGTGGGGTTGGCCGAGCCCTGCACGGCGTGGCTCGTGGACGCAGGAGCGCCCGGTGACGCCGACGCGTATGCGGTGACCAGTGCCCGATGTGTCGGGCAGACGGATCCCACCACGGTCATGGCCGACCGGGACCTCCAGGACGTGAGCGTCGAGTTCAATGCGTTCGCGCCGCTGTCCACGGCGAAGCAGGCCGATATCGTCAGGGCACCCGATCCAGGCCGTCGAGTGGGCGTCGGTACGGGGCACCGACCTCGCAGTCCTGCGGCTGGGGTCGACCTACGGCGAGCTCGCAGGGCGCGGCGTGCGCCCGATCGATCCTGTTGGCGCTTCGGACAAGGGTGCGGAGATCCTCATCGCAGGAGTCCCCGTGGAGGGGGTGGAGCCGAACCAGCAGTACCTGCGGGGCAGCCGATGCCAGGTCGGGGAGACCTCCGACATCCTCGAGGACGGGCTGCTCGGGCATGACGCCCAGGGCTCCGGCTGCGCCGGCATCCTGGGTGGGTCCGAGGGCTCACCCGTGTTCAACCCCGCTGGCGAGGCGGTGGCGATGGTGACGACCACGACCATCGGGGCGACGCAGGAGACTGCGTGCGCACTCGGCCTGCCGTGCCAGGTCTCCGATGATGGCGGCATCTCGGTCAAGGAGGACACCAGCTACATGCTGCCCGTGGGGGCCCTCGCTGCGTGCTTCGCGGGCGGCGCATTCACCCTCGGCGGGGACTGCGCTCTGGAGGACCCCGCGACTGTGCTGCCCGCCCGGGCGGTCGCGTCGGTCGCGAAGCCGGGGTCGACCGTGGAGGTCCAGCTCGAGGGCGAGCTGCCGGAGGGGATCTCGTCGACGGCAGCGATCGAGGTCAAGCAGGGGAAGTTGGGCACGGTCGACTGCGGCGCGCCCGAGGGGTGGCTGGGAGCCGCGGAGGCCGCGGCGCAGGCAGCGGCGGATGCGGGTGTCACAGATGTTGCTCCCTCGGCCAGTACCGCCCCAGCCGCGTCGGCGGGCGCGGACCCCGCGGCATCGGCGGACCCGGGGGCGAGCCCGGCTCCAGGCTCCGCGGCCGGCTCAGGTGACGTTGCCCCGACGCCTCCCGAGCAGTGGTCCTATCCGGTGATCCTGCCGGCCGACGAGGGCTTCACCCTGGTGTGCGTCGGGTTGGCAGCCCACCCCACGGAGGTCGTGATCAAGGCCGACGGCACGGCACCTGACCCGGGGACGATCGAGCTGACGACCACGAAGGTCGAGGGTGGGGTCCAGGTGGAGCCGGTGTTCGACCCGCCGGAGCTCACCCAGTTCCGGTGGGTCAGCGGCCCGGTCGACTCGATCGACTGCGCCACCGCCGAGGGATACGTCGAGTACCGGCGCGTCCCGGCGACGATCCAGGCCGCCGACCTGCCGAGCACAGTCTGCGTGATCGGCATCGACGAGGCGGGCAACGAGTCGAAACCCGCGGCGATCAAGGTCGAGTAGCAGCCCGCTCGCGGGCTGGGGTCCATCTTCCAGGTGGGCACCATGCGCAGGGGGCCGCACCTGGGCCTGCCGTGGCCTGCGCAGGCGTGGTCGTCGCTGGGCGCCCAGGGACGTCGGCTGGCAGGATGACGGCCATGAGCGCACCGTCCACCGACCAGTTCCGCGCCGCCGTCGCTGCCGCCCTGCCGGGGATCCGCGCCGACCTCGAGGACCTCGTCCGGATCCCCAGCGTGAGTCGGGATGGGGCAACGTCTCCGGACGTGGCGCGGAGCGCGGAGACGGTCGCGACGCTCCTGGCCGACCTCGGCATGCCCGACGTCCGCGTGCTGGAGGCCGACGACGGTGCACCGGCTGTCGTGGCGCGCATCCCCGGGCCCGAGGGTGCCCCGACCGTGCTGCTCTACGCGCACCACGACGTCCAGCCCGCGGGGAACCTGGCGGACTGGGACAGCGATCCGTTCGAGCCGGTTGAGCGTGAGGGGCGGCTGTACGGCCGGGGCGCGGCCGACGACAAGGCCGGGATCATGGCGCACGTCGGTGCGCTGCGCGTTCTGCAGGCGGCCTACCCGGACGGGCTGCCGGTGGGCGTGACGGTCTTCGTCGAGGGCGAGGAGGAGGTCGGCTCGCCGACCTTCGGGCCGTTCCTCGAGGAGTACGGCGAGCTGCTGGCCGCTGACGTCATCGTGATCGCCGACTCGTCGAACTGGGAGGTCGACGTCCCGGCGTTCACCACCTCGCTGCGCGGGCTCGTTGAGGTGTTCGTCGAGGTGCGCACGCATGCCGGGGAGCAGCACTCGGGCGTGTTCGGCGGGCTGTTCCCGGACGCGCTCACGTCGTTGTGCCGGTTGCTCGCTGGGTTGCACGACGACGAGGGCCGGGTGGCAGTGCCCGGGGTTGGTGCACGGGCCGGTCCCGACCGTGGACCTGGACGAGGCCGCGCTGCGTGCCGAGGCCGGGGTCCGCGAGGGCGTGGCCTCGATCGGCGAGGGTTCGGCGGCCAACCGGATCTGGTCGCTGCCTGCGGTGACGGTGCTCGCGATCGACGCCCCCCGCACGGAGGCTGCGGCGAACGTGCTGCTCCCCATCGCCCGGGCGAAGGTCAGCATGCGGATCGCTCCGGGGCAGGACCCGGCTGTCTGCCCAGCAGGCGCTGGCAGATCACCTCGTCGGCCAGTGCCCCGTGGGGGGTGAGCGTGACGTGCGTGCCGGGTGCCGCCGGGAACGCTGTGGCGCTGGTGCCCTCGGGGCCGAATGCAGACGTGGCCCGGGCAGCGTTCACCGACGCGTGGGACGGCGCGGAGCCGGTGCACATGGGGATCGGCGGATCGATCCCGTTCATCGCCGACATCGCCGTGAAGTTCCCGGAGGCGACGATCCTCGTGGTCGGCCCCGGTGACCCGGCGGCGTGCTGGCACGGCCCCAACGAGAGCGTGGACCTCGAGGTGCTGCGCAGGCTGACGTTGGCGGAGGTGCTGTTGCTGGCGCGCCTGGGTGACCGCGTGTGAGGGCCGTGCCCCCATCCGGGTGACAGCTGCAACCAGCGAGACACGCTGTGTAGTTGTGGCTTATGGTCCGTGTGTCAGAGATTGCGGCCTTTTGGGGGGTACCCATGAGTGTTCTATCGCACCATCCCGGTCGCGTTGTGAGCCTCACGCTCGCGGCGATGGCCATCACGGCGCTGGCCTTCAACGGACCGGTCGCCGCAGGGGAGTCTGCTGACAGCACCAACGAGCCCGCCGCTGTTGTGTCGGAAGTTGTCGGCGACGTGGCACCGATGGTCGAGCCGATGGAGGACGTCGACGAGTCGGACGCCTCCGGCGACATCGCGCCCATGGTCGAGCCGATGGAGGACGTCGACGAGTCGGACGCCACCGGCGATCTGGCTCCGATGATCGCGCCCATGCAGGACGTGGACGAGTAGCTCGCGAGCCCGCGAGCGGCCGTGAACCAGCCTGCGGGGTGCCTCAGCTGCTCGTGGCCTGCACCGTTCGGCGTGCTGAGTACAACCACGCGTACGGCAGGCCGATCAGCAGCGCCCCGCCAACCCAATTGCCCAGCGTCGCCGGGATCAGGTTGGCTGTCAGGAACTGTCCGACCGTGATGTCCAGCGCCGCTCAGCATCGCCGCCGGGATGAAGAACAGGTTGGCGATGCTGTGCTCCGTGCCCAGGGCCACGAAGGCCATCACCGGGAACCAGATCCCCAGGATCTTGCCCGTCGTCGACCGGGACGAGTAGGCCTGCCACGCCGCGACGCACACGAGCATGTTGGCCAGGATCCCCTTGCTGAAGACCTCGACCCAGCTGTGCGAGACCTTGCCGTCGGCCAGGGCCAGCAGGTAGGGCGTCCACGGCTGGTCGGGGCGCAGGATGCCGCTCGACCACCCGAGGAACGCCAGGCCAACGGCACCCACGAGGTTGGCGAGATACGCCACGATGAGGAGCCGAAGCATGGCGGATCCCGACACCCGCCGCCGGTACCAGGGAACCATCTGAGTCGCGCAGTCGGAGGTGAACAGCCCGGCGCCCGGTGAGCATGACGGCGATGAAGCCCACGGGGAACACCACGCCCATCACCAGGCGCGCCAGGCCCGGGTTGTCCGCCACGAGCTCGGTCGACCCACCAGCCACGACGATCGCGAGGAGCGCGCCCACCGCGATGAACATCCCGCCCAGCACGGACATCACGAACAGCCTCACGTTGGGCAGGGCTGACTTCGATGCCGCGGCTTCGTCGATGGTGTCGACGGTGGCTGCGGGGGAGCGTGCTTCGGCCATGGGCGGGACGTTACCTGGGGATGCGCCGAGGCCCCGCACACCCGGCGGTGTGCGGGGCCTCGTCGTGTTGCGTGTCGCGCTACTTCAGCGCGAGCCTGCGTGCGGTGACGAACGCGGCGCCCGACAGGATCAGCAGGAGCCCCAGGACCGCCGGATCGATGTTCGCGCCGGTGACGGCCAGCTCGTCCTCGGAGCCGGCAACGACCTGCTCGTCATCGGAGCTGTCCGAGTCGTCGCGGTCGGTCGTCGGTTCGTCGTCCTCGGTCCCGCCCACGGCGCTATCACAGTTGGTGGGTGCTGCAGCGAAGGTGAAGCTCCACCCGCCCGTGGGGTACCCGGTCAGGACGACGTTGCCAATCGGCTTCGCCGTGACCGTGACGGTCGTACCCCGGGGTCGCGGTGCCAACCGCGGTGTACGTGATCTGGGAGGTGTTGGCCGGAATCACCATGCTGGCAGGAGCCGCACACGTGGCGTTCGTGAAGGTCGGCTGCGTTACCGCAGCCGGAACGGCTGCCGGCGGTGGGCAGTTCAGCTCAGCGACGGTCTTGTAGGTGTGCACCCACTCAGTAGTGGCTCCCTCGACGATCGTGTACCCGTCGTTGGCTGTCGCCTTCACCGTGACCGTTGCTCCCGGAGCCGGGGTGCCGCTCTGCTTGTAGGTGATCGCGTCCGTGTTCTTCGGAACCTGGACTTCGGCCCCATCAAGCGCGGTGCAGGTCGCCTCGACAAATGTCGGTGCATCCGGGGTCACCGGCGGGACGAGGTCGACGGGACAGCCCCGACTTGTGAGGGTCACACTCTTGGTGGCCTCCTGGCCGTCAACGCTGAGGACCCACGTGCCGAACTCTGACTTGGGGATCGTGAACTGCTCGCTGCTTCCAGGAAGGAGCCCCTCGCCGAAACGGATCGCGGAGCCCGGTCCATCCAACGTGAAGTCGATGGACTCGGTCGAGTTCTGAAGGTTCGTGACGGTCAGTGTGGCGAAGTCACCAGCCTCACCCACCTGGCACTCGCTACCCGACAGGTCGAAATCGACGATCACCTCGGACACGCCCTTGCAGCCGTTCGCGAGGATCTCAGCGCCCTTGTCCAAGTTGTAGCCGGGGTAGTCCGTGACCTTTCCGGTCCTAGGATTCGTGTAGGAGAAGGCGGGGATGATGTCGCCCCACTTCTCCTTGATCCCGTCGAACCACACCGGCCCTGTGTGGTCTCCGTGGCCGTTCAGGAAGCGGTTGCCCTCCTCCTCGACCGAGGAGGTGTTCACCCGATTCCGGGTGTACGGGTTGCTCTGAGAGTTCGTGGCGTGGCAGATGACAACGGACTGCGAGGGCGTGGCCGACGCAGTCGGCGCTCCCAGCATGAACATCGCCGCGATCAGCGAGAGGGCCGTTGCGAGCGCGAGCGAGGCCCGACTCCGGCTGGTGGTGATGGTGGACAAGTGGTCAGCTCCTGAATTGCCGTAGCGGCGCCGTGATCGGCGCCCGGGGTGAGGGGATGTGCACAGAATATCACCGATTGTGATTCCGGGCCGTGGGCAATTGGGTCGAAAGTCGGCATTGCATCGCAGATCCCTCAGAGACTCCGTGACGCTCCGTGCGTCCGACTCGAGATATCACCCGAATGGGGGACCTGAGCCCAGGGCGGTGACGGCGTGTCGGCACGAAGCACCCGGCTGCGATTGGAGGGGGAAGTGGGTGCCCCCGGCAGGATTCGAACCTGCGCGCATGCCTCCGGAGGGCACCGCTCTATCCCCTGAGCTACGGGGGCCAGGGCACGACCCATCCTACCGACGACCCTCAGCGCCCCCAAATCAGCCGCTGCCCTCGTGCGGCTCTCGCGTTGCGTTGCATCTCGGCCATTTGCGCGTCGCGAATGCAGCGCAACCCCGTGTCGCGTGAAGGAACCGCAACGCAACCGGACCGCCTCGAGATCCGCGGGCTGGACGGGGCGTGCACCCGCGAGGAGGAGCCGGATGGGGCGTGCACGAGTGGGACGAGCAGGACCGGGCGTCCACCGCGGACCAACCGGTGCGGCGGGTCCTGGAGTCGGTTCATCCACGAGGTTGGCTGCGCGCGTCTGTTCGGCGGCGGCGGACACCGCCACGGCCGGTCAGCTGTGGGGGCTTGCGGCCTCGGACGGTTTGCACGGTACGAGCCGCTCCTCACGACGCACGACGGCCGTCACCACGCACCGAGCTGTTCTGTCCTCAGCCGTCACGATCGAGGTCGACGGCATGCGCGTCACGACGCCTCCTCGCACCATCGCCGACCTGCTGTGCGCCCACGAGCCGCTGGCCTCGGTCGCCATGGTCTGCGATGCCCTGCGGCGCGGCATCCTCACCACGGCGGAACTGGGTGGCGCCGCTGCCGCGGCCACCGGCAGGCACGGAGCCGGGCGGGCCCGGTTCGTGGCGCGGACGTGCGCCGGGCGCCCCTACTCGGTCCTCGAGTGGCACTTCCACCGACGTGTCGGTGCGCTGGGTCCCGGCTGGAGGTTCAACACGGAGGTCCACGACGCCGAGGGCAGGATCGGCGACGTCGACGCGCTGCACGAAGGCACGAAGATCGTGGTCGAACTCGATGGCCAGCGGTTCCACGGCCCGGACCGGTTCCAGGCTGACCGCACGCGCGACCAACGGCTGGCCGCCGCCGGCTACGTCGTCCTGCGCTTCACCTGGGACGACATGGTCAACCACCCGGACGACGTCATCGAGCGGATCCGCCGAACGATGGCCCACCGCGCTCGCCTCGTGGCGTGAGCCAGGTTGCGTTGCGTCTCGGCCGATTCCGCGTCGCAAACGCAACGCAGGTCCGTGTCGGGCGGAGCGAACGCAACTCAAGCCCCGGCCCGACGGGCGGCGGCGGGGGCGGCGGGCGGGAAGGAGCGATGGGGACGGCCGTGGGCGCCCCGCACGCCCCACTACGATTGCCGCATGACCCCCGACGCCCTGGCAGCTCTCGTCTCGGCCTCCGTGACCGACCTGATCGAAGACAACCGGCTGTGCCTGCCGAAGGGGTACCGCGTCAACGCCACCGTCGAGCGTCCCAAGAACCGTGAGCACGGCGACTACGCCACCAACGTCGCGATGACCCTGGCGAAGCCCGCCCACACGCCCCCGCGGTTCATCGGCGAGATGCTGGCCGCCCAGCTCTCGCTGAGCCCCGCGATCGCGCACGCCGAGGTCGCGGGGCCGGGCTTCGTCAACATCACCCTCGAGGCAGCCAGCCAGGGCGAGGTCGCCTCGCGGATCGTCGTCGAGGGCGCGCACTACGGCCAGGGCACCTCCCAGCACGGCCGCTGGATCAACATCGAGTTCATCTCGGCCAACCCGACAGGTCCGATCCACCTGGGCCACACCCGATGGGCCGCCGTCGGGGACGCGATCGCCCGGGTGCTGGCAGCCCAGGGCGCGGTCGTGACCCGCGAGTTCTACATCAACGACCGGGGCGTCCAGATGGAGCGCTTCGGTGAGTCGATCATGAACGCCGCACACGGACGCCCCGCCCCGGAGTCGGGCTACCACGGCGGCTACATCAAGGACATCGCCGCGCAGATCGTCGCCAACGACTCCGGCATCACGAAGCTGCCCGCCGAGGAGCAGCTGGTGATGTTCCGCGAGCTCGGCTACCGCACGATGCTGGAGGCCCAGCAGGAGAGCCTCGCGCGGTTCGCCACGCACTTCGACGTCTGGTACTCCGAGCGGACCCTGCACGAGTCCGGCGCGGTCGAGCGGGCGTTCACGCAGTTGCGCAAGCAGGGCCACATGTACGAGGCGGACGGTGCGGTCTGGCTGCGCACGACCGACTTCGACGACGACAAGGACCGTGTCCTGGTCAAGGCCGACGGCGAGCTGACCTACTTCGCCTCCGACACCGCCTACTACGTCGACAAGCGCAACCGCGGCGCCGACCTGTGCATCTACCTGCTCGGTGCGGACCACCACGGGTACGTCAACCGGCTGCGCGCCGTCGCTGCGTGCGCCGGCGACGATCCGGACACCAACATCGAGGTCCTCATCGGCCAGCTGGTCAAGATGGTCAAGGGCGGCGAGGAGGTCCGTCTGAGCAAGCGGGCGGGCAACATCATCACCATCGACGACCTCGTCGACGAGGTCGGCACCGACGCCGCGCGCTACTCGTTGATCCGCTACCCGGTGGACTCCCCGCTGGTGCTCGACGTCGACCTGCTGCTCAAGCGCACCAACGACAACCCCGTGTACTACGTCCAGTACGGCTCGGCCCGGATCGCCTCGGTGCTGCGCAACGCCGCAGGAGCTGGGCATCGACTGGCGCAACGCGCCGTTCGACCCCGCACTCCTGGCCAACGAGCGTGAGAACGACCTGCTCGGCGTGCTGGCGGAGTTCCCGCGCGTCGTCGCGAGCGCCGCCGAGCTCCGCGAGCCGCATCGGATCGCCCGCTACCTCGAGCGGCTGGCGACTGCCTACCACCGCTTCTACGACGTGTGCCGCGTCCTGCCGATGGGTGACGATCCCGTCGAGCCGCTGAACATCGCCCGGTTGTGGCTGTGCGCGGCCTCGCGGCAGGTGCTGGTCAACGGCCTGACCCTGCTGGGGGTCTCCGCACCCGAGCGGATGTAGCGCGGTGCCCGACCCGGGGCTGCCCTCCGACGGCCTGCCGCCGCCACCGCGCCGACGGGCCACCGGCCGATACTGCAGCGGCAGTGGATCCCGCTGACCGTGTTCGCGAGGAGGGCGGCTCACCGGCCCTGGTCCGCTGGACCGAGCGGATCGACGACCGCGCCCCCGAGGCCGGTGGCCAGGTCGGGTTCTGGGTGGCGGTCTACGCCCGCTTCGCCCGGCACCGTGGGTCGGTCCTCGCCGGCGGGCTGGCGTTCTTCGCCCTGCTCTCGCTGGTGCCCGCGGTGCTGTCCCTCGGCGCCGTCGTGGCCATGTTCCTGGACCCGGCGCAGTTCGTCGGGTCCGTCGAGGACGCGTTCGCGTCGAACCCGGAGCTGCTCGATGCCATCCAGCCGTTCCTCGACCAGATCGCCGGGCTGAGCCCCACCAGCCCGGGCTCCCTGGGCCTCGCCGGCGTCGTCGGGTTCCTGCTCTCGCTCTACGCGGCCAGCCGCTTCGTCTACGTCGGTCGCCAGGTGCTCGACATCGCCTTCGAGCTGGAGCCGCAGCACCCGAGCCTGCTCAGCCGAGCGATCGCCGTGCTGATCACGCTGGTGGCCGAGGTGGTCATCATCGCGGGCGTGGTGACCCTCACGCTGGTCCCGCGCCTGCTCGACGCCCTCGGCGTGGGGGAGTCGTGGAGCGCGGGCATGCGCTATGCGCGCGTTCCGGCGGCGATCATCGCGATCTACCTGATGCTCACGGCGGCCATGCGCTTCGGGATCCGAGCGCGCCGCGCGGTGGGCTGGCTGAACCTCGGTGCCGCACTGGGCACCCTGCTGATCGTGCTGGGGACGGTCGGCCTGGGCTGGTACCTGTCGGTCTCCTCGACGTACTCCCAGATCGTTGCCGTCCTCGGCGGGCGTCATCGCCCTGGAGATCTGGCTGTACCTGATCGGACTGGCCATCGTGGGATCTGCGGAGATCGAGGGGATGCGCCTCGGCTTCCGTCGCCGCGACCTCGACCGCAGCTGACCGATCGTCGACTCCGCCTCGCCCGCTGCCTCCACCCGAGGTGCGTGCGGCCCTTGCGCCTGCCTCGAACTTCATGGGGATGCGGCGATCCGGTGCAGATCCTGCGGGGTGGTCGGCTCGGGACGCGAGGCTTGTTCGAACGGGCTGCCGACGCTGGGGCTGCACCCTAGGATCGCGCCATGCGCGCACATCCCGCCGGCCCGATGCACGGCGACTACGCCCAGGCCGCCTCCATCCCGAGCGTCCCCGATGCCGCCCTCATGGCCCGGATCGACCCGCAGATCTGGCCGGCGACGGCCCGCCGCGACGCCACCGGCACGCTCGTGATCGGCGGGATCTCCGTCCGCGACCTCGCCGCCGCCCACGGCACCCCGGCGCTGATCCTCGACGAGGCCGACTTCCGGGCGCGCGCGGCCGCGTTCCAGTCGGCCTACACCGACCGCGACGTCCCCGGATCGGTGTCGTTCGCGGGCAAGTCCTTCCTGAGCGCCACCACGGTGCGCTGGTTGGCTGAGGAGGGCCTCGGCCTGGACGTGTGCACCGGGGGCGAGCTCGCGCTGGCGTGCGCTGCGGGGTTCCCCGCCGAGCGGATCAGCCTGCATGGGAACAACAAGTCGGAGGCCGAGCTGCGCGCAGCACTCGCCGCGGGCGTGGGCCGATACGTCATCGACTCCCTCGAGGAGGTCGATCGGCTGGCCGATCTCGCCGGTGATGCGGGGGTGGTCGCCGACGTGCTCGTCCGGGTCACCACCGGCGTGGAGGCGCACACCCACGAGTTCATCGCCACCGCCCACGAGGACCAGAAGTTCGGACTCTCCCTGACCTCCGGCGTCGCGCGCGACGCGGTCCTCGCGGTGGCCGCGCGCCCCGAGCTGCGGCTCGTGGGCGTCCACTCCCACATCGGCTCGCAGATCTTCAACACCTCCGGCTTCGAGGTCGCTGCGCACCGGGTCGTGGGGTTCATCGCGGACCTGCTCGACCGAGACAGCATCCCGGTCGCCGAGCTCAACCTCGGTGGCGGGATGGGTATCGCCTACGTGCCGACCGACGACCCGGTCGCCCCGGTCGGGATGGCCGAGGCGTTGCGCGTCATCGTCGCGGGGGAATGCGCTCGGCGGGGGATCGACGTGCCGCTGATCTCCGTCGAGCCCGGTCGCGCGATCGTCGGCCCCAGCATGATCACCCTCTACGAGGTGGGCACGATCAAGCACGTCGAGTACCGGACCGGCACCTGGCGGACGTACGTGTCGGTCGACGGCGGCATGAGCGACAACATCCGCACGGCGCTGTACGACGCGGACTACACGGTCGTGCTGGCCTCCCGGGTGTCCTCGGCGCCCGCGATGCTGACCCGCGTGGTCGGCAAGCACTGTGAGTCCGGGGACATCGTGGTCCGCGATGCGTGGCTGCCCTCCGACCTCGAGCGTGGCGACCTGCTGGCGGTCGCCTCCACAGGTGCCTACTGCCGGGCCATGGCGTCGAACTACAACATGGTGGCGCGTCCGCCGGTGGTGTCGGTGCGCGGCGGTGTGGACCGGATCGTGCTGCGCCGGGAGACCGAGGCCGACCTGTTCGCCCTCGACGCCGGGCTGGCCGACGCGCCGTCGTGAGCCGAGTGCGCCGGTCCTGACGAATCCGCGCTCCAGATCGCGGGAAAGCGCAGCACAAGTCCGAGGGGCACGCACTCCTGGGCGCATCGGTCGTGCCCACTGCCATGAGAGAATCGTCGACGCGTCCGGCCGTGCATTCCTGCGGTGGACCCGTCCCGATCGCCCAAGGAGTCCCGTCATGGCACCGCCCCCCGAGAAGCTGTCCGTCGTCGTGCTCGGCGGCGGGACCGTGGGAGCCCAGGTGGTGCGGCTGCTCGAGGAGCAGGCCGACCATCTCGAGGCCCGCGTCGGTGCCCGACTCGTCGTGACCGGGGTGGGTGTGCGCGATGCGGCGCGCGAGCGCCCGGGCATCCGCCCCGAACTCCTCAGCGCGGACCTCCCAGCACTTCTGGACACCGACCCCGACCTCGTCGTGGAGCTCATGGGCGGCATCGAGCCGGCCAAGGAGCTGATCCTCCGGGCGCTCAAGGGCGGGGCCTCGGTGGTCACGGCCAACAAGGCGTTGATCGCGACCGAGGGTGCAGCCCTGCACGCGGCCGCCGAGGAGGCAGGGGTCGACCTGTCCTACGAGGCCGCCGTGGCCGGGGCGATCCCGCTGCTGCGCCCCATGCGCGAGTCGCTGGCCGGTGACCGGATCCGCCGGGTCCTGGGCATCGTGAACGGGACCACCAACTACATCCTGACCCAGATGGACTCCACGGGAGCCTCGTTCGCCGACGCCCTGGCCGAGGCCCAGGCGCTGGGGTATGCCGAGGCGGACCCCACCGCCGATGTCGAGGGCCTCGATGCTGCGGCCAAGGCCGCGATCCTGGCGTCGATCGCCTTCCACACCCGGGTCACGCTGGCCGACGTGGACGTCCAGGGCATCTCCGCGGTCTCGGCAGCGGATGTCGCCGCGGCCGACGAGATGGGCTATGACATCAAGCTCCTGGCCATCGCCGAGCTGATCGAGGGGGACACCGGCGCAGGGGTCAGCGTCCGTGTGCACCCGACGCTCGTGCCCAAGACGCACCCGCTTGCCGGCGTCCGCGACGCCTTCAACGCCGTGTTCATCGAGGCGGATGCCGCGGGCCAGGTGATGTTCTACGGCCGGGGCGCCGGCGGGGCTCCGACCGCCAGCGCGGTGCTCGGCGACATCGTGACCGCCGCGCGCAACCGGGTCACCGGGTCCACCGGGCCGGGGGAGTCCTCCTACGCCGAGCTGCCGGTCCTGCCGATCGGCGCGGCCACGACGGCCTACTTCGTGCACCTGCGCGTGCTCGACCGGCCCGGTGTCCTGGCCGGCGTCGCCGGGGTGTTCGCCGATCACGGCGCCAGCATCCGCAGCATGACCCAGAAGGGCGAGGGCGACCAGGCTGAGCTGCTGATCCTGACCCACCCGGGACGCGAGGCGGACCTCGCGGCGACGGTGGCGCAGCTGCGGGACCTGGACTCCGTCGACGAGGTCGTCGGGTTCATGCGGGTGATCGGAGCGGCACAGTGAGCCCGGCAGGTGGCGCCCGGCCCTGGCGGGGTGTCATCACCGAGTACCGCGACCGGATGCCGCTGCCCGAGGGCGCCCCGGTCATCACGCTCTGCGAGGGCGGGACGCCCCTGGTGGAGTCCGCCTGGCTCTCGGAGCTGACCGGCTGCCGTGTGCTGCTGAAGTTCGACGGCGGGAACCCGACGGGGTCGTTCAAGGACCGCGGGATGACCATGGCCATCTCCGTGGCTGCCCACGAGGGCGCCCGCGCCGTCATCTGCGCCTCGACCGGCAACACGTCGGCGTCGGCGGCCGCCTACGCCGCCAAGGCCGGGATGACCCCGGCGGTCCTCGTGCCCGCCGGCAAGATCGCGATGGGCAAGCTCGCCCAGGCCGTGGCCCACGGCGCCACGCTGCTGCAGGTGGACGGCAACTTCGACGACTGCCTCCGGCTGGCCCGCGAGCTGTCCGACACCCACCCGGTAGCCCTGGTGAACTCCGTCAACCCGGCACGGATCGAGGGCCAGAAGAGCGCAGCGTTCGAGATCGTCGACACCCTCGGCCACGCACCGGACATCCACGTCCTCCCCGTGGGCAACGCCGGCAACATCACGGCCTACTGGAAGGGCTACGTCGAGTACGCCCGCGACGGCCTGGCCACGTCGACCCCACGGATGTGGGGCTTCCAGGCCGAGGGCGCGGCGCCGATCGTGCGCGGGGCTCCCGTGGCCAACCCGGAGACGATCGCCACCGCGATCCGCATCGGGAACCCGGCGTCCTGGGAGTCCGCCGTTGCCGCGCGGGACGAGTCCGGCGGCCTGATCGACATGGTCAGCGACGACCAGATCCTCGCGGCCCACCTGGCACTGGCCGCACGCGATGGCCTCTACTGCGAACCGGCATCCGCAGCCTCGGTGGCTGGCCTGATCGCAGCGCAGGCCACTGGTCGGGTCGACCCCGGCCAGACGATCGTCTGCACGCTGACCGGGCACGGGCTGAAGGACACCCAGTGGGCACTGGCCACGGCCACCGACCCGACGGTGGTCCCGGTGGAGGTTGCGGCCGCGGCCCGCGCGCTCGGCCTGGAGGGCTGATGCCCGACGACATGGGCAGCAGGGTGGGCGTTGCGGCCGGTGGCCCTTCGGCGGAGTCCACCGTGGTCATCGCGGTGCCCGCCACCAGCGCCAACCTCGGCCCGGGATTCGACTGCCTGGGCCTCGCCCTGGACCTGACCGACCGGATCGAGGCGCGCTTCACGGAGGGTTCAGCCGTGACCGTCGAGGTGGTCGGGGAGGGTGCCGGGCGCGTGCCGACGGACGGCACCAACCTGGTGGCCAGGATCGTGCGCACGGGGCTTGCCGCATTCGACGAGTCCGGTGAGCTTGCAGCCCGCGGGCTGGGCCTGCGCTGCGTCAACGCCGTTCCGCAGAGCCGTGGGATGGGGTCGTCGGCCGCTGCGATCGTCGGCGGGCTGGCCGTCGCCGCCCACCTGGCAGGTGTCGCGGGCTCGGTCTCCGATGCGGAGATGATCGCGCTGGCCACCCGGCTGGAGGGCCACCCGGACAACGTGGCGCCGGGGGTGCTCGGTGGGGCAACGATCGCCTGGATGCAGTCCGGTGATGTCGGCCCGGTCGGGCGTGCCACGCGGTTCGCCGTGCATCCGGGCATCGCGCCGGTCCTGGTCATCCCCGCCTCGGAGGCGTCCACCGCCAAGGCCCGCGGCGCGCTCCCCGCGACGGTGCCGCATGCCGATGCCGCTTTCAACGTCGGACGCTCGGCGTTGCTGGTCCACGCGCTGTCGACCGACCCGGGCCTGCTCCTCGAGGCGACCGATGACCGCCTGCACCAGCAGCAGCGGCGTTCGGTGTACCCCGCCAGCGTGTCCCTCGTCGAGCAGCTGCGCGTCCATGCGGATCCCGGCTGCGATCTCCGGTGCCGGTCCGGCCGTCATCGCCTTCGCAGTCGACGGCAACGGCGAGGGACTGGCAGCTCGGATCCTCGACCTGGTGGGCGATTCCGCCCGCGTGCTCTCGCTGCCGGTGTCCGGCGAGGGTGTTCGGGCCCTGTAGGCCCGCGCGAGGCGGCGCGCAGACGCGCAGAACGTGTTGCACGCCACGGGTCATCATGGTGCTACCGTGTGTGGTGGATCAGCACGGCGCCACGAACGGGGTGGCGGACCGGCACCGAGTACAGAACCTCACTCCTGACGCTTGAAGCACCTCCCACGCCGTCGCGATCCACTTCCACGGATATCTGTCGCCGCGGCGTGGTGCCGCGCAGGCGATTCACCTCACCCATAGGACTCACGTGACCGACACGATCAGCATCGCCCCGGACGCCGACCAGGACTCCGGCCGCGGCCGCCCCCACGGCAGCCTGTCCACGATGCTCCTGCCCGAGCTCAAGAAGGTCGCCCACGACATGGGGCTCGCCGGCACCTCCTCGATGAAGAAGAGCGACCTGGTGGCCGCGATCAGCGCCGCCCAGTCTGGTGGCGCGCCGGCGGCGAGGGCCGGGCGTACCCGGCGTCCGCGTGGCGGGAACGGCGAGACCTCGGCCCAGCCCGAGGGTGCCTCCGTCGAGCGTGACGGGCGAGGCCCAGGGCGGCCGCGACGAGCAGCGCAGCGAGGACGGCCAGGGCTCGCACCGCGGCGCCGAGACGATCCCCGACGATCGTCCGCAGCGCGCAGGCCGGACAGCGTGAGGCCCGCCAGCGTGAGGGTGGCCGGGACCGCAGTCAGCAGGACCGTGAGTCCCATGACGGCAACCAGAACCAGTCCCAGGGCCGCGAGGGCCGGAGGGCACCAGCAGCGCCAGCCCCGCGACGACGGCAACCAGGAGCAGGGCGGGAACCAGCCGCGCGAGTCGCGCGACGACGGGAGCCAGGGTCAGGGCGGCGGCCAGAACCAGAACCGCGACAACGACCGGTACGGCGACGAGCCGGGCGGTCGGCGCCGCCGTGGTCGCGACCGCAACCGCAACCGCAACGATCGCAACGACCGCAACGACCGCACCGACCGGCGCCCGGGCGCCCAGGGGAATCAGGGCCGCGACATCGAGCCCGAGGTCTCCGATGACGACATCCTCGTGCCCGTCGCCGGCATCCTCGACATCCTGGACAACTACGCCTTCGTGCGGACCACCGGTTACCTGCCGGGTCCGACCGACGTCTACGTGTCGCTGTCGATGGTCAAGCGCTACGGCCTGCGCAAGGGCGACGCGATCACCGGCCAGGTCCGCCAGCCGCGGGAGGGGGGCGGGGACCGCCGGGAGAAGTTCAACCCGCTGGTCAAGGTCGAGACGGTCAACGGTGCCGACCCGGAGGCTGCTCGCGGTCGCGTGGAGTTCGGCAAGCTGACGCCGCTCTACCCGTCGCAGCGCCTGCGCCTGGAGACCGACGCCACCAACATGACCACCCGGATCATCGACCTGGTCGCCCCGATCGGGAAGGGCCAGCGCGGCCTGATCGTCTCGCCGCCGAAGGCCGGCAAGACGATGGTGCTGCAGGCGATCGCCAACGCGATCACCACGAACAACCCGGAGTGCCACCTCATGGTCGTCCTCGTGGACGAGCGGCCTGAGGAGGTCACCGACATGCAGCGCTCGGTCAAGGGGGAGGTCATCGCCTCGACCTTCGACCGGCCCGCCGAGGACCACACGACGATCGCCGAGCTCGCGATCGAGCGTGCCAAGCGCCTGGTGGAGCTCGGCCACGACGTGGTCGTCCTGCTGGACTCGATGACCCGCCTGGGTCGCGCCTACAACCTGAGCGCCCCCGCGTCCGGCCGGATCCTGTCCGGTGGTGTCGACTCCGCGGCGCTGTACCCGCCGAAGAAGTTCTTCGGCGCCGCCCGCAACATCGAGAACGGCGGCTCGCTGACGATCCTGGCCACCGCGCTGGTCGAGACCGGCTCGCGGATGGACGAGGTGATCTTCGAGGAGTTCAAGGGCACCGGGAACATGGAGCTCAAGCTCGATCGGCGCCTGGCGGACAAGCGGATCTTCCCCGCCGTGGACGTGGACGCCTCCGGCACCCGCAAGGAGGAGCTGCTCATGAGCTCCGAGGAGCTCAAGATCGTGTGGACGCTGCGCCGGGTGCTGCATGCGCTGGAGGCCACGCAGGCCATCGAGCTGCTGCAGAGCAAGCTGCGCGACACGAAGAGCAACTACGAGTTCCTCCTCCAGGTGCAGAAGACCACCCCGACCGCACCGAGCAGCCGCTCCGACGACTGACGTCGCGGGCCCGCGGCCCCCTCCGCAGCCCTCCGTCGGGCCCGCGGCCCTCCGCAGACCCTCCGTCGGGGTGCCGATCCTCCAGCCGGACGTGGAGTGACTGGCCGTGCCGCTGCTGCTGCGTGTGTCGCGGCGACCGTGGGGTGGGCGAGGATGGGGGCATGACGGCGATCGAGGAGGCGCGCGGGGCGGGTCGGCTGGCCGCGCTTCGCCGCGAGACCTTCTCGGCGCTGTCGATCCCCAACTTCCGGCTGTACTTCGCGGGGCAGTCGATCTCGCTGGTCGGCACCTGGATGCAGATGGTCGCCCAGGCCTGGCTGGTCCTGGAGATCACCGGGTCGGCCACGTGGGTCGGTCTGACCTTCGCCGCGCAGACCCTTCCGATCCTGCTCGTCGGGCCGTACGGCGGGCTGGTGGCCGACCGCACCGACAAGCGTCGCCTCCTCGTCGCGCTGCAGGCGGTGATGGGCGCCCTCGCCCTCGTGCTGGCCGTCCTGACCCTCACCGACACCGTCCAGCTCTGGCAGGTGCTCGGCCTCGCCGCGCTGCTCGGCCTGGCCGATGCCTTCGAGAAGCCGACACGGCAGGCCTTCCTGGTCGAGATCGTCGGGCCGGAGTCCGTCCGCAACGCGGTCAGCCTGAACTCGGTGATGGTCAACGCCGCCCGGGTCCTCGGCCCGGCGGTCGCGGGGCTGGTCATCGCCGCCGGCGGCCTCGGACGTGTGCTTCGCGCTGAACGCCGCATCGTTCGTCCCGGTGGTGCTGATGCTGCTGGCGATGGATGCGTCCCGCCTGCGCCCCGCGGCGCCGCAGCCGCACGAGCGCGGTCAGGTCCGGGCGGGGTTCGCCTACGTGCGGCGCGAGCGCGAGCTCGGCGTGCCCCTGCTGATGATGGCGATCATGGGGTGCTTCACGTACGAGTTCCAGGTCACGCTGCCCTACTTCGCGCGCACGACCTTCGACGGCGACTCCCGGACGTACGGCTTCATGACGGCGGCGATGGGGCTCGGCGCGGTCATCGGTGGGCTGTACACGGCGGCTCGCGGGCGTACGGGGATCCCGCACGCTGGTGCGCTCCTCGGTGCTGTTCGGAGTCCTGGTGCTGGCCACCGCGCTGGCGCCCTCCGCGGCCGTCGCACTGCTGCTGCTGGTCGCCGTCGGCGCGGCCAGCGTGTCGCTGATGGCCCGGGGCAACGCCACGCTGCAGCTGACCTCGGCGCCGGAGATGCGCGGCCGGGTGATGGCGCTCTGGCTGGTGGCGTTCATGGGCACCACGCCCCTGGGCGGTCCCGTGGCGGGCTGGGTCTCCTCGACGTTCGGCGCCCGCTGGGGCCTGGTCCTCGGGGCCGCAGCCTGCTTCGCTGGCCGCGGCGGTGGGGGCGCTCGCGATGCGCAGGGCCGCTCGGGACGCTCGGGACGCTCGTTTGGGCGTCACCGGCTGAACGTGGGATACTTCTCCGACCGCTTCCGGTTCACGTGCTGAGCACACCTGCCCGCACGACCCGGAGCACCGAAGGAGCCAGCCATGAAGTCGGGTATCCACCCCAACTACGTCGAGACGACGGTGACCTGCACCTGCGGGAACACCTTCACCACCCGCAGCACCGCCAAGAACGGCGTGATCCACGCCGACGTGTGCTCGGCCTGCCACCCGTTCTACACGGGCAAGCAGAAGATCCTCGACACCGGCGGCCGCGTGGCCAAGTTCGAGGCCCGCTTCGGCAAGAAGGCCGACACCAAGTAGCTCCCTCGGACGAGCGGAGCTACGCATGTTCGAGAACTGCCTCGCCCTCGAGCGCGAGTACGCCGACCTTGAGCAGCAGATGTCCGATCCGGCGCTGCACGCGGATCCCGCGGCAGCCCGCCGGGTCGGCAAGCGGCATGCCCAGCTGCGCCCGGTCGTCGCCGCATACCGCCAGTGGCTCCAGCTGGGCGAGGACGAGGTGGCGGCCCGCGAGCTGGCCGCCGAGGACGCGGAGTTCGCCGCCGAGGCCGACGCGTCGGCGGCGGAGCGGGAGCGCGTCGCCGAGCGGTTGACCCTCCTGCTGGTCCCGCGCGACCCCATGGACGACAAGGACGTCATCCTCGAGGTCAAGGCAGGCGAGGGCGGCGCCGAGTCCGCGCTGTTCGCCGCCGACCTGCTGCGGATGTACCTGCGCTACGCCGAACGTCGAGGGTGGCGCACCGAGATCCTGGATTCCGAGGAGTCCGACCTCGGCGGCTACAAGGACGTCCAGGTCGCGGTGAAGGCTCGCGGCACGGTCGAGCCCGGTGATGCCCCGTACGCGCGGCTCAAGTTCGAGGGCGGGGTGCACCGCGTCCAGCGCGTGCCGGTGACCGAGTCCCAGGGCCGGATCCACACCTCGGCCGCCGGCGTCCTCGTGCTCCCCGAGGCCGAGGAGGTCGACGTCCAGATCGACCCCAACGACCTGCGCATCGACATCTACCGTTCCAGCGGCCCCGGCGGGCAGAGCGTGAACACGACGGACTCCGCGGTGCGGATCACGCACATCCCCACCGGGATCGTCGTGAGCTGCCAGAACGAGAAGAGCCAGTTGCAGAACAAGGAGTCCGCGATGCGCGTGCTGCGGGCCCGGATGCTGGCCGCCGCGCAGGAGGCCGCCGACGCCGAGGCCTCGGACGTGCGCAAGTCCCAGGTCCGCACCGTCGACCGCTCCGAGCGCGTGCGCACGTACAACTACCCGGAGAACCGGATCGCCGACCACCGGGTCAACTACAAGTCCCACAACCTCGACGCGGTGCTCGACGGCGAGCTCGACGACGTCATCGATGCCCTCACCGATGCCGACATGGCCGTGCGCCTCGCCGCGTCCTGATCCCGCAGCCAACCCGATCGATCCGATTCCCCTGGCGGGGCTTCTCCGGATCGGAGATGGATGCTGCCCGGCTAGTCGCGCGGCTCGACGAACAGGCACTGGGCGCTGTGCGCCACCGCCCCGCCGCGATCACCGAGGTCGCCGGTCGTGCGGCCGATCCCGGCCCCGTCGAGGGTGGTCTGCGCGCGCATCCAGATCTCGTCGCCGACGGGCTCTCGCGTCAGGTGCAGCGTCAGGTCGGTGTTGACGAACACCAGCCGCGCCGGGCTTGCCACCGCAGA
The DNA here is from genome assembly GCA_963812395.1 of uncultured Actinomycetes bacterium. Taxonomy (GTDB): domain Bacteria; phylum Actinomycetota; class Actinomycetes; order S36-B12; family CAIYMF01; genus Prado023. The sequence goes on from CAWEVG010000043.1 coordinate 134,442, forward strand.
GATCCCGCTCGCGGAATCAGCAACGGCCACGAGCCGCTCGAGGGGATCAGGCCGCTCACCCTCGACGAGGTCGACCGCCAGCCTCGTCCACACCGCTGCGGGGCCCGGCTGCTCGAACGATCCCTCAACCCAGTGCCACTCGACCGCGTCCAGGTAGCCCGGATGCCAGCCGTCGGGCCGGGCCATCGGGCTCCAGCTCTCCGACCACACCGGGGGTGCCGCGGTCGGGGTGACCGGGAGGCTCTCCCGGGCGGGCGAGTCCTCGTCGAGCTGCCTGACGAGCCATGACCGGAGCGTCATGACCGGCCGTTCGGGGGAGTCGGCCGCCGCCAGGGTCGCCTCGGCGAGCGCGACCTTGCGGCCCGGGCGCACGGTCCGGGCAGTGACGACCAGGTCGGCGACCGGCACCGGGGAGAGGATGTCGAAGCTGAGCCGGGCGGGCAGCGCCCGCGTGGGCAGCCCACCCAGGCGTCGAACGGCGCGGGTGAGCAGGGCTGAGGGGGGACCCGCGTGCTGCAGCCCGGCGGCCCACGGCCCGGTCGTGTGCTCCGTCGAGCGCACCCGGGCCGTGAGGTCGCGACCAGCAGGGGATTCCTCGAGCAGTCGGTAGAAGCAGTCCCGCATGTGCCCCAGTGTGCCCGTGCGATCACCAGCGACGCCCCGTCAGCTCCCTCCCCGACGATCTGCTCCCACCGCGACGATCCGCTCCCGTCCAGTTGGGAGCAGATCGTCGAGATGGGAGCAGACCCGCGGGGAGCATCGACGTAGGGTGCTGCGGTGGAGTCGACCCGGGAACTGCTGGCCGGGGCCGCCGAGCAGCTGGCTGCCGCGGGCGTGCCCACCCCTGAGGTGGACGCCGAGCTGCTCCTGGCGCACGTCACGGGCCGGCCGCGCGCCCTGCTGCGGATGGCGGGGGGCACGGTCACCGACGAGCAGTCCTCGGAGTTCGCCGCGCTCGTTGCCCAACGGGCCCAGCGGATCCCGCTGCAGCACCTGACCGGCCTCGCGCCCTTCCGCCACCTCGAGCTGCGCGTGGGACCCGGCGTGTTCATCCCGCGCCCGGAGACTGAGCTGATGGTCGACCACGTGCTGGGTTTCGCCGCCGGGCGCGGCAGATCGGCCCGGGATGATGCCGGATCCGGCGACCGGCCCGCCGACCAGCGCCAGCCGTCGGGCGAGACGCGCTCCCCGACGGGCGCCGGCCTGCTGGTCGTCGACCTCTGCTCGGGCTCGGCGGCGCTGGCCCTGTCGATCGCGACCGAGCTCCCGGGCAGCCGGGTGATCGCCGTCGAGCTGTCACCCGCGGCTGTCGAGTGGGCACGGCGGAACATCGCCGACCACGCGGACCGGATCGCCACGGCTGGCAGCTCGGTCGAGCTCGTCGAGGCTGATGCCACCGCCGTGGCAGGACCTTCGGGGGCCCTCGTGGAGTTGCGCGGACGTGTGGACGTCGTGGTCACCAACCCGCCGTACGTCCCGGCGGAGGCGATCCCGCGTGAGCCCGAGGTGCGCGACCACGATCCCGACCTGGCGCTCTACGGCGGGCCCGATGGGCTGGAGGTCGTGCGCCCGCTGGCCGAGCAGGCCGCACTGCTCCTGCGACCGGGGGGCCTGCTCCTGGTCGAGCACGCGGACGTGCAGGGTGAGGACGCGGGGGACTCCGGAGTCCCGGCCGTCCTGCGGGCCCAGCCGGACCCGACCTTGCCGCGACCGCCGACCCCGCCCGACCCGACCCCGCCCGCCCCGACCCCGCCCGACCCGCGACCCCGCCCGACCCGACGCCCCAAGGGGCCCTCGGTGGCGCCCGGCCGGCCACCGTCGCGCCGCTCGCCTGGCAGGACGTCACCGATCACGTGGACCTCGCGGGCCGGCCCCGGCACACCGCGGCGATCCGCGCGGCGGGCAGGATGGCGCCGTGATGCGAATCGCCACGAACACGCCGGAGGAGCGCGACCGCGGGCTGGCGGCCGGAGCGGCTGCGCTGCGCCGTGGCCAACTCGTCGGAGTGCCGCTGGACACCGCCTATGGCATCGCCGCCGACGCGTTCAACGCCCGGGGCACGCAGGCCCTGCGCGACGCCAAGGGTCGGGCCGACCTGTCGATCCCCGTGATGGTGCCCAGGATCGCGACCGTGACCGGCATCGCCGAGGTCGACTCCGATGCCCGCAGGCTGATGCTCGACTTCTGGCCCGGCCCGCTCACGCTCGTCCTGCCGGCCCATCCGACCCTGGCCTGGTCGCTGACGGATCCGTCAGGTCGGATTGCCGTGCGGATGCCGCTGCATCCCGTCGCACTCGACCTGCTGGAACGCACCGGCCCGCTGGGCGTGGTCGCGGCCGCACCGCCGTCCAGCCAGGGCGAGCCGGCCACCCCCGACGGGTCCTTCCCCGCCGACCTCGCGGCGCTCATCGCCGTCCTGCTCGATGCTGGGCCCCTGCCCGTGGGATCCGCGTCCGCCGTGGTGGACCTCACGGGGCCCGCCCCGGTCCTCGTCCGACCCGGGCCCCTGGATGTCGAGACCCTGCGCGCCTGCTGCCCGGGACTCGTCGTGCCGACCGCGGGCCACCCATCCTCGGGCACGTAGACTCGGGCGCGTCCGGCGAACCCCCCGATCGCGCCCTGGAGCCCGCCCATGAGCCTTGACACCCCCTTCTGGGGTCCCGACTTCGACGCCCTGACCGCTGAGGATCCCGAGATCGCGGCGGTCATCCTCGGCGAGCTCGACCGCCTGCGCGCGGGCCTGCAGCTGATCGCCAGCGAGAACTTCACCTCGCCGGCGGTGCTTGCCGCCCTGGGCTCCACGCTGAGCAACAAGTACGCCGAGGGGTACCCGGGCCGGCGCTACTACGGCGGCTGCGCCGTCGTCGATGACGCCGAGACCATCGGGATCGAGCGGGCCAAGGCCCTCTTCGACGCCGACCACGCCAACTTGCAGCCGCACTCCGGGGCGAGTGCCAACATCGCCGCCTACGGCGCGTTCATGAAGCCGGGCGAGACGGTCCTGGCGATGAGCCTGCCCCACGGTGGGCACCTCACCCACGGCACCAAGGTCTCGTTCTCCGGCAAGTGGTTCAACGCCGTCCACTACGGGGTGGACCCCGCGACCGAGGACATCGACTACGACCAGGTCCGCGACCTCGCCCGCGAGCACCGGCCGACGATGATCATCTGCGGCGGCTCGGCGATCCCCAGGCTGATCGACTTCGCCGCCTTCCGGGAGATCTCCGACGAGGTCGGGGCGATCCTCATGGTCGATGCCGCGCACTTCATCGGCCTCGTCGCCGGAAAGGCGATCCCCAGCCCGGTGCCGTATGCCGACGTCGTGACGTTCACGACGCACAAGGTCCTGCGCGGCCCACGGGGCGGCATGATCCTGGCGAAGGCGGAGCACGCTGCCGCCATCGACAAGGCCGTCTTCCCGATGATGCAGGGCGGACCGCTCATGCACGCGGTGGCAGCCAAGGCCGTGGCACTCAAGGAGGCCGCCAGCCCCGAGTACGCCCAGTACGCCCGCGACGTCATCGCCAACTCCAAGGCGCTGACTGCTGGGCTGGCCGCCCAGGGCATGCGCCCGGTCACGGGCGGCACGGACACGCACCTGGCCCTGCTGGACCTCCAGGGCACCGGCGTCACCGGCACCGAGGCGGAGGCGCGCTGCGACGCCGCCGGGATCGTCCTGAACAAGAACGCCATCCCGAACGACCCGCGTCCGGCCAGCGTGGCCTCAGGCATCCGGGTGGGCACCCCGTCGGTGACGACGCAGGGGATGGGCACCGAGCAGATGGCCACCATCGCCGAGCTCATCGGACGGGCCATCCGAGATGAGGACGGCTCAGCCGCGGAGTCGATCCGGGCCGAGGTCACCGAGCTGGTCACCGCCTTCCCGGCGTACCCACGCGGCTAGTGCGCGAGTACGGGCTCAGCCTGCTCGTCGCCGCCGCCCTGACCCTCCTGGTCATGCCGGTGGTGCGCTGGCTCGCCCTTCGCGCCGGAGCTGTCGCCGGTGTCCGCGACCGGGACGTCCACGACCACGCCATCCCGCGCTGGGGCGGCCTGGGCATGTTCCTCGGCCTGTGCGCCGGGATGCTGCTGGCCAGCAAGCTGCCCATGATGCGCTCGGTGTTCGAGGGAGCCTCGACCGAGGGCGTCGCCCTGATGTCGGGCGCCGCCATCATCGTCGCGCTCGGCCTGGTCGACGACCGCTGGGAGCTCGACGCCCCCACGAAGATGGCCGGCCAGGTCCTGGCGGCCGCGGTCATGGCGCTGCAGGGGATCACCCTGCTGTGGCTGCCGATCGACGGTGTGCTGGTCCTCGACCCGACCACGTCGGTGCTGCTCACCGTGCTGATCGTCCTGGTCAGCGTGAACGCGATCAACTTCATCGACGGCCTCGACGGCCTGGCCGCGGGGATCACGGCGGTGTCCGCGGCGGCGTTCTTCGTCTACGCGTACCTGCTCAGCGTGCAGTTCGGCGTGGAGCGCGCGACCCTGTCGGCCCTCGTCTCGGCCCTGCTCGTCGGCATCTGCATCGGGTTCCTGCCCCACAACGTGTTCCCGGCACGGCTGTTCATGGGTGACACCGGGTCGATGCTGATCGGGTACCTGATGGCCGCGAGCGTCATCACGCTGACGGGCAAGGTGGACCCCAACGCCCTCGAGGGCACCACGCTGCTGCCAGCCCTGCTGCCGATCCTCGTCCCCCTGGCTGTGCTGGCAGTTCCCCTCATCGACCTCGGGCTGGCCGTGATCCGGCGCACGCGGGCAGGACGCTCGCCGTTCGCGCCCGACAAGCAGCACCTGCACCACCGCCTGCTCGAGATGGGGCACTCCCAACGACGCGCGGTCCTGCTGCTGACGGGGTGGGCCGCCCTGATCGCCTTCTCGGTGGTCCTGCTGGCCTTCATCCCGCTGGTGAACGCACTGATCGCCAGTGCCATCGGGGCGGTGCTCCTCGGACTCGGGGTCGCCTGGCCGAGCATGCGGGGGCGTGGCACCCACGCCCGATCGGAGGTCGTATGACTGACACGTCGGATCCGGCCGGCCCTGCGCGGCCCGGCCCGACCGCCCTGGTGACCCCCATGCGCAGGGTGTTGCGCATCGGACTGGTCGCCTCCCTGGTCGCGCTGCCGGTCGCGGTGCTCATCGGCTTCCTGGTGGCGGGCGCCTCCGGGGCCTGGGGCGCGGCGATCGGCATGGGGATCGCCGTCGGCTTCTTCGCGATCACGGTGGGCGTCGCCCTGGGCACCGCGGGGATGGACACCACCGCCCTGGGCGCGTCCGTGCTCGGCTCGTGGCTGATCAAGATGGTGCTGCTGATCGTGGTCCTCGTCCTGCTGCGCGACGCGGACTTCTACTCCCGCCCCGTGCTGTTCATCTCCCTGCTGGTCGGCACGATCGGCACCCTCGTGCTCGAGGCCCTCGTGGTCACCCGGACCCAGGTCCCGTACACCGAGGCCCCGCCCCGATGACCAGCCCCGACCCCACCCCCGACCCGCCGGGCACCTCCGGGCAGGACGGGGCGGCAACGCCCGAGAAGCGCCCTCTGCACCCCTCCCTGGAGCCCACGGGGGAGCACGTGGCGCACTCCGCGATCGGCTCGCTGCTCGGCGGCGTGATCGTCTGGGGAGGCGTCGGCCTGCTGCTGGACCACTGGCTCGGCACGGGCCGGGTCCTGACGGCCGTCGGGGTGGTGGTCGGTTCCCTGACCGGGTTCGTCATCGTGTATCTTCGCTTCGGACGCAATGAGTAGCCATTTCTCGCCCGTCCCAAGACCGCCGCGATCCCGGAAGGGCCCACTGTGCTGAACGTTCCAGCCGCCATCGGGCTGCTTGCTCCGATGGAAGATGCGAACGATGCAGGGGGCTACGACGCTCCCACGATCATGGAGTTCTTCCCGCCGCAGCTGGGTGACTACTGGTGGTCGCCCACCCGGATCGACCTCATCGGGTTCTTCATGACCGGGGTCCTCGCGCTGTTCTTCGTCACGGCCCTGAAGAAGCCCACGCTGATCCCCGGGAAGCTGCAGAACCTGGGCGAGATGGCGATCGACCTGGTCTACGTCAACATCATCGACGAGGTGATGGGCGCCAAGGGCCGTCGTTTCGCACCGATCATCATGACGCTGTTCTGGATGATCCTGGCGTTCAACATCACCGGCATCATGCCGATGATGCACATCGCGGCCACCGCGGTGATCGGCGTCCCGCTCGTGCTCGCGATCGTCTCCTACGTGACCTTCAACTACGCGGGCATCAAGGAGCACGGGTTCGGCCAGTACATGAAGCTGAACCTGTTCCCCCCGGGCGTCCCCAAGCCGATCTACCTGCTGGTGACCCCGATCGAGTTCATCTCGACGTTCATCCTGCGCCCGGTCACGCTCACCATCCGTCTCCTGGCCAACATGATGGCCGGCCACCTGCTGCTCGTCCTGTTCTTCAGCGCCACCAGCTACCTGCTGATCGAGGCTGACGGACTGCTGAAGCTGGCCGCGATCCCGTCGTTCGCGATGGGCTTCGCGTTCGTCGCGTTCGAGCTGATCGTCGCGCCGCTGCAGGCCTACATCTTCGCCCTGCTGACCGCCGTGTACATCGACGGTGCCACGAGCCACGAGCACTGACCCCAACCGACCACCGCACACCCCAGACTCCCGGGCGACCGCCACGGGCAACACGGAAGGAACCACCACAGTGGAGACGCTCGCCGCAGTCAACGGCAACCTCAACGCGATCGGGTACGGCCTCGCGGCCATCGGCCCGGGCATCGGCATCGGCATCCTGGTCGGCAAGGCCCTGGAGGGCATCGCCCGCCAGCCCGAGGCCACCGGTGTCCTGCGCACCAACATGTTCCTGGGCATCGCCTTCACCGAGGCCCTGGCGCTCATCGGCCTGGTCGCCGGCTTCCTCTTCACCTGATCCGCAGCGACCTCAGCACGTCACGCTGATCCCCGAGGCTGATCAGGAAGGGCCATGGACACCATCATCATCGTCGCGTCGGAGGAGCCGAATCCGCTCATCCCGGCGCCGTACGACATCATCTGGGGCACGCTCTCATTCGTGATCCTGCTGCGTCATGTTCTGGAAGTACGTCCTGCCGACGTTCAACAAGGTCACCGCCGAGCGGGCCGAGAAGATCGAGGGCGGCATCGAGCAGGCCAAGGTCATGCAGGCCGAGGCCGCACGCAGCCGGGACGCCTACTCCGAGCAGCTGGAGTCGGCCACCAAGGAGGCGGCCGCGATCCGGACCGCAGCGCACAGCGAGGGTGGCGAGATCGTCAACGCCGCGAAGGCTGAGGCCGTCACAGCCGCCGCCGCCGTGGCCGCGCGCGCCGACGCCCAGATCCAGGCCGAGCGCGACGCCGCCGTGGGCTCGCTGCAGCGCGACGTCGGTGACCTCGCCCTGCAGCTGGCGAGCAAGATCGTGGGGGAGAGCCTGACCGACGACGAGCGGGCACGCGCCACCGTCGACCGGTTCATCGCCGAGCTGGAGCAGTCCGCGACAGGCCCGGAGTCGGGCACCCCATGAGCGCGTCGGTCCGGGAGAACTCCGCCGGGCTCCGGGCCCGCCTCGACCAGCGTCGTGGCGACCCGCAGCTCGAGGCGCTGCCCGGCGACCTGTTCGCCGCGGCCGACCTCATCGGCCGCGACCCGCAGCTGCGCATGGCGCTGTCCGACGCCGGCCAGCCGGCGCAGGCCCGTGCCGGCCTGGCGCAGGCGCTGTTCGGCGAGCGGGTCTCGCCGGGGGCCGCTGGAGGTCCTGGCCGACGTCGCTGCCCAGCGCTGGTCCAGCCCGAACGACCTGCTCGAGGTGACCGAGCAGCTCGCCGAGCAGGCGGCGTTCATGGTGGCCGAGCGTGACGGCACCCTCGACGGGGTCGAGGACCAGCTCTTCACGTTCTCCCAGGCCGTGTCCGGCTCCGCGGACCTGCAGATGGCCCTCACCGACCCGTCGGTGGGCTCGGCGCAGAAGGCCGGGCTCGTCGAGGGCCTGCTGGAGGGGCGAGCCGTGCCGCAGGCGAGCCAGGTGCTCGGCTACGCGATGGCCCACCTGCGCGGCCGCCGCGTCGACTCGGTCATGGACGAGCTGATGCGACCTGGCCGGTGAGCAGCGCAGCCGGTCGATCGCCGAGGTCCGCGTGGCCCGCCCGCTGGACCCGGACCAGGCCGAGCGCCTGACGGCTGCGCTGTCGCGGATCCATGGTCGCGACGTGCGACTGAATGTGGCGGTGGACCCGGACGTGATCGGGGGGATCTCGGTGCGCATCGGCAGCGAGGTCGTCGACGCGACCGTGGCGACCCGCATCGAGCAGGCCCGCCGGGCGCTGGTCGGCTGACGGACGAATGACAACAACGACGTGCCCCGCCAGCCGGCGGGGATGGAACGAGGAGAGACGATGACGGAGCTGGCGATCAGTGCCGACGAGATCCGCGCCGCGATCGAGCGCAACGTCGCGGCGTTCGCGCCGGAGACCGCTCGCGAAGAGGTCGGCCGCGTGGTCGAGACCGGCGACGGGATCGCACGCGTCGAGGGACTGCATTCGGCGATGACCAACGAGCTGCTCGAGTTCGAGGGCGGCCTGCTGGGCCTGGCGCTGAACCTCGACGTCCGAGAGATCGGCGTCGTGCTCCTCGGCGACGGCTCGCTCATCGAGGAGGGCCAGAGCGGTCAAGCGCACCGGCGAGGTGCTCTCGGTGCCGGTCGGCGACGGGTACCTCGGCCGCGTGGTCGACCCGCTGGGCACCCCGATCGACGGCCGCGGCCCGATCGAGACCTCGACCCGTCGCGCCCTGGAGCTGCAGGCCCCCACGGTCGTGCAGCGCCAGCCGGTGAAGGAGTCCATGGCCACCGGCATCAAGGCCATCGACGCCATGACCGCCATCGGCCGCGGCCAGCGCCAGCTGATCATCGGCGACCGGCAGACCGGCAAGACCGCCGTCTGCCTGGACACGATCATCAACCAGAAGGCCAACTGGGAGTCCGGCGACCCGAACAAGCAGGTCCGCTGCATCTACGTCGCGATCGGCCAGAAGGGCACCACGATCGCCGGCGTGCGCGGCGCGCTCGAGGAGTACGGCGCGATGGAGTACACGACCATCATCGCCGCCCCGGCCTCGGACTCCGCCGGCTTCAAGTACCTGGCCCCCTACACCGGCTCGGCCATCGGCCAGCACTGGATGTACGAGGGCAAGCACGTCCTGATCATCTTCGACGACCTGTCCAAGCAGGCCGAGGCCTACCGCGCCGTGTCGCTGCTGCTGCGTCGCCCGCCGGGCCGCGAGGCCTACCCCGGCGACGTCTTCTACCTGCACTCCCGGCTGCTGGAGCGCTGCGCGAAGCTGTCCGACGACCTCGGCGGCGGCTCGATGACCGGCCTGCCGATCATCGAGACCAAGGCCAACGACGTCTCGGCCTACATCCCGACCAACGTCATCTCGATCACCGACGGGCAGTGCTTCCTGGAGTCCGACCTGTTCAACTCCGGTGTCCGCCCGGCCATCAACGTCGGCATCTCGGTCTCCCGCGTCGGCGGCTCGGCCCAGGCCAAGGCGATGAAGAAGGTCGCCGGCCGCCTGCGCCTGGACCTCGCCCAGTTCCGCGAGCTCGAGGCGTTCGCCGCCTTCGGCTCCGACCTGGACTCGGCCTCCAAGGCCCAGCTCGCCCGCGGCACCCGCCTGGTCGAGATCCTCAAGCAGCCCCAGTACCAGCCGCAGTCCCTCGAGGTCGAGGTCATCTCCGTCTGGGCGGGCACGACCGGCCAGCTCGACGAGGTCCCGGTCGAGGACGTGCGCCGCTTCGACTCCGAGTTCATGGACTTCGTGCGCCGCGAGCACTCGGCGATCCCGGATGCGATCCGCACCACCGGCGACCTGTCCGACGACACCGTGTCGGGCCTGGAGACGGCGATGGCCGCCTTCAAGCGCACCTTCACCACCAGCGAGGGCCACGTCCTGGTCAAGGACGTGCCGGTGGCCCCGGTGGAGGAGGCCGACGTGCTCCACACCCAGATCACCAAGGTCGTGCGGAAGTAGCTCATGGGCGCCCAAATGCGGGTCTACCGACGCCGGATCAAGAGCGTCCAGCAGACCAAGAAGATCACCAAGGCGATGGAGCTCATCGCCTCGTCCCGGATCGTCAAGGCCCAGAGGCACCTCGGTGCTGCGCTGCCGTACACCCGCGAGCTCACCCTGGCCATCTCGGCGGCGGTGTCGATGTCCGCCGAGTCCGACCACCCGCTGATCTCCCAGAAGGACAACCGCAAGCGCGCGGCGGTCCTGCTGATCGGCTCCGACCGCGGCCTGGCCGGTGCCTACTCCTCGAACATCATCCGTGAGGGTGAGGGGCTCAACGCCTTCCTGCGCGAGCAGGGCATCGAGCCGGTGCACTTCCTCGTCGGGCGCAAGGTCGTGAACTTCTACAAGTTCCGCGAGCGCTACATCGAGGGCGAGTACGTCGGCTTCACCGACCAGCCCACCGTCGAGGACGCCAAGGAGGTGGCCCTCGGGCTGCTCGCCTCCTTCCTGTCCGACAGCGACACCGAGGGCGGGACCGACGAGATCCACATCGTCTACACGCACTTCGTCAACATGGGTCGCCAGGAGGTCCGGATCCGCCGGATCCTGCCGATCGAGGTGGTCGAGCAGGTCATCGGGGCCGGCGGGCAGCCCGAGCTCCAGCCGGTGCGGGACTCCGACGGCACCCAGGCTGCCGCGGCGGTGGCAGCCTCGGGCATGCCCCTCTACGAGTTCGAGCCCGACGCCGACACCGTCCTCGACGAGCTGCTCCCGCGCTACGTCGAGAACCTCGTCTACACCGCGATGCTCGAGGCAGCCGCCTCCGAGCACGCCGCCCGCCGGCGCGCCATGAAGTCCGCCACGGACAACGCGGAGGAGCTCATCAAGAGCCTCACGCAGCAGGCGAACCAGGCCCGCCAGACCGAGATCACCCAGGAGATTTCCGAGATCGTCGGTGGCGCCGACGCTCTTGCCTCCGCCAATGCAGGAAGTTGAGGATCTACATGACCGCCTCGGTTGAGACCGCACAGGGTGTGGGCCGCGTGGCCCGCGTCACCGGCCCTGTCGTCGACGTGGAGTTCCCCGTCGAGGCCATGCCCGCGCTCATGAACGCGCTGAACGTCGACGTGTCCTTCGGCATCGGCGAGGAGGGCGGCGGTGGGCACATGCTGACCCTCGAGGTCGCCCAGCACCTCGGCGACAACCTGGTGCGCGCGATCTCCATGCAGCCCACCGACGGCCTCGTCCGCGGGGCCGAGGTCCGCGACACGGGTGGACCGATCACGGTGCCGGTCGGCGACGTGACCGTGGGCCACGTGTGGAACACCCTCGGCAAGCCGCTGGACGTGCCCGAGGAGTCCCTGGAGATCACCGAGCGCTGGGGCATCCACCGCCAGCCCCCGGCCTTCGACCAGCTCGAGTCCAAGACCGAGGTCTTCTGGACCGGGATCAAGGTCATCGACCTGCTGACCCCGTACGTCAAGGGCGGCAAGATCGGCCTGTTCGGCGGCGCCGGCGTGGGCAAGACCGTGCTCATCCAGGAGATGATCTACCGGGTCGCCGAGAACTTCAGCGGCGTGTCGGTGTTCGCCGGCGTGGGGGAGCGCACCCGCGAGGGCAACGACCTGTTCCTGGAGATGACCGAGTCCGGCGTGCTCGCGAAGACCGCGCTGGTGTTCGGCCAGATGGACGAGCCGCCGGGCACCCGCCTGCGCGTCGCCCTGACCGCGCTGACCATGGCGGAGTACTTCCGCGACGTGCAGAACCAGGACGTGCTGCTCTTCATCGACAACATCTTCCGGTTCACCCAGGCCGGCTCCGAGGTCTCCACGCTGCTGGGCCGCATGCCCTCGGCCGTGGGCTACCAGCCGACGCTGGCCGACGAGATGGGCATGCTCCAGGAGCGGATCACCTCGACCCGCGGCCACTCGATCACCTCGCTGCAGGCCATCTACGTGCCCGCCGACGACCTGACCGACCCGGCCCCGGCCACCACGTTCGCCCACCTGGACGCGACCACGACGCTCAGCCGCCCGATCTCGGAGCTGGGCATCTACCCGGCCGTGGACCCGCTGGACTCCACGTCGCGGATCCTGGACCCGCGAGTCGTCGGCGACGAGCACTACGCCGTGGCCGCCCGCATCAAGGAGATCCTGCAGCGCTACAAGGACCTGCAGGACATCATCGCGATCCTGGGCATCGACGAGCTGTCGGAGGAGGACAAGGTCCTGGTCAACCGGGCGCGGCGCATCCAGCGCTTCCTGAGCCAGAACATGTTCGTCGCCGAGGCCTTCACCGGCCAGCCCGGCTCGTTCGTGCCGGTCGAGGAGACCGTCGCCTCGTTCAAGGCCCTGGCCGACGGCGAGTACGACCACATCCCGGAGCAGGCGTTCTTCATGGCCGGTGGCATCGAGGACGTCGAGCGCAACGCCGCCAAGCTGAAGGGCTGAGGAGGCCGTCATGGGTGAGCTCAAGGTCTCCCTGGTCGCGATGGATCGCGAGATCTGGGTCGGCCAGGCGCGCATGGTGGTCGCCACGACCCCCGAGGGCGAGATCGGGATCCTGCCCGGTCACGAGCCGGTGCTGGCCCTGCTCGTCGACGGCGCCGTGCGGATCGAGACGGCCGACGGCGCAGAAGATCGGCGCGGCGGTGCACGGCGGCTTCTTCTCGGTGGCCAACAACGAGGTCGCGATCCTGGCCGAGACCGCCGAGCTGGACAGCGAGATCGACGTGGAACGGGCCCAGGCAGCCCTCGACCGGATCATGGCCGACGGGATCGTGGACCGCCGGGAGAAGGCCGCGGAGCTGCGTGCCCGGACCCGGCTCAAGGCGGCCATGAGCGTCGAGTCCAAGACGATGCACCTGGGCGGCTGAGACCCACCCACGCAACGACCCGCAGGCCGCTTGCGATCGATCCGCTCTCGCGCGGCCCGATCCCGGATTCATCCGGAATCGCGAGCGCCGAATGTTCGAGATCCGGATGAACCTGATCGAGGCGGCGGCGGGCGGCGTCCGCGGCTCGTGGCGGGACGCGCGGATCAGCTCCGCTCGCCGCCGGGCTTCCAGAGGATGTCGCCGGACTCGAGGTTGGCGTGGCGGGCCAGGACGAACAGCAGGTCCGACAGGCGGTTCAGGTAGGTGGCGGGCAGGGCGCTCATCTCGTCGCCGTGCTCGGCCATCGCCGCCCACGTGGCCCGTTCCGCGCGGCGCACGACGGTGCGGGCCACGTGCAGGTGCGCCGACGCAGCCGTCCCCCCGGGGAGCACGAACGAGCGCAGGGTGGGCAGCTCGGCGTTGTAGTTGTCGATCTCGGCCTCGAGGCGCTCGATGTAGTCGGTCTCGACCCGCAGGGGCGGGTACTCGGGCTCGGCGACCACCGGCGTGCAGAGGTCGGCACCGACGTCGAAGAGCTCGTTCTGGATGCGCAGGAGCACCGCGCGCACGTCGTCGGAGAGGTCGCGTTGCGGCCAGGGCGACCCCGATCACGCAGTTGGCCTCGTCCACGTCGGCGTACGCGATGAGCCGCAGGTCGTTCTTGGTGGTGCGGCTCATGTCGCCCAGGGAGGTGGTGCCGTCGTCGCCGGTGCGGGTGTAGATGCGGGTGAGATTGACCATACGGGCAGCCTATGCCCCCGGCTTCGGGCCCGCGGTCGGCCCTACGATGGCCACCATGCAGCAGGTGTTCCGGGTCACGGGCGGTCAGCGCCTCGAGGGCGAGATCGGCGTCGTGGGCGCCAAGAACAGCGTCCTGAAGCTCATGGCCGCCGCCCTGCTCGCCCGGGGTCGCACGACGATCACCAACGTCCCGGACATCCTCGACGTCGCGATCATGGCCGAGCTGCTCCGGCGCCTGGGCTGCGAGGTCGTGCACGACCGGCCCGGACCGACGCTCGGCGGCACTGTCACGATCGACGTTCCCGACGTGCCCCACCACCAGGCCGACTACGACCTCGTGCGCCGGATGCGGGCGTCGATCTGCGTGCTCGGCCCGCTCATCGCGCGGTGTGGTGCGGCCGACGTCGCACTGCCCGGCGGCGACGCGATCGGCTCCCGCGGGCTCGACATGCACATCGCCGGGCTGCAGAAGCTCGGAGCGACGTTCGAGAACGAGCACGGATTCCTCGTGGCCAAGGCCAGCGCCCTGCACGGCGGCCAGATCTGGCTGGACTTCCCGAGCGTCGGGGCGACCGAGAACATCCTCATGGCCGCGGTGCTGGCCAAGGGCGTCACGGTGATCGACAACGCCGCCCGGGAGCCGGAGATCATCGACATCTGCCAGATGCTGATCGAGATGGGCGCCCGGATCGACGGCGTGGGGTCCTCGACCCTGACGGTCGAGGGCGTGACCGAGCTGCACCCGGTCGAGCACGCCACCGTCCCGGACCGGATCGTCGCCGGGACGTGGGCCGTTGCCGCGGCGATCACCGGGGGCGATGTCTTCGTTCGCGGGGCCATCGGCAAGCACCTGGAGATGGCCCTGGACAAGCTCGCGTCGGCGGGGGCCACCGTCCACGTCGAGGACGACGGGTTCCGGGTCCGGATGGACGACCGTCCGCGCGCGGTCGACATCGTCACCCTGCCCTACCCCGGGTTCCCGACCGACCTGCAGCCGCAGTTCATCGCGCTGAACGCCATCGCCGACGGCACCTCGATGATCACCGAGAACCTCTTCGAGGCGCGGTTCCGCTTCGTCAACGAGATCGTCCGGCTCGGCGCGGACGTGCGCACCGACGGGCATCACGCGCTCGTCCGGGGGAAGGTCGGGCTCTCGGGCGCCCCGGTCGAGGCCGCCGACATCCGCGCCGGTGCCGGGCTCGTGCTGGCGGGGCTGGCCGCGCAGGGCTACACCACCGTGTACGAGATCCACCACGTGGAGCGCGGGTACGCCGGGTTCGTCCCCAACCTCGTCGGCATCGGTGCCCAGATCGAGCGCCTGGACATGCCCAGCCCGTTCGACGACTGACGCCGACCGGGCCCCGACCACACCCGCCGTCCGTACCCTGCGCATCCCGCCCGACGAGGATCGATCCGGATCTCGGACGAAGGACGGTCCGAGGAGCGGATCGATCCGGGATCGAGCCGCGCAACAGCGGATCGGTCGGTCGGGGCAGGGGCGCGCGGGCGGCGAGGGCGGGGCCGGGTCGGGGCGGGGGCGCGCCGGCGGACCGGGGCGGGGGCGGATCGGGCGCTGCGTGGGCGATCCGGGGCGGGCCCCCTGAGGTTACCGGGCAGTAACCTCGGGCGATAGGATCGGGTGAATTGCCGTCCTGAGGAGGTCGTATGTCCACTGTCATGGTCGTCGGAGCGGGGCTCATGGGCTCGGGCATCGCGCAGGTGAGCGCGATCGCCGGCCACGACGTGATCCTGCGCGACATCACCGACGAGGCTGTCGGCAAGGGGCGCGGGGCGATCGAGGCCTCGCTGGCCAGGTTCGCCGAGAAGGGCGCGATCAGCGCAGACGATGCGGAGGCCGCACTGGCCCGCATCACCGGCACGACGGACCTCGACGGCGCTGCCGACGCCGACATCATCGTCGAGGCCATCATCGAGGAGGTCGACCTCAAGGCTGCGCTGTTCGCCGACCTGGACCGGCTGGCCCCGCAGGGCGCGATCCTGGCCACCAACACCTCGGCCATCCCGATCACCCGGATCGCCGCGGCCACGCAGCGCCCGGAGGCTGTCGTGGGCACCCACTTCTTCTCGCCCGTGCCGATGATGAAGCTGTGCGAGCTGGTCCGGGGGCTCAAGACCTCCGACGAGACCCTGGGCGCCGCGCGCACGTGGGCCGAGGGGATCGGCAAGACCTGCATCGTCGTCAACCGCGACGTGGCCGGGTTCGTCACCACCCGGATCATCACGGCGCTGGTCAACGAGGCGATCCGCCTGGTCGAGACCGGCGTCGCGTCGCCGGAGGACGTCGACATCGCCTGCAAGCTCGGCTTCGGCCACGCGATGGGCCCGCTGGCGACCGCCGACCTCACCGGCATCGACGTCATGCGCCGGGCCTCGATGTCGATCTACAACGAGACCGCGGAGAAGGCGTTCTACCCGCCGGAGCTGATCACCCGGATGGCCATCGCCGGTGACCTCGGCCGCAAGTCCGGCCGCGGCTTCTACACCTACGGGGGCTGACATGGCCAAGGACAAGCCCTGGATGATGCGCACGTACGCCGGGCACTCCTCGGCGACGGCGTCCAACGAGCTCTTCCGGCGCAACCTCGAGAAGGGCCAGACCGGGCTGTCGGTCGCCTTCGACCTGCCGACGCAGACCGGCTACGACCCCGACGCGGAGCTGGCCCGGGGCGAGGTCGGCAAGGTCGGCGTGCCGATCAGCCACATCGGCGACATGCACAAGCTGCTCGACGGCATCCCGCTGGACCGCATGAACACCTCCATGACGATCAACGCCACCGCGATGTACCTGCTGGCGATGTACGTGGCCGTGGCCGAGGAGAACGGCATCGAGCCGGCGGCACTGTCGGGCACCACCCAGAACGACATCATCAAGGAGTACCTGTCGCGCGGGACCTACGCGTTCCCGCCCGCACCGAGCCTGCGGCTGATCACCGACATGATCGCCTACACGGTCAACGACATCCCCAAGTGGAACCCGATCAACATCTGCAGCTACCACCTGCAGGAGGCCGGCGCGACCCCCGTCCAGGAGATCGCCTACGCGATGGCCACCGCGATCGCCGTGCTCGACGCCGTGCGCGACTCCGGGCAGGTGCCGGCCGAGCGCTTCGGCGAGGTCGTCGGCCGGATCTCGTTCTTCGTCAACGCCGGCGTGCGGTTCGTCGAGGAGATGTGCAAGATGCGCGCGTTCGTCCAGCTCTGGGACGAGCTCACCCTCGAGCGCTACGGCGTGACCGACGCCAAGCAGCGCAGGTTCCGCTACGGCGTGCAGGTGAACTCCCTGGGCCTGACCGAGGCCCAGCCGGAGAACAACGTCCAGCGGATCGTGCTGGAGATGCTCGGCGTGACGCTGTCGAAGGACGCCCGGGCCCGCGCGATCCAGCTCCCGGCGTGGAACGAGGCCCTGGGCCTGCCGCGGCCCTGGGACCAGCAGTGGTCCTTGCGCATGCAGCAGGTGCTGGCCTACGAGTCCGACCTGCTGGAGTACCCCGACCTGTTCGAGGGGTCGGTGGTCGTGGCCGACAAGACCGCCTCGCTGGTGGCCGGTGCGCGCGAGGAGCTCGAGCGCGTGCAGGCGATGGGCGGCGCCGTCGCGGCCGTGGAGAGCGGCTACATGAAGTCCGCCCTCGTGGGTGCGCACGCCGCCAGGCGCGGCCGGGTCGAGTCCGGCGAGGACGTCGTGATCGGCGTCAACATGTTCACCTCCACGGAGCCCAACCCGCTGCTGGCCGACCTCGACACCGCGATCCAGGTCATCGACCCGCACGTCGAGCAGGCGGCCGCCGACGCCGTGCGCGAATGGCGGGCCGGCCGTGACGAGTCACGCGCCACCGCAGCCCGGGCGGCGCTCGCCGCGGCGGCGAAGGGCACCGGCAGCCTGATGCCCGCCTCCCTGGAGTGCGCCCGCGCGGGCGTGACCGTGGGGGAGTGGAGCCAGACCCTGCGCGAGGTGTTCGGCGAGTACCGGGCGCCCACCGGGGTGTCCGGGGTGTCGGGCTTCGTGGCCGGCAATGAGGCGCTGGCGGTCGTGCGCGAGGAGGTCCGGCGCACCGGCGAGCAGCTCGGCGGTGGGCACCTGCGGTTCCTGGTCGGCAAGCCCGGCCTGGATGGGCATTCCAACGGCGCCGAGCAGATCGCCGTCCGTGCCCGCGACGCCGGGTTCGAGGTGGTCTACCAGGGCATCCGGCTGACGTCGGCCCAGATCGTGGCGGCGGCGGTGGCCGAGGACGTGCACGTGGTGGGCCTGTCGATCCTGTCCGGCTCGCACATGGTGGCGGTCCCCGAGGTGCTGGCCGGCATGCGTGCCGCGGGCATGGCCGACGTTCCCGTGGTGGTCGGGGGGATCATCCCGGACTCGGACGCGGCCGCGCTGATCGAGCAGGGCGTCGCGGCGGTGTTCACCCCGAAGGACTACGACGCGACCGCCGTCATGGCGCGGGTCGTGGCCGAGATCCGCAAGGCCAACGGGCTGGACTGACCGACTGCGGTCACGCGCTGACGGCTTCCGACCTGCTGGCGGTCGGAGCCGTCAGCACAGTCCGCGGCGGGGCTCAGAAGAGCCGGGAGTCCGGGTCGTCGACCCCGCGCAGGGCGTCGTAGTCGACGACGACGCAGCGGATGCCGCGGTCCTCGGCCAGCGTGCGCGCCTGCGGCTTGATCTCCTGGGCGGCGAACACCCCGGCGACCGGCGCCAGCAGGGGGTCCCGGTTGAGCAGCTCGAGGTAGCGGGTCAGCTGCTCGACGCCGTCGATGTCGCCCCGGCGCTTGACCTCCACGGCGACCGCACCGCCGGAGTCGTCGCGGAACAGGATGTCCACCGGGCCGATCGCGGTCATGTGCTCGCGGCGGACGAGCTCCCAGCCGGCGCCGAAGACCGTGGGCTGGTCGGCGAGCAGGGCCTGGAGGTGCGCCTCGACCCCGTCCTTGACCAGGCCGGGATCGACACCGAGCTCGTGCCGGGAGTCGTGGTGCACGGCGGTGATCGTGATGATCAGGTTCTCGCCGGCCCTGTTCGACACCGTCCAGGTGCCTGCCCCGGCATCATCGACCTGCTCGCGCACGGTGCACGGCGGGCTCATCCAGTTCAGCGGCTTGTAGGCGCGGTCGTCCGCGTGGACGGAAACCGAGCCGTCGGCCTTGGTCAGGATCAGTCGCGTGGCCATCGGCAGGTGGGCCGACAACCGGCCGACGTAGTCCACCGAGCAGTCGGCCACCACCAGTCGCATCCGCTCAGGGTACCCGTGGGTTGCAGGGGTGGGGGTCGATGACCTGACCTGAGGTGGCTGGTGCAAGACTGGACGGCGGAGTGGATCCAGCCACGCCGTGGGCATTTCGGGCGTTTTCGGGAGGATGAGCATGGGCCAGATCAGCAAGGTGGGCGTTGTCGGACTGGGCACCATGGGCGCCGGCGTCGTGGAGGTCCTGGCCCGCGCAGGCGTCGACGTGATCGGCGTCGAGGTGTCGCAGGAGGCGCTTGCCCGGGGTCGCGCCTCGGTCGAGAAGTCCACCGCACGCGCCGTCGAGCGGGCCAAGCTGACTGACGAGGAGCGCGCCGCACTCCTGGGGCGCATCCGCTTCACCACCGACATCTCCGAGCTGGCCGACCGTGAGCTCGCCATCGAGGCCGTGACCGAGGATCTCGAGATCAAGGGCGCGGTCGTGGCCGACCTCGACAGGGTCCTCGCGCCGGGCGTGATCATCGCCACGAACACCTCGAGCCTGTCGGTCACGCACATCTCCGTGGTCACCGGCCGCCCCGACCGGGTGGTCGGGATGCACTTCTTCAACCCCGCCCCGGTGCAGTCGTTCATGGAGATCGTGCGCACCGTCGTGACCGCGCCGGAGGTCGTCGACCAGGCAGTCGAGTTCGCCGAGTCGCTGGGCAAGGAGCCGGTCGTCGTCGGTGATCGCGCCGGCTTCATCGCCAACGCCCTGCTGTTCGGCTACCTGAACCATGCGGCGAACATGTACGAGGCGCGGTACGCCTCGCGTGAGGACATCGACGCCGCGATGCGCCTTGGCTGCGGCTACCCGATGGGCCCCCTGGCGCTGCTGGACCTGATCGGCCTGGACACCGCGTACAAGATCCTGGACACCATGTACAAGGAGAGCCGCGACCGGCTCCACGCCCCGGCGCCGATCATCAAGCAGATGGTCACCGCGGGCATGAAGGGCCGCAAGTCCGGCCAGGGCTTCTACACCTACGAGGCGCCCGGGTCCTCGACCGTGGTCGCCGACGGGTTGACGCCGGCGGCTGGAGGGGCGTTCGGTGCCGGGCGGACCATCGAGAAGGTCGGCGTCGTGGGCTCCGGGACGATGGCCACGGGGATCATCGAGGTCTTCATCAAGTCCGGGTACGAGACCGTCTACGTGGCGCGCTCGCCCGAGAAGATCGCCGCCGTGCGGGCCGCTCTCGAGCGCTCGCTGACCAAGGGCGTGCAGCGCGGGAAGCTGACCGAGGAGGCGATGGCGCAGGCCCTGGCCCGCGTGTCCGGGACCAGCGTGCTCGACGATCTCGCGCACGTGGACCTCGTGGTCGAGGCGGTCGTCGAGGAGATCGGCGTCAAGACGGCCCTGTTCGCGAACCTGGATGAGATCTGCAAGCCCGGTGCGGTGCTGGCCACGACCACCTCGAGCCTCCCGGTCGTCGAGATGGCCGCCGTGACGAGCCGTCCGGCCGACGTCGTGGGCATGCACTTCTTCAACCCGGCCGCGATCATGCGCCTGGTGGAGATCGTCGCGCACGTGTCGACGGCACCTGACGTCATCGCGACTGCCGCGGAGGTGTGCACGAGGACCGGCAAGCACGCCGTGCACTGCGGTGACCGCGCCGGCTTCATCGTCAACGCGCTGCTGTTCCCCTACCTGAACGACGCCGTGAGGATGCTCGAGGCGCACTACGCCACTGCCGACGAGATCGACGTGGCCATGAAGAAGGGCTGCGGGCTTCCGATGGGACCGTTCGAGCTCCTCGACGTGGTCGGCAACGACGTCTCGTTGGCCATCCAGCAGACGCTCTACCGGGAGTTCCGCGAGCCGGGCTTCGCCCCGGCGCCGATGCTGGAGCACCTGGTGACCGCCGGCTACCTCGGCCGCAAGACGGGTCGCGGGTTCCGCTCGTACGCGAAGTAGGGGCACCGGTCGCCGGGGCCCCGACGGCGAGTGCGGGGCAGGTCACGCATGTGGACCGGCGCCGCGGCGCAGGCCAGGGCCTCTTCCGGGCGCGGCTCTGACCCGCGCAGCCGCCGCGTGGGCCCTCAGGCCTCGTGGTCCATGCGCGCGAACGGGCGCACGTCGTTCCAGCGCTCCATCGGCCCCGGCCAGGTGGTGGCCAGGGGAGCGGCACCGGGCGCGACCGCGCGGACGATGCCGTCCAGCGCGATGCGGGCGTAGGTCTCGCCGACCCACAGGTGCTTGGCGCCCGGGACGGCGATGACCTCGGCCTGGGGGACCCCGGCGAACCGCCGGGCCACGTCATCGGGGGAGGCGAACTCGTCGAGCTCGGGAACCAGTGCGGTGAGCGGACGCCCGGACGCGGCCCAGCCCGCGACATCGGCGTCGTCGGTCCACCGGCCCGGCGGGGACAGCAGCACGGCGCCGGCCACGGGGTCGACGTTGCCCCAGCGCAGGATCACGTCGGTGCCGAACGACCAGCCGACCGCCCAGGGATCGACGAAACCCTGCGCGGTGACCTCAGCCACGGCCGCGAGCAGGTCCTGGCCCTCGCCGCGGTTCTCGTCGAACTCGCCCTCGCTGGTGCCGGCTGCGGCGGTCGTCCCACGGGTGTTGAAGCGCAGGACACCGATCCCCGCCAGTGCGGGCAGTCGCCACGCGGCCTTGCGGATCACGTGGCTGTCCATGGAGCCGCCGTGCGTGGGCAGCGGGTGGCAGAACACGATGACCGCGCTCGGGTCGCCGTCGAGCGGCAGCGACCACTCGCCGACCAGTCGCACCCCGTCGTCGGTGAGCAGCGAGACGGGGTACCGGCGGGCGGGAAGGACGGAGTTGGCGGCGATGTGGCTCACCGCCCAAGGGTAGGCGGGTTGCGTGTTCGGTGCGTGGAAGGCCCTGGGCCGTGCGTCGCCTCTGGACCGGTTCCTCGCGCCCCGGCCATACTGCTCTGGACCATTCGGGAGGCCCGATGCCCAGTGCGAGCCCTGGCCATGACCCTGGTGCCGAGGACCTGCGCCGGGACCTGAAGGACGCTCAGGAGCGGCTGCGTGCCACAGGCGAGGTGCTCCAGGCCCTGGGTCGTTCGGGCTCGGACCTCGAGGATGTGCTGGGGACGGTCGTCCGCAGCGCCCAGAGCCTCTGCCGTGGCGACGCCGCCCAGCTGCACCTGTTCGAGGGGGGCTCCTACCGCTTGGCCTGGCACTCCGGGCTGTCCGACGAGTTCCGGGCGTTCGTGGCCGAGCACCCCATCGTCGCGGACCGGGCGACCCTGGTCGGTCGGGTCGGCCTTGACCGGCGGACCCAGCAGATCGCCGATGTCCTTGCCGACCCGGAGTACCAGCGCACGGACATGCAGCGCCTGGGTCGGTTCCGCTCGATCATCGGCTCCCCGATGCTCCTCGATGGGGAGGTGGTGGGGGTCCTCTCGGTGTGGCGGACGCGTGTGGCTCCGTTCTCCGAGCGCGCTGCAGACCTGCTGACCGACTTCGCCACGCAGGCGGCCATCGCGGTGCGCACCGTCGGGCTGGTTCGCGACCTGGAGGCGGGTGGGGCTGCGCTGGCCACGAAGGTCGACCAGCTCGAGGCGCTGGGCGCGGTCGGCGAGGCGGTCAGCTCCAGCCTCGACCTCGACGAGGTCCTCACGACGATCGTCACCCACGCCGTGGCGCTCTCGGGGACCGACGGCGGATCGATCCTGGAGTTCGACCCGGAGCTGGCGGAGTTCCGCGTCCGTGCTGCCTTCGGGACCAGTGCCGAGGTCCTGGAGTCGCTGCGGGGCATCCGCCTCGGCCTGCACGACACGCTGGTCGGTCGGGCTGCGCTGGAACGGGCGCCGTTGCAGGTCGCGGACCTGGCAACCGGCGCCGACGATGCGCACCTGCGCACGCTGCGTGATGCGGGGTGGCGCAGCCTCGTCGCGATCCCGATGGTCCGTCAGGACCAGATCGTCGGCGCGCTCGTGGTGCGCCGCCGCACACCGGGCGTGGTGGACCAGGAGACCTGCGAGTTCCTCCAGACCTTCGCCAGCCAGTCCTCGCTGGCGATCGCCAACGCTCAGCTGTACCGCCGCCTGGAGCAGAAGGGGGCCGAGCTGGCGGTCGTCAGCCAGCACAAGTCGGAGTTCCTCGCGTCCATGTCGCACGAGCTCCGGACGCCGTTGAATGCCATCATCGGCTTCTCGGAGGTGCTCCTCGAGCGGATGTTCGGCGACCTCAACCCCCGGCAGGACGAGTACCTGCGAGATATCCACTCCTCGGGCAAGCACCTGCTCGCACTGCTCAACGACATCCTCGACCTGTCCAAGGTCGAGGCCGGCCAGATGGTCCTGGACATCGCATCCGTCGACATCCGCGCCCTGCTGCAGGGGTGCGTCGGGTTCGTCCGGGAGCGTGCCCAACGTCACGGGCTCAGCATCGCAGTGGAGGTGGATGGCGATGTCGCGCAGGTCGAGGCCGATGAGCTCCGGCTGCGACAGGTGGTCCTCAACCTGCTCACGAACGCGGTGAAGTTCACACCGGACGGTGGCCGGATCACGGTGCATGCCTCCCGTGATGGCGACGAGATCGCCATCACGGTCACCGACACCGGCGTCGGCGTGCCCGAGGCCGACCGCGACCGCATCTTCGAGTCCTTCCAGCAGGGTGGGCGCTCGCCCGGGGCCCAGGAGGGGACGGGGCTGGGCCTCACCCTCAGCCGGCGCATCGTGCACCTCCACGGGGGCCGCATGTGGGTCGTCAGCGACACCGGGCGCGGCAGCACGTTCGGATTCACGATCCCTGCTCGGCCCCGATCGGGGGCCGCGAGCTCACTCCCGGGGGCCGCGGGGGACTCCGGTGTCGTGCTGGTCGTGGAGGACGACCGCCCCTCGCAGGAGCTCATGAGCATCCTGTTGATGGACCAGGGCTTCCAGGTGGAGGTGGTGCCGACCGGGGAGCAGGCGCTGGAGCGGGTTCGCGATCACGTGCCGGCGGCCGTGGTGCTCGACATCCAGCTCCCCGGGATCGACGGGTGGGAGGTGCTGTCGCGGATCAAGGCAGACGCTGCGACCGCGCGGTTGCCGATCGTGGTGGTGTCGATACTCGACGAGAGGGGTCGGGGCATCGCCCTCGGGGCTGATGACTACATCGTCAAGCCCGTCACCCGGGAGGTGCTGGTGCCCGCGCTGCGGCGAGTGGGAGTGCTGTCCAGCGTGGTGCCGGGGGCGGCGGGCCAGCCGCAGGGGCCCCGGGGTGCGGACAGCCCTCCCCAGCCGGGCGGGAGTCCGCATGACCGGTGAGTGCATCCTGGTCGTCGAGGACAACGAGCTGAACCTCAAGCTCGTCAGCGCCGTGCTCGAGCACGCGGGGTACCGGGTCATCTCCGCGGGAACCGCGGAGGACGGGGTCGCGGCCGCCCTGGACGATCCGCCCGACCTCGTCCTGATGGACCTGCAGCTGCCCGGCATGGACGGGTATGCCGGCCTGCAGGCCCTGCGTGCCGATCCCGCCACATCCACCGTTCCCGTCCTGGCCGTCACCGCCCTGGCGATGCCCGAGGATCGCGAGCGCGTGCGACGTGAGGGCTTCGATGGCCACATCGAGAAGCCGATCAGCGTGCGGGGCCTGCCCGAGCTCATCCGTGAAGCGCTCCACCGACGGGAAGGGCCGTCATGACCGAACCATCAGCCAACGACGACTCCGATCCCGTGGTCCTGGTCGTGGACGACCTGAGCACCAACCTCCGGCTGATGGAGGCCGTGCTCGCCCCCCGCGGGTACCGGGTGATCCTCGCCGGTTCGGGACCACAGGCCCTCGAGATCCTGGCGCGCGAGGAGGTCGACCTCGTGCTCCTGGACATCCTGATGCCCGACATGGACGGCTACGAGGTCTGTCGACGCATCCGCGCCGACGAGCGCACTGCCTTCCTGCCCGTGGTCATGGTGACCGCGAGCGGGGATCAGGAGAAGGTGAACGCGATCGAGGCGGGCGCCGACGACTTCGTCGCCAAGCCGTTCGCCCAGCCCGAGCTCCTGGCCCGGGTGCGATCCCTGGTGCGGATCAAGCGGTACCACGACACGGTGCAGCGCCAGGCGGCCGAGCTCGCGGACTGGAACGTCGAGCTGGAGGAGCGGGTGCGGCGCCAGGTGGAGGAGCTCGAGAGGGTGAGCCGGCTGCGCAGGTTCCTGTCCCCGCAGGTGGCGGAGGCGGTCCTGTCCGCCGGGGACGTTGACTTCGCCGAGGGGCACCGCCGCCACATCACAGTGGTGTTCGCCGACCTCCGCGGCTTCACGAGCTTCGCCGAGACAGCTGAGCCCGAGGAGGTGTGGGACATCCTGCGCCGGTACCACCAGTCGGTCGGGGACCTCGTGATGCGCTTCGACGGGACGCTGGAGCGCTTCACCGGTGACGGGATCATGGTCTTCTTCAACGACCCCGTGCCCGTCGCCGATGCCACCGCGCGGGCCGTGCGCCTGGCCGTGGCCATGCGGGCCCGGGTGCAGGAGTTGGCCGAGGCGTGGCGACGCGAGGGTCACGACCTGGCGCTGGGGATCGGGATCGCCCAGGGCTACGCCACGTGCGGACGCATCGGGTTCGAGGGGCGCTACGACTACGCGGCGATCGGGACGGTGACGAACCTCGCCGCCCGGCTCTGCTCGGCGGCCGCCCCGTGGCAGGTGCTGGTCACTCAGCGGGTCAGCGCGGCAGTCGAGGATGTGGCAGTGACCCAGCCCGTCGGGGAGCTCACCCTGCGTGGGTTCTCCCGCCCGGTGGCAACGTTCGACGTCGTCGGCCTCGACGCGGCGCGGGTCGCGCCATGAGCAGCTCATCGGTCGGCGGTGCCCACGCCCTCCTCGACGCGCTGTCCCCAGTGGAGCGGGACTCCAGGTTCGACACGCTGCAACGGCGGATGCCCGACGTCTGGCGGATCATGGGCCTCAACGAGCCAGGGGAGTCCGTGGTCGTCGTCCCGTCCGTGTCGCTGGACCGCATCGACGAGCGTGGCGGCACGCTGCTGCAGGCCTACGAGGAGCGCTTCCTCTTCCTGCTCCTTCTGCTGCGCCAGCCGCGTCTGCGGATGATCTACGTCACCTCCACCCCCATTGCGCCCGCCGTCATCGAGTACTACCTCGCGTTGCTCCCCGGCGTCATCCCGAGCCATGCGCGCTCCAGGCTCGACCTCGTCCACGTGGGCGACGCGTCGGGGCGCCCCCTGACCGACAAGCTGCTGGCCCGGCCACGACTGCTGGCCCACATCAGCTCGCTCGTGCCCGATCGTCGGCGGTCGCACCTCATCCCCTACAACACCACCGAGCGCGAGCGGGACCTTGCCCTCGCCCTGGGCATCCCGATGTACGGCGCCGACCCGCGGCTGTACCCGCTGGGCACCAAGTCCGGGTGCCGCCGGCTCTTCTCCGAAGAGGGAGTCCGCCACCCCCTGGGCTTCGAGGACCTGAGCAGCCTCGACGACGTCGTGGAGGCCCTGTCGCACCTGCGCGCCGAGCGTCCGGGGGCCAGTGAGGCGCTCGTGAAGCTCAACGAGGGTGTCTCCGGTGAGGGGAACGCGCTGGTGGACCTGCGGGACCTCCCGCCTCCCGGGTCATCCCTGGAGCGACCGGAACTGGTCCGGCGGGTCGAGGCCATGGCCTTCGAGCTGCCCACCATCGAGTTGGGCCCCTACCTGGCGAAGCTGGCTGAGCGCGGAGGGATCGTCGAGGAGCGCATCGTCGGCGTCGAGCTGCGAAGCCCCTCCGTCCAGCTCAGGGTGCTGCCCGACGGCGACGTCGAGCTGCTCTCGACCCACGACCAGCTCCTCGGCGGCCCCAGCGGCCAGAGCTACCTCGGCTGCCGGTTCCCCGCGGACTACGGCTACGCCTCGGAGATCAGCCGCGACGCGCTGGTCATCGGTCGGCGGCTTGCTCGCGAGGGTGTCCTCGGACGCTTCGCCCTCGACTTCGTCGTCGTCCGCGATGGCGCCGGGGCATGGACCAGCTACGCCATCGAGATCAACCTCCGCAAGGGTGGGACGACGCATCCGTTCCTCACCCTCCAGTTCCTGACCGACGGGCGATACGACCCCGGGACCGCCCTGTTCCTGACCCCCTCGGGCAAGGAGAAGCACCTGGTTGCGACCGACCACCTGGAGGCCCGTGAGCTCGCGAGCCTGTCCCTCGCGGACCTCTTCGACATCGTTGCGCGCAACCGGCTGCACTTCGACCAGTCACGGCAGGTGGGCATCGTCTTCCACATGATGAGCTGCCTGACCGAGGAGGGCCGTGTCGGGCTGACCGCCGTCGGGGACTCGCCTGCGGACGCCGATGCGCGCTATCGCCGGGCGGAGCAGGTCCTGCTCGCCGAGGCGCGGGCTGCCCTCGTGCCACTGGAGCTGCCACCACTGGGGTAGGTCGCCCGCCAGTGCAGCCGAGCACCTCCGGCCGCCGGGCCCTCGGACCCCTACCGGGGGCGCCAGCGGGCGCGGTTGTTCCAGCAGGGCGTGTGCCTCCGGCCGCCGGGCCCTCGGACCTCTACCGGGGGCGCCAGCGGGCGCGGTTGTTCCAGCAGGGCGTGTGCCAGTGGCGGCGGAACTCATCACCGTCGTGACGATCGGCCCGCCAGGCCACGATGTGGGCCAGCCCCGGGGGGATCTCCTGCTCACAGCCCGGGCACCGGTAGGCCTTCGTGGCTCCAGCGCCGGTGATGGTGCGGACGTGCCACTCGCCGTCGGGGTGGGACTGCGAGGCCTGCACCGAGCCGATCGGGCGCAGGGGGGCTGAGTCCTCCGCCCGCCGGTTCCTGCGCCCCATGGGAGAACGGTATCGGGACAGCGCCCGCCCGACGATGCGAAGTGGCTACCCTTCGTACCATGCTGCATCACGTCGAGAGCGGATCCGGTCAGCCAGTCGTGCTCCTGCACGCCTTCCCGATGGACAGCTCCCTGTGGGCTGCCCAACGGCAGGCGCTGGGGCAGGCGGGCCATCGGGTGATCACCCCGGACCTGCCAGGGTTCGGCGGGAGCGCGCGGGCCCAGGAAGCACCGTCCCTTGACGTGATGGCAGACGCCGTCGCGGAGCTCCTCGACCACCTCGGGATCGACCGTGCGGTGGTGGGCGGGTTGTCCATGGGCGGGTACGTCACGATGGCGCTGCTGCGGCGGCACCCCGAGCGGCTGAGGGCGATCATCCTGGCCGACACCAAGGCCGGCGCCGACTCACCGGAGGCGGCCGCGAACAGGGAGACGGTCGCAGCCGAGGTCGAGGCGGCCGGAACCGCGGCGGGGATCGCCGACGGGATGCTGCCCAACCTCCTGGGCGCCACGACTCGCGACTCCCGGCCCGACGTCGTCGCCACCGTGCGCCGTTGGATCGGTGCACAGCCGGCGACCGGTGTGGCGTGGGCGCAGCGGGCGATGGCCGCCCGCGTCGATTCGCTGGCGGACATCGCGGCCTTCGGCGGGCCGGTGCTGGTCCTGTACGGAGCAGAGGACACGATCTCGCCGGCCGCGGATGCCGCGGCGATGGCCGAGGCCGCGCGATCCGGGGGCGGTGCCACCACCGTGGTCGAGATCCCGGCTGCCGGGCACCTGACGGCAGTTGAGGCCCCAGAGGCGGTCACCCGGCCCTGCTCACCTGGCTCACCACCCTGTGAGTTGCCTTCCCGCAGGCGAACGCGCATGAAGTGCACGCTTAGCCCGAGCTCGAACCGTCATGCGACGGCGACCGCGCATGAAGCGAACCGTCAGCGGGCCTGAGACACGGTCTATCCGTGCAGATCGTGCGCGGTCGCCGAGGGGGATGGCGCGCGGCCGTCGCTAATCGTTCGTTTCGTGCGCGAGTCGGGGCGACCGCGCATGAATTGATGGGGCGGGGACCTGCCCGCGCCCGAGCCGGTGTGCCGGCACGAAACGACACGGCGGGGAACCTGCCCGCCCCGAGCCGGGGCACCGCGCACGAAGCGACAGGGCGGGCGCCCCGCCCGGGGCTCAGACCCCGCGGAACCGGTTGATCGCATCGAGGTGCTTGGCGCGCTTCTCCTCGTCGCGCACGCCCAAACCCTCCTCGGGGGACAGGCAGAGCACGCCGACCTTGCCCTGGTGCAGGTTGCGGTGGACCTCGTAGGCGGCGTCGCCGGTCCGGTCGAGGGGGAAGGTCTGGGACAGCGTGGGGTGGATCAACCCGCGGTCGATCAGGCGGTTGGCCTCGTAGGCCTCGCGGTAGTTGGCGAAGTGCGAGCCGATGATGCGCTTGAGGTTCATCCAGAAGTAGCGGTTGTCGTACTCGTGCATGTACCCGGAGGTCGAGGCACACGTGGCGATCGTCCCGCCCTTGCGGGTCACGTAGACCGAGGCGCCGAACGTCTCACGGCCCGGGTGCTCGAACACGATGTCGACGTCCTCGCCGCCGGTGAGCTCGCGGATCCGCTTGCCGAACCGCTGCCACTCCTTGGGGTCCTGGGTCTGGGGGTCCTTCCAGAACTTGTAGTCCTCGGCCCTGCGGTCGATGATCAGCTCGGCGCCCATCTTGCGCACGATGTCGGCCTTGTCGTCGCTGGAGACCACGCACACGGGGGTCGCCCCGCCGTTGAGGGCCATCTGGGTGGCGTAGGAGCCCAGGCCCCCGGACGCCCCCCAGATCAGGACGGTGTCGCCCTGCTTCATGCCGGCGCCGTTGCGGGAGACCAGCTGGCGGTATGCGGTGGAGTTGACCAGACCGGGTGCGGCGGCCTCCTCCCAGGTCAGGTGCCGCGGCTTGGGCATCAGCTGGTTGGACTTGACCAGAGCGACCTGGGCCAGGCCGCCGAAGTTGGTCTCGAACCCCCAGATCCGCTGCTCCGGATCCATCATGGTGTCGTTGTGGCCGGCCGGGCTCTCCAACTCCACGCTCAGGCAGTGGGCGACGACCTCGTCGCCGGGCTTCCAGGCGTTCACGCCCGGCCCGGTGCGCAGGACGACGCCGGCCAGGTCCGAGCCGACCACGTGATAGGGCAGGTCGTGGCGCTTGGCCAGGGCGTGGGTGCGCCCGTAGCGGCTCAGGAAGCCGAACGTGCTCACCGGCTCGAAGATCGAGGACCAGACCGTGTTGTAGTTGATGGCCGAGGCCATCACCGCCACCAGGGCCTCGCCCGGGCCGAGATCGGGGACAGGGACCTCGTCGAGGTGCAGCGACTTGCGGGGGTCCTTCTCCCGGCTGGGCATCCCGGCGAACATCTCCTCCTCGTCCTTGTGGACGGTGATGCCCTTGTAGAACTCGGGCATGTCGATGTCGGCGAAGCCCGGCTCGAGATGGGCATCAGCCAGGATCGCGTCGAGGATCTGCTTCACGGGGGACCTCCAGGGATGTCGGACGAGTACCGGTCCCGTTCAGGCTACTGCTCGGTAACCTGCTGACGTCACCCGGGGGAGGGTTGCCTGAGCTCGCCGGTCCCGGGCGCGGGATCGCCCATGGGTTGGGCGAATCCGCCCATGACACGGGGCTGTCAGTGCGCGGCGGCGTCCGTGGCCGGCTCGACCAGCTCGACGAGGACCCCACCGCAGTCCTTGGGGTGCACGAAGTTGACGCGGGAGCCGGCGGTGCCACGCTTGGGGACGTCGTAGAGCAGTCGGACCCCGGCCGCGCGCAGGCGCTCACCGGCGACGTCGATGTCGCTGACGCGGAAGGCCAGCTGCTGCATCCCCTCGCCGCTGCGGGCCAGGAACTTGCCGATGGGGGAGTCCTCGCGCAGGGGTGCGAGCAGCTGCAGGAAGGACCCGGAGCCGGCGATGTCGATCATCGCCTCGCGCACGCCCTGCTCCTCGTTGACCTCCTCGTGCACCGAGTGCAGGCCGAAGGCGCGCTCGTAGAAGGCGATGGCGACGTCAAGGTCGGCCACGGCGAGCCCGACGTGGTCGATCCGCTCGACCAGTGGGCCGAGCGCCGCCACCGGTGACGAACCGGTCATCTCGGGCGCGGGGGTGGGGGTGTCCATCGGATCCGCCTTCCTGTCCGGCACAGGGGCCGGACCCATAGCTGGGGCGCCGTCGGCCACGAGCCGGATCGAGCGCGGATTCAGCCTACGCCGTGGGCGATCCGGCGCTGGCGGCGCGGTGCTCGCGCAGGGCGGGGGCGATGCGCAGGGGCGACCGGCGACCGGCCGTCCGGCGAGCCGAGCCGGTGTTCCGTCGCCGCGGTCGCGTGGCTATCGTGGGGCGTGAATCAGCATCGCCAGTTCCCACGAAAGAGAGGCACGCCATGTCCGGATCCGTGATCGTCGCCGGCGCCCGCACCCCGATGGGTCGGTTGCTCGGGTCCCTGAAGGGGTTCTCCGCCGCCGAGCTCGGTGGCATCGCCATCAAGGGCGCCCTGGACAAGGCCGGCGTGTCCGGCGACCAGGTCGAGTACGTGATCATGGGCCACGTCATCCAGGCCGGCGCCGGGCAGATCACCGCGCGCCAGGCCGCGGTCGCCGGTGGGATCCCGCTGGACGTGCCTGCCCTGACCATCAACAAGGTGTGCCTGTCGGGTATCGATGCGATCGCCCTGGCCGACCAGCTGATCCGCGCCGGCGAGTTCGACATCGTCGTGGCCGGAGGCATGGAGTCGATGACCAACGCCCCGCACGTCCTGATCGGCAGCCGCGAGGGCGTGAAGTACGGCGACTGGACCATGAAGGACTCGATGGCCCACGACGCGCTCTTCTGCGCCATCGACCAGCTGGCGATGGGCCTGTCGACCGAGCAGTTCAACTCCCGCTACGACCTCACCCGCGAGGAGCAGGACGAGTTCTCCGCGCGCTCGCACCAGCTGGCCGCGCGTGCCGCCAAGGACGGGCTGTTCGATGACGAGATCGTGTCGGTGTCGATCCCTCAGCGCAAGGGCGACCCGATCGAGTTCAGCGTGGATGAGGGCGTGCGCGCCGACACCACGGTCGACTCGCTGTCACGCCTGCGTCCGGCGTTCACCAAGGACGGCACCATCACCGCCGGCTCCGCGTCGCAGATCTCCGACGGTGCTGCTGCTGTCGTCGTCATGAGCAAGGCCAAGGCCGAGGAGCTGGGCCTGACCTGGCTGGCTGAGATCGGTGCCCACGGCGTGGTCGCCGGCCCGGACGCCTCGCTGCAGGAGCAGCCGGCGAACGCCGTGCTCAAGGCGTGCGCGAAGGAGGGCATCGCGCCCACCGACCTCGACCTCCTCGAGCTCAACGAGGCCTTCGCGGCCGTCGGGATCGTGTCGACGAAGAAGCTCGGCGTGGATCCCGAGAGGGTCAACGTCAACGGTGGCGCGATCGCCATGGGGCACCCGGTCGGGATGTCCGGTGCCCGGATCGTGCTGCACCTTGCCAACGAGCTGAAGCGGCGCGGCGGCGGCGTGGGCGCGGCGGCGCTCTGCGGCGGTGGCGGGCAGGGAGACGCCCTCATCGTCCGCGTGCCCAAGGCCTGAGCCGGACGGACCGGCCAGATCGATCCGGATTCGCGGCATTTCGTGGTCGGAGATCCGGATCAACCGCAGGCTGAGCCGCGCAATGGCGGATCATTCGGGTTGGGCTGGTCGGGTGGTCGGATGGTCGGGGCTCGTGGCGGTCGTGGAGGAGAGGTGGGGCGTGGCGCGGACGGTGGACGTCGACCAGCTGGTCGAGCGGGCTCGTGCGGGTGACCCCCGCTCGGTCGGCCGGCTGATCACGCTCGTCGAGGACGGGGCTCCGCAGCTGCGTGACCTCATGGCGGCCCTGGCGCCGGTGTCCGGGGAGGCTCACATCGTGGGGCTCACCGGCTCGCCTGGTGTCGGCAAGTCGACGACGACCTCGGCCCTGGTCGCGCAGTTCCGCGCGGCTGGGCGTCGGGTCGGGGTGCTCGCCGTCGACCCCTCCTCGCCGTTCTCCGGGGGTGCCCTGCTCGGCGACCGCATCCGCATGCAGGAGCACGCGACCGACCCTGACGTCTTCATCCGCTCCATGGCCTCCCGCGGCCACCTCGGCGGACTCGCGTCGGCGACCCCGCAGGCGGTGCGCGTCCTGGATGCGGCCGGGTGCGACCCGGTGCTCGTCGAGACGGTGGGCGTGGGGCAGTCGGAGGTGGAGGTCGCGAGCGAGGCGGACACCACGATCGTGCTCCTGGCCCCGGGGATGGGCGACGGGATCCAGGCCGCCAAGGCAGGCATCCTCGAGGTCGGCGACATCTTCGTGGTGAACAAGGCGGACCGTGACGGGGCCGATTCCACCGCCCGCGAGCTGCGGCACATGATCAGCCTCGGCCCGTCCGGTCAGGCGGGGGCGTGGCGGCCGCCGGTGCTCAAGGTCGTGGCCACGCGTGGCGAGGGCCTGCCGGAGCTGGTGGCGGCGATCGACGGGCACCGGGAGTGGCTGGCGTCCTCGGGCACCGGGTCGGCGCGGCGCCGGCAGCCGTGCGCGCTCGGAGATCCAGGCGATCGCCCTTGCCGCGCTTCAGGCCCGGTTCGCCGGAGTGGGGGGCGACGGAGCCCTCGACGGACTCGCCGATGACGTGGCTGCCGGGCGCACCGATGCGTTCACCGCCGCCGACCGGATCGTCGCCGAGGTCGCCGGCTGAGCGACCCGGTCCTCGTGGCGCCCGGGGCCACCGCGACGAGTACCGTGACCTGCATGAGCAGCCCTGATGGTCGCGCACGCTG
Source organism: uncultured Actinomycetes bacterium (assembly GCA_963812395.1). Classification (GTDB taxonomy): domain Bacteria; phylum Actinomycetota; class Actinomycetes; order S36-B12; family CAIYMF01; genus Prado023. The sequence goes on from CAWEVG010000043.1 coordinate 167,851, forward strand.
GGAGGCGGACTACGACGCCGCCGTGCAGTCGGGCAAGGTCCGCGATGCGGACTTCACCACCCTCTCCGGTGACGAGGTGGCCCCGGTGTACGGGCCACCCGACGGGGGCGAGCCGGTCGCGCAGATCGGGTGGCCGGGGCAGTTCCCCTTCACCCGGGGGCTGTACCCCTCGGGCTACCGCGGCCGGCTGTGGACCATCCGGCAGTTCGCCGGGTTCGGCAACGCGGAGCAGACCAACGGCCGGTTCCGCGACATCCTGGCCGCGGGCGGCGGCGGGCTGTCGGTGGCGTTCGACATGCCGACCCTGATGGGCCGCGACTCCGACGATCCGCTCGCACGCGGCGAGGTGGGCCACTGCGGCGTGGCGATCGACTCGGCACGGGACATGGAGGTCCTGTTCGCGGGGATCCCACTGGCTGACGTCACGACCTCGATGACCATCTCCGGACCAGCCGTGCCCATCTTCGCGATGTACGTGGTGGCCGCCGAGCGCCAGGGCGCGGACATCGGCCTCCTCGACGGCACCCTGCAGACCGACATCTTCAAGGAGTACACCGCCCAGAAGGAGTGGCTGTTCGGCCCGGAGCCGCACCTGCGCCTGATCGGCGACCTCATGGAGTGGGTCGGGCGCGAACGTGCCCAAGTACAAGCCGCTGAGCGTCTCCGGGTACCACATCCGCGAGGCCGGCTCCACGGCGGCGCAGGAGCTGGCCTTCACGCTGGCCGACGGCTTCGGGTACGTCGAGCTGGGCCTGTCGCGCGGTCTGGATGTCGACGAGTTCGCCCCGGGGCTCTCGTTCTTCTTCGACGCGCACGTCGACTTCTTCGAGGAGATCGCCAAGTTCCGGGCGGCGCGCCGCATCTGGGCCCGCTGGCTGCGCGACGAGTACGGCGCCACGACCGAGCGCGCCCAGTGGCTGCGCTTCCACACCCAGACCGCCGGGGTGAGCCTGACCGCCCCGCAACCGGACAACAACATCGTCCGGACCGCGATCGAGGCCCTGGCCGCGGTGCTCGGCGGGACCAACTCGCTGCACACGAACGCCCTGGACGAGGTCCTGGCCCTGCCCAGCGAGAAGGCCGCGCAGATCGCCCTGCGGACCCAGCAGGTGATCGCCGAGGAGACCGGGGTGGCCAACGTGGCCGACCCGTTGGGGGGCAGCTGGTACGTCGAGGCCCTGACCGACCGCATCGAGGCCCAGGCCGAGGCCATCTTCGCCCAGATCCGTGAGCTCGGGGCCCGGCGCCGACCGGGCGAGGACCATCCGATCGGGCCGATCACCTCGGGCCTGCTGGCCGGCATCGAGAACGGGTGGTTCACCGACCTCATCGCCGATGCCGCCTTCGCGCACCAGCGGGCGGTGGAGGACGGGCAGCAAGCGCGTGGTCGGCGTCAACGTGAACACCGACGCCATCGAGACCCCCCTGGAGATCCTGCGGGTGTCGCACGAGGTCGAGCGCACCCAGGTGGCCGCAACTCGCCGGAGCGGCGCGCGGTGCGCGACGCCGGGGCCGTCGAGAAGTCCCTGGCGATCCTGGCCGAGGCCGCGCGGACAGACACCAACCTCGTCCCGCTGCTGATCGACGCGGCGAGGGCCGAGGCCACGCTCGGCGAGATGTGCGACGTCCTGCGCGCGGAGTGGGGCACGTACCGCGAGCCGATCTGAGCGCACGCAGACCCTCCAGCAGGGTCGAGACCATCGGTGCGGGACCCGCGGGGGTTGCGCCGCAGGAGGGCCCGCGCGGTGGGGCCGGCGTCAGCCCTGGCGGTTCGCCCAGGCGTAGGTGCGTCAGCGCCGCCAGCACGTCGACCATCTCGATCGGGTCCTGGACGCGGAAGCGCGCCAGGCTCTCCCCGGGACCCACTCGGATCGAGACATCGTCCGGCCGCAGGACTGCCATCGCCGACTCGTCTGTGACGTCGTCGCCGGCGAACAGCACCCGGCGTGCAGGGTCGGTGGCGATCAGCGCGCGCAGCGCGGATCCCTTGTCCAGCGGCCGCGTCGACAGCTCGATCACGAGCTTGCCCTCCAGGCAGTACATGTCCGACAACTCGACGGCCAGGCCCCGGATCAGTTCCACGGCACGGGCACCGTCGGGCTCGGCGCACCCGCGGACATGGACAGCCAGGCCCGCGGGCTTGTCCTCCACCCGGATGCCCGGGATGCCACCCACCGCATCGGCGACTCTCGCCTCGGGCGTCGGCCAGCAGCGCCGTCTCCGCACTGCTGGGGATCAGGTCGGCTCCGATCTCCTGGCCGTGGGAGCCGATCAGGGTGACGATGCCCTCGGCCCCACTGACCGTCGCCAGGTCGCGTCGCGCGCGCCCGGAGACCAGGACGACCTCCGTGCCGGGGGCCCCGTCAGCCGTGCCAGCAGGTCGAGCGCCCCGGGGACCGGCCGGGCTTCCGACGGCACGGCGACGACGGCGAGATCGTCCCGTCGAAGTCGAGGGCCACCAGCAGCCGAGGGTGCCCGACCCAGCTCGTGGAGGGCCTGACGAGGTCAGGCGTCATCGTCGGGCTCCACCGGGAAGCTGCCCAGGAAGTCCGTGGCCCACTTGGCGACGTCATCGGTGTTGACCCCAGCCCGCAGCGACCTCATCCGGGTGGTGGCGGCCGCCTCCGGCTCGTTCAGGGCGGCCATGATCGTGGCCTTCATCCCACTGATGTCGTAGGGGTTCACCAGCCAGGACTGTGACATCTGCTCCGCGGCCCCCGTGAACTCGCTGAGCACCAGCGCCCCACGATTGTCGATCTTCGCGGCCACGTACTCCTTGGCAACCAGGTTCATCCCGTCGCGCAGCGGCGTCACCAGCATCACGTCAGCGGCCACGTACAGGGCGGCGAGCTCGTCGGGGCCCATCGCCTGGTGCATGTAGTGGATCGGGTTCGTGCCCACTGGTCCCAGCGCCCCGTTCGCGCGGCTGACGAGCAGCTCCACGTCGTCGCGGATCTTCTGGTACTCCTCGACCTTGGCACGTGTGGGCGGCGCGACCTGGATGAAGGCGGTGCGCTCCGGGTCGAGGTCCCCGTCGAGCATCAGCTCGGTCACGGCCTGGATCCGCACGTCGATGCCCTTGGTGTAGTCCAGCCGATCGACCCCCAGGAGCAGGATGTCGGGGTCCCCGACGTCACCGCGGATCTGCCGGGCACGCTGCTGCACTCCGGCTGCGCAGCCAGGTCGGCGTAGTCGGCGGCCCGGAT